>NZ_BAFU01000037.1 GCF_000308495.1 Nocardia brevicatena NBRC 12119 | reverse complement strand
GGTGGACCGGGCAGAGTGCTGGCGGATTCATCGAGGGCTGCGGGAGGCAAGTCGGGTACGGCTCTCGTCGTGCCCAGCACTGCGAGGACGTTGAGAAAGTGGCCAGACAGGAACAGGGCACGTTCTGCCACGTCGCCAAACGCGGGGCAACGCACCGACGCGCCCGCCTGCCGCAGCCTGCGGAGGCCGGCGGTTGCGCGTCGCGGCGCGGTGCGCCGCGTCGGCGGCGCGCCAGCGCCGCCCTTGATCCTGTATGGCGAAATTCGGCAACAACCGAACTCGACACCGAACTCGACACGTGAGGGACGTGTGCCGCTGACAAACCTCGTCCAATTTGGACGAGGTATCACGCCTCCGTGCACATGGGGTGGACATTTCCCGACCAACACCTACGCCCCGTCTATCTCGGTGGGTGGCTGCCCGGTCGACCATCGGGTGTAGGTGTGCGCCGGGCTCACGGTGACGACATCGGCAATCGACACCACCGTCCGCGGCACGATGCCGTCGAAATGCTTGAGGCCGGGAATGAACGGCGCCTCGGCCTCGGTCCGGCCGACCGCGTGCACCAACTTGCCGATCGGGTCCTCGGTGAACTCGTCGAACACGATCGTCTTGCACAGGTCATACCCGAACCTCTTGGCCAGGGCGCGCATCTGGGCCTCGTCCCACTGCTGATGTACGCCGGACTTGTCCTTGCGCAGATATCCGAGCGCTCTCGGCTTCGTCACGTGATGATCCCCTATCGTCCCGGTTACGCGCTGGTCCTCAGTCCTTCGGCAATACGCTCCAATAACTCCACGTCGTCGCACGCATCGGCATCCACCCGGGCGCCGGTGAATTCCCAGATGGTCAGCGCGGTCACGATCGCCTGAGAACGCATCGGCGTCCGGTCCGGCAACGGTGATGGCTCGGCATGGCTCATGTGTGGCCCCTGTCGTTGTCCCCTGCTGAAAAACACCTGGCGCCGGGGCAGCCAGGGAGGCAACCCGGCGCCGGGTGCTGTCTCCTACCTTGCGGGGAATGCGCTGTCTGAAGTGACACAAAGGTGGTACTGGGCGCAGCATGGAACATATGAGTCCTCACCACGCAGGCAAGGCTATTGCCCGCGAACGGAAGCTTGCCGGACTGTCACAGCAGCAGTTGGCGAATAGGTTGGTCTACAGCGTCAGCCTGTTGCGGGCGGTCGAGCAGGGGCGCCGGGTGGCCAGCCCGGCATTGCTGGCCAAGGCGGCGCGTGTGTTGCGGGTCGAACCCGAGCAGCTCACCGGTACTCCGTACCGCGACACCATCGAACAGGATGGGCCGTTGGAGGGCTCTACCGAACTGCGCGCCATTCTGGCCGAAGGTGCCTACGTCGAGCCGGTGGAGCCTTGGCCCCTAGAGCGACTGCAAGCGGAACTGAACGATATAGACCGGGCGTACTTCGCTGATCAAGGTCGTGTTGCTCTGGCCCGTCTGCCCGAAGTGATCCGCCGGTTGTATGGAGTCCTGCACGAGGCGTCCGATACCGCGCGGGTGTGCACGATGTTGTCTCAAGCGTTCCTCACCGCCGAGCGGTTGTGCCGACGATTCGGGTTCACCAGCCTCGCACCTTCAGTAATCGATCGGCTGGAATGGACAGCGGAACGCGCCGACGACCCGCTTTACGGACCGCAAGCACTCATCAAACGGGCGCGCATCCTCATGTACTACGACCGTGCCGATTTGGGTCTGAACCTGATTGAACGTGGCCTGAATTCGATATCGGGTGAGGGCGAAGGCGTAGACGCCGTACGCGGTTCCGCGCACTTGACCGGGGCGATTATTGCTGCTCGAGGCTTCCGCCCTGATGTAGCCGAGGATCATTTGCGGGAAGCTCGCCGGATCGCCGCACCTATGCGCCACGAGAGCGATGCATACGGGACTCTTTTCGGTCCTGTGAACGTCGGTATCCATACCGCTGCCGTAGCGCTGGAATCAGGTGATCCCGGCAAGGCGGCGCACGAAGGATCGAATCTCACCCTTCCCAGGAAAACCGCGCCGCCGCGCGCCGGCCATCACTGGCAGGACGTGAGTCGTGCATGGTTGATGATAGGCAAGCCGGATCAAGCACTCGCGGCGCTGAACCGCGCGCGACTGGTCGCACCCCAGCAGACCAAATTGCATCCATCGGTCCGCGAAACGGTGTACGGCATCGCGGCGGCGCAGCGGCGACGGAGTGAGGGCTTGGTCGGGTTCGCGTCATGGCTCGGAACGACGCTGTGACAGTTGGATCCACTGAGCGGAACTCAGGGCATGGTGCTGCCGGACCGTGGCACTCCGACTGGCTCAAAGCAGCAGTGGCCGGCGAAGCCAGTGAAGACGGACGGCTCCGAGGCCCCCATTCCGATCCCGAACGAGCCGGCGCTGATGTTGGCAGCCGCGGTGAAGCGCTGGCCGGGAGATCGGGTTGTGTCCGACCCGTTCGGCAAGAGTGAGGGTGGGGCGAACATAAAGGTCGTGCAAGCCCGAATGCGGCACGCCCCAGCCAAGGCCACCTTGGATGCCTGTGGGCATTTGTGGCCCGATACAGACGAGACCACCCGTCGGGTGATCGCCGGAGTGATCACCGAACGGATGGACTCTGCCTCTTCTACTGCGTACTCCCTGCATACCGAAAGCCCGAATTAGGCATAAACGCGCAGGTCAGGCTTACACGTCGAAGTACAGCTCGAACTCGTACGGGTGCGGCCGCAGGTTGACCGGGGCGATCTCGTTCTCCCGCTTGAGGGTGATCCAGGTTTCGATCAGGTCCTCGGTGAAGACATTGCCCTCGGTGAGGTACTCGTGGTCGGCTTCCAGGCGGTCGATGACCGTCGCCAGGCTGGTGGGGGCCTGCGGGATGTTCTTGGCCTCCTCCGGCGGCAGCTCGTAGAGGTCCTTGTCGACCGGGGCCAGCGGCTCGATCTTCTTCTTGATGCCGTCCAGGCCGGCCATCAGCATGGCGGCGAAGGCCAGGTACGGGTTGCCCGAAGAGTCCGGGGCACGGAACTCGATACGCTTGGCCTTCGGGTTGTTGCCGGTGACCGGGATGCGGACCGCGGCGGAGCGGTTGCGCTGGGAATACACCAGGTTGATCGGGGCCTCGTAGCCGGGGACCAGGCGGTGGTAGGAGTTCACGGTGGGGTTGGTGAACGCCAGCAGCGATGGGGCGTGGTGCAGGATGCCGCCGATGTAGTGGCGGGCCAGATCCGACAGGCCACCGTAGCCGGCCTCGTCGTGGAACAGCGGCTTGCCGTCCTTCCACAGCGACTGGTGCACGTGCATACCCGAGCCGTTGTCGCCGAACAGCGGCTTCGGCATGAAGGTGACGGTCTTGCCCTCGGCCCACGCGGTGTTCTTGACGATGTACTTGAACAGCTGCAGATCGTCGGCCGCGTGCAGCAGGGTGTTGAACCTGTAGTTGATCTCGGCCTGACCGGCGGTGCCGACCTCGTGGTGCCCGCGCTCCAACTCGAATCCGGCGTTCTGCAGGTTGGTGGATATATTGTCGCGCAGGTCCACGTAGTGGTCGTAGGGAGCCACCGGGAAGTAGCCGCCCTTGTTGCGGACCTTGTAGCCGCGGTTCGGGGTGCCGTCCGGGTTGAACTCGGCGCCGGTGTTCCAGGAACCGGAAATGGATTCGATCTCGTAGAACGCGCCGTTCATGGCCGAGTCGTAGCGGATCGAGTCGAAGATGTAGAACTCCGCCTCGGGGCCGAAGAACGCGGTGTCGGCGATACCGGTGGAGCGCAGGTACTCCTCCGCCTTGCGGGCAATATTGCGCGGGTCGCGGGAGTAGGCCTCGCGGGTGAACGGATCGTGCACGAAGAAGTTCATATTGAGTGTCTTCGCGGCCCGGAACGGGTCCAGCTGCGCGGTGCTGTAGTCGGGCAACAGCAGCATGTCGGACTCGTCGATGGATTGGAAGCCACGCACCGAGGAACCGTCGAACGCCAGACCTTCCTCGGCGAGGTCGGTGGTGAACGCCTTCGCCGGAATGGAGAAATGCTGCTGCACACCGGGCAGGTCGCTGAAACGGATGTCGATGTACTCGACTTCCTCGTCGGCGATGAACTTGATGACCTCGTCGGCCGTGCTGAACGTCACTTAGTTCTCCTTATAGGGATCAGGTTCCCCAGCCAGTATCAAGTGCAGGGCGTCGCGAATCGACGCTATGGACGTGGTGTTTCCCGGCCGTCAAGCCCGTGTTTCGCCGGTGTTACACGTGCGGTGGCGGGAGTGGCGCCGGCCACGTCGGAGGTGAGAGCCGTTCAGCGGGCACTCAAAACTCTATCGCGGGCGTGAGCACCGGTGATACGACATCCGAGGCACTTCTGCGGTCACGCCCGGCGGCCGGTCCGCCGACAATCGTGTATGGACCGAGGAGGCGGGCAGTGCCGGCCGCCGAGCCGAGTGAAACGAGGCAACCCGGCCGGCGACCGGATGCGGGCAAGGCAGCCTCGGCCGCCGAGCCGAGCGCACCGCGGAGCAGCCGAATGCCCCGGTTCAGCGCAGGCGAGGCCACCTCGGATACGACGAGACCGGTGCCGACCGGGCAACCGGGGACGCGCCGGGCGCAGGCGAGGCAGCCGCCGACGCGCCGGTCCGAGCGTCGTCGAGGCAGCCGCCTATCCTGGGCACATGGCACGTATCACCGGATCATGGCTTTCCGGACCCTCCGCCGATCCCGGTGATTCGGCGAACGACACCTATCCCGGCGAGCTGCTGGGGCTGCCGCGCAAGGGGGTTGGCTCGCTGCCCGGGATGGCCCGGCGGATCGGGGCGCTGTTCGTCGACTGGATGATCGCGCTCGGCATCTCCGCGCTGATCGTGCAGGGGGCGGCGGTATCGCAGCTGACGCTGCTCGTGTGGGCGCTGATCGGGATCGGCACGGTAACCCTGTTCGGGTTCACTCCCGGTCAGTACTTCCTGCGCCTGCGGGTGATCCGGGTCGATGTGGCGGCACCGGTGGGGTTCGTCCGGGCATTGGGCCGCCAAGTCCTGCTGGTGTTCGTGGTTCCGGCCCTGTTCACCGACGCGGACGGGCGCGGTATGCACGATCGGGCCACCGGTACCGCCGTGGTGCGCGCCCGCTGAGCGGGCGCGGCGCATACGAGCCGATCCAGGCCGCACCCGTGTCACTTCGTCCGGCGCTGCTCGGGGTCCGTTTTCTGCTCGAGGTCAGCGCTGTGGTCTCCTTCGGCGTGCTCGGTCGGCGCTGCGCCGACAGCCCTTGGCGTTGGCTTCTCGTCCTGGCGCTGCCGATGGTGACGGTGGCCCTGTGGGGAGTGATCGCGGTGCCCGAAACCATCTGACCGATGATTGAACTCGGGGTGCTGTGGGGTGGCGCCGCCGCGCTGTGGTTCGCTGGGCTTCCCGGTGTGGCACCGGTGTCCGCGGCGGTTCTGGTCGGCTGTCACCTGCTCGCCTACGACCGGGTCGGCCGGTTGCTCGGCGCCTGAGCCGGCGCGCGGGCTCAGCGACGGCGGATGGTGCGCTGCATACCGCGCATCTTGGCGCCGGTCGGCAGCGGGCCCTTCGGCATCGCGGGGCCGCCCTTGCGGGAGCCGAGGGCGCTCAGCCGGCCCTCGATCTGATCCATCCGCTTGGTATCGATATTGCGCGGGAGTTTGGTGAGGTGCCGCTGCAGGTCCTTCAGCGGCACCTGCCCCTCTTCGTTACCGATGATCACGTCGTAGATCGGGGTGTCGCCGATGAGGCGGGCGGTGCGCTTCTTCTCCTGTGCCAGCAACGACCGCACCCGCTGCGGAGTGCCCTCGGCGACGAAGATGACACCCGGCAGGCCGATCACCCGGTGCACCACGTCCAGCTGGGTGGTGGCGGCGACACCGCTGCTCACCCGCCATTTGCCCTGCAAATTGTCCAGGACCCACGCCGCGGCGCCGGCCTGGCCCTCGGCCCGGCGGTAGACGGTGCTCTGCACGCGGCGACCGAAGATGATGAACGCGAGCAGCACGCCGAGCAGCAGGCCCAGGGGCAGCATGAACCACTGCAGCCCGAAGGGGAAACCGCCCCCGAACAGTACGGCGGTGGTGACGACCAGCGCGCCGATCATCAGCGGCAGCAGCAGTTTGTCTTCTTTGCGCTGCATCTGGAACGCCTGCCAGAGCTGCTGACGACGTTCCTTCGACTGCTGTTTGCGCGCCGCCTTCGCCGCGGCTTTCGCCTCTTTGTCGGGCTTACCTGCTGCCATGGTTTCCAGAATAGTTGCCGTGGGACACGGTCCCGTGCACGGGACGACCGCGCTCCCCTCACCCGACCACCGGCGCCGGGTCCCGGTGCCGGACGCCATGGCATCCCCGGTTTTCTGGGTCTGGACGCATCGGGCCGCACCCTCGATAGTCCTTGGAGTGACCTCACGATTCTCCGTGCCGCGCAGACTGTTGCTGCTGCTCGGCTTCGTCACCGCGGTCGCCGTCGCGGCCCCGTTCGCCATCTGGGGGGCGCCCCCGGCGCAGGCGCAGTTCCCGTTCCGGTGGTGGCAGGAATTCTTCGACTCCACCGACGGGGTGCGGATGCACGCGGACGTGCTGCGGCCGCCGGGCATCGCCGACGACGTCCGCACACCGGTGATCCTCACCGTCAGCCCGTACCGGGCGCACGGCGGGTACATCACCGAACCCCGGCTCGAGGGCGGGCCGTCGGTGGTCGACCTCGATGTCGAGATGTTCCTCCAGGCCGGATACACCTATGTCATCGCCGACCTGCGCGGGTTCGGAGGCTCGTCGGGGTGCCCGGACTATGGCGGGCCGGGGGAACGCTCGGATGTGAAGACCGCGGTGGAATGGGCAGCGAGCCAACCGTGGTCCACCGGGAAGGTGGGCCTGGCCGGTGTCTCCTACGAGGGACGGACCGGGTTGATGGGACTGGTGACCAAACCGAAGGGGCTGGCGGCCGTCGCCTCTTTCGCGCCCACCGCCGACCCCTACTCCTACGCCTATATGCAGGGACTTCCCTGGCGGTTCACCATCAAGCCGATCAGTGAGCGCGGGGTCCGACCGGGCTATCTGGTGGGGTACGAGCATTCACTGATCGCCGCCCTGCCCGGCCATCCCACGGACCCGCCCGAGTACCACGCCAATGTGGCGAGTATCTCGGTCGAATGCTACGCCGAGTACGCGAGACAGATCTCGAACCCCGACGGCAGCACCGCGTTCTGGCGGGACCGCAATCTGATCCCGATGGTGGCCGGCAACACCATTCCCCTGTTCCTCGGCCAAGGGTTCGGCGATTTCAACACCCGTCCCTGGAAGGTGTTCGATGTGTGGAAGGTGCAGGGTCCCGGCGAGCACAAGGCGTGGTTCGGGATGTGGGGGCACCGTAACTGCTACGAACCGTGCGGCGGCCCCGACTTCAATCCCGAGATCCTCGCCTTCTTCGACAGGCACGTGGCCGGACGCGATGTGACGGTCCCCGGGCCGCGGGTCTCCGTCGGGCGTTCCGACGGCGCGTGGCGCTCGGAGCAGACCTGGCCGCCACCGGACGCGGTGCGCGTCCCGATCCCCCTGCGCACCGGCCACTATATGGACCGCGGGCTGCCGCCCGGCCCCGACCGGGAAATCTGGACGGTGTCGGAGCCGCTGCCGCAGGCGATGCACCTGTCCGGCCTGCCGACAGCGACGGTGCGGGCGAGCGGCCCGGCGAACACCACCGTGGCGATCGAAGTCTACGACGTCTCCCCGGACAACACCGCGATCGCCGTCACCCGGGGTATCGCCCCGGTCTCGGAGACCGCGCGGATCGAGTTGACCGGACACGACTGGCTGATCCCGCCGGGGCACCGCCTGGGGGTGAAGATCACCGATGTGGTGGACGACCAGTGGGCGCACGAGCCGGCTTTCGCGCAGGTGAGCGTGGAGTCGGCCGAGCTCGAACTGCCGGTGTTGCGTACGGTCAGGCAGGCCGACCTGCCGAGTGGGCTCACCCCCAAGCAGCGGGAGCAGCTCGGGAAACAGGTCGTCGCCCTCGACCCGGTGATGCTGGACAATGCGAGGATGCCCCTGAATCTGAACGATCTCACCGTCCGATGACCGGCCGCACCCCCGCGGTCGACACCGAAACGGCCGAACGGCTGGCGGCGGCGCTGCGCTGCGCCACGGTGTCCCGGGAGAATCCCGCCGACACCGACGACGCGGAGTTCGCGCGGCTGGCCGAGCACCTGGAGCGGTCCTTCCCCCGCGTGCACGCCGAACTGGGACTGGAGCGCTTCGGCCACAGCAGGCTCTACACCTGGCACGGGGTCGACCCGTCGCGGACGGCGGCGATCCTGCTCGCCCACCAGGACGTGGTCCCCGCCGATGAATCACGGCGTTGGACCCATCCCCCGTTCGCGGGTGTGGTCGACGACGAGTTCGTCTGGGGACGCGGCGCGATCGACGACAAGAGCCGGCTGGTCGCGATCCTGGAAGCGGTGGAGGCCGCGCTGACCGCGGGGGTGCGCCCGCGGCACACGGTATATCTGGCGTTCGGGCATGACGAGGAAGTGTTCGGCACCGAGGGCGCGGTGCGGATGGCGCGGCGGCTGCGCGAGGCCGGGGTGCGTGCCGACCTGCTGCTGGACGAGGGCGGAGTGATAACCGAAGGCGTCGCCGACGGGGTCCGGCAACCGGTGGCGACGATCATGCTGGGTGAGAAGGGCTACGCCACGGTGCGGCTGACCGTCACCGAGGTGGGCGGGCATTCGTCCATGCCGAGCGGGCCGACCGCGGTGGGGCGGTTGGCCCGGGCCGTGAGCCGGATCCAGGAGCATCCGATGCCACTGCGGGTGACGCCCGTAGTGTTCGACATGCTGGCTCGGCTACGCCCCACCATGCCCGCGGTGCGGCGCGGGCTGCTGCGGTTCACTCGCGCCGCCACCCCCGTCATCACCCGGATCATGGCCGCGCGCCCGCAGACCGAGGCCCTGGTGCGTACCACCACCGCCCCCACGGTGATCCACGGCGGAGTGAAGGCGAACGTACTGCCGCAGCATGCCGAGGCACTGGTCAATTTCCGAATCCTGCCCGGCGATTCGGTGGCGGGTGTGCTCGCCCACTGCCGGAAGGTCGTACGCGACGAGCGGGTGCGGATCGAGGTTGTCGGAATGTCGTCGGAGCCGTCTCCGGTCGGACGGCCGGGTCCGCAGTTCGAGCGGATCGCCGCCCTCGCCGAGGCCGTCGTTCCCGGGATCGCGGTCACCACCGGTCTGGTTCCCGGTGCCACCGATTCCCGGCACTACCACGATCTGGCCGGCACCCGCTGCAATTTCGCCCCGATCCTGCTCACCCAACAGGACCTGGAGCGGATCCACGGAACCGATGAACGGCTGTCGCTGGTGAACTACGCTCGGCTCATCGATTTCAACCGGCGGCTCATCGACCATCTCGCGGTGACGGCCGAACCGCCGGCCGCGACATTTCAGCACGCAGGAGCCGAGGGATGAGCGATCGGGAGACACCGGACACGAAGCCCCCCACAGAAGAACACGCGGCAAGCGCCGCGGCCGAACCGGACGCCGGTGAAACGCCCGGCGGCATCGCCGAGCCGGCCCTCGATCCCGGCCGGCCGGACACCGGCGCCTTCGACAGCGTCGGCAAGCGGATCGTCTGGCGCGCCTGGTTGCCCGAGGGCGATGTCCGCGGGGTGATCGCGCTGTCGCACGGCGCGGCCGAACACTCCGGGCGGTACGAACATGTCGGGAAGCGGTTGAACGAGGCCGGTTTCGCGGTGTACACGCTGGACCATGCGGGGCATGGCGCCTCGGGTGGGGCCCGCGCCAATATCGGGTCGATCGACAACGCCGCGGACAATACGGCCCGCCTGCTCGACCTGGCGGGCCAGGCGTTCCCCGGGGTGCCGCGGTTCGTGCTCGGGCATTCGATGGGAGCCCTGATCGTGCTCCATCTGGCGACCCGGGCTCCGCTCGACGCGGCCGGGATCGTGGTCTCGGCGCCGCCGCTCGATATCCCACTGGGCAATCCCGTGCAGCGTCTGGCCGCACCGGTGCTGACCCGGATCGTCCCGAATCTCGGTGTGCTGAAACTGGATTCGTCGGATATCAGCCGAGACCCGGCCGTGGTCGCCGCCTACGACAGCGACCCGCTGGTGTTCCGCGGCAAACTGCCCGCCCGCACCGCCACCGAGATCCTGTTCGCCGCGAACACCGTGAGCGCACGCCTGGACCGGCTGACGGTGCCGACCCTGGCCATGCACGGCACCGCCGACACCATCGCCGCCCCGTCGAGCACGGACCGGATCGAAGCGGGGGCGGGGACCGACGACCTCACCGTCCGGCGCTATGAGGGTTTCTACCACGAGATCTTCAACGAGCCGGAGCGCGACCGGGTGCTCTCGGACGTGGTCGAATGGCTGCTGGGGCACGTCTCCACGGATTAGGCGGACCACCTGCGGGAACGGGCAACCCGACATGGCGCAGCGCGTCTCCTCGACTTCGGGCCGCCCGGAAGGACAACGCTGCTCGGGGGTGGGAACGTCTCGGTGCCGCGTTCCCCGGTGGTGTCCACGGCGATACCACCGCCTCGTTGTCCGGCTCGATGCGATAGCCCGGACCGGTGATGAGCGCGGTCACTTCCTCGAACTTCACCCGAGGCGCGAACTCGCCGTACCCGTTCCGCAGGGACACCGGCATTCGGACCATTCGGCAACGGGCGGGCTCGTTCGCCGCGGTGTCGCCGCCCGCGGGATGGTCGAGGGCGGATTGGTGGACAGTGAGCGGGGTACTGCCCGCACGCTGGGGTCGGCTACCGGTATGACGCCCGAATGGGCAGGCGTGGACACCGGCTCCGCACCGTACCGATTGACACCACGACCGGCCGGTCGAAGGAACGGAGGACGGATATGGCCACCAACAAGATCTTGGTCATCGTCACGAACGCGGGCGAATACGAGAAGGTGGGTTACCGCACCGGGTTGTGGCTGGGTGAGTTGACTCATTTCTACGATTACGTCAAGGACAACGGTTTCGACGTCGAGATCGCCGGCCCCGCGGGTGGTTACGTTCCCTTGGACCCGGAGAGCCTGGCCCATGACGTGCTGGCCGAGTTGGGCACTGACCGGCGCTACGCCGACCGGGAGTTCATGGACCTGCTCGAGGACACCACGAAAGTCGGCGACGTGGATGTGCAGGACTACGACGCCATCTACCTCACCGGCGGACACGGGGTCATGTTCGACTTCAAAGACCCCCACCTGGCCGCGCTCACCGCGAAGTTCTACGACAGCGGGCGCATCGTCTCGGCCGTGTGTCACGGCCCCGCCGGCCTGCTGGAGGTCATGCTCGATAACGGAGAACCGCTGCTCGAGGGGAAGAATGTCACCGGATTCTCCTGGCCGGAGGAGCAGGCGGCCCAACGCGCCGACGCCGTCCCGTTCAGCCTGCAGGACGAGTTGCGCAACCGTGGCGGCAACTACAGCAGCGCCGACAAACCCTTCGACACCCACGTGGTCACCGATGGGCGCCTGATCACCGGCCAGAACCCCGGCAGCGCCCGGGCGGTCGCCGAAGCCGTCGTCGACGTGTTGCGATCGCAATGACCGCCGCGGACGAATCCGGCACCGGGCAGCCGACGCTCGGCTCCGAAACACCGCAGGCCCCCGAATCGATTCGAGAGCCTGCGGAAGACCCTTTCGGCCGCGGCCGAGTAGGACGGTCCCGGACCGGTCGGGGCAGGCGCCGGCTCAGGTTCCGAACACCCGCTCCACCACGGCCCTCGCGTGTCGGGTAACCCGCAGGTAGTTGTCGAGGAACTCGTTACCGTCGCCGTCGGTCCAGCCCGCGACCCGGGCCACTGCCGACAGGGTGCGGCCGGGGCCGGGAAGTTGGTCGGTGGGTTTGCCTCGGACGAGCACCAGCGCGTTACGAGCGGCGGTGACGGTCAGCCATGCCTGCCGGAGTCGGTGCACGTCCTCGGCGTCGAGCAGGCCGCCGTTCTCGATGACGTCCAGTGATTCGAGGGTGGAGGTGTTGTGCAGTTCCGGGACCTCGTGCGCGTGCCGCAACTGCAGTAGCTGCACGGTCCACTCGATATCGGTGAGCCCGCCGCGGCCGAGTTTGGTGTGGGTGGCCGGGTCGGCGCCGCGGGGCAGACGTTCGGAATCCACGCGGGCCTTGATGCGGCGGATCTCGCGGACCGCCTCGGTGGAGACGCCGCCGGACGGGTAGCGCACCGGGTCGATGGTGCGCAGGAAGCGGACGCCGAGGTCCTGGTCGCCCGCCACCTGGTGGGCGCGCAGCAGCGCCTGCACCTCCCACGGCTGCACCCACTGGCTGTAGTAGGCGTTGTAGGAGGCGAGGGTGCGCACCAGCGGACCGCTGCGGCCTTCGGGGCGCAGTCCGGCGTCCACTTCCAGCGGCGGGTCGGTGCTGGGGGCGCCGAGCAGCTGCCGCACCTGTTCGGCGACGCCGTTGGCCCATTTCACGGCCGCCGTCTCGTCCTCGCCGGGACGTGGGTCGCAGACGAACAGCACATCGGCGTCCGAGCCGTAGCCCAGTTCCCTGCCGCCGAGCCGTCCCATCCCGATCACCGCCATGGCGGCGGGGGCGGGCACGCCGCGCCGGGCCTCACCGGCCCGGATCACCGCTCGCAGCGCCGCGTCCAGCACCGCCACCCACACCGAGGACAGCGCCGCGCACACCTGCGGCACGTCGAGCAGGCCGAGCAGATCCGCCGACGCGACCCGTGCCAGTTCGTGCCGGCGCAGCGAACGAGCCGCCGCCACCGCGCGTTTCGGGTCTTCGTAGCGGGCGGCGGCGGTGAGGATACCGCCGGCCACCTCCGCCGGCCGGGTGCGCAGCAGCAGCGGCCCCTCCGGCCCGTCGGCGTACATGCGGATGGTGTCGGGGGCGTTGATGAGCAGATCCGGCAGATACGCCGAGGAGCCGAGCACGATCATCAGCCGCTGCCCGACCGCGCCCTCGTCCCGCAGTACCCGCAGATACCAGTCCATATCCGTCAGCCCCTCGGACACCCGCCGGTAGGCGAGCAGGCCGGCGTCCGGGTCGGGGGTGTCGCCGAGCCATTCCAGCAGGGTCGGCAACAGCAGTGCCTGGATCCGGCCCTTGCGGGAGACGCCGCCGGTGAGCGCGCGCAGATGACCGAGCGCGTGTTCGGGGGCGGCGTAGCCGAGGGCGGCGAGCTGGCGGACGGCGGCGTCGGGGCTCAGACGCAGCGCGTCGGGTTCCAGCCGCGCCACCGATTCCAGCAGCGGCCGGTAGAACAGCCGGGCGTGCAGCCGCCGCACCCGGGCTGTGGTGCGCCGGATCTCGGTGCGCAGCACGCCGGCGGCATTCTGTCTGCCGTCGGGGCGGATATGCGCGGCGCGGGCCAGCCAGCGCATGCCCTCCTCGTCGTCGGCGGCGGGCAGGGTGTGGGTGCGTTTGAGCCGCTGCAGTTGCAGCCGGTGTTCCAGCAGGCGCAGGAATTCGTAGGAGGCGGTGAGATTGGCGGCGTCCTCGCGACCGACATAGCCGCGCTCGGCCAGCGCCGCCAAGGCCTCCACGGTGGCCGCCACGCGCAGGGACTCATCCACCCGACCGTGCACCAATTGCAGCAGTTGCACCGCGAATTCCACATCACGCAGGCTTCCGTGCCCGAGTTTGAGCTCGCGGTCGCGCAACTCCTCGGGGACCAGGTCCTCGACGCGACGACGCATGGCCTGGACGTCGGCGACGAAATCCTCGCGTTCGGCCGCGGTCCACACCAACGGGCTCACCGCCGCCTGATACCGCAGGCCGAGTTCCAGATCCCCGGTCATCGGACGCGCCTTGAGCAGCGCCTGGAATTCCCAGGTCCGCGCCCAGCGCTGATAGTAGGCCAGATGCGAGTCCAGGGTGCGCACCAGCACCCCGGCCCGGCCCTCCGGCCGCAGCGCGGCATCGACATCGAAGAAGGCCGACGACGCCACGCTCATCATCTCGGCGGCCAACCGGCCCGCGGTAGCGTCGGCGGGTTCGGCGACGAAGACGACGTCGACATCGCTGACATAGTTCAGTTCACAGGCGCCGCTCTTGCCCATGGCGATCACCGCCAACCGCACCGGGCACGGCGCGTCCCGGCACACCCGCGCCACCGCCACCGCCAGCGCGGTGGTGAGCGCGGCGTCGGCCAGTTCGGTGAGACGCGCGCAGACCTCCTGATACCGCAGTACCGGCTCGTTCTCCACGGTCGGCGCCAGATCCGCGGCCGCCACCAGCATCAGCTGATCGCGGTAGCGTTTGCGCAGCAGCGCCACCACCTCCGGTCCGGACTTCCCGGCGCGGAACAGCATCGGACCGGCATTGCGGCCGGTCTCGGGCTCGGCGGCGACCACGGCGAGCAGATCGGTCAGCACCTCGTCGCGGTCGGGAAGGTGGGGGCGGCGCAGCAGTTCCCAGGCGGCGGGGTCGGCCACCAGGTGGTCGCCCAGCGCGCTGGACGATCCGATCACCGCGAACAGCCTGGCCCGCAGCCCGGTATCGGTGCGCAGCGCCGAATCCAGGGCGTCCCAGTCGCTTCCGAGCCCTTCCCGGATGCGGATCAGGGTGTTCAGCGCCAGGTCGGCGTTGGGGGCGCGCGAGAGCGCCCACAGCAGCGGAATCCCCTCGATGGTGTCCCAGCCGAGCTCGCGGAGCGATTCGGCCGCCGTCGGCTCGAGCAAACCGAGCCGACCGACACCGGGAACAGCGGAACGGGCAGACGGGGGCCGGACCATCCCTTCAAATTACCCGGCCGAGGTGCGGTGACCGGCCGGGTATCGGATCACAGGTCCAGGTACTCGCGCAGCTCGAACGCCGTCACCTGGCTGCGGTAGTCGGCCCATTCCCGGCGCTTGTTGCGCAGGAAGAAGTCGAAGACGTGTTCGCCGAGGGTTTCGGCGACCAGTTCCGACCGTTCCATCGCGTGCAATGCCTCGTCCAGGGTGCCGGGCAGCTCGCGGAAGCCCATGGCCCGCCGTTCGGCGGCGGTCAGCGCCCACACATCGTCCTCGGCCTCCGGCGGCAGCTCGTACCCCTTCTCGATCCCGCGCAGACCCGCGGCCAGCAGCACCGCGAAGGTCAGGTACGGGTTGCAGGACGAATCGGGGCTGCGGATCTCGACACGACGCGAGGACGCCTTGTTCGGGGTGTACATCGGCACCCGCACCAGCGCCGAGCGGTTCGACCGGCCCCAGGACGCGGCGGTCGGCGCCTCGCCGCCGTGGATGAGCCGCTTGTAGGAATTGACCCACTGGTTGGTAATGGCGCTGATCTCGTGGGAGTGCTCGAGGATGCCCGCGATGAACGCGCGCGCGGTCGCCGACAGGTTGATCGGATCGTCGGGATCGTGGAAGGCGTTCGACTCGCCCTCGAACAGGCTCATATGGGTGTGCATGGCCGAACCCGGGTATTGGGCGAACGGCTTGGGCATGAAGGTGGCGCGCACGCCCTCGGCGATGGCGACTTCCTTGATGAGGTAGCGGAAGGTCATCACGATATCGGCCATGGACAGCGCGTCGGCGTAGCGCAGGTCGATCTCCTGCTGGCCGGGCGCGCCCTCGTGGTGGCTGAACTCCACCGAGATCCCCATGGACTCGAGCGCGTCGATGGCGTGGCGCCGGAAGTTGGGGGCGGAATCGTGCACGGCCTGGTCGAAGAACCCGCCGTTGTCGGCGGGAACCGGGTCGGCCCCGTTGGGAGTGTTCTTCAACAGGAAGAACTCGATCTCCGGATGCACATAGCAGCTGAACCCGACATCGCCCGCCTTGTTGAGCTGGCGCCGCAGCACATGCCGGGGGTCGGCCCACGACGGGGACCCGCCCGGCATGGTGATATCGCAGAACATCCGTGCCGAGTGCTGGTGGCCCTTGCTCGATGACCACGGTAGGACCTGGAACGTCGACGGATCGGGGCGGGCGACCATATCGGCCTCCGAGATCCGGGCGAAACCTTCGATGGCCGAACCGTCGAAACCGATACCTTCCTCGAAGGCACCTTCCAGTTCGGCGGGGGCGATCGCGACGGATTTGAGATAGCCCAAGACGTCGGTGAACCAGAGACGTACGAAGCGGATATCCCGCTCTTCGAGCGTCCGCAGCACGAATTCCTTCTGGCGATCCATGCCCGCGAGCGTAGGCACCCAGCGTTAAATCCGTGTTACATGGAGTGGCTGTGTCGGTATCCGGTATCGGATTCAGCAGCGCAGATCCGGAGCGGGTGGTTTCAATTCGATCAAATATTCGATCACCGCGTCGTCCACACAGGACACCCCGCCGCTCAGGACGACCGTGTGGCTTTCCCCCTCGTGGGTGATCAGCGTCCCACCGAGTTGGTGGGCCAGTTCGACCCCGGCCTGGTAGGGCGTGGCCGGGTCGCCGGTCGTCGAGACCACCACCGTGGTCGGCAGGCCCGACACCGAGATCTCATGCGGGTCACTGGTATTGGGCACCGGCCAGCTCGCGCACAGTTCCCGCGGCGCGGCCCCGGTCCCGTGGCCGTCGTCGAGGAACGGGGCCGCCCTGCGGTATTCCGTGTCCTGCCGGGCCGCGACCGCCGGATCGGTGATCCGCGGGTCGTCCACGCACCGGATGGCGTTGAAGGCATCGGTGAGGTTGCTGTAGCTGCCGTCCTCGCGGCGGCCGTTGTACATATCCGCCAACTGCAGCAGCGTATCGCCTCGGCCTTCCCGGAGTTCGTGCAGACCGATGGTAAGCACCGGCCAGAAATCCTCGCTGTAGAGGGTCTGTTGCACACCGGTGATGGCGTCGCCGTAGCCGAGACCGCGCGGGTCGGTGGTGGCGACCGGGGTATTCCACAAGGGGTCGACCAGTTCCCGGAACCGGCGTATCACCTGCCCGCGGTCGGTCCCCAGGGGACAGCTGTCGGTGGTCACGCAGTAGTCGGCGTAGGCGTCGAACGCCTGTTGGAAGCCCTCGGCCTGCCGCAGCGATTCGGCCACCGGGTCCTGAGTGGGGTCGATGGCTCCGTCGAGCACCAGGGCGCGCACATTTCCGGGGTACTTCTCCGCATACGCCGCACCGAGCCGGGTGCCGTACGAATAGCCCAGATAGGTGAGTTTCGGATCGCCGAGCACCGCCCGGATGACATCCATGTCCTGCACCACCTCCCGGGTGCCGACATGGGCGAGGAACTCCGCTCCCGTGCGCTCCACACAGTGCTGGGCGTATTCCCGGTTCTCGGTCTCGTCGGCGGCGATCCCCTCCGGGGTGTTGACCTTCGGCGGTTCGGCGCGTTCGGCGTCGGCCTCCTGCGGGGTCAGGCACGCGACCACCGGGGTGGAGGCGCCGATACCGCGCGGATCGAATCCGATCCGGTCGAACCGCTGCGCCAGCGGCGTGCCACCCCCGATGGTGACGGTGGACAGCCCCGACATCCCCGGGCCACCGGGATTCAGCAGCAGCGATCCGATGCGCTGCCCCTCGGCCCGCAGCCGCGACAGCGCGATCTGTGCGGTGGGGCCGTCCGGGTTCCCGTAGTCCACCGGCACGGTGATCCGGGTGCACTCGGCGCTCGGAGCGAGCCGTTCGCCGGGTGCGGTGTATTCGGCGCAGGAGTCCCATACCGGTGTCTGCGTGTAGAACCGGTCCAGTCCGGCCGGCACCGGGACAGGATGCGGGGGCGGCGCGGTTTCACTCCGTTCGACCGCGCACCCCGCTGCGGCCACCATCACCGACGCCACCAACGCCAGAACTCCACGCCCACTCCGCACTGGGGCCATCCTAGTAGGGCGGGTATCGGCCGCGGTCCTTTACGGCACCACACCGGCGCCACCGACGTGCGCGGTGGCGGGCACGGTATCCCGCGTATCGGGTCGGTAGCCCGAGCACGCAGGCCGGGACGGCGGCGAGGGCATATCCGACCGGACTGTCGAAACCTGCGAGCAGGTACATCGTTCCGGCGTAGGCCACCACCGCGAATATGGCGACGAAGCGTTCGATCCACCATGCCGGTCGGTCCATATCGCGGGGCCGGTCCCGGGTGACGAATTTCCAGGAGCCCATCACAGGGCCGGTTTCCGTATCCACCAGACCTCCCCGCCCGAAACCGACGGCCGCACTCGGCGCGGCCGGCCCCCTTGACACCGCTCGTCGCGAGTATGCCGGATTTCACCGCCGACTGTGACCAACCGCACCTGACCGGGGCCTTAACCGCGTTAACGCAGGGGTGCACACTGGAGAGGTCAACCAGACCCGGGGACCCGCGATGGGCCTCGAGGAGACGAAAGGACGACGATGTCCGAGCCCACGGCATCCGAAACCCCTGCCTACGGCGCCGCTCCCACGGCGACGCCGGCTCGACGCACCACCCGCGTCCATCATCTGCAGCAGATGAAGGCGACAGGTGAACGCTGGTCCGTGCTGACCGCCTACGACTACTCCACCGCCCGGCTGTTCGAAGAGGCCGGGATCCCGGTGCTGCTGGTCGGCGATTCCGCCGCCAATGTGGTGTACGGCTACGACATCACCGTGCCGATCACCGCCGATGAACTGATCCCGCTGGTACGCGGCGTGGTGCGCGGCGCGCCGCATGCGCTGGTGGTGGCCGACCTGCCGTTCGGCAGCTATGAGAGCTCCCCGCGGCAGGCGTTGGAAACCGCGACCCGGTTCCTGAAGGAAGGGCGGGCGCACGCGGTGAAACTGGAGGGCGGTGAGCGGGTCGCCGAGCAGATCGCGCTCCTCACCGCCGCGGGTATCCCGGTGATGGCGCATATCGGGTTCACCCCGCAGAGCGTCAATACCCTCGGTGGTTTCCGCGTGCAGGGCCGCGGCGAGGGCGCCGACGGCCTCATCGCCGATGCGATCGCCGTCCAGGAGGCGGGTGCGTTCTCGGTGGTGATCGAGATGGTGCCCGCCGAACTGGCGGCCCAGGTGACCCGCAAGCTGACCATCCCGACCATCGGTATCGGCGCCGGCCCCGACTGTGACGCCCAGGTGCTGGTCTGGCAGGACATGGCCGGCTACACCAGTGGACGGACCGCCAAGTTCGTCAAACGATTCGCGAATGTGGGCGACGAGTTGCGTGCCGCCGCCGCCGCGTACGCCGAGGAGGTCCGCCGCGGCACCTTCCCGGGTCCCGAGCACTGCTTCTGAGCCGTATCGCCGACACCGTGGTGTGTCCGCGCCGATGACGCGGCCCGCCACGGGGTCGGCGCGGGCGCACCTCCTGTCGGTCCGCGTCGGCATCCTCAGGCCCGCTTCCCGGCTCGGACCGGTACGACGGGATCGGTTCCCGGTGGCGGGAAAAATGGCAGACTCGGTGTCGACGATATCGACTCGAGCAGAGGTACTCATGCGGGAACGCAGTTGGATTTCACGTTGCGCACTGATGGTTGCGGGAGTGTGCGGGGCCGTCGCGCTCACCGCGTGCGGTTCCGGGGGCAGGGCGGGACCGGAGTCCACGACCGCCGGCTCGGGCACGGCCACCTCCTCGTCGACGGAGACCTCCGCCGCGCCGGGAACACAGATCGAGGTGCCCGCGACGGCCGCGAAGAACCTCTGCGACATGATGCGGCCGGAACTGTCCAACTGGCGGATCCAGGGCCCGACCATCGGGCGGGTCGGGTTGAACGCGATGGTGCACGAATGGGCGCTCACCAACGGCGCCATCAATGCCCGGGTGCTGGCCGACAAGCCGGTGGTGGACCGGGTGACCACCGAGGTGTGCCCGGATGTCCGGCAGCAGGCCATCGAGGCGCTGAACCTGCCCGACCTGGCCTCGGGCCTGGTGTTCTGACCATGCGCCTGCTCTACCCGCCGATCGAGCCCTACGAGCAGGGCATGCTCACGGTCGGGGACGGGCAGTCGGTGTATTGGGAGGTCAGCGGCAACCCGGACGGCAAACCGGCGGTATTCCTGCACGGCGGCCCGGGCGGGGGCGTCATACCTGCGCACCGCCGGTTCTTCGATCCCGACCGGTACCGGATCGTGCTGTTCGACCAGCGGGGTTGCGGTAACTCCACCCCGCACCTGGCCGATGACGCGGACCTGTCGGTCAATACCACCTGGCATCTGATCTCCGATATCGAGGCCCTGCGTGAATCGCTCGGTATCGATCGATGGCTGGTGTTCGGCGGTTCCTGGGGCTCCACCCTCGCCCTCGCCTACGCGCAGCGGTATCCCCAGCGGGTCACCGAACTGGTGCTGCGCGGGATCTTCCTGTTGCGCCGCAAGGAGGTCGATTGGTACTACAACGGCCCCGCGGGCTATGTCTACCCGGACGAATGGGAGAAATTCCTGGCCCCGATCCCGCCGGACGAACGCGACGGCGATCTGGTGGAGGTCTACCACCGCCTCCTGCACTCCTCCGACCGGCGGGTTGCCACCGGCGCCGCCGTGGCCTGGTCCAGCTGGGAGGGCGCGACCAGTTCGCTGCTGCCGCAACCGGATCGAATCACCGAAAGCGCCGAACCCCGGTTCGCGATGGCCTTCGCCCGTATCGAGAACCACTATTTCCGCCACGGCGGATTCCTCGAGGAGGGACAGCTCCTCCGGGATATCGACGTCATCGCCGATATCCCGAGCGTGATCGTGCAGGGGCGCCATGATATCGTCTGTCCCGCCGTGAGCGCTTGGGAACTGCACCGCGCCTGGCCGGGTTCGGTTCTGCACATCGTCGACGATGCCGGGCACTCGGCCCACGAACCGGGAATCACCCATCACCTGGTGGAGGCGACCGACGGTTTCGCCGGCAGGAGCCGAGCATGACCACGGCCGGGGCGGCCCTGACCGATGCGCTGCGCGATAACATCGATCGCCTGTTCGACGCCGAACCCGAGGTTCGCATCGACTCCGACGATTCGGTACACCGGATGCGGGTGGCCACCCGGCGGTTGCGCAGTGTGCTGCGCTCCTACAAACGGATCCTGGAACCCGACCCCGCGACTCGAATGCGCGCCGAGTTGGCCTGGCTGGCCGGAATCCTGGGTGTCGCCCGGGATGCCGAGGTACGGGCCGGCCGATTCGCCGCGCTGCTGGACCGTTACTCCGACACCGATTCCGGCGGTGCCGCGCTCGACTGTGCCCGCCACCGTCTGGTGGCCGCCGAACGGGACCACTATGGCACCGCGCACGCCGACATTCTCGCCGCACTGAACACCGACCGCTATCGCGCAATGCGCGAGGAACTGTCCCGCTGGCGCACCGAACCGCCGTTGCGGGAAAGTGAAAGTAGTTCCGACGCCATGGATCTCTTCGAGTCCGTCCTGCGCCGCGACCGCAAACGGGTGCGCCGGCAGATCCGCGCCGAGCCGACCGTGGCACCGAACGAGCGTATCGAGCTTTTGCACGATATCCGTAAGAGCGCCAAGCGGTTACGGTATTCCTGCGAGGCGGCGGCACCGGTGCTCGGAGACCGGGCGACGGCTTTGGGGACGCGTGCCAAAACCTTGCAGACCATCCTCGGCGACCATCGTGACGCGGTGCAGGCGCACGACGCAATCCTCGCCCGCGCCGTCGAGGCCCGCGCCGCGGGCGAGGATGTCACCCTGTTCGGTGTGCTGGCCGACGCCGAGAACACCGCGGCCGGTAGGGCGCTGGCCGAATATCCGGCGGCCGCGGCCGAGATCGACGAGAGCTGAAGCGGGCGCACCCGCACGAGCCCGGAGAATCGTGTCGGCACCGATCACCGGTGCCGACACGATTCTCCGGGTGGCCGCGGACGCTACTGCAGCGCCAACATCGTCCCGTTCAACTGGTGAAGCGGACCGTAGACGGTGAACACCACCCGGCCGTTCGGATGCTCCGAGGATACCGCGGCCGCCGCGTCCAGCGCCTGGCCGAACGACGCCGCCGAGGGATGCGGCAGCCCGCCGAGGGTATGACCGAATTGGTTCTGGTGTACCCACCGTGTATCGGCAGGACTGAGATCCACCCGGACGCCACCCGGCAGCGGGGTAACCGCGACCGCACCGGCGGATCCGGCCCCCAGGGTGGCAATAACAGAAGCGGCCCCGGCGATCAGGACGCCGGTTGCCAAGGAACGTGCTACCCGCATATGAGTTGAGACCTGCTTCCGCATTTCAAATATGAATCGGCCCGCACGGAACGACACGTTCGAGAGCGGACCTGCCGACGGCGACTACTTTATGATGCCGATCACGTTTTCTGCCAGTTCGCACGAATCCCTCGTGGTTCTCTCGTAACCACCGGATGGCTGCTAGGGTGGCCGTCCGTAAGTGGAAAATTCTCGAGCTCTGGAGTTTCACACCGTATGTCCACTCTCGTGTATGACTACCTGCTGCCCCTTCTCGGCCCGGAACAGGCCACCTATTGGGCCCAGGTCCTCGTCATCGATCCGACGGCCTGATCGGACCGCTGGATGAACGTCGCCCCTCGTACATGTCGACGAGGGGCGGTGTCCATCTCGTAGGGCCAGTATTCCGCGGCGTGATCGGACAACATATCGCCCTCGCCGCCGCTTTCTGCATATCCTCCCTGTTCACGGCGGCGTGCGCCGATGATTCCGGCGCCGACGGCGATGCGGCCATCGCCACGGCGACATCCGCGGCCGCCGCTCCGCACCCGGAATCGGTGAAGTCCGCTTCCTTCGTCATCGGCTTCCGCAGGGCGTTCCCGGCCCTCGCCCAGGATCGCGACGAGACCGCTGTTCGGGCGATCTTCACCGAAACCTGCCACGATGTGGGCGCCGGTAACCCGACGCGGACATTTCCGACAAAATTGTCGAACGCACCGAGTCCGGCGATTCGCGGGCAACCCCGGCCGAGAGGGAGGCCATTTCGCGGATGGTGCGGCCGCTGCGCTGATCACCCGCGCATAAATTCCGACGCCCACACCGTCGGATAGCATTTCGGCCGGCAAACTCCTTCTCCTGGAGGACGTATCCGTCGCATATGCGCCACCGGTGGAACGGTGTGCCCGGCAGACCCCGACAAGTTCGTACAACGCCGGCGACCCGACGACGGCCACAGCGGAGCCACGATCAGATGGTTTCAACAGCCGTACGCGCGGCTACGTCACCGACGACGCAGTTCCGGGCGGGCCGGGCCCGCGCGGCGGTCATCGGCCCGCGGGAAACCTTCCCTCGGGATCGGCGCCCGATACGACGAACGGTCGCGAAGAAGCGATATGCCATACGCGGGATGCTTCGCGGCGCATCCGAGCCGCCCGCCTGCCGGGCCGGCACCTCGTTCGAGGATATCGGCCCGGGCGCCGGCCGCTCAGGGACGCAGAACCGCCGTCAGGAATTCGATCTGATCGCGCACCGTCTGCTCGAAGACATCATCGAAATAGATATCGAAATGCCCGGCGGAATAACGTTTCACGGTGGCGTGTTTTGTCCGTTCCGCCGCACGCAGCGCCGGTTTCACCGGGGTGATCGAATCGTTGTCGCACAGCGCGTACAACACCGGCATCTTCAGCGCCTTCGCCTTCCGCCCCGGCGCGTCGAACAGCGCCGAGAACGCGACGCGGGCACCGACTTTCGGCCGATAGGTATCGCTTTCCTCGGCCAGCCTGCCGACCCCGGAGATCACCCCCGTACCGCTCAGCAGGGCCGCCGACCGTTTCCGCCCGGCCAACCGCACCCCGACCGGCCTGCGGCGGATCGTGCCGACCACCAGATCGGTCACCGCGAGGGCGGACACCTTGATCAGGCTGATCGGCCCCTTCGCCAGCGCCGAGGAGAAACCGCTGGTGAACGGCACCTGGGCCACGACCGCCGCGATGTAGTCATCGTCCGGGGCCACCGACAGCACATGCCCGGCACCGAACGAGGTACCCCACAGGGCGATTCGCGTGGCGTCGAAACCACGCACGGTGCGGACGTAGGCGATGGCGGAATTCCAGTCCTCGCGTTGCCGGGCGATATTCACCACCTGCCGCGGCTCCCCGTCGCTGTGCCCGAAATGCCGGTAGTCGAAAACCAGCACCCCCATACCCGCGGCGGCGAACCGCCGCGCGTACCGATCCAATCCCATCCCCCGTGTGGCCCCCAGGCCGTGTCCCATCACCACGATCGGGCGGGGTTTGGACACGCCGTCCGGTAGATACAGCCAGGCGGCGCACTTCTGGCCTCCCGACGGGAAGCCGACCTCGACACGTTCCATGATCTGCAACCGTACCGAGTATCCTGTTCGCGCGGACGAGTCGGCCGGGCGGCCGCGGCGACGGGAACGGGCACCGACCGGTGCCATGCCCGCCGCCGAGGAAAGTCCGGACTCCACAGAGCAGGGCGGTTGCTAACGGCAACCCGGGGTGACCCGCGGGACAGTGCCACAGAAAACAAACCGCCCACGGCCCGCGAGGGCCGTGCGGTAAGGGTGAAACGGTGCGGTAAGAGCGCACCAGCGTCCCGGGTGACCGGGACGGCTAGGTAAACCCCGCCCGGAGCAAGGTCGAAGGCCGCACCGCTCGCGGTGCGGCCGCGCAGGCGTTCGAGGGTTGCTCGCCCGAGCCTGCGGGTGGACTGCTCGAGGTACCCGGCGACGGTGTGCCCAGATGGATGGTCGCCGCCCGGTGCGAACCGGGAACAGGATCCGGCTTATACGCCGACTCGTCCGCCCCTTCCCTGGGCCGTCACGCCAGGTTCAACGGGGGCGCCGGTGCGAAGGTGACCGGTAGTTCCGTGAGGGACCGGTGGAAGGGGCCCGGACACCACGCCGGTCCCTCGTCCCGAACGTCGAGCCGCATCTCCGGCAACGCGTCGAACAGTTGGTCGATGGCCTCCTGGGCGACCATATAAGCGTGGTTCTGCGCGGGACAGTTGCGTTGCCCGAGGCCCCAGGACAGATGCGACCGATTGCCCTTGTGATCGTCGACGTGGATCGAGGGATCGTGGTTACAGGCCGCGATGCCGATGACAACCGGTTGGTGGGCGGGCAGCCAGACACCCTCGATCAGGGCCGGTTGCCGAGGGTAGGTGATGAGGAAGTTCGCCATCGGTGGGTTGTCGAACAAGACCTCGTCCAGCGCGTCGCGGGTGGACAGACTCCCGCCGAGGACACTTCCGCCGAACCGGTCGTCGGTCAGGATGAGGAGCAGGGTATTGGCGATCAGAGTCTGCTGGAGCTCGACCACGGCGCCGTGGTGACCGGCCGGCTGGTGAATCATCTCGGCCTCGTCGAACTCGGCCGGATGCCGCAACAGCCGCGACGTGACGTCTTCGCCGGGTTCGGCCCGTTCCGCCGCCACCAGCTCGGCCAATGCCGCGCTGATCATATGGTTGCCCTCGTCGGCATCGATGCCCTCGAACAGTGCGGCCATACCGGCGGCGACCCGCTGCCCGATCTCCGGCGGACATCCCAACAGCACATTGCAGACCTCGAAGGCCGGCGGGAACGCGTATTGGGCGATGAGGTCGGCGGCTCCGGTCTCGCAGAAGGAATTGATGAGCGGTACGGCGATCCTTTCCACGCTCGCCCGTAGCGCGTGCATATCCACTGCGGCGAGTCCCGCGACGGTGGCTTCCCGGTAGCGCCGCTGGTCGATCCCGCGGCTTCTGGCCGCGGTGGGTCGCCATTCCATGATCGGCAGCACCGGGCAGTCGGCCGGGATGTCCTTCTGCCAGGTGCGCGGATCCGCCGGGAAATGCTCGTGGTCGTTGAGGATGGCCACCGCGGTCCGGTGCTCGATCACCAGAGTGGCGGGTACCCCGGGCGCCAGGTCAACCGGCACCAGCGAGCGGTACCGTTTGCGCATTTCCCGGTACACCCGATGCGGGTCGGCGGCGAATTCCGGTTCGTACAACGGTATTCTCGGGCCGACAGCGTCCCAGGGCGCACTGTGGGCGACAGGACGGGTCGAGTCGAGTCCATCGGACTGTGCCGTACTCGAGAAGGAGCTCCAGACTATTCGTTACATGCCGCGGGCCCGTTCGCCTCGCGTGACGAGTCCACCGGTGCCGTCGAGGACGCCATCGTCCCCATACTGGTCGGTATTCCGGTTTGTATTCTGCCTCAGCGTATTACGAGGCACTGTCACTGTCTTTCGGGCGACGGATCGACCGGTGACCGCGATACGGCGCCGTCGTTCACCCGCCGGGTGCGGCCTCGACGGTCTTCGCCCCGCGACGCTGTAGTGTGGCCGGCTGCATACCCTGGTCGTCGGCGTCCAGCCGCACCGTGTCACCGGGGACCAGGTCGCCGTCGAGCAGCAGTCGGGACAGCTTGTTGTCGACCTCTTTCTGAACCGTTCGACGCAGGGGCCGCGCGCCGTATTCAGGCCGGTAACCGTGTTCGGCCAACCGGTCCACGGCCGTTTCGGTGACGTCGAGCTCGATATCCTGGGCGTGGAGCAGGTGGCGGGTGCCGTCGAGGACGAGGTCGACGATGCGGCGGATCTGCTCCCGGTCCAAGCGGTGGAAGACGATGGTGTCGTCGATGCGGTTGAGGAATTCTGGCCGGAAATGCGAGCGCAGCCGCTCGGTCAGTATCGGGGTGATGGAGTCCAGATCGCCCTCGGGGGCGGTCAGGATCAACTCCGACCCGATATTGCTGGTCATGATCACGATGGTGTTCTTGAAGTCCACCGTGCGGCCCTTGGAGTCGGTGACACGACCGTCATCGAGGAGCTGCAGCAGCACGTTGAACACATCCGGATGCGCCTTCTCGATCTCGTCGAAGAGAATCACCGAATAGGGCCGGCGCCGCACCGTGTCGGTGAGCTGGGCGGCATCGTCGTAGCCGATATATCCCGGCGGCGCGCCGACCAGCCGCGAGACGGTGTGCTTCTCCTGGAACTCGCTCATATCGAACCGGATCAACCGATCCTCGTCACCGAACACCGCCTCGGCCAACGCTTTCGCCAGTTCGGTCTTGCCTACGCCGGTGGGGCCGAGGAACAGGAACGACCCGATGGGTCGGCTCGGATCATGCAGGCCCGCCCGGGCCCGTCGCACGGCCTCGGCCACCGCGAGGATCGCCTCGTCCTGCCCGATCACCCGTTTGTGCAGCACATCCTCGAGGTGGAGCAGGCGATCCCGTTCCTCGGTGGTCAGTTCGGATACCGGGATACCGGTCTGGCGGGAGATCACCTCGGCGATATCGGTGACGGTCACCTCGGGCGCCTCGGTCTCGCCGATCTCGCCGAGTCGCGCTTCGGCAGTGGCGATCTCGGCCTTGAGGTCATTCGCCTTCTCGTAGTCCTCGGCGGCGACGGCCGCGTCCTTCTCCCGCCGCAACCGGGCCAGCTCTTCCGCACGCTCGCGGGTATCCGGTCCCGGCGTGCGGGTCCGCAACCGCACCCGCGCCCCGGCCTGATCGATCATGTCGATGGCCTTGTCGGGCATGAACCGGTCGGTCAGGTAGCGATCGGACAGTTCGGCGGCCGCGACCAGGGCCTCATCCGTGTAGCGCACCTGGTGGTGCTCTTCATAGGCATCGGCGAGCCCGCGCAGGATCTCGATGGTGTCGGCGACGGACGGCTCGGAGACCATGACCGGTTGGAAGCGGCGTTCGAGGGCGGCGTCCTTTTCGATATAGCGGCGGTATTCGTCGACGGTGGTGGCACCGATGGCATGCAGTTCACCGCGGGCCAGTGCCGGTTTGAGCAGGTTTCCGGCGTCCATCGAGCCCTCCGAACTGCTGCCGGCGCCCACGATGGTGTGCAGTTCATCGATGAACACCACCAGTTCGTCCGAATGCGCGCGGACCTCATCGAGGACCTTGGTCAACCGCTCCTCGAACTCACCCCGGTATTTGCTGCCCGCGACGAGCGAACCGATATCGAGGGCGACGACCCGCCGGTCGGCGAGCGTGTTCGGCACATCGCCGTTGACGATGCGCTGCGCCAGCCCTTCCACGATCGCGGTTTTGCCGACGCCCGGATCGCCGATGAGCACCGGGTTGTTCTTGCGCCGCCGGGACAGGATCTCGACCGTCTGCTCGATCTCCTCCGCGCGTCCCACCACCGGGTCGACCTCGCCGGCCCTTGCCTCGGCGGTGAGGTCGCGGCTGTACTCGTCGAGGGTCGGGGTATCGCTGTCCTTGTGGTGGCCGTTGCCACCGGGCAGATGCGTGCCCGCCATGGCCCGCGCCGCCGGGCTGTCGGACATCTCGGCGATACCGAGCAGAATGTGTTCGGGCCCGATATAGCTGCTGCCCGCCTCGGCGGCATTGCGTTGGGCATTGCGCAGGACACGTTTGGCGGCGGGACTCAACGCCACGGCACCGTCGGCGCCGTCACCACCACCGCCCGCACCGCCCGCCACCGCGTCACGCATCTTCACGCTGAGTTCATCCGGGTCGTGGCCGAGTTCGCCGAGGATGCCGCGAGTGGGTTCCACCAGGGTGGCCGCGTACAGCAGGTGTTCGGGGGTGAGCTCGGAACCACCCCAATCCCGGGCCGCCACCTGCGCCGTGGCGACCAGCTGTTTCGCGTTGTCGCTCAGCAGCCTGCCCAGGTCTGTGCGCTGCACCGGCGGCCGCGCCGATATCCCGGGTCCGAAGAATCGCTGGAAGATATCGTCGAAGGAGCTCATCGAATTGGGCCAGGACTCGCTCATGGTCACATCCCATCTCGGTGTTACCGACTGCGGTCACCGGCATCACCGTCTCGGGCGACGCCTTCCTGCACGATGTGTGGCTCCGATTCGCGTTCGACCAGGTCCCGCCGACCCCGTTACGCGACGGGTTCGTCGGTCGGACCACTCCCCTGTGACGGTCGGCGCCTGCTCGCAAGCCGCCCATCGGCCACACGGCGGGAAGTCTCGGCGATCTCGATCCGTATGCTTTTCACCCGTCGCCGCCGTTCCTCGGCAGCTGGTTTGAAGGATACTCGGCTCACCGACGGCGTGCGGCCGTCGATGGTCGACCGACCCGACCACACCAGAACAATTGAACACCTTTTCATATGTGTATGTGGCGTAGGCTACCCGCCATGGGACACGGGGTCGAGGGACGCAACCGGCCCTCCGCGCAGTTGAACGCCGAAGCCGCGGCACAGGTGGCCACCACTCTGCAGGCGCTGGCCACCACGAGCCGACTGATGATCCTCAGCCGGCTACGCCAGGGCCCGCTTCCCGTCCGCGAACTGGCCGATGCCATCGGAATGGAACAGTCCGCGGTCTCCCACCAACTCCGACTGCTGCGCAATCTCGGCCTGGTGGTTGGCACCCGCACCGGCCGCAATATCGTCTACAGCCTCTACGACAATCATGTGGCGCAACTGCTCGACGAAGCGATCTACCACAGCGAGCACCTGCGCCTCGGACTCGCGGACCGACCGGAAACCGCGGGCTGACAACCTCGTTCACCTGCCGGGAGGGAGCAGATGACCATCCTCGTTACCGGGGCCACCGCAAATATCGGCCGCAAGGTGGTCGACGAACTACTCGCCCGCGGCGCCACCGATATTCGCGCCCTGACCATCGACCCCCGCAAGGCCGCGCTACCCCCCGGAGTCGATGCCGTACCCGGTTATCTGCGCAAACCCGAAACCTTGCGCGCCGCCTTCAACGGGGTCGAACGCATGTACCTGGCACCCACCCCGGACTCCGTCGACGAGGTACTGGTCCTCGCCCGAACCGCCGGAATCCGCCATATCGTCGACCTCTCCGGCGAACCGGACAGCTGGTGGGGCACCGTCACCGGCGCGGTCGAGGCGAGCGGAATCGCCTGGACACACCTGTGGCCCGGCGATTTCATGGAGAACACCCGAATCTGGGAACGCCAGATCCGGGAAACCGACGCGGTGCACGAACCGTATCCGGATGCCGGCAGCACCCCCATCGCCATGGACGATATCGCCGCCGTCGCCGCCACGGCACTGCTCGACGACGGCCATATCGGGAAATCCCATTCCCTGACCGGCCCGGAGAAACTCACCCGCATCCAACTCGTGCGGCAACTCGCCACCGCCCTGGGCCGGGATATCCGCTTCGTCCGGGTATCCCGGGAGGAAACCATCGATTTCCTGACTCCCGCCATGGGCGATACCGCCGAATGGTACGTCGAGAATGTCCTCACCGGCCTCGACGAGAACACCCTTCCTCCGAACCACACCGTCGAGGACATCCTCGGCCGCCCCGCGATGACATTCGCCCACTGGGCGGCCCGGTACGCGCGCGAATATTTCACCGCACCGGCCCGGTGATGAAGATTCGCCGAATCGATGTGGACGAATGGCCGGCAGCACGGGCGGCGCGACTGGCCGCCCTCGCCGACTCGGCACCCGGGCTGTTCTCGGTCACCTACCCCGAGGCGCTGGAGTGGGCGGACGAGCAGTGGCGCCGGTGGACCGCCGGGCGCGCGGTGTTCGTCGCCGAGAGCGCCGACGCGCCGGTCGGCCTGGCAGCCGGGCTCCCCACCGTGGACCCGCCGGAGATGACCTCGATGTGGACGGCGCCCTCCGCTCGCGGCACAGGCGTCTCCGATCGCCTGGTACAGACCGTGGTGGGCTGGGTTCGGGCCTCGGCCCGACGGGAGCTTCGGCTGTGGGTACTCGGGGACAACCGATACGCGCGGAACCTCTATCTCCGAAACGGATTCGCGCCGACCGGGCGGACCCGACCGTGCTCGCCCACCGATCCGCGTCCCGAACATCAGATGAGGCTGCTCCTCTGAGACCGACAGTGCACCCCGGAGCCTTGTGGGCGATGCCCCTCCCCCATCGCCCCCCTCTCGTTGTTAGATGAGGTAAAGATCATCCGAGGAGAACGAGAGGACGTCGAATTCATGGCCGAAAGGATCGCAGTGGTGTCCGGGGCCGCCCGGGGTATCGGGGCGGCCGTCGCGAAACGGCTGGCCTCCGACGGGATGAAGGTCGGGGTGCTCGACCTCGACGAAGCCGCGTGCGCGGAGACCGTCTCGGCGATTACCGCGGCCGGCGGGCAGGCGCTGGCGTTGGGAGCCGATGTGAGCGACGAGGCGTCGGTGCAGGCGGCGGTCCAGCGGCTGGCGTCCGAGCTCGGCGAACCCACCGTGGTGGTGAACAATGCCGGCATTCTGCGCGACAACCTGCTGTTCAAGATGAGCGCCGACGACTGGGACGCGGTGATGAACGTGCACCTGCGGGGCGCCTTCCTGCTCACCCGGGCCGTGCAGAAGTACATGGTGGAGCAGAAGTGGGGGCGGATCGTGAACATGTCCAGCACCTCAGCGCAGGGCAACCGCGGGCAGGCCAACTACTCCACGGCCAAGGCGGGGCTACAGGGATTCACCAAGACCCTCGCCATCGAGCTCGGGAAGTACGGGGTCACTGCGAACGCGATCGCGCCCGGCTTCATCGTCACCGAGATGACCGCCGCGACCGCGGCCCGGGTGGGCGCGGATTTCGAGGAGTTCCAGAAGGCGATTGCCGCGCAGACTCCGGTGAACCGGGTCGGATACCCGGAGGATATCGCCCATACGGCGTCGTTCCTCGTCAGTGAGGGGGCCGGATTCGTCTCGGGTCAGGTCATCTATGTGGCGGGCGGCCCGAAGGACTGATCGCATCCAGGCCGGCCGGCCGACGATCGTCGCGGACCGGCCGCCACGGGCACGACAGCCTGCCACGGAATCCTCAGATGCGGAAATATACTGACCTCCGTGTCTGACCTGCGGAGAAAGTCCACGGGCGCAGAGGTAGCGGGCCCGTTCCGGCCGTATCGCGGCGAGCCGGGAATCGGTCGACGAACGGGCTCGAGGTGCTCGAGGTGGGAGTGTGGCGGGTCGCGTCGGGGAAGTCGACGCGCATCGTGGTGGAGATTCCGGAAGGTGACGGCAATGGATCGGTTCCCTGTGCGCGTGTTGCGTTTCCTGCTTCCCACAGTGCTCGCCGCCGCGCTGTCGGCCGGGTGCGTATCGGTGGACACCACCCGGCACGAGCCCGGTGAGATCCGCGAGCGGCTGTCCGTCTTCGCGGCCGCTTCGCTCACCGAGACATTCACCCGCCTCGGCGAACAGTTCGAAGACGCCCACCCCGATGTCGATGTGGTGTTCAATTTCGGCGGCAGTTCCACACTGGCCGAACAGATCCGCCTGGGCACCCCGGCCGATGTATTCGCCTCGGCCGCCCCACAACCCATGGAACGACTTGTCGTATCCGGAGGACTCGCCGCCGCACCGCTCACCTTCGCGCGCAACCGACTGGAGATCGCGGTGCCCGAGGGCAACCCCGCCGGTATCACCGGATTGGCCGATTTCGGGCGCGGCGATCTACGCACCGCGGTATGCGCCGAAGAGGTGCCGTGCGGCAGCGCCGCGCGGACGGTGCTGCAGACCGCGGGGATCACGGCGAAACCGTCCGTCACCGAACCCGACGTGAAGGCGGTGCTGAACACGGTGCGCCTCGGCGAGGTGGACGCCGGGCTGGTGTACCGCACCGATGTACGGGCGGCGGCCGACGCCGTGGACGGTATCGAGTTCCCGGAGGCCGATCAGGCGAGCAACGACTATCAGATCGCCCCGACAGCGGCGGCGCACGACCCCGACACCGCGGCGGCCTTCGTCGACTTCGTCACCGCAGCGCAGGCCCGGTCGGTGCTCGACGCGGCGGGATTCGACAGGCCGTAATCCCGTGGTCGCCTCGACCCCGAACGGTGCGGACCGTTGTCCCATGCAGCCGCGAAAAGGCAATGAGCCCCCGTTACTGCGCCAGATAGCTCGTATCGTTGACCAGCCGGACCGACGAACCGCCATCGGGGTAGAACTCGGCGATCGACAGCGACGCCAGGTCCAGATGCAACCGGTACAACAGTGACGGACCCACTCCGAGCGCCAGTTGCAGCAGCGTCTTGATCGGCGTGACATGGCTGACCACGACGATATTCGCGCCCGGATACAGGGCCACCAGATCGCGGCGGACCACCGCGACGCGCTCGCGGACCTCGTCGAAACTCTCCCCGCCCGGGGCGCGCAGCGACGGGTCGCCGAGCCAACGGGCGTGCAGGTCCGGGTCGCGTTCGGTGGCCTCGCGGAAGGTAAGCCCTTCCCAGTCACCGAAATCGGTTTCGACGAGTCCGTCCACCACCCGCACCGGGATGTCGAGCGCCGCGCCCGCCGCCTCCGCGGTCTCCCGGGCACGACCCAGAGGAGAGGTCACCACGGCCGCGATATCGCCTTTGGCGGCGAGCATTTTCGCGGCCCGGTCGGCCTGTTCGCGGCCGAGGGAAGTGAGCGGCGGATTTCCGCGACCGGAGTAACAACGCTGCACCGAGAGCTCGGTCTGCCCGTGGCGCAGCAGCAGCAGGCGGGTCGGGCGGCCGGTCGCGCCGGTCCAACCGGGGCCGATCCGGGCCTCGGAGAGACGAGCGGATGCGCTGCGGGAATCGGCGGATGCCATAGCGGAGGGCGTGGTCACCTCCCGCACCTCATCGATCCAACCCCCCGGCTCCCGCGCGGGTCGCGTCGGAGCCGCGGGAGTACGGCGGTCACCGTCATCGACCGCACCGGTACACGACCCGGCGGGTGACCGTTCGGCGGCGCCCCCCTGCCCGGCATCGCGGGCGGCCCGGACTTCGCCGACCAGGTCGCCATCGTCCATGGCCTCATTGGCCAGCCGATCGGCGTGCGCGTTGTCGGCCCGCGGGATCCAGGTGAAAACCACCTCGTCGAAGCCGGCGACCAGCCGACGCGCCCGGTCGGCGAGCGGGATCAGGGCGGCATGTTTGACCTTCCAGCGCCCCGACATCTGCTCGATGACCAGTTTCGAATCCATCCGCACCGAGACCACGCGGGCGCCGAGTTCGGCCGCGGCCTCCAAACCGGCGACGAGCCCCCGGTATTCGGCCACATTGTTGGTGGTGACGCCGAGGAATTCCTTGCGTTCGGCGAGCACCCCGATACGGTCGGCGTCGTAGACCACCGCCCCGTAACCGGCCGGCCCGGGATTGCCGCGGGAACCGCCGTCGGCCTCGACCATCACCTCACGCACGGCCATCTCACAATCCGGATTCCTTGGTGCGCACCAGGATCGCATCGCATTCCGGGCAGCGCACCACGACCTCCGGCGCGGTTTTCGCGATCCGCGCGATCTCGCCGCGGTCCAGTTCGATCCGGCACGCACCGCAGCGCCGCCCCTGCAGCAGCGCCGCCCCGACGCCGCGTCCGGCCCGCTGCCGCTCGTAGACCGTGAGCAGTTCCTCCGGGAACTCGCCCACCAGGGCGGCCCGATCGTTCTCGCAGCGCTGCTGCGCCACGTCCAGATCGGCGAGGGCCTCGTCCCGCCGGTCGCGGGCGGTGGCGAGCTCATCGTCCATCTTGCTCAGCTGGGCGCCCGCGTGGTCGTGGTCGGCGGCCGCCGCCTCCCGGCGCTCCATCACTTCCAACAGTTCGTCCTCGAGCACCGTACGTCGTCGCTGCAGACTCCCCAGCTCGTGTTCGATCTCCGTCAGCTGTTTGGCGCCGACCGAACCGGACGTCATCATGCCGCGGTCGCGTTCCTCGCGTTTGCGGACCGCGTCGATCTCCCCTTCGAGTTTCCGGATGTCACGATCGAGGTCGTCGAGTGTGATCTCCACGGCCACCGCCGCGTCCTTGTGCTTGTTGCGTTCCGCCTCGACCCGGGCGACCTCCTGCTGTTCGGGCAGTACCGTACGCCGGTGCGCGATCCGCGTCAGCTCGGCATCAAGGGCGGCGAGCCGCAGCAGCTTGGCCTGAATCGATGGTTCGACGTTCAACGCGAATGAACTCCCTGCACGCTGTGGACGGATAGATGGTCCACCGTACTCCGCCGGCAGGCGAGAACCTCCGTCCGGCGCGGGGGACCGGGACAACGGACCCCGGATCCTCGGTCCGCGCGGCCGTCCGATCGGGTCACCACACCGCTCGGTGACCGCGGACGCGCCCGAATCCCACAGGTCAACCGGAGCATCCGACGGTCCACGGATCGGTACGCAGACCGCTGACCCGGGTCTCCAGGTCGGGCAGACCGGCGCGAACGACCGCTTCCGCCTGTGCGCACCACGGATACTCGGTGGCCCAGTGCGCGGCATCGATGAGGGCGGGACCGTTGCGGCGCAGATGTTCGTCGGCGGGGTGGTGCCGCAGATCGGCGGTGAGGTAGGCGTCGACATCGAGACGGGCGACGGTGTCCAGCAGGGAATCCCCGGCCCCGCCGCAGACGGCCACGGTGCGGACGACGCGCTCCGGGTCGCCCGCCGCCCGTACGCCCCAGGCGGTGGCCGGAAGCGCGGCAGCGGCGTGGGAGACGAACTCGCGCAGGGTCTGTGGTCGCGGCAGGGTGCCGATTCGGCCGAGACCGAGACCGCCGGACAGTCGGGCGCGTTCGGTGACGTGATAGGCGGGTTCCTCATACGGGTGGGCGGTCCGCAGCGCGGCGAGTACGGCGGCGCGGGCCGAGGGCGGGGCGACGATCTCGATCCGGTCCTCGGCCACGCGCTCGAGCTCGCCGACCGACCCGAAGGCCGGGTTCGCCCCCGGAAGCGGCCGGAACTGTCCGGTGCCGGTCACCGTCCAGGCAGCCTCCCGGTAGTTGCCGCTACCGCCCGCGCCCGCGGCGAACAGCGCGTCCTTGACCCGCTCGGTGTGCTCGCGCGGCACCAGTACGGCCCATATGTCCACGGCCGCGACCGGTTTCGCCTGCAAGGGTCCCGTGACGGTCAGTCCCAGTGCCTCCGCCAGCGCATCCGATACCCCGGGGTCGGCGGAATCGGCATTGGTATGCGCGGTGAACAGCGCGCACCCGGAGCGGATCAACCGGTGCAGCAGCGCGCCCTTCGGCCGGTCGGCCGATACGCTGTCCACCCCGCGCAACAGCAGCGGATGGTGCACCACCAGTGCCTGCACCCCCCACGCGACGGCCTCGTCGACCACCTCGGCGGTGGCGTCGACCGCGAACAGCACCCGGCGCACCGAATCGTCCGGATCCCCGCACACCAGCCCCACCGAATCCCAGGATTCGGCCAGCCGCGGCGGATACGCCGTCTCCAGCACCTCGATGAGTTCCGCCAGTCCGGTCACCGCGCGCCTTTCGTCTCGGAGGGAATGCCATCGTCACCGCGCCGGCTCCCACCGCGGAGCCCCGCCCGGCCCGCATATGCTACGGCTGCTTCGGCCTTTCGAACGGATAGTGGCCGACGCTGTTCACGACCAGGCCGTATACAGCCGGTCCGAGGAGGACCGGCAAGGGTATCTCCCGATTCCCGTCGACGAGCACGTAGACCAGGTAGCCGAGTAATGGGAGGTACAGCAGGGCGGCGGACGCGCACCAGCGGAATACCGTCCTGTTCGGCCGTCCACCGCAGCGCCGTGCCGACCGGATTCCCATGGTCGCGCGAGCGGCGCCCGTGCCCCTCGGACGATCGGGAGACGCTATCCCACGGTCGCCGCTTCGAGCGCATACACCAGGCGGTCCACGTCGGCGGACGGCCGGACCGCAACCCGCAGATGATCCGCCCCCAACCCGGGAAAGGTGTCCGCGCGACGGACCGCGATTCCCCGCCCGCGCAGCCGCTCACGCAGACATTCCCCATCCGGGACCCGCAGCAGCAGAAACGGCCCCGCGGCGGGTGTGTGCACGTCGACACCCACCCCGGTGAGCCGCTCGATCATCGCGTCCCGTTCGCGCGCGATACGTTCGGCCCGCTTCGCCGCCTCGGCGACGGCGTGCGGTTCGGCGGTCGCCGCGATGGCGGCGAGCTGCATGGTGCCCAGCGGCCAGTGCGGCCGGCCTCGGGTCAGCCGCTCGAGCAGTTCCGGCGTCCCGAGGAGATAGCCACAGCGCAGACCGGCCAGAGCCCAGGTCTTGGTGAGACTGCGCAGCACCAGCAGATCCGGTTCGGCCGCATCGGCCAGCGATTCCGCCTCCCCGGGTACCGCGTCGGCGAACGCCTCGTCGACCACCACGATCCGGCCCGGGCGGCGCAGCGCGCGGATCGTGTCGGCGGGGTGCAGCACCGAGGTGGGATTGGTCGGGTTCCCGAGAACGACCAGGTCGGCCGCGGCCGGGATCCGGGCCGGATCGAGGGTGTAGGGCGGATCCAGCACCACCCGGGTGACCGGGACCCCGGCCTCCCGCAGCGCCAACTCCGGCTCGGTGAACGACGGGTGCACCACCACCGCGAGCCGGGGGCGCAGCCGTGGCAGCAGCGCGAACCCCTCGGCGCCACCCGCCAGCGGCAGCACCTGGTCGGCGGGCCGGCCGTGCCGGGCGCCCACCGCGGCACGAGCCGCGTGGTCGTCGTCGGCGCCGGGATAGCGACCCAGCGTGTCCAGACATCCGACCAACCGTTCCCGCAACCATGCGGGCGGTGCGGTGCCCTGTACGTTCACCGCGAAATCGAGCAGCCCGGGTCGCGCCTCCACATCACCGTGGTGGCGCAGCGCGGCCAGGTCGATGTGGTCGTCGTGCACGAGCCACACCCTACGGGGGCGGTGCCCGACCGGTGCGGCTCACCTGCTCGGCCGCCGGACGGGCACCGATATCCTGGATCGGTTGCGCCGAATTCGTCCGCGGACGATCCGACCGCCGTGCCGATAATCCGATCCGGCCGGCACGGTCCCGGCTCCGACGGCGCGGAAGCAGGAGAAGCAGGATGGAACAGGGCTCGAACCGGGTGGCGATGAGTGGGTTGCACGTATCGTTCGTCTGCACCGGCAATATCTGCCGGTCGCCGATGGCCGAGAAGATCTTCGCCACCCACCTGGACCGGGCCGGACTGGCCGACCGGGTGCGGGTGAGCAGCGCAGGAACCAGCGGCTGGCATATCGGATCAGCGGCCGATCCGCGCACTTGCGCCGTCCTACTGCGGTACGGATATCCGGCCGGGCATGTGGCCGCGGTCTTCGGTGACGACCACCGCGACGCCGATCTGCTCGTGGCGCTCGACCGCGGACACGAGCGGAGACTGACCGTCCAGGGTGTGCCGGCGGAGCGGCTGCGGCTGTTGCGCAGTTTCGATCCGACCGCCGACGGTCCCGACGTCCCGGACCCGTACTACGGTTCCGACGAGGAGTTCGAACTGGTCCGCGACCAGGTCGAGGCGGCGGTCCCCGGCCTGCTCGCCTGGGTGCGGACCGCTCTCGCCCGTATCGAACCCACACCCACCGCGGAAGGGGTGCCCTGATGCGTCGACTGGCGTTCCTGCTGCGTCCCGGCTGGCTGATCCTCGCCGCGGTGGTTGTCGTGTTCGCCTACCTGTGTTTCACGGTGCTGGCGCCGTGGCAGCTCGGGAAGAACGCCGACACCTCCGAACGCAACCGGCTGATCGCCGATTCGGTGCGCGCCGATCCGCTGCCCGTCGGACAGGTCCTCGACGGCGATGCCGGTGCGGCGACCGAATGGCGGCGGGTCGTCGCCGAGGGCAGTTATGTGCCCGACTCGACCGTATTGGTGCGGCTGCGTCATCTCGACGGCGCCCCCGGCTACGGGGTATTGACCGCGTTCCGGCTGACCGACGGCCGGATACTACTGGTCGATCGCGGTCTGGTCGCCGCCGTCGAGGGAGCCCGCCCACCGGCGGTAACCGAACCCCCCACCGGCACCCAACGCGTCGAGGCGCGTATCCGCAAATCGGAGGGTGTCGTCCCCGAACGTCCCCCCTCGGTCCAGGACGGCTACCGCCAGGTGTATTCGATGGACACCGCCCAGGAAACCGATGTCCTCGGCCTTCCCCTCACCCCCGTCCCCACCGGCGACCGCGGGGGCTATCTGCAACTGAGTGAGAACCAGCCCGGCGCCTTCACCCCGGTTCCGCTTCCCCAACTCGACGCCGGCCCGTACCTGTCCTACGGTCTGCAATGGCTGGCGTTCGGCATCATGGCCCCGCTCGGCCTCGCCTATTTCGCATGGGCCGAGATCCGGGAACGCCGCAAACAGCGCGCCGATACCGCTCCCGAGCCGACCACCGCCGAGCCCGAGCCGGCCGGCCCCGAGGACCGTATCGCCGACCGCTACGGACGCGCGCGCAGGTAGGCCGCCCGATCAGATCTATGGATCGCCTCGAATTCAGGACCTCCCCCGCCTCAGCGCCCACGACGCCACCGCCGTCAGAACAACCGCCGCGACCTGTACCGATTCGGACAGTCGCACGGCCCGCTGCAGGTCGTCCACGGTCGGCGGGCCGCCCGTACCCAGGATCGGCCGCTGTTCCACCCCGTGTCGGTACTCCGTGCGCCCGCCCAGCCGCACTCCGAGCGCGCCGGCGGTCGCGGCCTCCACCACGCCGGCGTTCGGGCTCGGATGCCGCCCGGCATCACGCCGCCACGCCCGCACGGCGTCTGCGAGCCGGCCCCCGACCAGCGGCGCCATCGCCGCGGTGAGCAGGCCCGTGATCCGGGCCGGAACCAGATTCGCCAGATCGTCCACGCGGGCCGCGGCCCACCCGAAGCGCCGATACCGCGCGCTGCGATAGCCGACCATGGCGTCGAGCGTGTTGACCGCCCGGTACCCGAGCAACCCGGGCACCCCCGCCACCGCACCCCACACCAGCGGGGCCACCGCCGCGTCGGATGTGTTCTCGGCGATCGATTCCAGGGCTGCCCGCGCGAGCCCGTCCGCGTCCAACGCTTCTGGGTCCCGCCCGCACAGCGACGGCAACAGCTCCCGCGCCCCGTCCAGATCACCGGCCGTCAACCGCTCGGCCATCGCGTATCCGACCTGGGTGAGACTCCGGCCGCCCAGCACCGTCCACGTCGCCACCGCGACCGCCACCACACCGCCGCGTCGCAGCAGCATCGCCGATCCCACCACCGACCCCACCGATAGCAGTTCGTATACCACCCCGGCCCTCCGCCGGTCGGCGTAGATCACCGATTCCAGCGCCGACGCCGCCGACCCGAAGACCGCCACGGGGTGCCCCCGCCGCGGATCTCCGATCATCCGGTCCAACGCGAATCCGAGCACCAACCCGGCCCCGATCGAAACACCCTTGTCCACCCAGCGAGGTTAACCACCGCCCGGCCCGGTCATCGTCGCGCTCTCTCGGCGCCGCGGAGTCGGCCGGTTCCGCACCGCTGCGTCACACTGTCGGTGTCCGTCCCGTCTACTCGATGACAGCGACTCCCGCCCGTCTCCCGGGCACCAACCGAAGGGTGTACCGCCGTGAGCGACCTACCACCGACCCCCGCATCCATCGACTCGGCCGAACTGGCCCGGCGTTTCGAAGAACATCGACCGTACCTGCGCCGACTCGCCTACAGCACGCTGGGCAGCCTCGCCGATGCCGACGATGTGGTGCAGGAGGCGTGGCTGCGGTTGCAGCGTCACCACGAGTCCGGCGACGTCGAGCGGATCGACAATCTGCGGGCCTGGTTGTCCACGGTCACCGGCCGGTTGGCATTGGACCATCTCGGCTCCGCGCGGATGCGGCGGGAGCAGTACGTGGGGGAATGGCTACCCGAACCCGAGGTGGTGGTCTCCGACGACCCGGCCGACCGGGTATCGCAGGACGAGCGGGTGACCATGGCACTGCTGGTGGTGCTGGAGTCGCTGTCCCCGGCCGAACGCACCACGTTCGTCCTGCACGACGTGTTCGGCCTGTCGGGGCCGGAGGTCGCCGAGGTGGTCGGCCGCACGCCGGCCGCGGTGCGCCAACTCGCCTCCCGCGCCCGTAAACGCGTCGAGGACGGCACGCCCCGTTTCCCCGCCAGTCCGGACGAGCACGAGAAGGTCGTCTCCGCGTTCGCGGTGGCGTGGCGGTCGGGTGATATGAGCGCGCTGCTGAATCTGCTGGACTCCGGTGTGACGCTGACCGCCGACGGCGGCGGCAAGGTGCCCGCCATCCGGAAACCGCTGCGCGGTGCCGAACTCATCGCCAAGATGCTGCTCGGCTGGTATCGCGCCGGCGCGGCCGAGGCGTCCTGGGGCCGGATGGCCCGGGTCAACGGCCTGCCCGGGCTGGTGATGTTCGACGGACATCATGTCGGTGTTTTCTCCTTCACCGTGGACGCCGGCCGGATCACCGCCATCGATGTGGTCCGCAATCCCGACAAACTCCGCGATATCCCGACCGACGGCACCCCCGACTGGTTCGTCCAGCCGCCGATCGACCCCGTGGACCCGAACTAGCGACGGGCCGGGACATCGGGCATCCCCGCTGTCCCGGCGTCGGATACCCGTCAGACCGATTTCGCCGCGGAACTCGGGTAACCGTGCGCCGCGGCCACTTCGGGTGAATACAGGTGCCCTGCCTCGGCGGCCAGCCCGCGGGCCAGGGTAGGGTTCGCGTCCCGGGCGGCGGGCCAGCCGAGTTCGGCGATCTCGCGCACATACGGCAGGGTGGCGTTGGTGAGCGCGACGGTCGCCGTATGTGGGACCGCGCCGGGCATATTCGCCACGCAGTAGAACAGCGAGTCCGCCACCCGGAAGGTGGGCTCGGCGTGGGTGGTGGGTCGGGAGGCGGAGAAACACCCGCCCTGGTCGATCGCGATATCGACCAGCACCGAACCGGGCCGCATCCGCGTCACCAGCTCGTCGGAGACCAGTTTCGGCGCTCGCGCCCCGGGCACCAGTACCGCGCCGATCACCAGGTCGGCGTGGGTGAGGGCCTGTTCGAATTCGATGCCGTGCGCCGCGAGGGTGGTGATCCGGCCGCCGAACCGCGCGTCCAGTTCCCGCAGCCGGACCGGGTTGATATCGAGCACGCTGACCCGCGCACCCATCCCGACGGCCACCGCCGCCGCATTGCTTCCGGCCACCCCGCCGCCCAACACCACCACATCTGCCCGCCGTGTCCCGGGCACCCCGCCCAACAGCACACCGGCCCCGCCCAGCGGGGACATGAGGTGATAGGCCCCCACCTGGGTGGAGAGCTTCCCGGCGACCTCGCTCATGGGCGCGAGCAGCGGTAGGGTGCCGTCGGGTGCGCGGACCGTCTCGTAGGCGACCGCGGTGACCCCCGAATGCAGGACCGCTTCGGTGCACTCCCGCGACGCGGCCAGATGCAGAAACGTGAACAGTACCAGCCCGGCACGCAGCCGCGGGTATTCCTCGGCGACCGGCTCCTTCACCTTCAACACCAGTTCCGCCTCGCCCCATACCCGGTCGACATCGGATTCGGGCCGGGCACCCACGGCGGCGTATTCGGGGTCGGAGAACCCCGACCCCACTCCCGCACCCGCCTCGACGATCACGTCGTGCCCCCGGGCCACCAGCTCGCCCGCGGCCGCGGGGGTCAACGCGACCCGGTACTCCTGTTCCTTGATCTCCCTGGGCACACCGATACGCATACCGTCATCGTCGTCCACGGGACGGGCGAGGTCACGGACCGCGGCGCGTGGGTCGTGCGCGCGGTGGGCGCGGCCCTACCACGACAGTGCTGTGCCGCCGCCATATTCCGATCGGGCTATGTTTCCTTCCATGGAGATCGAAGTCAGCGGACACCGCCCCGAGGTCGAGGAGACCGCCTGGATCGCACCGAACGCCTCGGTGATCGGCAAGGTACGCCTCGGGGCCGAGGTGAGCATCTGGTACAACGCGGTACTGCGCGGTGATACCGAGCTGATCACCGTCGGCGCCCACAGCAATATCCAGGACGGCTGTGTTCTGCACGCCGATCCGGGTTTCCCCACCACCGTGGGCACGGGTGTCTCGGTGGGCCACAATGCCATCCTGCACGGCTGCACCGTCGAGGACGACTGCCTGATCGGGATGGGCGCGACGGTGCTCAACGGCGCGGTGATCGGCAAGGGCAGTCTGATCGCGGCCAACGCGCTGGTCCCGGAGGGTGCGCGCATTCCGCCCGGCTCGCTGGTGGCCGGCGTGCCGGGCAAGGTGCGCCGCGAGCTCACCGACGCCCAGCAGGACGGGATTCGGTTGAACAGCGCGGTCTATCTGCACCATATGTCCGAGCATCGGTCGGCAAAGGTTCTGTAACACTCCCAAATGGACAAGCGACCAGTAGGTTTCGACTGTTACCATAGCGACAGCGTGCCCGGGTGATCGGGCCTCCTGCCGACACGGTCGTCGTGCGGCTTGTAGCGCTGAACGGATGAGCCCACACGGACGGGCACGCGAGCGTGCAAGCAGGGAGGTTCACGGTGGCGTACAAGCAGTCCGGCATGTGCCGGCCGACGGGGCGGATCAGTGTCGCCGATATAGCCGCCCAGCCCGGCGGTCTGGAGGCACTGCAACGACGTGTCCACGAATTACGTGCCGACGGGGTGGATTTCGCCGCCAATGCGATCGAACGGGAAATGGCCGAACTCGACCTGGCGCAGCGATAACACCGGGCGGCGGGCCACGCGACCGGCCCGCCGCCCGGCACTGATACCTGAGGGCGGCCGCCGCTCCCACCTCGAACGTGGCCGTCACCGGTCCGGTCGTCGTATACGGGCCCAGCGGCATCGTCGTCGGCGAGCGAACGCGGACGGCGCAGAATATGGGTCGGCGGCACGAACGGTTTCTGCGCGGCCCCCAGGCGATCACCGCCCCGGAATACCGGAGAAGCATTCGACCGTTATTCACTTCGTCGCCATCGCCGTCCCTGAACAACCCTGTTCGCGCCGGCCCCCATACGCGCCGCCCGGAACGCCATACTACGTCCGTGACCGGGTCGGCTAGGGTGGAGTAACCATGCCGACCGACCCGCCACTCCTGCAGCGCATCCTCGCCGATCCCGTCACCGACGGCGCAAAGGTGCTGGAGAGCGCGCTCTCGGCATTTCTGGACTTCGGCATCAAGCGCACCAGTATGGGCGAGATCGCTCGACGCGCCGGGATAAGCCCCGCCACCCTGTACCGCCGATTCGAATCCAAGAATGATCTGGTCGAGGCGGTAATGGCGCGGGAGGCCCAACGTTTCGTCGCCACGATCGACAACCGGGTGCGTACCGTGGAGGGCACCGAGAACCAGCTCGTCGAGATCTTCGTGGCCTTCATCTCGGCCATCGCCGGCAACCCCCTGCTGCTGCGCCTGCTGCGCACCGAACCCGATCTGGTCCTGCCCAAACTCACCACCGAGGCCGGTCCGATACTCGCTGTCGGGCGCCGCTACCTGGCCGGAAAGCTGCGGGAACTGCACAACGGCGACGACAACTTCGACGCCGACCTGGTCGCCGAGATCATGGCCCGACTCGCGCTGTCGCTGGCGCTGACCCCCGATGGCCTCATCCCCCTCGACGACGAGGCCGCCGGACGTGATTTCGCCCGCCGCACCCTACTGCCCATGGTCGGCACCAGCGCTTCCTGAGGCCACGGTCCGCCTCACCCCCTGCCCGTACCACCGGGGGCGGGCGGAACCTGGGAAAAGGACGCCCAGACGAGTTCGTCCAGCTCCGCGGACCGCAGCGGATCGGGCTCGCGTTCCTCCACGAGGCGACGCACCGCGCGCACCACCTCGGCCGCCCGCCGGGTCTCGGGATCCGGTAGCGGAAACCGCGAAACGTACTGGGTTATCCATCGACGCCGGCCCGCATAGAGCCGGTTCCCGCAGACCGCGTCGTAGAACCGCAGCCCCAGGGTCGAATTCGCCACCCCCATCAGCAGATAGGCGAGATCCTCGGCCCGACCGCCGCCCACGACGCGGGCGAGATCGGCCAGCGTAATCCAGTAGCAGTCTCCGTTCACCACCGCCCCCGAACGGTCCAGCGCGAATCGCGGCCGATCGCTGATATCCGGAAACACCACCTTCGGCGCACCCCACAGATGCGGGCGCTGCGGCACCCAGTGCTCGAACCACTCCCGCCCACTCGCGGTGAGGTACTTCCGCGCGAGGAGGGCCTCGCGGTGCGTGTCCAGATAGGCCGCGGCCTGCGGATACCGCCGCAGATCCACCGGCACTCGATGCGGCCGGGTGATGTCGTACGGGTACAGCACCCGGGTCGACCGAGCCCGCGCGAGCCGCCAGGGCGCCGTATCGTGATGTGTGATCAGCTCGCGCAGCAGCTCCGCCTCCGGCGCGGGCTCTGGCCAGTGATCGGAAATGAAGACCCGATCGGCATTGGTTTTGATCCCGACCCGGATCCGAGCCACCTCGCCGAATGTCTTCCAGGTGCGCTCGCCGACCCCGACGAGCCAGGCGTCCCGGCCACCCCGCGACATCCGCCACACACTCCGGCCGGTGTCCGGCCGCTTGTCCGAAACAACGGACACGGACCGTCCGGCATCTCCCGTATCCAACGTCCCGACCTCGACCGAGAACAGCCGGCGCCGGTATCGGACCAGCACGTCCCGCGATCCGACCAGCGCCGCGAACAGGTCCGCCTGCACCGGCAGGCCCCCTCCCGCCGCATCCGCCCCCACCTCGGCGCCGAATTCCGATGCTCCATCGACATCGGACCGGCCCCGCCTACCGGACTCCACCTCGTATACCGACACATAACGGCACACCCCATCGGCTGCGCCGCGGATCGCGACCGTCACCGCCGGGAGCACGGCCGCCTCGAACAGCTTGGTATCGCCCAAGTCGTACAGCTCGACCGGCGACAGGTGCGTCGACAACACCACCCGCAGATTCGCGCCCGCCCTGGTGGTGAGAAACCGGTTCGCGCACAGCAGGCCGAGCACTCCCCCGGGTCGGATGAGCAAGGGCAGCGCGGCCACGAACGGATGGGTGAGATCGATACGGCCGCTCAGACCGAACCGTCTGCTCAATACCTGTGCCTGGACGCCGCCGAGCTGTTGGGTCCGCACATAGGGCGGATTGGCGATCACCAGGTCGAACTGTTCGCCTGTCAAGTCGACGAATTCGGCGAGGAAGTTCCCTTCCCGCAGGTCGATGTCGATACCGCTCGCCTCGGCCCGCTCCGCGGCAATCGCCAGGGCCGGCCGATCCACGTCGTAACCGACCAACCCGACCGGAGTATCGGGGTATCGAGCCGCGAGCGCGGCCCGCACCGCGAACAACAGCTCCCCCTCCCCGCAGGCGGGATCCAACACCTGTATCAGCGGCAGCCCCCGCGGAACCCGGGCCGCGACCCGACCGGCCAGAAAGCGGGCCAACGCGACGGGGGTGTAGTGCCTGCCGTGCCGTTTGCGGTCCCGGGCGCCGGCCCCGTCGCATCCCATGCGCGAATTCTGCCCGGTCTGTGTTCAATTTGCGCCGTCTTCTGTGTTGTTCGGCGCCGCCTCCGGCGGCGCGGGGTTGCGGCCCTGGCGGGTCTCGCGTTTCAGCGCCCGAGACTCGCGCCTTCGGCGCATGCGCTTCGGGCGCTGAAACGCGAGACGGGCCGCAACCCTTTGAGGGCCTCGTAAGACTCGGCGCATCAAGGGGGCTTCGCGCGGAGTGCGGGTGTGCACGGGTGTGGTCGCGTACGGGGTGGTCGCTGCCGGATGGTTCTCAGGACCTCGGCTGCTTCCCTTGCCGCAATATCGGCATCGGCCGGCCGCGCGACCGCTCACCGCAGCGATTCGCCTCCTCTGCGAACGCCACGGTCGCCGCAACCTCCCGATTCGGGAGGTTGCGGCGACCGTGGCGTGGGGATCCGGCTCGCTGCGGGGTCCTCGGTCAGTACCGTGGCATCAGAGGGGGATGTTCTTGTGGTGGCTGGGCTTCGAAGGTACGGCGGCCAGGGCGGCGGCGATCACGCTGCGGGTTTTCGCCGGGTCGATCACCTCGTCGACCACGCCGATGGCCAGCGCCCGTTCCACGCCACCGGCGATCTTCTCGTGCTCGGCGGTGAGGCGCTCGTGCAGGGCCTCCCGATCCTCCTCCGGGGCCGCGGCCAGGGCCTTCTTGTGCAGAATGCCGACGGCGGCCTTGGCGCCCATCACGGCCACCTCGGAACCCGGCCACGCGTACACCGCGGTCGCGCCCAGTGCGCGGGCGTTCATGGCGATATAGGCGCCACCGTAGATCTTGCGGGTGACCAGGGTGACCCGCGGAACCCGGGTCTCGGCGAAGGCGTGCAGGAGTTTGGCGCCGCGACGCACCACACCCTCCCACTCCTGGCCCACACCGGGCAGGTAGCCGGGGACATCGGTGATCACGATCAGGGGGATGCCGAAGGCGTCGCACAGCCGCACGAACCGGGCTGCCTTCTCGGCGCTCTCGGAGTTCAGGCAGCCGCCCAACCGCAGCGGGTTGTTGGCCAGCACGCCCACGGTGCGGCCGCCCAGCCGGCCCATGCCGACCACCATGCTGCGGGCGTACCCGGCCTGTAGTTCCTCGAAGCTGGACTCGCCGTCCACATTGTCGAGCAGTTCGTGCACGAGCGGCTTCACGTCGTAGGCCCGCTTCGGCGACTCCGGCAGCATGGCCTGCAGGTCGACATTGCCGTGCTCGGCGGCGAGCATGTCGAATTCGCCCTGTTCGGCGAACATCGAGACCAACCGGCGCGCCCGGTGCATGGCGTCGGCCTCGTCATCGGCGACGATATGGCAGACACCCGACTTCTTACCGTGGGTCTCCGGCCCGCCGAGGGTGGCCATGTCCACCTGCTCGCCGGTGACGCTGCGCACCACATCGGGGCCGGTCACGAAGACCCGACCCTCCGGGGCCATGATCACGATATCGGTGAGCGCCGGACCGTAGGCGGCGCCGCCGGCGGCGAAACCGAGCACCACCGAGATCTGCGGAACCAGCCCGGACGCGCGAACCATGGCCTCGAACACCTGGCCGACCGCGTGCAGCGCCTCCACGCCCTCCGCCAGTCGGGCGCCGCCGGAATGCCACAGGCCCACAACCGGGACCCCGGAATCAATGGCGGTATCGATGGCATCGACGATGTGCTTGCAGCCCTCCACGCCCATGGCTCCGCCCATCACCGTGGCATCGGAGCAGTAGGCCACGGTGCGCACCCCGTCCACCTCGCCGATCGCGGCGAGCACACCGGACTTGTCGCGCGGTTGCAGCGGCAGCACGGTGCCGGGATCGAAGAATCGCTGCAGCCGTCCCAGCGGATCGCGCGGGTCCGTCGCGGCGTCCTCCCGAACGGCGGGGGCCATAATTGTCATCGCGTTCTCTCCTGGAGTATGTACGGCTCTTGCGACGGCCGCGGTTGCGGAGACCGGTGTGGGTCGGACCGATGGTCGGCCGACCCACACCGGGATCGTCTATACGGTCGGGCGTCGAGTTCAGGCCCGGCCGAAGGCGAGCGCGACGTTGTGCCCACCGAAACCGAAGGAGTTGTTGATCGCGTACTCGATCTCCTGGCGACGGGCTTCGCCGTGCACCACGTCGAGATCGATCTCCGGATCCTGGTTTTCCAGATTCAGCGTGGGCGGCACGATACCGTCCTGGATACTGAGCACGGTGAGCACCGATTCCAGGGCGCCGACGGCGCCGATCGAGTGCCCGAGTGCGGACTTGGGCGCGTAGACCGAGGCGTGGTTGCCCACGGCCTTGTTGATCGCCTTCGCCTCGGCGGTATCGCCGATAGGGGTGGCGGTGGCGTGCGCGTTGATGTGGGTGATGTCCTTCTTGGTCAGCCCCGCGGACTGAATCGCCCTGGTCATGGCGCGTGCGGCACCGACGCCCTCGGGGTCGGGGGCGACCAGGTGGAAACCGTCGGAGGTGATACCGGCACCGAGCAGACGAGCGTGGATGGTGGCCCCGCGCGCCTTGGCGTGCTCCTCGGTCTCCAGGACCATGAGCGCACCGGCCTCACCGAAGACGAAACCGTCGCGGTCGGAGTCGAAGGGGCGCGAGGCGCCCTTGGGGTCGTCGTTTCGGGTGCTCATCGCCCGCATCATGCTGAACGCGGCGATCGGCACGGCATCGATGAAACCCTCGACACCACCGGTGACGACCATATCGGCATCGCCCATGACGATCATCCGCCACGCGTTGGCGATGGCTTCCGATCCCGATGAGCACGCCGAGACCGGAGTGACCACTCCCGCCCGGGCCTTCAGCTCGAGACCGACCACGGCGGACGGACCGTTCGGCATGATCATCTGAACGGCCAGCGGAGAAACCTTGCGATACCCGCCGTTCTTCAGCTTGTCGACCGAATCGATGAGCGCGTCGCCGCCACCGAGTCCGGTGCCGATGGCCACACCCAGCCGGTCCGGATCGACCTCCGGGCTACCCGCATTGCGCCACACCTCGCGGCCCAGCACGGTCGCCAACTGTTCGACGTAGGCCATACGTCGGGTTTCGACCCGGCTCAGCAGGGTGTCCGGCCGAACCTTCAGATGGCCGCCGATGCGGACCGGAAGGTCGTACTCCTCGATGAAGGAATCCTCGAGAACGTCGATACCGCTCTCGCCGTTGAGGAGTCCCTTCCACGTCGCATCGACATCGCCCGCGATCGACGTGGTCGCCGCCAGGCTCGTTACGACGACATTGGGGAAGTTCCCGTTCAATGTGGAAGGAGTGGTCACGTGTCGGCCCTACTCGGCGTTGTCGAACTTGGCCTTGAGCTCAGCGGCCTTGTCGGCGTTCTCGGCCTCGAGCTTCTGGATGTAGGCGACAGCGTCGCCGACGGTCTTCAGTCCTGCCAGATCCTCGTCGGGGATCTTCACGCCGTACTTGTCCTCGGTCTGAACCGCGATCTCGACCATGGACAGCGAGTCGATGTCCAGGTCATCGACGAAGGACTTCTCGATGGTCACTTCGGAGGGCTCGATGCCGGTCACCTCTTCGATGATCTTGCCGAGTTCCTCGACGATTTGTTCCTGGGTCAGAGCGGCCACTTGGTGGCTCCCTTCTTGATACTTTGTAGGGCTCTACAGTTTTTTTCGGTCCGAGCCGACGAATGGTTACGTCAACCCGGGATATTTGTCGTGCCCGTGCGGAGCACGACCGGAGGAAAGCTAGTCGGAGCTCGTGAGCCCGGCCAACCCGGGGAGGTCTTCCGGGGTTTTCAGCGCCAGCGTCGGCGTTCCTTTCAGCTCCCGCTTGGCGATGCCGACGAGGGTTCCCGCCGGCGGCAGCTCCGCCACCGCCGAAACGCCGGCCTCGCGGACGGTTTCGGTGCACAGGTCCCAGCGGACAGGCCGGGTGACCTGCGCGGCGAGCTTGGCGACCGCATCCGCGCCGGAGGTAACCGGCTTGCCGTCGAAGTTCGACAGCAGGGTGCGGGCGGGTTCACTCGGGGTGATCTCGGCCACCGCCGCGGCCACCGCGGCCTGGGCCGGGGCCATGAACTCGGTGTGGAAGGCACCCGCCACCGGCAGGGCACGGATTCGCGCCTTCTCCGGCGGGTTCGCGGCCAGCTCGGCCAGCGCGTCCAACCGGCCCGCGGCCACGATCTGCCCTTTGGCGTTGCGGTTGGCGGGAACCAGGTCGAGTTCGGCCAGCCGGGCCAGCACCTCGTCCTCGTCGCCGCCGAGCACCGCCGACATCCCGGTGGGCTCCAGTGCACACGCCTTGGCCATCTCCGCGCCGCGGATGGCGGCCAGGGCGACCGCCTCGTCGGCGGTGATGACGCCGGCGATGGCCGCCGCGGCGAGTTCACCGACCGAGTGTCCGGCGACGATGGCGTCGGACCCGAGCGTGCCGGAGTCCGTCTCGGCGTAGGCCAGTAGCGCGGCCGCGACGACCAGCGGCTGGGTCACGGCGGTATCGGTGATCTCCTCGGCCGCGGCCGTGGTGCCTAGCCGGACCAGGTCCAGGCCGGAGGCCTTGGACCACAGCGCGAGGCGGTCATGTGCGCCGGGAAGGTCGAGCCACGGCTCGAGCATCCCGGGTGTCTGGGAGCCCTGTCCAGGGGCGAACAACGCGATCACGTACCTAAGAAAACACTGTGAAGCGGCATCGCGGTGATGTCGACGCCACCGAAGCTTGCCGACTGCTTTTGTGTGATCCCCACAAAACAGCTTGCGAGATGTCCGGATCGACCGTTTTGCCGTCGGCGTTACACCCCCTCGTTATCCAGTGGGGCGTATGTGACCTCCGAGGAAGATGTTGACGAATCGTTACGGGTTCGTGTCAGACGGCCTACTGTGGCGGCGACTCTGAGCACATACGCGTCCCGCGGATTCAACGGATCACGACCCGTGATCTCGGCGATTCGCTTGAGCCGATAACGCACCGTATTTGGATGAACGTACAGCTGCCGAGCACAGGTCTCGACCGCTCCGCCGCTGTCCAGATAGGCGTCGAGGGTATCCGCCAACGCCGCCCCCGCCGACACCAACGGTAGGACAAAGTACTCGATCAACGTGTCGACCGCAGCACGGTCCCCCAACAGGGCGCGTTCCGGTAACAATTCCGCGGCGTGCACCGGCCGCGGAGCGGCCCGCCATCCGATCACCGCCTCCATCCCGGCCAGCGCCTCCAGCGCACTGGCATGCGCCGCGCCCAGGGTGCGGGTGGTCGGGCCGATCACCACCGGTCCCTCGGAGAACGCCTCACCCAGCAGATCCACCATGAACGGCGACGTCTGCGGCGCATCACCCAAATGTCCGCTCACCACCATCACCAGCCGCGAACCCTGCACCACGGCCAGCGCGGCCCGTCCGTGCCGCGCCGCGATGGTGTGCACCGCCCCCACCACCGAGACACCCTGATCCCGCGGTGGGGTACCCACCAGCACCGTGGCGGGCGCGGTGGCGTCCCAATTCAGGGTGGCGGCCCGCGACAGCATGTCGGGGCCGGTATCGCCACGCACCACCGCATCCACCACCAACGCCTCCAGTCGGGTGTCCCACGCGCCGCGCGACTCGGCCGCGCTGGCGTACACCGAGGCGGCCGCGAAACCGAGCTCACGCCCGTATCGCAGCACCGCCTCGGTGAGCGCGACCAGCTGGCGATCGTTGCGCGCCAGCGCGGGCAGCCACTGTTCGAAGAACTCCATGGCCACCCGAACCATGTCCACGGTCTGGCGCAGTGTCAGCCGCCGCGCCAGATCCTGCGGAATCACCTGGAAGGCGTCCAGGCTGAACCGGATATCACTGTCCGGGTCCTGGAGCCATTCCAGGAAGTTCACCACCGCGGTCTGCACCAGCATCTGCACACCGGCACGCTGCGCGGCGTCCAGATCGGCGAAGAACGGCAACCGATCCTGCATCGAACCCACCGCCTCGGTGGACAGCCGGCCCGAGAACTGCTTGACCCGTTTGAGCAACGTGTCCGGCAGCGGATCCCGGGACTGCCGATTCGGGGAAAGCGCGCCTGTCGGCAGGTACACCTCGTGTGCGGACGACGTGTCGGAGACCCTGCGCGGCCGCGGCGGTCTACGTTCCATCATCTGATGTTGTACTACTCCGCGTCCCCGGCACCGCCGGCGGTGAACTTCGGCGCGGCGGAGACATCGTCGATGCGATAGCGCGCGGCGGCCTCGGCGGCCTTCGCCGGATCGATCCGGCCCATCCGCCCGAGCCCCGCCAGGGCGGCCACCGCGATCGACTCGGCATCCACATTGAACACCCGGCGGGCGGCGGGACGGGTATCGGAAAAACCGAAACCATCCGTACCCAGGGTGGTGTAGTCGCCGGGCACCCACTGGCGGATCTGGTCCGCAACGGCCCGCATCCAGTCCGAGGCGGCCACGAACGGCCCCTCGGCCCCGGACAGCGCCTGCGTGACATACGGCGTGCCCGGATCGGTACCTGGATGCCGCAGGGCCTCGGTTTCCTTGGCCAAAGCCTCCCGCCGCAGCTCGCCCCAGGACGTCACCGACCACACATCGGCGGCCACCCCCCAGTCCTCGGCGAGCAGCTGCTGGGCGCGCAGACCGTCGGGCACGGTGACCCCGGAGACCAGGATCTGCGCCCGCGCCTGCCCCTCACCACCCCGCCGGTACAGGTACAGGCCCTTCAGCAGACCGTCCACATCGAGCCCCTCGGGCTCGGCCGGCTGCTGGTAGGGCTCGTTGTACAGGGTGAGGTAGTAGAAGATGTTCTCCCCGCCGAACCCGTCGACACCGGGAGTGCCGCCGTACATGCGGCGCAGACCGTCGCGAACGATATGCGCGATCTCGTAGGAGAACGCCGGATCATACGAGACCACCGCCGGGTTGGTGGAGGCCAACAACAGCGAATGCCCGTCGTTGTGCTGCAACCCCTCACCGGTCAGGGTGGTGCGGCCGGCCGTCGCCCCGAGGACGAACCCGCGGGCCAGCTGGTCGGCCGCGGCCCACAGGCCGTCGCCGGTGCGCTGGAACCCGAACATCGAGTAGAAGATGTACAGCGGGATCATCGGCTCGCCGTGCGTGGCGTAGGAGGTACCCACCGCGGTGAACGACGCCGTCGACCCCGCCTCGTTGATGCCCTCGTGCAGGATCTGCCCGACGGCGCTCTCCTTGTAGGCCAGCATCAGCTCCGCGTCGACCGAGGTGTAGAGCTGGCCGTTGCGGTTGTAGATCTTCAACGACGGGAACCACGAGTCCATCCCGAAGGTGCGGGCCTCGTCGGGGATGATCGGCACGATCCGCTTGCCGATCTCCTTGTCGCGCAGCAGTTCCTTCATCAGCCGCACCAGCGCCATGGTGGTGGCGACGTTCTGTTTGCCGGAACCCTTGCGCACCGTCTTGTACGCCTCGTCGCCGGGCAGCTTCAACGGCTTCACATCGGTGCGGCGCTCCGGCAGGAACCCGCCCAGCGCCTTGCGACGCTCCAGCATGTACTGGATCTCGGGGGCCTCCATACCCGGGTGGTAGTACGGCGGCAGATACGGGTCCTTCTCCAACTCGGCATCGCTGATCGGGATCCGCTGCAGGTCACGGAAGTCCTTGAGGTCCTGCAGGGTCAGCTTCTTCATCTGGTGGGTCGCGTTGCGGCCTTCGAAGTGCTTGCCGAGGGTGTAGCCCTTGATGGTCTTGGCCAGGATCACCGTCGGCTGCCCCTTGTGGGCCAGCGCCGCCGCGTACGCCGCGTACACCTTGCGGTAGTCGTGACCGCCGCGTTTGAGGTTCCAGATCTCCTGATCGCTCAGGTCCTGCACCAGCGCCTTGGTGCGCGGATCGCGACCGAAGAAATGGTCCCGCACGTAGGCGCCGTTATTGGCCTTGTAGGTCTGGTAGTCACCGTCCGGGGTGGTGTTCATCAGGTTCACCAACGCGCCGTCACGGTCGGCACCCAACAGCGCGTCCCACTCCCGGCCCCAGATCACCTTGATGACATTCCAGCCGGCACCGCGGAAGAACGACTCCAACTCCTGGATGATCTTGCCGTTACCGCGCACCGGGCCGTCGAGACGCTGCAGATTGCAGTTCACCACGAAGGTCAGGTTGTCCAGACCCTCCATGGCCGCCACATGCGCCAGACCGCGCGACTCCGGCTCGTCCATCTCACCATCGCCGAGGAACGCCCACACATGCTGTTCGGAGGTGTCCTTGATCCCGCGGTCGTGCAGATAGTGGTTGAACCGCGCCTGGTAGATGGCGTTCATCGGGCCCAGGCCCATGGACACCGTCGGGAACTCCCAGAAGTCGGACATCAGCCGCGGATGCGGATACGAGGGCAGCCCACTGCCCAGGCCGCCTTTGCTGTACTCCTGACGGAACCCGTCGAGCCGGTCGGTGCTCAGCCGGCCCTCCAGGAACGCGCGGGCATAGATACCGGGCGAGGCATGACCCTGGATGAAGATCGAGTCACCGCCGCCGGGGTGGTCCTTGCCGCGGAAGAAATGGTTGAACCCGACCTCGTACAGTGCCGCCGAGGAGGCGTAGGTCGAGATATGTCCGCCGACCGCGATCCCCGGGCGCTGCGCGCGATGCACCATGATCGCGGCATTCCAGCGGATCCAGGCCCGATACCGCCGCTCGGTCTCCTCGTCGCCGGGGAACCACGGTTCGTTCTCGGTCGGAATGGTATTGACATAGTCGGTGGAGGTGAGCGACGGGATCGACACCCGACGCTCACCGGCGCGCTCGAGTAGGCGCAGCATCAGATAGCGCGCCCGGCCCGGACCCTCCCGCTCGAGCATGTCGTCGAAGGATTCGAGCCATTCACTGGTTTCCTCCGGATCGATATCCGGTAGATAGGACGCCACTCCCTCGCGGATCACCCGAACCCGCCCGCCCGCCGGCGGACCGGGGCTCGCGCCGTTCGCGGCGCGCACAGGAGTGGAGTCGGACGCAGCGTGCTCCGCCGGAGCGGAAGAGTGGATCAGATCGGTCAAAACTGCTCCTCGTACAGGGGGTGGGCGAGCTGATGGCTTCGGTAACCCCGGGTGGTCCGCTGGTGTGCGCACCACCCGTCTACGAAATGTTCGGATGCACCATCCATCCTTGCCGATGGCGCGTCCCAGGTCATCATCTCAGCCGCGAATCCAGTACCGTTCGACAGGCAGGACGCTGGAGTTGTACCGAGGAGTGGGGAGGACGATGAAGTTGCTGCATCCGCGCCGGATAGGACTGGTGGCCGCCGCCGCGGCACTGGCCGCCGGCGCGACGATCGCGGGATGCGCCGACCAGGTCGAAGGCGCGGCCACGCCCAATGCCGGCGATCTGGCGGCCTACAAGAGCGAAGCAGCCTCGTCGTCCGCGGCCGCCACCTCGTCCCGGCAGGCAGCCGCCCGAGACAAGGCCATCGCCGACAACTGCAACGAATTCCCGGTGACCACCGGATTGGGCGTGACCAAATACAACGAGTTCGTCGACGCCCACGACGCCAACGCACCGGACTACACGCCCAAACGCGATACCGCGGTCACCACCCTCGAAGACGCCGCCACCAAGGTCGAAACCGGCGTCAACACCGCCGGCCCGAACCTGCCCTCGGACCTGGCCGTCAAGTTCACCGAGTACGTCGACGCGGCCCGCGCCCTCGCCCGGGCAACCAAGGAGATGACCTACACCGCCCCGGTCGGGCCGCTCAACGACGCCAGCCGGCGGGTGAACGACGCGCGAAACGCCGTCCGGGATGCCTGCCCCACCTGATCGGCGGCATTCGGGCCGGTCATCGGGCATGTCGAGACAACAAGCAGAATTCGATTGGCCCGATCGGCTTGCGCTGGGGCCGATAACAATGTTCGCTTGCAGTTATCTGTAGTCGGGAGTTGAGGAGGACGCCACCGTGGTCGCCGCGGCGGACGCGCAGAATTACGCTCAGAAGCTTGGCATCACCCACGGCATGGTTGTCCAGGAGCTGGGCTGGGACGAGGACACCAACGACGACCTGCGGGCCGACGTCGAGGAGGTAATCGGCAGCGAACTGCTGGACGAGGACTCCGACGAGGTCATCGACGTCGTTCTGCTCTGGTGGCGAGACGGTGACGGCGACCTGGTGGACCAGTTGATGGAGGCGATAGGACCGCTGTCCGAGGACGGCTTCATCTGGGTACTCACCCCCAAGACCGGCAACCCCGGCCACGTGGACCCCAGCGAAATCGCCGAAGCCGCCCCCACCGCCGGCCTCACCCAGACCTCGGCCATCAAATTGGGCGAATGGTCCGGCAGCCGCCTGGTACAGCCCAAGGCGCCGTCGAAACAGCGCTGACCCGGCCTGAGCCGACGCCCCCACACATGGTTCGATGGGTTTGTGCTGCCCGCGGCACGAACCCGATACGACGGAGGTCCACCCATGCCACTCGAGGTCGGCACTGTTGCGCCGGATTTCACCCTGAAAGACCAGAACAACCAGGAAGTCACCCTCTCGGACTACCGGGGGAAGAAGAACGTCCTGCTCGTGTTCTACCCCCTCGCCTTCACCGGCATCTGCCAGGGTGAGCTGTGCCGGGTCCGCGACGAACTGCCCAAATTCCAGAACGACAGCACCGAGATCCTCGCCATCTCCGTCGGCCCCTCCCCCACCCACAAGATCTGGGCCGCCGAACAGGGCTACACCTTCCCGCTGCTGTCCGACTTCTGGCCGCATGGCGCCATCGCCCAGACCTACGGCGTCTTCAACGAGGACGCCGGGATCGCCAACCGGGGCACCTTCGTCATCGACACCGAAGGCGTCATCCGTTTCGCGGAGATGAACGGCCCCGGCGAGGCCCGTGACCAGGCGGCTTGGGAGAAAGCGCTCGCCGCGCTAAATTCATAGTCCGTTCCCCGGGACCTCCCGGGGTGGCAAGGGCGTATAGCTCAGTGGTAGAGCTCTGGTTTTACACACCAGCGGTCGGCGGTTCGAACCCGTCTGCGCCCACCAGTAAATCTACAGGTAGATGCCCTGCTTTTGCAGTAGAGGGGCTGCCCCAACAGAGTTTCGTGGGGCAGTCGGCATGGTTAACCGTCAACCTAAGTACCAGAGACGCAACCCACGTCGAATGCTGAATCAAACCGTACGAGCACTCGCATTAATAGTCACCGTATCCACGGGTACGCCGACAGCGCACACGCTTGGCATCGCTGCCGGATCGCCGGTCCCTGCCTACGCTCGAATAGGCTGCGGTGACCCGGAACGCCGGACAGCACCAGCCCGACAGCCTCGCCGCGCTCATGATCGCGCATGACGTGCTGGTCCACGCGGTCGGGCATCGTGTCACGTTCGGCTCACCGCTGGTCTCGGCTCGCCGCGCCGAGACCGGAGCCGTTACGCCCTGTCCCAGTACCTACGTCGCAGACTAGGTTGACCGACATGGAAAACGAGAGCGCCCCGACCGAGCGGTGTCGACCGGGCGGTGTGCGCAGTCGAACGCTGCACCTACGCCGATACCGACGGGGTTCTGGCGGATGGAGGCCGCACGCAACTTCTCGAGTACCTGCAACGGCCGCCAGAGGGTGGCGACTGCGACTGCGCGAGGTGCCAAGCCCGGAACCAGCCGTTCACCTTCGAAGAGGCCGTTGGCGTTCTCGATCACGTTTCGGACCGGGTCGCGGTGCTCTACGGCCTCGGCAAGGTAGGTCTCGGCGGCTTCACCTCATGCGACAACTGTGGGCAGTGGGTACCTTCCTTCATGGATTCGCCGTCATCGACACCCGGCACCCTGGAGCACGCGCGCTGCCCCTACCACCCCGACGGAAGGTCGTGGTCAGGCAATCCCGGCGCGAATACACCGAGAAGCCTCTGACCTGGGCAGACTATCAAGACGATAGGCCCTGTCGTCTTGCTCATCACAGCGATCAAGACGAGGTGATCGGCTCTGCTCGCTGCCCATGAGCTGTGTCTACCTCCGACACCGTTGCCCCGGCATGGCTCATCGCTCTGGCCAGAGGATTGCGGCGGCGACCACGCCCAGCGGTAGGCCGATCACGGCCACCCACCCGGCCGCGAACACGGCCGCTCCAGGTCGATCATGGGCCACCGATACCCACGCGGGCAGTGGTACATCGGCGTGACGAGCGCGGCGATATCGGTGATGAGGTGCCGCAGCGGGTCTATGTGCTCGAAGGACGGAACCACCACAGCCTGCGCGTCGTGCTCCATGACCGCCGAGGCCAGTATGGGAGCAGCGGGCAGCGTGCTGACATCGACGTTGACCGTCCACACCAGCCGGTATCCGGCCCCTTCTGCAACCCGGCCGATATCGGCTCCGTAGCCGTCCACCCGCTTGTTGACGAACCCGATTGCCTTCGGCCTGTCATTTGCCATCGTCCGGCCCCTGTTCCCGTTGTCGCGTTGGCGTGCACCCGCCGCCGGGGATTCGAGGTCGCACCCGACGACGGGGCGTAAAACGACACGCTAGGCAGGTGCTGCCTGGACCCGATACGACTTTGCGTATTTTTGCGCGTAACCTTGTGAGCTGAGCGCTTCTACGGCGACCATTGCGAGGTACATTCGCCTCAATCGCAAAGGACGATCTCACAATGCGCTCTCACCTCAAACTTCGCCACGTCGGCTCTGGCTCAGGTCACGGCTCCTGCCCGGCGGTGTACGCCGCCGAGACGGGCGAGCTGGTGATCCAAGGCAACATCACCGACCGGACAGGAACCGTGCTGGTTCCTCACGCCCTACTCGACTGGCTGGAGCCGGGCATGAAGCTGCCCGTGGAGGCCACCGACGCCCCCGGCGCGTTCCTGGTCAGCGGCGAGCCGGTCACCGCGCCGGAAGTCCTCGCATAACTCACGCTCGATGACGACGAGACGGCCGTGGTGGTGCGCTGATGTTCCACGTAACCGGTGACGGGATATTCGGGCCGCTGTTCCGCGCGGCCCGCCGGTATGCTTTCCACCTGGAAGTGCAGGACACCTACGGCGTGGCCGATGAAATCGAAGCGCTGCGGCGCTGGCAGGCGGGGGAGACCTACGAACCGGAGGAACAGCCCGCGTCGTGGAAGGCGTGGGACGACCTGATGGTCGAGACGGCCGGGCGCGGCGTCGCGCTCGAACGGCTGCGCGTGGTCACCGTCCCGCACTCGGATTACACGCGGTGGCTGCTCAGCGAGACGCCCACCCGCCTGCTGGTCGGTGAGGCGGTGCGGTGGCTACCGCGCCACCTCACCGACCCGGCCGAGGTGCCGGGCGATGACTATTGGCTGTTCGATGACGATACGGTTGCGTTCACAACGTTCGCCGAGACGGGAGAGTTCATGGGCCTGTCCATCACCACCGACCCGGGTATCGTCTCCCGCTGTGTGCAGGCACGGGCGACTTTGTGGCCGAAGGGGATCAACCACGCCCGGTACGCCGACAGTGAGTACGCGCACGTGCCGTGAGAGCTGTCGATGACGCACGGGCCGCGCTCGGCGCACGCCTTCGGGAGCTGCGCCGGGCCGCCCACCTGTCCGGCGTCGATCTCGCCGCTCGATGCGGCTGGCACTCCAGCAAGATCAGCCGCATCGAGCGCGGGAAGCAAGCGCCGTCCGAAGCCGACCTCGCCGTCTGGTGCGAGGCGTGCGGCGCTCTCAACGTCCTGGATGACCTGGTAGCGAGCCTGCGCAACCTGCGCGCGATGTACCTGCAGTGGCAGCGCACCGTAGCCGCCGGGCACGCGCACCGGCAGCGCCAGTCGATCAAGCTCGAAGGCGAGACCCGGCTCATCCGCTGGTTCGAGCCCGACACCGTGCCCGGCCTGTTGCAGACCGAGGACTACGCCCGCGCGATCCTGCGCGCCTGCATCGCCATCACCGGCGGCCGTGACGACCTGGACGAGGCCGTGGCCATGCGGATGGCCCGCAAGGGCGTCCTCCAGCGCGCCGGGCACCGCTTCCACATCCTCGTCGGCGAGGCGGCGCTACACCGGACGGTCGGTGACAGCGCGGTCATGGCCGCGCAGCTCGAACACCTCCTCGGCGAACTGGACCGCCCGAACGTCCGGCTCGGCGTGCTCCCGCTGGACGCCGAGTACCGCGCCCCGGCGACGAACTTCGTCATCTACGACCGCGCCCAGGTGATCATCGAGACCGTCAGCGCCGAGCTGACCATCACCCGGCCGTCCGAAATCGCCTTGCACGAGAAGACCTTCACCCTGCTCGCCGAACAGGCCGCCTACAACGACGCCGCCCGAGCGCTCATCGGGCGAGCGCTGGAGCGGCGTACGGCCGGCCCTCGATCAACCGAAGTCTGCCCACCCGAGCATTTCTCGGTATAGAACCTCGTCGGGTAGTGCTTCTGGGATAGGGCGGGGGTCTTACTGAACCGTCGACTTATCTGATGGCAGCTGACCCCGACCACGAATTGCTGCTCTCCAGATAAGTCGACGGTTCACCCTGTACGTCCTGTCTGCTGGGCCGTAGCCTCGGATTATGGGAGATATCCCGCCCAATGAGGTAGGGCGTCGGCTGCGTGAGATCCGGTCGTGGCGCGGGCTGAGTCTCGAGGCGGCGGCGGGGCTGGCGGGGCTGTCGTTTGGGTACCTGGGCCGTCTCGAACGTGGTGAGCAAGCCCTGACCAACAGGCGCACCTTGGAAGCGATAGCGCATGCGTTGCGGGTGGCGCCCTCGGAGTTCACGGGTCGACCATGGGAGATGACCAACGGTCCTTCCCCTGAAGCGCATGCGACGTTGGTCGCGTTCGAAGATGCGCTCGAGGTCTGCGAACTCGGAGAAGACCCGGGCGTCCCGGTGCGATCGTGGCCGGAGATCGAAGCCGACTTGAAGCAGCTGCAGGACCGCACGCAGGCGGCCGACTACGCCGCTCAAGGCGCTCTCACGCCGCGTCTGTTGGGGGAGTTGCACGCCGCGTATCTGACATACCCGCAGTTGCGGGACGAGGTACTCCTGGCGCTGATCGTGTGCTACCAGTCCACAGCATGGACGACCAAGAGCTTGGCCGGTCGCGGTTTGCCGCTGCTGGCTGTGAAGGCGGCGCGGCAGTGCGCTGAGGAGTTGGATTCGCCGTTGTGGCTCGGATTCGCGGTGTGGCTGCGCGGTCACTCGGTCGGGCAGGTCTCCCGCACGCAGCAGTATCAGCGGTCGGTGGAGATGGCCGACCGGTTGACCGGGCATCTGGACGACCAGAACGTCATCCAGTGCTATGGGATGCTGCACTTGAATGCGGCCCTTGCCGCGGCTGTCCAATCCGACCGCGCGACGGCCGAGACGCACTTGGGTGAGGCAGCGGCCATTGCCGACCGGATGACCGGCGACGTGGGCGGGTTCGGCGGTGTCTGGTTCGGTCGGATCAATGTCGCACTCTGGCGGGCTTCGATCGGGCTCGAACTCGGCGACGGTGTGCAGGCGGTAGAGCGTGCGGCGGATGTGCCCGTGGACGCCATTCCCAGCCCGGTACGGCGCGCCAGCTTCTACACCGAAGCCGGGCGTGCGCTGCTGATGGAGCCTCGATACAGCGACCGAGGGATCTCGCTGTTGCTGCAGGCGGAACACTTGACACCACAACGGGTCCGCAGCGACTTCTTCGTTCGGGAGGCGATAGCCGATCGGCTGCGGTCGGCGCGTCGAGACGCGGGCGGCCGTGAACTGCGCGGACTGGCCTGGCGCTTGGGCATCGCGCCCGAGCTCGGCCCGCGAACGAACTGAACCCATCTGTCCTTCTAGGACAAGGGAACCCCGTTATCCCTCCATAGCGTCGAGGTAGCACTCGGCGCCGGGTTGATCCGACTGCCCCGGCGCCGAGTGCCTTCCAGCAGTAGGGGACGACGACAGGGGACACCATGAGCTACACCGAGCAACCACCGTTGCCGGTCCGGGTATCGATGCGCTCGCAAGCGATCGTGACCGCGCTGGGTATATGGGAACTCATCGGAACCCGCGTGGATGCCGATGCGTGCAACGACGTGGAACTTCTGGAGCGCATCGCCGAGGGCCTGAGGGAACGCCCGTAGCCCGAACTATTTGGGGATTTCTAGATACCGCCGGCCAATAGCAGGGGAATGACAGGGAGAATCACGTGACTAGATCAAAGGCGCTTGGATATCTGCGGAAAGACAAGTCCGGCGTTCATCAGCAGTGGGACGAAGCGCAGATACATAGTCTGGCCAAGCGGTTCGGGTACGACCTGTGCAAGACAATCGTATTCGACGAGTTCACCGAGGACCCGATAGGCGAGCTGGCGCATGCGATCGGTCGGCCGGGGTCGAGGCGTTGTTCGTTCCCGGTCTCGAGCATTTCGACGGCATCGTGCCACGGACCCTGGTATCCATTGCCGATGTCATCACCGTGAACCCGGCCTATACCTATGCCCGATGGTCGAACGGGTGCCTACCCGCCGAGGTCGACGGGGCGTAGAGGTACTCACGTTCGAGCATCCCGACCGATCAACCTCCGACGGTGTTAGCGTCGCGACCATGACTGCCTCCGGTCATGTACCGCACATGTACTCGATCTCGATCAAAGGCGTCGTCGTCCGCAACGACCGGGCGCTGCTGCTGAAGAACGAACGCGAGGAATGAGAGTTGCCAGGCGGCAGAATCGAGCCCGATGAAACCCCCGAAGAGTGTGTGGCCCGGGAGATCACCGAGGAAACCCAGTGGCCGGTGACCACTGGTCCGATACTGGACTCCTGGGTGTACTACATCAACGAAGCCGAAAAGCACGTGTTCATCGTGACCTACGGCTGCTACCCGGATACTGACGCTGATCCCGTGCTGTCCCACGAGCACAAGGAAGTCGGGCTGTTCGGTGAGGACGATATTGCCGAGTTGAACATGCCGGACGGCTACAAGCGTTCCATCATGACGTGGTTCGCTCAGCTGCGAGCGGCCGAAAGCATCTAGGGGACGGCATGAACGGCGACAGGTTCCAGGCGTGCGGCGTGATCGTCAGCCGATATACGGCCGAGCCTGTGTGCCCCACCTGCGCCGCCAACATCAGCCTGAGCCCGGCACCGGTGCGCGCCGCGCCGATGGTCTCCGCAATGTGGTTGTGGGCGACCTCGGAGGCCGCGACCGCCATCGCCACTCGCGACCTACCGACCATCCTTCGCGCCTACCGTCGCATAAACGGCATGAACTAGGCCGCGCTGGCGGATGTGCTCGGCTACGACAAGTCTTACGTGTCGATGATCGAGACCGGGCGCCGGGCAATCGGTGACATAGCCTCCCGCCGCCATATCGCCGGGCGGCTCGGCCTGCCGCCGCACATTCTGGGTGTCACCGGCGTGGATGATGCCGAGTTCCGGACCATGCTCCAGTCCGGAGACAGCACCGTGCGCCTGGCCGAAATCGCCCGCCAGTCCGGGCACGCCGTCGAAGCGGTCAACGAACTGTGGCCGCTGGTGGCCCGACTCGAAGCCAGGGCCGCGGAGGGTCATATGGAGCGGGATAGCCTTATCCTCCTGGCACAAGCCAGGGTAGCGCTGAGCGTCTCACTGGGCACCGTACTGCCGGAGGAACGTCTCGCGTCGGCTGCACGCTGGACCGGGCAGGCGGTAAAGATCGCGACTCACCTCGACGATCCAGCATTCCACGCTCACACCCTACGTATGCACGGCAACGAGCTCCACAAGGCCGGCCACATCGGCGCGGCCATCGCACGGTTGGAACAGTCGTTGGCCATGTCCTACACCCCCACCGACCAGGGAGCTACCCTGACGTTCTTGTGCGGGGCCACCGGCGAACTCGGAGACGGCGAAGCGTTCGACTCCGCGTTGGGCCGTTACCAACACCTCCTGGAACGGAATACACACAGCGGCTTGCTGTTCCAACCGTTCACACTGCGTGAGATCGAAATCCGGGGGCTACTCGGCACCGGCCGGGCCATGGAGGCCGGCCGACTGGCCGACCTCACCGTGACCGGAACGCCATCGGCCCCACAATGGAGGATCATCGAGCGAGTGACCGTGGGGAAGTTCTGGCCGCCATCAACCAGCCAGACACCGCAGTCACAGCCTTCAACGAGGCGATCCAGGCCGCAGAACACCACCGATTGTCCCCCCGATCCAGCGCACCATCCGGGCCACTGTGCAGTCCTCCAGGTGCGCTACCTCGGGAGGCGAGATCCTCGGCGATCCGCCGGTACCGGCGCTGCGTGTCGGTGTAGCGGGCACCGAGATCCTGGACCTTGGCCTGCAGAGCGTCGCGTTCGGCGATAGCGCGGTGATCCTTGGCGATTTCCTCGGCCAGATGCCGCTGCCGGGCCTCGATCCACGCCCCGCTGCTGCGGCTATTGCGGCCGCTGCGGTGCCGGCGACCGGACCGGCTGCGGCGTCGTCCAATAGGGGTGCAGCTGCGTCGACGCCGCCGGTGTGGTCGGCCGTGCCTGGGTGAGCCTGGACGGTGGCGACGGCCGACCACGACCACCCTCAGTGATACCCAGACCACGATCGGTTATGCCCAACTGCCGGTGAGAGAGACGAACCGACCTCTTGCACGCCCTTGTACAGCGCAAAGTTCGCGACGACGAAGCAAACGAAGTCCTCGACGCCATCGCGATGTTCCGCGCCCGAAACGCGGGCCGACAACAGAAACAGGCTGCACTCGCGATGTTGAGCCGAGTCCTGGCACAGCGCCGGCACAACGTGATCACGGACCACATGACGAAGAAGGACAGCGGCGCACTGGTCGACATCGCGAACAACTTCCATATACGCCACGGGGACGGCCGCCTCATCCAGTCCCGGGCCGCCGGCGGGGTGACGGCGTTGCCGGCGAGGCGGACTTGTTCGCGGCGGTTGCCGGCCATGATGTAGTCGCGGTCGAAGGCCATGGCCTGTTTGATCTCGTAGGGCTCTGGCATCCGAAACTCGCAGTCTTCCCGCGACCCGGCTGACCAGACTGTGGTAGTTTCCGGCCGCCGCTACGGTATTCAAGGGATCTCGGCTGGTTTGGCGGTGTTGTACACAGTGGTACCACTATGGCCCACCGTTGCGAGTGGTGGCTGTTCCGTGCGGGCCCTTGGTGCTGCGCGGGGTGCCGTTGCCGTAGTACGGAATCGGGAGCCCAGTTTCTTACCTTGTGGTCATGGTCCGCATCGGTGCCGCCGCGAGCTGGGCTTGTTTACCGTCACGGCCCTCGACGGGTACTGGCATCCGACCTCCGTCGTGGCACGATGCACAGGTGAACTGCTGGGGCGCCGTCGCCCGCAAGCCGTGACCATCCGGGTAACCGAGGACCGCGCCGGCGAGTGAGAGGAACTGGTTCGTGGACGGCCTCGACGGTATCCAGGCGCGTAGGCCATCACGGCACGAATGGACCGACAAGGGCCTTCGTTCTCGTCGCATCGGCGAAGGCGGGCGTGTCGCCGCATATCCCATCGTCACCTCGGCACCGTTAGCCTGGGTGGTTGTGGCCCTACCTACCGAGCGGAAACCGCTCGAGCCCTTTCCGGATATCGACCCCTACGATCACGGTCTGCTCGACGTCGGCGACGGTAACCGCATCTACTGGGAGACCAGCGGCAACCCGCACGGCATACCGGCACTGGTGGTGCACGGGGGGCCGGGTGGCGGCGGGCGGCGCGGCGCGCGGAAATCGTTCGATCCGGGTGTGTTCCGCATCGTGCTCTTCGATCAGCGCGGCTGCGGCGAGAGCGAGCCGCACGCGTCCGACCCGATGGTCGACATGGTCCACAACACCACCGAGCATCTGCTCTCGGATATGGAACGGCTGCGCGAACACCTGGGAGTCGAGCGCTGGCTGCTCTACGGTGGCTCCTGGGGGTCCACGCTGATCCTGGCCTACGCTCAACGCCACCCGGAGCGGGTCACCGGGATCGTGCTGGTGGGTGTCACGATGACCCGGCCCGAGGAGATCGACTGGCTCTACCGGGGCGTGGGACGGCTGCTACCCGAGGAATGGGAGCGGTTTCGTACGGGGGTGCCCGCGCAGTGGCGGGACGGCGACCTGGTCGAGGCATATCGGCAGCTGGTGGAAAGCCCCGATCCCCACGTGCGCGAGCGGGCGGCGCGTGAGTGGTGTCGGTGGGAGGATGCGGTTATCGCGCACGAAACCCTCGGCACCCCCGGTCAATACAGCACCAAACCGGATGCGGCGATGATGGCGTTCGTCCGGATATGCACCCACTATTTCGCGCGCGCCGCCTGGCTGGACGATGGACAGCTGCTCCGTGACGCGCATCGGCTGGCCGGTATCCCCGGCGTGCTCATCCACGGCAAACTCGACCTCTCCGCCCCGCTGCGCACCGCGTGGGAGCTCGCTCGGGCCTGGCCGGAAGCGGAGTTGGTGGTGGTCGAGGACTCCGGGCACACCGGCAGTCCGACCATGCGGTCGGCCATTCTCCGGGCAATCGCCCGATTCGGCGGCTGGGAGACCACACCGGACACCATATGACCGGTTCGTCCGGCCACCGCTCGGCACGGAGCGGATCCGAGCGGAACCGCTTGGTTTATCGGTTGTTCGGCTAATAGCACCGCTAGGTGACCGCCCTCGCCGGCACGCCGGATCGATCGGCTTCTACCCCACATCCCGGCGCAACCAGGTGACCTCGGCACCCTCACCCCCCGTGCGGTACATCTCCAGATCCTCGTCCCACGGGGTACCGAGTGCCCGGTCGATTTCGGCGTCGAGATCGTATCCGGAGTATTTGTCGAGCTCCCGCGCCGCGCGCAGCATGGCGCGCAAACGCATCTCACCGATCATGACATCGCCGTTGGCGCTCATGGAACCGTGCCAGAGCCCCAGGGCGGGAACGAAGCTGTAACGTTCACCGTCGACGCCGTCACTGGGGTCCTCGGTGACCTCGAAACGCAGGACGGGCCAGGAGCGTAACGCCTGCGCGATCCGGGAGGCCGTCCCGACGGGGCCGATCCAGTCGCTGGTTGCCCGGAGTTGGCCGGCGGCGGCGGGCTGAGCGGTCCACCGCAGCTTGGCGGGGGTGCCGAGAGCGGCGGCCAGGGCCCACTCGATATGCGGGCACAGCGCGGCAGGCGACGAATGGATGTAGACCACACCCGCCGTCGCATCCGCGAACTGACTCGATCCGAGCACCACCTACACCTCCGATTCGACGAGTAACGTCTTCCCCAACGGCTCGTCGACAGGGGGCGTTGCCCGAGTGTACTCGAGTGTCCGGTGTTACACGTGTTACTCGTCTGCCGTGTCGCGTCAACGTGTTGTTTCGGCAACGACCGCATCGCTGAACGGCGGCCACTCCCGCCGCGCCCAGTCGCCGAAATTCTCGTCACTCAAGGCGACACAGGCCACCCGGATCTCCGGATCGACCCACAGGAACGTGCCCGATTGCCCGAAATGTCCGTATGTTCGAGGCGAATTGGCGGACCCGGTCCAGTGCGGCGACTTACCGTCGCGGATCTCGAAACCGAGTCCCCAGTCATTGGGTCGTTGCGACCCGAAACCGGGCAGGACCCCGTTGCTGCCGGGGAACTGGACGGTGGTGGCCTCGGTATGGGTCCGCGCCGATACCAGGTGGGGATCGAGAAGCTCGGCGGCGAAGCGCAGCAGATCGGCGACGGTGGAGCGGGCCGCGTGCCCGGCCGAGCCGACCAGCACCGACGACGACATCCCGAGCGGTTCGAATACGGCCTGCCGCAGATATTCGTCGAAGGCGATACCCGTCTGCTCGGCGACGAAATCGGCCAGCACCTCGAACCCGGCGCTGGAGTAGATGCGTCGCACACCGGGTGCGGCCATGACATCGGTGGTATCGAAGGCGAGCCCGGAGGTATGGGCGAGCAGATGGCGCACGGTGGAACCGGGCGGCCCCGCGGGCTGGTCGAGCTCGATCGCGCCTTCCTCGACCGCGACCAGCGCCGCGTAGGCCGCCAACGGTTTGGTCACCGACGCCAGCGGGAAGACACGGTCGACGTCACCGACGGTCGCCGACTCGTCCCAACCGACCACACCGGCCGCGGCATGCCGAACCGGCCAGTCCTGGATCCTCTCGAGTGCACGCACATCCCGAGCCTACGAGACGCCCTACATCCACCACCACGAGGAGCCTTCGCCCGGTGCGTAACCCGCGTCTTCCCCGCAAGACACCCTCACCCATCGAGGCCCTCTGCCTGCACAAGACCGGCACACCTCACGAGTTCTTACCTCGAGGCACGATTTCCACCCCGGCCCGCCTCCGGGCACACCTCGGCCTCTCCGTACGACTTCCCGTCCCGAGCCCCCGTTACCTTTTTCGCAGGCCGTAACCGGGTCTCGGCCACCGGGCCCGGGATGACTTCTCGCCTCTGTCGAACGCACGATCCGGGGGTGGTGTCGCCGGGCGCCGGTGGCCTCGACGGACCGCTGATAAGGACAGGGCCGAACACATGCCTCTTCGCAGGTGCGGGTGCCGGCCGCCGATGCCTGATCGGTGACCGTCGAAGCTCGCGAAGAACGCTGCCCTCGTCTGCCCGGCCCGATGCCGCTGCGTCGTCCGCTACGCCATGCCCGAGACCGAACAGCCCTACCGGACTCGGGGCAGGGCGGATGCAGCGTGCAGTTTCCTGCTGTCAGGCGAGCGAGTCGTCATACTCCGCAGTCAGCGGGCCACCCGCATCGCCGGTGTTCCGAACGCCCGCGGGCTCGATGAGCATCACGTGCACCTCCCCGTCGGCCACGGGACAGTGTTCGACACCCCTGGGCACCACGAACAACTGGCCCGGCCGCACGCGGACGTCGCCGTCACGCATCCGAATGGTCAGTTCGCCCTCGACCACGAAGAAGAGCTCATCCGTTGTGTCGTGCTTATGCCACACGAACTCGCCTTCGAGTTTGACGAGCTTGATCTCGTAGTCGTTGAGCCGAGCCACAACCTTCGGCGACCAGTACTCGGAGAACAATGACAACTTCGCGACCAGGTCTACGGCATCCTTCGACATAATCCGATCCTGGCACTACTTGAACCCTCGCGCCGCGCGCAACGCCGTGGTCCATTCGAAACTTGCTGCGCCAACCCGCTGGACGAACACCATAGGCCCCCCGCTCCGTGCGTACCCCACCTCCGGGTGCACCTCCCGCCTGTGTACACCCCCTCCCCTCGATGCGCCGAGCCTTACGAGGCCCCCAGGGTGATGGCCCACGCGAACGCGCGGGCCATCGACCACAGTGCAATCAAGCCCTATCCGCGTCGGTGTACTTGATGATGCCGCGGATGTTCTTGCCGGCCAGCATGTCCTGGTATCCCTGGTTGATGTCCTCGAGCGAGTACGACCGGGTGACCATATCGTCGAGGTTCAGCTGACCCGATTTGTACAGCGACAGCAGCCGCGGAATATCCCGGCGCGCGTTTCCGCCGCCGAAGATGCAGCCCTTGACCGTCTTCTGCAGCATGGACAGCAGGAAGTTGTTCATCTTCACGTCGAAGGCGTCCATCCGGCCCATCGAGGTGACGACCAGGGTGCCCGCCTTGGCGGTGAGGATCAGACCTTCTTCGATGTAGTCGCCGTGCATCTCACCCATGGTGAGGATGACCTTCTCGGCCATCCGACCCTCGGTGACCTCCATCAGCGGTGCGATGGCCTCGGCCATGCCCGCGTAGGTGTGGGTGGCGCCGAATTTCTTGGCCTGTTCCAGTTTCCACGGGTTCGGGTCGATGGCGACCACGTTCTGCGCACCCGACAGCACCGCGCCCTGCAGCGCGCTCATGCCGACCCCGCCGATGCCGACGATCGCCGCGGTCTCGCCGGGCATGATGTTGGCAACATGGGTGGACGAGCCGAAGCCGGTGGGCACACCGCAGCCGACCAGGCAGGCCACCTCGAACGGAACCTCGGGGTCGATTTTGACCACGGAGGTGTGGTGCACCGTCATATAGGGCGCGAAGGTGCCCAGCAGACACATCGGGATGACGTGCTTGCCGCGGGCGTGGATGCGGTAGGAGCCGTCGCTGATCGATTGGCCGGAGAGCAGTCCGGCGCCGAGGTCGCACAGCGCCATATGTCCGGCGACGCAGGCCGGACAGCGGCCGCAGGCGGGGATGAACGACAGCACCACATGGTCGCCGACCGCGAGGTCGGGCGGCACGTTCGGACCGATCTTGGTGATCACCCCCGCGCCTTCGTGCCCACCCATGACGGGGAAGGAGGGCATCGGGGTGGCGCCGGTGACGATGTGGTGGTCGGAGTGGCACATACCGGCGGTTTCCAGCTGGATCTGGACCTCACCGGCGATCGGGTCGCCGATCTCGATCTCCTCCACGGACCACGGCTCTTCGATCCCCCACAGGATCGCGCCCTTCGTCTTCATCGTGTCCGACCTCTCGCATGCGTGGACTTTCATGTGACGGCCTCCACACTACGACATAAAATGGAACACGTTCTAGTGGGTAAGAAAGATTTCCTCACCCGATACACCCCAACCCTCCCCAGAGAACTGAAACCTGTTCACCCCCACAGCCCCCGCCCCACCCCACCCGACAAAACCACCGTGCGCAACCGAACACCCCAGCGCCCCTCACCCACGCGCCGAGTTTTACGAGGCCCCCAAGGGTTGCGGCCCGTCTCGCGTTTCAGCGCCCGAAGCGCATGCGCCGAAGGCGCGAGTCTCGGGCGCTGAAACGCGAGACCCGTCAGGGCCGCAACCCCGCGCCGCCGGAGGCGGCGCAATCCAATACAGCCGATCATTCGATAAGGCCGTTGGCCCGCTCGAACAGTTCCAGGGTGATGGCGTGCAGGAAGTCGCCGATCTGCTTGGGCGCCTTACCGGTGAACGCGCGCGCATAGGTGCCCTCGAGCACGATGCCCAGCTTGAAGCACGCGAGCACCGTGTACCAGGTCATGGCGCCCAGATCGCGGTCGGAGAACTGCGCGTAGTGGACGATCATCTCCTCGGCGGTGGGCAGGCCGCCCGCCGCGCCGAGCGCGCCGATGAGGGCCGCGCCCGTGGTCCCGGGCTCGGGACGGGTCGCGATCTGCCAGCCCAGATCGAGCAGGGGGTCGCCGATGGTCGACATCTCCCAGTCCACCAGGGCCGCCACCTGGGGGCCCTGGAAGGAGAACATGATGTTGGCCAGATGGCAGTCGCCGTGCAGGATGCCGGGCTTCCACTGGGCCGGGCGGTTGCGTTCCAGCCAGTCCGCCACGCGTTCCAGTCCGTCGATCTGCGGCCCGGGGTAGCCCTCGTTGGACGAATACGATTCCAGCTCGCCCATCCAGCGGCCCACCTGACGCTCCAGGAAGCCCTCCGGTTTGCCGTAGTCGGACAGGCCGAGCGCCCGGTAGTCGAGGGAGCCGAGCCGGGCGATGGCCTCCACGGCGGATAGACCCATCTGCCTGCGGATCTCCGGGTCGCCGGCGTGCAGTGCGGGCAGTTCGTTCTGCGGGTTGAACCCGGTGATCGGCTCCATCAGGTAGAACACCGCGCCGCCGAGTACCGTTTCGTCGGCACAGGCGGCGATCACTCGGGGCGCGCGGACATCGGTGTCGTTCAGCGCTCCCAGCAGCCGCGCCTCGCGGCGGATGACATCGTTGCTCTTGGGCCGCAGATGCGCGGGACCGCGCCGCAGCACATAGTCCCGACCGCCGCGACGGAAGCGCAGCATGATGTTCTGGGTTCCACCGCCGAGCGCCGTCACCTCCTCGAATTCACCGGGGGTGAGCCCTTGCTCTTCCATCCATTTCCCGACCACGGTGAAGTCGACCAGATCACGATCCACGCCGACCGGCTGCGCAACAGACATGGTTCACATTCTGCACGACGTGGCCGGCAAAACTGAAGGCGGCCGACACCAGTTCATGCCCGCCCTACGGCGTAGTGTTCATCGACTGTGGAAGCGGCACCAAGACCCGGTTACGGGCCTACCGGGCGGCTGCGGCTCCGGCAGCATGTGATCGAGCGGCCCATCGATACCGAGGCCGCTTTTCTCCGCCTGTACCGAACATCACCCACCGCCTTCTGGCTCGACAGCGAACGAATCGAACCGGGACTCGACCGGTTCTCCTTCCTCGGCGACGCGAGCGGACCGCTGGCCGAGGTGGCGCGCTACCGCGTCGGCGCGGGGACCGTCACCGTCACCTCGAGCGACGGCCGCACCAGCGAGGTACCGGGCACCATCCTCGACTATCTGGCCGAGCAATTGCGCGTCCGCCACACCCCGCTGCCGGACCTCCCGTTCGATTTCGCCGGCGGGTACGTCGGCTACCTCGGCTACGAGATCAAGGCCGACTGCGGCGCGACGGCCGCGCACCGGGCGCCGATGCCCGACGCCCAGTGGATCTTCGCCGACCGGCTGATCGTGGTCGACCACACCGCCGGTCGCACCCATCTGCTCGCCCTGACCCACCCGGAGACCGCAAGTGACCGGGCGGGCGCGGTATGGCTACGCACCACCGCCGACATCCTGGAAACCCTGCCCACCTGGACGAACCCCGCGCCCCTGCACATCGACACCGATCCCGCCGCGGTGGCCGCTCTGTTGGGCCGCGGCCGGGAGCGGTATCTGGCCGATATCCGGGCCTGCCAGGAGAAACTGCGCGCCGGCGAATCGTACGAGATCTGCCTGACCGACCAGGTGAGCCTTTCGGCGACCACCGACGCCCTCGACCGCTACCGGACACTGCGCCGCTGCAACCCGGCACCGTATGCCGCCTACCTGCGTTTCGACGATCTGTACATCGCCTGCTCGTCACCGGAACGCTTCCTGAAGATCGACCGCTCCCGCGTCGTGGAAACCAAACCCATCAAAGGCACGGCTCCCCGCGGCAGCGACCCCGCAGAGGACGAACGCCTGCGCCGCGGCCTCGTCGAGGACCCCAAGACCCGGGCCGAGAACCTGATGATCGTCGACCTGCTGCGCAACGACCTGGGCCGGGTCTGTGAGATCGGCAGCGTCCGGGTGTCGGCGCTCATGGTCACCGAAACCTATTCGACGCTGCACCAACTGGTGTCCACGATTCGTGGCACCCTGCGCGCCGACACCGACGTCGTCGACTGTCTGCGCGCCTGCTTCCCGGGGGGATCCATGACCGGCGCCCCCAAACTCCGCACCATGCAGATCATCGACGAACTGGAAACCCGGGCACGCGGAGTGTATTCCGGGACGATCGGCTTCCTCGGCCTCGGCGGCACCGCCGATCTCAATATCGTCATCCGCACCGCGGTGAGCTACGACGGCCGGTGGCAGATCGGGGCGGGCGGGGCCATCGTCCTCGACTCGGATCCCGAGGACGAATACGCCGAGATGGTACTCAAGGCCGGCGCCGCCCTCCGTGCGCTGCTTCCGGAGCCGCCCGTCGTCTTCCCGCCGCGCGTCGAGGGCGTCGCGGTGTCCCCGGGCCCCGTCGGACGCTGAGCGACGAGCGGACTCGGCCGGTTGCCACATCATGTCGCGAGGGTGCGCCACGGCGCCGGCGGGACGGGAACCGCAGGCCCGCACGGCGTGTCGGCGGCACGTGGCATAGTTCGACTGCGATGGAACTCAGCAAGGGCGCGAACGCGCCGGTACCGACTTCTCTTCTGGCCGTGGTTGTTTCGTGGCAGTCAGGGCATGCGGTGGATGCGCACGCGCTGCTGCTCGGGGCCGAGGGGACGGTGCGTACCGATCGGGATCTGGTTTTCTACAACGCACCCCGGCACCTCTCCCAGGCAGTGGTCCTCGACCAGGCACCCGCCCCGGGAACGGCCCGGCTGAGTGTCTCACTGCCGCGGACCGAAGCGGATGTGGATCGCATCGTGATCTCCGGTTCGCTGGACGAGGGGACCTTCGCCGATCTGGCCGGGCTGCGGTTGACCGTCTCGGGTGTCGACGGGCCGATTGTCGAATTCGCCGTCGTCGAGCCGGACGCGGTGTCCGCCATGATGTTCGGGGAGTTCTACCGCCGTGACGGGGGCTGGCGGTTCCGTGCCGTCGCCCAGGGCTGGGCCACCGGTATGGCCGGCCTCGTCACCGAATTCGGTGTCCGGGTCGAGGACGAGGATGCCACCGCCTCCGACGGATACGGCGCCGCGGCCGTCACGGAGCCACGGACTCCGGTCTCCGCCGATCCCGGTGGTAGTGCCACGGCGCTCGGTCCGCGCCGGCCCGGGGCGGAGCGCGTCCCGAACGGTACCGCCCGAGTGGCCGGGGAGGTACACCCCGGCGTGGCCCGCTACCGCTTGGACGAGCAGCCGAGGTCGGCCGACGCGACGGTGCGTCCCGTTCCTGCCGTTTCCCCCACGGACCCCGCCGCCACACCGCCGTGGGACGGTGCCACCGGACCGAACGCGACCCGCCGGATATCGGGCACGGTCACCCTGCGCCGACTCACTGTGCCCGACCTCGCGCCCGCCCCGGTTCCGCCGCCGAACCCCGAGCGCGCCGATTGGCATCGCGATCCCGACGACCCCACCCGTCTGCGCTGGTGGGACGGCGAGCTCTGGACGGACGACACCCGTCCCGCGGCACCGGCCCACCCTCACGACTGCCCGAGGTGCGGCACCCGGCTTCGTCGTCGGATCCTCGGCGGACACCATCCGTGCCGGGCATGCGCGGCGGACACCGAGGAGTTCCTCACCCATTGGCACACCCGCGCCTGGCGGGTGCTCACCCGGTCCGGTCCGCGCGGTGCCGAATGGGACGCATTGTGGGCCTCGCTGCGCTATCAGCGCATCGATGAATCCGCCGCCCGCACCGCGCTCCACCCTCTCGCCCTGAACTACGTGGAGCGGCGGGTGGCGTTCGCGTTCGCCGACGGGCAGATATCGACCGAGGAATACGACGATTTCGAACACGCGATCGCCGAGCTCGCCCTCTCCGGTCCGTTGATCGAGGAACTGCGGGGCCGGATGCGGCGCGGCCACGCCCTGACACGGTTGCGGACCGGGGATCTGCCCACCGTCCGCCCCCCGGATCTGCACTTGGACGCCGAGGAACTGGTCTATCTCGATATCGATGCGACACAGGTTCGGCAGCTCGCCAAGGGCCCCCGGCTCTCCGACGGCAGGCTCATCGTCAGCAACAAGAAACTGCGGTTCGTCGGTAGCGGTTCGGGAGTCGAACTGGCATGGTCACGGATCGTGTCGGTGACCGTGGAGCGGGGCACGGTCGTCGTATCCGCCACCTCGGCCCGTGGCGGCGCGACACTCGCCGTCGCCGACCCCGACCAGGTGGCCGCCACGATCGAAGGTGCGCTGCGGGTCGCGAAGCGTCTCGCGCTCGCTCCCGGGCAACGCGACACCCGCAGTATTCCGCAGGAGGTGAAGGCCGAGGTATGGCAGCGCGACGGCGGGCGCTGTGTGGAATGCGGGTCGAGCCACTACCTGGAGTTCGACCACGTCATTCCGCTCAGCCGCGGCGGCGCCACCAGCGCGGCGAACCTGCAGATCCTGTGCCGGGGCTGCAATCGCGCCAAGGGTGCCAATATCTGACGGGCCGGCCGAGTCGGCAAACCCGATCAGCGCTGTCCCGTGACGGCAGCGGCACGTCCGGTGCGCCACCGGACATAACGGCCGAACAACCGGGTGCCGGGATTGTCGCCGGGCACCGGGCGCACCCGGATGTGGTGGAACGCGGCGACCTGTCATACGTCGCCGCCGCGGACCGGCACCCAGGTGTGAAAGCGGCAGGCCGCGCCGGTCGTGTCGACCTACCGCCGTCTCGGCCGGCGCTATTGCGTCAATGGTAGCGGTGACCAAAGACCTTCGAGCGCTTCGCGTTTCGGGGCGTACATACGCAGAAGCAGCGAAAATGGACCGGCTTCCGGAATGGGCAGCCAATTTCCCGAGGGTACGGACGATCCTGGGTCGGCGTATTGGATGGCGAGTTCGACAGACCCGTCGGAGGCGAACTGCACCGGCCTCGGATGTCCGACGGAGTAGATCTCCGCCGCGTTCGCGATCAGGAAACCATCGCCGTCATAGGCGGTCATCGACCAGAACGCATCCACCGGTGGGGCCTGTCCCGGTACGAAACGCAACCGGAACGGGATGGCTTCACCCCTCTCGTCGGCGTTGTGGAACAGCGCCATGTACAGCACTTCCTCCGAAACGTTCACGCCGAGTGCGTGCCACGCGGTGGTCGCGCGCAGTAGGTAGTTGGTGCCGTAGTTTCCGATCTGGGTGTTGATGACCCAACCGCTGCGCTGTTGGGTGCCCGGGTCCACATAGGCGGCGATACGCCGTATACCGGCGGCCGCGCCCGCTTGGAGTTCATCGTCCGAGATACCCCTCGGTCCTCCGCCCGGCCGGATACCGATGGTGGCGAATTGTTGCAACGCCGGCTCGTCCGCGACGGTGGGTGGGTTCTTCTCCATCAGGGCGCACATACGCTCGAAGAAGTCGCGGGCGTACATCCTCTCGAGCTGCGCCGTGGGCGCCTGGGCCAGGACCTGCGGCGGCGGGACGTCGAAACCCGTATCGCCCGCCGACTCCCATTCGCTCAGCGGGGCCAAACGCATTCCGTCCTGGACGGCCCGGACGGCGGGTATATCTTCCTCGCCGTGGACCTCGATACGTCCGATGAACCACGCATCGGGTGTTCCGACCGGTAAGGGGGTCACCCCCTCGGGCAGCGTTCCCGACCAGCCGGGTCCGATAGCGGCATAGGTGTAGGGCGGAGGGCTGCCGGGCGGTACCCGCGGTCGCACACTGGTGGGACTGTGGGCGGTATTGGCCCAGGCATCCACCAGCTGGGTCATCCAGTACCGTCCGGATTCGACCGGCGGCATCCGGTACAGCACCGGCTCGCGCCGCAGATCCAGCCACGCCGCGGAGTAGAGGGTGTCGACGTCGACGTGGATCACTCCACGCAGCTCCGGCGTGGGCGGGGCATCGGCGTGCCGGAGTCGGTTTACCGGCGCGGCCCCGATGTTCGAGGAGCGCAGCACATCCAGCAGGACCAAGGGGTACCCGAAAACGTAGGCATCGGTGGCCACTCGCTGCCGGTCGGCGGGCGTACCGGAGGGGGTGGTCTCACCCTCGCCACCGTGGCCACAGGCGACGAGGCCCGCACCGGCCGCAAGCACACCCAGTGTGGTACGTCGCGTGATCGGATGCCGAGCGAATGCCGATCCACGCGGCGGGGAGATGTCCGCGGGGCCGCGCCCGTTATCACCCATCCCGTTCTCCCTGCTCTTGGCTACCGCTCGGGCGGATCTCGAGACTTGCCAGGATTATAGCCGCGCGATAGCCGGAAGCGATCGAGCCGAGCAGGGCGAACGCGTGCGGCTCAGGCCCCGATCACGGCGTTCATGATGGTGCCCGCGCTGGTGGCGACCACGCCGCCGATCATGGCGCCGGCCACCATCTTCGGCGACTGCATCCCGCTGCCGGACCATTTCTCCCAGGCGAAGCGCCCCCCGGCGTAGATGATGCTGATGATGCCCGACATCATGGCCAACCAGGTCGCGTACCGGACGAACTGCATGGCCTTGTCGGCCAGGGGCGGCGGTTGCGGGGTGGGATCGTCCATCTGCGCGAGTATTGTGACGGTGTCCACGACCGCTGCCGAAATACTGCTCACGTCCGATTCCTCTCCGGTACCACCTACCCCCGCACCGGCGCGCGATATGGACAGCATTGTGCCCCGGTCGGATTCGCCGCCGGATACGGGTACGAACGGAACCCGGGCGAGCCCGGAGCCCCGCCTCCATCATCGCGACCGGCGCGGTCCCGGCGCAAGTAGTTGCCCCCCAGCGGTTTTCGCGCTATATGGCCTGCTCGGATATATTCGTCCCCGCGCATGCCTACTGCATTCGCGCCCGAATCCGACTACGATTCGGTAGCGTTCCCGCCCCACCCAGGATAAGAGTGAGCTGCGAGATGATACTGGCCGCCGTTACCGATACGCTGGCGCAAATCGGCAATCCCACCCCCGAAGCGCCCCCCATCTCCGACAAGTTCCTCCAGCTCGTCCGGTACCTGACCTGGTTCGTCCTGCTGTCGGGCGTCTGCGGAATCATCTATGCCGGCGGCCGGTTCGCCTGGGAGAAATGGACCGGCGGCGGGCTGCAGTCGCCGAAGATGGTGGCCGGCGCCATGATCGGCGGCGTGGTCGCCACCAGCGCGGGCACCATCATGAACGCCGTCATCGGCTGATCCGCCGAGGCGCCGGCGACTCGCTATCGAAAATTTGTTCGAGTTCGGGTATGGTCTGCCCATGCCCGAACTCGCGCCCCTCCCGTTCGCTCGGCTGAACCTCGAACAGGTGCGGGAAAGACTGCTCGCCGCGGCGGCATTCGGCGAATCGCTGTCCCCGAATCAGCTCGAGGCGCTGGCCCACAAGATCAGCGAAGGCCTGCGGATCTATGTTCAGGCCACTCAGAACGCCGGCGCACCACCCGCGCGCAACGCCGCCCCGCGCGGCCGCGTCTGCCTGGACTACCGCGGCCGCGGAGCCTGATCCCGAGGATCTCGGGCCGCCTCGGCCGACAGCTCCTCGACCGGTTCGGCCGGCCCGCCCACCGGCTCGGTGACCAGTTCGAACTCGCCCTCGTGCCGAACCGCCCCGCGCACCACCGCGCTCTCGACGAGTTCGGCGGCGCGCGGCTGCCGTTGAATCATGGGATCGGCGCGCAGATCGCGGTACAGCGCTACACACATCGCCCCCATCACGAGCAGGAAGGGCAGCGACACCACCGTGGCGATACCAAAGGCCGGCGAATCGAATCTGCGCACGAACCGCCCCGCCTGACCGTCACGGACGCACCCTGCCGGTTTGCCGGTATCGGTCGACATGGATCCGCGTCCTTTCGGTCCACACTGCACGCCGACCATGAGCACGACGTACCCCCAGGAAACCGTACAAGATCCGGTGTACCGGCCCCGGACCGGCGACATGCGACATTCGCCGGCATCGTCTCGGCAACCGGAAACAAGCCCGATGAGACCGCTATCCGGATGGCCGTCCGTTCGGCCGTTCGGTTCTGCGCACAGGACTCGACCGGATTTGTGAGCCCCACCGCGGCCGCGCGGCGTCATCACCCACCCGGCGGCGGCCTCGATCCCGGCCGGTGATCAGAGACCGGACAGGTCGACCTGCCGCCTGGCGTTCGATACCGTGCTCACCACGGAGGTGCCCAGCGCCCCGTTGCGGTCGTACAGCACGGCCGTGCCGACGGCGATACCCGCCGCGGCGATATGGTTCTGCGCCAACAGCCCCAGCGCCGGCCCCTCCGGGTCGCGTGTCAGCGTCAACGTCATATCGGCATTGATATAGCCGATCCCCCGCGAACCCCAGTTGCACACCATGCTGGTGTTGCCGCCCGGCATCGCGGCCCGCTGGAAACCTGTGGCGGTCTCCCCGTCGACCAGTCGCGGCGGGCTCTGCCCGATGCATTTGCGTTCGGCGTTCTGATGCTCGGCGAAATCGTGGCTCCAGCTTCCGTCCGCGCTCCGGAACAACGGCCACGAACCGCGTAGCGGCAGATCCTCGGGTGGGACCGGCAGTTCCTGGTGGGCCCTGCCCTACCTGTCCGGGCGGCAGTTCCCCCGTCCGCAGGAACACCACCGTGGCCCGGGCCCGCACCTCGTCCCCCTGGACGAGGGCGGCGTCCGCGACGCAGATCCGTTTTCCGTCCCGGATCACCGTGCTCCGCAGCGTCAGGGGTTCGTCGGCCACCGGGCGGAACAGATCCACCGTCAACCGCGCGGGCACGAACTCCTCGCTCGGTCGCCGGGCTTCCAGCTCACGCGCCGGCAAGCCGCATACCGCGGGCCCACCGACCTGGGTCGGTGACCACCAGGAGATCGCGATGGAGGTAGGCAGGTACTGTTCTCCTCGAACGGCGAAGTATGCCGTCACGGTATCGACTCCTTTCGCGCGGACACCTCAGGATTACAACACGTTCCAGTGTGACGATTTCGGGAAGGCCGTCCGAGATCGGCGTTCCGGCCGCGTCCGCACGGACCCCGGTTCGGTTCCTTCGTGTCACACACCGTCTTCATCGCCGGGCCCGAGTTACCGGGTCGGAACAGGCGGCCGGACGAACCGCCGCGACCGACCCGACCCTGCGAACGGACGGCATCACCACACTTTCCGGCTACACTTCGGCAATCGAGAGTTCGCCCCTCGGCAAGCCACGCGGACACGAGGGCAGGCCGGCCCGAGCGCGCCACTCAGGGCGGATATAACAGGCTACGGTGGTAGTCGCATGAGCAAGACTGCCGACACCTTCGGAGGACACGCACATGACCACCATGGAAATGCCGCACGTCAGCGAATGCACAGTCAACGACTGTTCCTACAACCACGGCGGGTGCCACGCCTACGCGATCAGCGTCGCGGGCCATGGCGGCAGCGCCGATTGCGCCACGTTCATCCCGATGTCGGTCAAGGGCGGCCTGGACACCGTGACCAGTATGGTCGGGGCCTGCCAGCGCGCCGACTGCGTCCACAACCAAGCTCTGGAATGCACGGCCGGCGAGATCCACGTCGGTCCGGGCTCCGGGAATCACGCGGCACGCTGCATGACCTACACCCCCCGCTGAACCGACCGCCCACCACGGCCCCGACAGCACCACCCAGGTGTTGCCGGGGCTGTTTCCTCTCCTGCGAATCGGCGCCCCACCCTCGAGTGCGGTCCTCGGGGTATGCGGCGCCCCGATCCCGCCACTGTCGTGGGTGAGGGCATCAGCCGGAATGCGTGTGACCGAGTGCCGTGTCGAATGTCCATCGCCACCCGCGCAGACTCTTCTCGACGTACTCCGGCCGGGCATCGGCGTGCCCGAACGCCAGGTCTTCGAGTAAGGCGCATACGGCGTAGAACGGCACCCGTGCAGGTATATCGGCGAAGGAATCGATCTTCGCCGCGTAGGCGGCGAGGGCGCTGTCGAACGCCGATGGTCCGAGGTCTCGCAGAAGGAGCCCGAAATCATAGGCGGGATCGGTCACCGCCGCATCACCCCAGTCGATGACACCCGTGATACGTGGTGGTCCGGACTCGGTCACGAGAATATGTTCGATACCCAGGTCGTTGTGGCTGAAAGCGCTCCGACCGGCCCGAGGCGTGGGACGAGCGAGGAATTCCCGCACATCCCGGCGTTGCGCGGCGTCGAGTACCGGTTCGAGGTCGCGGACCAGCTCCGCCGTTTCGTCGAGCCAGTCCGTCGGCGTGTAGTCGTCCACGGGAGCGATATCGGCGTACGCTTCCGCGTCCCAGGTGTGCAGTTCGGCGAGCAGGCGACCGACGGCGCGTCCGACGGGCTCCACCGCGGCCGCCTGCCGCGCCGGCAGATCACTGAGCGGTGTGCCGGGAAGACGACGCACCACATAGCAGCCTTCCCGAGGGAGCGCCCTGACCACCCTGGGCACGGGAACGTCGACCCGGTCGGCGATCCGCCCGAGAAGTTGGAGCCGTCGATCGAGATCGTCGTGCCGCTCCATTCGGTCGGGCCAACCGATCGGCACGGTGACCAGGTCATCGGTACCGGTGATGAGGTACGTCCGGCTCTCACCGCCGACCGTGACCGGCTCGAGCTCCGAACACCCCAACACCTCCCGGAGGCGCCCGATCTGCTCCTGCACCTCCGGATCGGACCGGATACCTTCTCCTAGCATCGGTTCCACCGAAGGTCGAGACGGTCGCCCCCGTGGTCGACGGGGAATGTAGGACAACTCATGTATCGATCTTCGCCTACGCGAGGCCGGGACCTTCCGGCACGGCCCCGTATCGGGGTCACATCCCGGCAGCCGATGGCACGATCCGTCGGTGGGTTCCGTCGGATCATCGGTCACCGACGGTCCGACGGGACTCGGGTCGGAACCTGTGCCGCCTTGTATTTGCGCAGGTACTCACCGGTGAGCGAGGTCGGATGCCCGAGCAGGTCGGCAGGTGTCCCGGTGAAGACCACCTCACCACCGTCCTTTCCTCCGTCCGGGCCGAGATCGATCACCCAGTCGGCGTGCGCGACCACGTCCAGGTTGTGTTCGATGACGACGACGGTGTTGCCGCGGTCGACCAGGCTGTCCAGCAGTCGCAACAGGGTGTCGACATCGGACATGTGCAGGCCCGTGGTGGGCTCGTCCAGGACATACACGCTGCCCGTGTTCTGCAGCCAGGTGGCGAGTTTGATCCGCTGACGTTCTCCGCCGGACAGGGTGCTCATGGCCTGGCCCAGGCTCAGATAGCCCAGACCCACCTCGTTCATGGTGCGCAGTCTGGTCTGCAGCGCCTTTTCCGGGAAGAACGCCAGCGCCTCCTCTGCCGACATGGCCAGCACATCGGCGATCGACTTCCCACGCAGTTCGTGGGCCAGGACCTCATCGGAGAAGCGGCGGCCGTCGCAGGCATCGCAGTGGGTGGTCACCGGATCCATATAGGCGACCTCCGTGATGATCACGCCCCGACCCTCGCACTGCTGACACGCACCGGCGGAATTGAAGCTGAACAGTCCCGGGGATTCGCCCGTGGTCTTGGCGAAGAGCTTACGTATCAGGTCCATCAGGCCCAGGTAGGTCGCGGGCGTCGACCGTGAGGAGGCCGCGATCGGGGACTGGTCTATGAAGATCGCCTCCGGGTGCTCCCGCACGAACACGTCCCGGATGAGGCTGCTCTTCCCGGATCCGGCGACACCGGTGACGGCGGTGAGGATACCGGTGGGAATTCCGACGGTCACATCCTTCAGGTTGTGCGCCCGCGCCCGTTCGATCCGCAACTCGCCGTCGGCTTTCCGGAAGGTCTCCTTCACCGTGAACGGCCTGCGCAGCCCGGCCCCGGTCGGGGTGTCGGCGGCACGCAACGCGGCGAAGGTACCTTCGAAGATCACCTGCCCGCCGTGCACGCCCGCGCGGGGTCCGACATCGACGATATGGTCGGCGATCTGGATGACATCGGGGTCGTGTTCGACGACCAGTACGGTATTCCCCTTGTCCCGCAAGGCCTTCAGCAGGGTGTTCAGTCGGCCGACGTCGCGCGGGTGCAGCCCCACGCTCGGCTCGTCGAAGATGTAGGTCATCCCGACCAGCGTGCTCGACAGATGCTTGATCATCTTCAGTCGCTGTCCCTCTCCGCCGGACAGCGTCGAGGTCGCCCGGTCCAGGCTCAGATAGCCCAGTCCGATACCGGTCACCCGTTCGAGCGCGGTCCGGATGGCGTCGGCCAGGCCGAGCGCCGCCGGGTCGGTGATCTCGTCGAGCACCGCCATCAGATCGGTGATCTGCATGCAGGACCAGTCGGCGATATTGCGGCCGTTGATCTTCGTCGCCAATGCCGCGGCATTGAGCCGCGCACCGGCGCAGGTCGCACACACTCCTTCGGTGAGGAACTTCTGCATCTGCTCGCGGGTCTTCTCGCTGAGTGCGGAGGTGTCGCGCTGCAACCGGGTGCGGGTGAACTTGGCGGCCAGCCCCTCGTAGTCGGCCTTCCAGGTGCCTTTGCTGAAGGACAGCTCCACCTTGCCGCCCGTACCGTAGAGCAGGTCGTGGAACTCCTCGTCGGTGTAGTCGGCGAGTTTCTTGTCCGGATCGAACCGCCCCGAGGCGCCGTACATCTGCCAATCACCACCGCCCACACCGTAACCGGGCAGCAGGACCGCCCCTTCGTTGAGCGATCTGCTCCGGTCCACCATCCGGTCCGGATCGGCGCGCACGGTCATACCCAGCCCGTCGCAGTCCGGGCACATACCCTGCGGGACATTGAACGAATAGTTGTAGACGAATCCTGCCGACGGCTCGCCGAACCGGGCGAACATGGCCCGCACCATCGAATAGATATCGGTCATGGTGCCGACGGTCGACCGCGGCCCGCCGCCGACCGGCTGCTGGTCGATGACCACCGGCGCGGTCAGATTCTCGATGGCCTCGGCGTGCGGGCGCTCGTAGCGGGGCAGGAAATTCAGGATGAACGCCGGGAAGGTGGCGTAGAGCTGGCGCTGGGACTCCACGGCGATGGTGTCGAACACGATCGACGACTTACCGGAACCGGATACACCGGTGAACACGGTGATCTTGTTCTTCGGAATGTTCAGCGAGACGTCGCGCAGATTGTGCTCATGGGCCCCGAACACCCGAATAGTGTCGACGCCGGCGGGATCGGTGAAAGGCATACCGACACAATGCCGGCACACTCCGACATCCGGCCGGCACGATCTCATCGGCCGATCCCCTGCGCACACACCGGGCCGTCGTACGACTCGTGCTCCACGGAATACAGACAGGTCACCACACCCCATGGTTCGGTACGGCGGTGACGAACTCCTTCGATCCGGAGACCGCCACCCCCTTGTCGGGCCCGAACGCATCCGACTCGTTGCCCGACGACGCTCGGTAGCCGGACGATAGTGTCCGTCTCACCCGTCCCAGGGGTCGAGCCCCTGAGCGGGGTTCAGGTGGTCGAGGTTGGCGATTCGCCTGGTGGACAGGATCAACCGGTCCAGGTTGGCGGCTGTCGGCTCGTCGTAATAGGTGCGCGCCGCCCGCAGATGGGCCTGGGCCGCGTTGCGTCCGATGTACGCGCGGGTATCGCGGCCGACGCTGTTCCATTCATCCGCTGTGACGGCAGCGCTCAAGGCCTGATCGGAATCCCAGTTCTGCTCCACCCGGCGCACGAACTCCTTATCGATGACGGCACCGGGCATCGGCGCGATGGAGTGCCGAGCGAACCCGTCGGCAGCCACCACCGCCTGCGCGGCGAAGGCACGCTGGGCGGCGTCCCCGACATGGTTGCGCACCGCATAACCGGCGGCAACGGCCTTCTGCAACGGGAGAAAACTGTACGGATTATGTGATCGGGACGCTTCCTGCACCGCCAGTGCCCGCAACGCGTTGATGGTGAATTCATCGGATGTACCCACGGACAGCAGCGCGGAGGCGAGTTGAGAGTTGGGAATCCGATTGTCCCCCATCATTTTCAGTGCCCGGGAAACCCCCAACTCGCTGGTGATACCGCCGAAGCGGTTGGCCTCACTGCGGATCACCAACTGCCAGTTATGGCGTGCCATACGGCCCCATTCGTATGACTCGACCCGGCTGGACGCGGTGGCGATATTGGCACGGTCGTTGTGCATCTTTCCGCGGGCCAGGGGACTGAGGGGGGCGACGGTACGGCCGGCGAGCCAGGCGGTGACCGGCGAGTTGTTGACGGTGTTGAGGGCGGCGAGTCCGGCGACGAACCCGAGCCCGGTACCGCCCCCGCCGGCAGGGGCGGTACTCGTGCCGAGTGTGGTTCCACCTCGCGAGTGAGCGGCCTGTAGGGTACGGGCGATGCGGTTGGTGATCTCCACCGAGCCGCGGGTCAAGCCCTTGGTCAGGCGGGACAGTTGAGCGATGGCGACGATCTCGACGACGGCGACAATGACGAGAACGGCGAGGACACCACCCTGGGCCTGGACGAGCAGGTCGGTCACGAACAGCAGGTACACACCGAGAAAGATGGTGTAGGCGAGCATCCGTACGCCATCGATGCCGATATCGACGATATCGCGGACCAGCGCGGTCTGGGTGGGCCCGTAGACGAAACCGCCGGCCGCGAATCCGAAGATGGCCCGAAACCCGTGGTAAACGGCGTCCAGCGTGGCCCGGAGGATCCGTCCGGCGAGCAATACGGCGAAGGCCAGCAGTATGGCGGCGGCGGCGAGCAACAGCAGGCCGGTACCGATCTGCCCCATACCGGAATGTTCCATGGCGTCGAGTGCGACACTGTCCCCGCATCGGGCCATACCGGCCCGGGCTTCATCGTCGTCCCCTGCGGTCATCCCGGCCGACCAGGCAGCGGCACACGCGGGCCTACCGTCGATGACGTGTCCGAAGTTCCACACCTGGACCGGCCGGCGGGCGAAGCCGTCGGCCATATCGGCCTGCAAGGTGGCGATGAGGCCACCGGGTTCGGCGGTGGAACCGTTCAGTCCCGCGGCAATGGATATCCCCAGGTCGCGACCGTGCGCCAGGATTCCGTCCGCCGACAGCGCATGCGCGAGGGGGTCGGCGAGGAACACCGGTCCGGCGACGGCGACGGTCAGCATTGTCAGGATCTGCGCCGTGGCCTTGGCGGGGAACCCTCGAACCACGAACCATGCCACGAAGAACGCGCCGATACTCGCCGCGACCACCAACACCACGGGAGTGGCGATCTGCGCGGTCAACGCCTCGGCCACCCCACGCAACGCCGAACCGAACAGATCCGCCCACCGGAAACCCAGCACATATCCGATGAACCAGATGGCGGTCGTCACGATGACCATATAGCCCACGAACTCCATCCCCACGATCACCCAGATCACCGTCGCGCCCGGATCGGTCACCCCCCCTTGATCGGTGACGAACAGGTAATCGGCCAACGCCACACCCGACGAATCCCGGATATTCGTCCACGCCACGCCGTCCATTCGGGAAACTCCCACCCCGCCCGAAATACCCTGCGCTCCCGCCACCGCCCCCACGGCGCCCGGAAACACCAGCAGAACGAACAATGCCACCACACAGCACACCACCCGGCGCCACTGTCTGCCGACGAGAAGAAACGACCTACGAAACCGCGTTCCCGATAACTTCACGACAGGCCCCGTCTACACAGCGGAACATGCCATGACTTCCTCGCCACCGAATCGACACCGACCCTGCCGGGTAGACGAATTCTGCGCGGCCTCGCGGCCGATCGAACGGTTGTCCATGGTCAACGAGGAGGAGGGCCGACGGTGCCCCAACCGATCCAGGAGATCGGAATCGGCATCCGCCCCCGAAATGAGCGTAAAAATTTTGAGTTTCCTTCCACGCGAGCATATTCCGAATAATCCGCGACGACGTCGTCACTGTGCACGACCCGTATACGGCGGCACGCTCATCATAGAATTATTACACACCACTTCCCGAGCCGAATCCAGGGTTATATTCGACGTGATTCCAAATAGGCACTTCCCCGGACAAAAATATCCGGCACATCGAAAACCATTGCATCGCAATACGTCCGGATATGGAGGCGCCCGGTCGCGACATTCGACGTCGGACGAGCTCGGACCGGCGTGGGGCCGTTGCCGCCGAATCCACTCCTCGTAGGCGGGCGGCACGAGCCGGTGGGTCGGCCACCGCGAGCATCCGGCACATCCACCCCCGATGCGGAACCGAAGGGCACCGCCGGGATGCCATTGCTTCTCGCCCGGGTCGCGCTACTACGTCGACGAGATCATCGCCACCGCCGCGACGCTCCACAGCGACGGAGCACCCCCATCTCGGCCGTCCGGACAATCCGCAAGGGCGGTACCATCCTGCTCTCCACCACAGCCCATCACCGACGGGCCGGGGTCTTCTCCGCGGCCCACGGGTCGCCCTCACCTTCTTCGATACCGCGGACCCTACCCGCACGATCGGTCTCCAGGGCGCCGCCGAGTTGGTCGAGGAGCCGATCGGACCCTTGCCCCACGCACTGTCCTGGAAGCACCTCGGCGAGGACCACCACCCGAACCGGACGAGGTCCGGTGACTCATCGTCCGGGTGACACCACAAGATCACCGGTTTCCCGGCACAGGATCCACACGCCACTCACAGCCCATGAGCTTCGGTGGCAGTCACATGGCATGAAGGAAACCATCGAACCCGGAATTCGGAGGACCCCCTCGACCCATGAGCATCCCGAGCGCAGGTCAGGACAACCGATGAATATCCCCCCGCACCCGGTAGAACCCGCCCCGTACGGACTCGGCCACCCCGTGGACCACATACCGCACCCCGGCCTGCCGAATACCATGCGGGAACTGCACGTTCCACTCCCGCCGATACCCCGGCGACACGATATGCACCCGCAACCGCCCGTTCCGCTTCACGCATTCGACGAGCACCCCGCCGTCGACATCGGCGGTCACTTCCACGGTGCTGTTGGGGAGCACGACGGCGAGTTCGGGCGCCTTGACGGATACGGTCTGCGGCAGCACGCCCTCCTCCGCGTCGCGAATGGCCGTGTCACGGACGTCCAGGCAGGCCAGGGTGCCACTGGTGGTGACCAGGTACAGCTTCTCGTCGTGGTATTGCATCGAATACGCCGAACCGCAACCGGTGGCGAGTTTCCAGATTCGCCGCCCATCGGCGTCGAAGCAGTAGAGGGACGAGTAATTGTCCCCGGCGAACACGTATCGGCCGTCCGGTGAGGTGGCGCAGGAGTACACCGCGGCGTCGCATTGGAAGGCGCGGTCCGAGTGCCCGTTCTTGTCGAGCAGGCGCACCTGGCTGCGCGCGGTGCCCGCGTATACCGCGTCCGCTTCCTGCCAGCCGAAGAGCACGGCCCCGCCGGTACTCCGGTGCCACTGATGGTTACCGGTGGTCAGATCGTATGCGGTGACTCCGCTGGAGTGGCCGTGATACACCCGGTCGCCGTCGATGCGCACCATCCAACCCGAGTCCCCGTTGCTGTACCGGGTCCACAGGGACTCCTCCTCGTGGTCGATCACGGTGAGGCCGCCCTGCCGGTCGGAGACGCCGAGTATCCCGTCGTGGATGTCGAGCCAGTAGATATCGACGTCGGCGACGATATCGTAGGCCGCCCGCGGCACCTTGCCCGACAGGTCGTAGACACGGCCATCGTCGCATCCGGCGTAGATCCAGAAGTCGTCGGCGACGATGCACTTCACCGCGTCCGGCAGCCGGAAGCGGCCGGTGACCTCGCCGGTGGGAGTCAGGGTGAAGACATCGCCGTTCTCGTTGCCCACCCAGCAGCGGTCGGCGTCGATGAAGATCCCGAACGCCGCCGCGCCCGAACCGAAGGTCCACAGCACCGGCGCCGAGCGGGCGGTGGAGCGGCTGCTGGTGATCGCGCGCCGGGTGACCGGACGCGCCGCCCGCGCACCCATCACCGCGGGCGCGTAGCCCTTGCGCAACTTCTCGCCGATCTTCTTCTGCGCTGCCGCCCGCGCCTTCTCCGCCGTGGCGAAGGAACTGGCCTTGACCTGCCCCCGGTCACCGATCCGCCCGTATCGGATGGTGACCTCCGTACCGTCCACGACGACCTCGTAGAACTTGTGGGCCGGTCCCCCTTCCTCCGACAGTTCGAGGTAGGTCGTGGTTGCTGTGGTCATATCCGGTTCCGCTCGTAGTCGTTGCGCTTCGAGGCGAAAGCCAGCAAGGAGCACCGACACTCACACGGACCGCGAACATCGCGGTCACGTGACCGCGATGTCGGCCACCGCGCTCGCAGCGGCCGCGGTACCGGGGTGCCACTATTTGCTATATGAGTGGATCCAAGCGGGTGCGGTTCCGGCCGGTCGCCGAGGGCGCCGCGGTCACCCAACTCGAACTGTTCTTCGATCTGGTGCTCGTGTTCGCCCTCACCAAGGTCACCGACCTGGCCGCCGAGACCACCGCGAAGAACATGCTGCGCGCCCTGCTGGTACTGGCCGTGATGTGGTGGGTCTGGATCGCCTACAGTTGGATCGGCAATGTGGTGCGCGCCGACGAGGGCCTGGCCAGGGTGGCGATGTTCACGGCCATGGGTGCGGCGTTCATCGCGGCGTTGGCGATTCCGGAGGCGTTCGACGACCTGACCGGCGGCTGGTTCGGGCCACTGGTGTTCGCCATCGCCTACCTGGCGGTCCGCCTGGTGCACCTGGTGATGTTCTGGCTGGCCAGCGCCGAGGACTCACAGCTGCGCGCTCAAGTGATCCGCTGGGGGCTGGGTTCGATCACCATCGGCACCGTCCTGCTCGTCATCGCGGCGACGACCACGGGCACTGCCCAGATCGTGCTGTGGGTCGCCGCGAGCGCCGGCGATATGCTGTGGACGCTGCTCGCGGGCGAGGGCTGGCGGCTCAATTCGGCGAAGCACTTCTCGGAGCGCTACGGGCTGATCATCATTGTCGCGCTGGGCGAATCCATCGTCTCGATCGGAATCGGTGTGGCCTCGCTTCCCATCTCCTGGCCGATCACGGTCGGATCGCTGCTGGGACTCGCGGTCTCGGGCCTGCTGTGGTGGGCGTATTTCGATGTGGCGGCGCCGTCGGTGGAGCACGCGCTGGCCGAGGCGGACGGCGAGCAGCAGATCAAGATAGCCCGCAACTGCTACACCTACTGGCATTTCCCGATGATCATCGGAATCATCGGACTCTCCCTGGGCCTGAAGAAGGTGCTGTACTACGTCGCGGACAGCTCACACCACTCGCTGACCGACGCACTGTACGGGATTCCGCTGTTCGCGCTGTACGGCGGCGTGGTGCTCTACCTGACCGGCCTGGTCGGCTTCAAGGCATACGCCACCCACGAGGTGATCGTGGCCCGAGTGGTCGCGATCGTGCTGCTGCTCGCGCTGATACCCTTGGCCGCCGCGCTGCCCGCGCTCGCGGCGCTGTCGATCCTGTGCGCGGTGCTGGTGCTGCTGATCGTATGGGAGACCATCCGCTATGCCCGGCCCCGCGACCTGATCAGGCACGCCGAGCACAACGGGTGATCGGGTCTCCGACCCGGACCCCGCGCCGCGATCCGCAGCGTGCCCCCGAGGCCGACGAAGGCGGAGGGTGTGGGCCCGAACACCGCGCGAAAGGTATCGCTGGAATGCGATGGAGAGGCGAAACGGCGTCGACCGCGGCGCGAGTGAGATCGTGCCCGGCGACGTGGGCCGCGGTGACACGCAGCATACGCGCCCACTGTACGGAACGGCGGAAGCTGGTTCCCGTCTGCTCGGCGAACGTGCGGAGGAAGTACGAGGTGGACAGCCCGACCGCGCCGGCCTGCTCGGACGCGCGCTGCGGCCGGGTCGGGTCGCCGCGGATCCGCTCCGCGACGGCCGCGATACGCGGATCCCGAATCACCGGCAGGGGTGTACCCGCCAACTCGAGCGGGCGCTCGATATCGATCTCTTCCCGCCGGCACGATTCGATCAGCTCGGCTTTGTGCCGATGATCTGTCGGACAGCCGCCGACCGCCCCGTTCATCCCACCCGGACAGCGCGCGATACGTGACGAGGTCGAGTCGAAGAAGCAGTACGGCATTCGCCCCTCGCTCTCGGCCACGTGATGGGTGACCCGGGCTCGGAACAGGAAGCTGCGGGCGCAGGATGTCCCCCGAGTCGGCGACCCGCACCCGAAACGGCGCGTCGACGCCGACCCCGAGGGAGGCGATGGCGGTGGAATGAGGCGCCAGTCGCGGACTCGGCCCCGGGTGCACCGCATGCCCGAGCCGTACCCACAGCCGTGCGGTGCCGGTGTTCTCGGCGCACGTTCCCGGAAGTGCCGACCGCGTCACAAACCCGGCGATACCGGTAGCGGCCGGCGAAACCGACGCTCCGGCACCCGACATACGCGCCGCCGCGGCGGACAGGAGGAAATGATGATCGAACCCGCCCCTTCCCTCGACGAACGGGCCGTCGAGACATATGAGCCCACGGTGGATGGCGCCCGGTTGCGCTATGCGACGGCGGGCCGTGGCGAACCGCTGGTCCTCCTACACGGCCGGCCGGAGAATCATCGGGCCTGGACGCACCGGAGCGAACCGTTGTCCACACTGCGCCGGGTCGTCGTCCCGGATCTGCTCGGTTGGGGTGAGTCGGACCGTGATACCCGGCCGGGCTGCGACTACGACAGCGAGGTCGAACGCCCGGCGCTCGGCAACGCAGCCGCTGCTGACCGTGCCCGCCATCCACCCGCTGCATCGGTGGGGCCTGGCGCCTTACGTCCGCAACGGGTCGTTCGACGCCGATCGGCTCGACGACTACTTGGGAATGCTGCGCACACGCGAGGGGCGCCGCCGGTACGCCCACTTCTGGTCGAGCTATCGCGTTCGGATAAGCCCCGAACTCGCCCACGGCCTGCCCATGGTCACCTGCCTGACAACGGTGATCTGGGGTATCCGAGATCCGGCCATCCCGGTCCGCACGGCTCGGGAACTCGCGGCGGCGATCTCCGGCGCGGAACTGGTACTACTCGACGCCGACCACTTCGTGATGGAACAGCGACCCACCGAGTTCACGGAGACGCTGCTCGCGTGGTTGCGACGCCCGGTCCCGGAACCCCGCTGAACAGTGGCGCACGTGCCTGCCGGCGCAACCGAGTTGTCTCCGGAGCGATCTCCGAAGCCCGGATCGCGGTTGCGATGTCAATCGTCGGTGGACCGATCACCCGGCTCGTCCGTTCCGGCTTCGCGGGCGAAGTGGGGGTGTGCATAAAGCCACCGCCGCGGTCCTCGGACGGCTGTTGGGCCCACGCCCCGACGCCGCGATCCAACCGATCATCGACCTCATCGAGGCCCCGGTCCCGGGAAGGGCCGCCTATCGCGGGAGCAGGAAGCCGACACTCACCGACGACCACCGCGAGGACGCTGTGCACCTGCCGTCGAAGACGGGCTCTGATCCCGGCCACTCGACACGGTCGCGGATCGCCGCTTCGGGACGATCACCCGGGCGTTACCCACAGCTATGACTGGAAGCCGCTCTCTATCCATTCGCGCACGAAGCACAGCGGACAGATGGGGTCGAACGGCGCGGTCGTCTCGGCCGGCGCCGACGGTACGGGTTCCCGGGAGCCCGCCTCCGCATCGGCCGTACCGGGATATACGGTGGCGAACAGAATCGCCCCGGTGGCAACGACTTTCAGTATGGTGCGGGTCATGCGATCCCCTCCGACGGTAGAACGAGCCCTTCGGTATTCTCGCCGAGAATACGCGTCAGCCTTTCCGCCACACCAGGCAGAACGTATGCCCAACGGGATCGGTGTACACCCGGAAATGCTCGCCGTCCTGAACGAATTTCGCCCCCAGGGCCAGCACCGCCGGCTCGGCGACCTCGACATCACTCACCAGAATGTCCAGATGAATCTGCTGAGAGGCCTCCGGATCGGGGAAGCGGGGCGGCTTGTACTCCGGCGCCAACTGGAAGGCCAACCGGCGACCGCCGGGCTCCACCACGGCGACCCACGTGTCATCGCTTTCCTCTTCCAAGATCTCCCCGCCCAGCAGACCCAGATAGAAATCGGCGAGCTTCCGTGGCTCCGGGCAGTCCAGTACCACCGTCCGCAAACCCTCGACACCCTGTGCCGCCATCATCGACCTCCTCCACGTCGGGCAACCCTGTCCCGAGTACCCGACCGCACGAGATGAAACAGCGAACACCGACCAACCGGAGATCCGCTGCCCCGCAATATATCCGGTTGTCCGGCGCGGAACCCTCGCCGTCCACGCCGGGACTGTGTACGGCCCCGGCGCTCCACCACCCCGGCAACACCGTCGTACCGAAGGACGGTGCCGCCGCGACGCTCGGCACCACGAAAGCGTCGCACCGAGCGTCCGGACACTATGGCCGCGACGCGTGTATCCCTCGCCGGTGAAGGCGCCGATCCCGTATACCGGCACCGACCACCAACAGGTGATCACGACGAATACCATGGCAATACCGAGCAGCGGATTGCGAAACGCGCGAGACATGACCGTCGAACCCACCCATGCCGCGACCATAATCGCCTTTTCGGTGCGGCACCTGGACCTTCCGCGTAAAGCGGATAGGTGGGTGGGCGGACGGTGTCGTGCGGATTTCACTGCATCCGCGGGGTGCGGTATTCGGAGGCGGAGTTCGCCCACTTCCGCACTGCCGACACAACCATGTTCCAGGACCGGTGGAGCGCGGCCGCGCGAGCGTCACCGGGCGGGGCCTGGCACTACATCGAGTAGTCCTGGTACGGATCTCTTTGCGGGAGAAGGGGTCCCGTCGTCGGCATGAGGCAGTCGGTCCGAGCTGTCCGCGGTGCGAACAGCGACGTGCCTGTATCGGCGTGCTCGGCTTCATCACCGGCCACACGACCTGCCGACCGACCATATTCCTCGGCGTCGCGCACCCGAAACCCCACGGTCGACACCTGTCCGGGTGCCGACCACGGGAACGAAGGGACGCGCCGGTTCAGAAGGCGCTTCCGGTGCGCGGCAGCCAGCCACGGCGCCAGCCCGGGTATCCCCAACCGGGGTTGTAGCCCCAACCCGGATTGCCCCAGAGACCATCATGGTGCCATCCGCCGTGGCGCCCCCAGCCGGGGTAGTGCCCACCGTGGCGGCCGTGCACCGCCTCGTTCGGCGCGGGATCGGTGGCAGCGGGCGCCTGTTCGACGGGAACGACCTGCACCGGCTCCGCGACGGCAGGTGCGATAGCGATCACCGGAGCCAACACGACCGCGGCGGTGGCAAGACCGGCGATCATACGGCGAGCGCGAACGGATACAGTAGATTGCGACATCGAAACTCCCTGGGGGCCTGCGTTTTTCGGCCTGGTTTGAGGCATCGACCGATCGGTACCGATCTCGATCAGAAACCCGTACAACCGATGGCTCGGTATGCGTAGCATCGAAAAAATCTCGACAACGCATAATGTACCGTCAAATGACGGCTCGATCAATAGGTGAGTCGAGAGTGCTGGGGATCGTCGCTCGGGCACCTCCGCCGGCCGACGGCACGGGCAGCGGCAATCACTCCGACATGCGCTTTCGGTCGGCGTCGCAGCCGCGATACCTGCGCCACAGGGCCGCGAGATTCGATCGCGGTGGCCCCACCGCTCGCCGCTCCCGGGTCTCCGCCGGCCGTGCCGGTGGCTGCCGGCCCGGCGAGTGCTGACGCCCAACAGCAAAGTCGAGTTCGGGATCGCCTACCACCGCTGCTACGCACCCACCGGCACCAACGACGACGAACTCGTCCGTGCAGCCGGCGCCGGCCGGTTGATCGAGGGCTGCTTCCACATCGCCGAACTTCGTTCGGTCGCCGATACCGTCACCGATGTGATCGGTGTCGGTGGGTCGGTCGGGTAGACGAGCCCCGTAACACGGTCCGCCAGGTGATCGACGAGTTGCAGAGGCCGGCTACACGACGGCCAAGGACATTCAGCGGCACCAGGTCGGTGGGCCGGAGCGGTCGACGTGGTCGGTGCCCTGCTCGGCCGGTACGCTCGCACGCCGGAGGTGGGGG
>NZ_BAFU01000038.1 GCF_000308495.1 Nocardia brevicatena NBRC 12119 | reverse complement strand
CCCGCTCCGCAGCCCGCCCAGGCTCCCGCGGCGACCAAACCGGCCCCGGCTCCCAGCGGCAACGGCGCCACCCCCTACGTCACCCCGCTGGTGCGCAAACTGGCCGAGGAGAACGGCGTGGACCTGGCCACCGTCATCGGTTCCGGCGTCGGCGGTCGTATCCGCAAGCAGGATGTCCTCGCCGCCGCCGAGGCCAAGAAGACTCCGGCCGCGCCCGCTCC
>NZ_BAFU01000039.1 GCF_000308495.1 Nocardia brevicatena NBRC 12119 | reverse complement strand
TTTCACGAACGCGGCAGCCCGATACCGCTCGTCCATCTCGTTGACCTGGGCGGCCATCCGGCGACCCATCGCTTCTCCAACACTCATGAACGACGCTCCCAGAAGGCGGGGCCGAGCGGCTCGATGAAGTCGCCGTTGGCGACCAGGTAGCCCTCGGAGTTGACGGTGATCGGCAGCTGCGGCAGCGCCCGGGCGGCCGGACCGAAAACCGGCTTACCCCATTCGGTCGCCGAGAACTGCGACTGGTGGCAAGGGCACAGGATCCGGTTGGTCTGCTGCTCGAACAACGAGGTCGGGCATCCGAGGTGGGTGCAGATCTTCGAGTAGGCGAAGTAGTCGCCGTAGTTGAAGCTCTCCTGGCCCTTGCGCTTGACGGCCTTCTGCGCGTCCTCGGTGCGCAAGCGGATCAGCATGACGGCGTTGCGGATACCGCGCAGCGACTGCAGGGTGGCGTGCTCGTCACCGCGCCAGGATTCCTTCCACGGGAACACCGTCTCCATGGCGCCCGCGTCCAGATCCTCGGGGCGGACCAGCACGATGTCCTGCGGGCGGCCGGTATCGCGGCGCAGGTAGACGGTCTCGCCCGGATAGTCCGGAGTCCAACCGGAAACCCACAGCGGCGATTTGTCGCCCTTGGCCCACGGGTTCTTGACCATACCGCCGACGAACAGCAACAGCGCGCCGATACCGAGCACACCGACACCGGCACCGGCGGTGCGGGTGATGAGTTTGCGGCGGCCCAGGGTGGAGGTCTCCAGCGCGTCACCGAGTTCGGCGGCGAGCGTCCGGCGGTTCGCCTCGTCGGACGGACCGTCGTGGCGCTGTTGCACCGCCAGCTCGGCCGGGATGAACTTCTTGCGGATGAGCACCGCGGCGATACCGATGGCCAGCACCGAGATACCGAACGTGAGACCGTACAGCGGGGTGGTCAGCGAGTACAGCCCGTGGCCTTCCTCATGCTTGCCCTTGTACTCCCACGGCCAGAACAGGAACACGCCGACCAACGCGAGGGCGGCCAGTCCGGAGATGGCGAACCACATCGCGACCTGGCGCTCGGCCCGCTTCTCCGCGCGGGTGCCCGGCACCGGGAACCGTTCGCGGCGGTAGGCCACATCGACGCCGTCGAGTTCGGTACCGAGCCGGACCAGCTCGTCCCGCGACATCGCGTCCAGTTCCGCTTCGGTCAGCTTGGCGGCGGCCTCCGGGGTCATCGGAGGCCGCTGCGCGTCCGTCTGCCCCTCTTCCGGGCGACCCATGTCCTTAGGCTCCTGTTCGCTCATGACCTCGATCCGATCCACATCGCCGCACCGACGGTCAGCACGATGCCGACGACCCATATGGCCAGCCCCTCGGTGGCGGGGCCGAAACCGCCCAGGCTCCAGCCGCCCGGTGACTGCGACTCCGTCGAATCCTTGACGTAGGCGATGATGTCGCGCTTCTCCTCCGGGCTCAGCTGCCGGTCGGAGAACTTCGGCATGTTCTGCGGGCCCGTCAGCATCGCCGTATAGATCTGCTGTTCGGACGCCGGTTCCAGCGGCGGCGCGAACTTACCGGACGACAGCGCACCACCACGGCCGGTGAAGTTGTGGCAGGAAGCGCAGTTCATCCGGAACAGCTCGCTACCGCGACCGATATCGCCCCCGCGCAGCGACTCCTGGGCGATCTCGCCGTTGGCGTCACGGACCACGGACGGCCCGCCACCGTGGGAGGCCACATAGGCGCTCAGCGCATCGGTCTGGTGGGCGTCGAACTTCGGCGGCTTCCGCTCGGCCTGGGCTTCGTTCCGCGTCATCGGCATACGACCCGACGACACCTGGAAGTAGACGGCGGCCTCGCCGACACCGATCAGGCTGGGGCCGCGGTCGGTGACACCCTGCAGGTTGGCGCCGTGGCAGGTGACGCAGGACGTCTCGTAGAGCTGCTGCCCCTCGCGGACCAAGGCGGCGGTGTCGTTGTTCGCCGTGGCCACCTGCGGTTCAGGGGTGAGCGCCGAGGCGAGGAAACCGGCTCCGACCAGACCCACCAGGAGCGCGAGCCCGCCCGCGATACGACGACGGATGCGGCGCTGCCTGCGCGTCTTGCCGGCCTCGCCGTGCCCGGTGCGCTCGGGCCTTGGCGCTGTTGGGGGAGATGAACTCATCTGTATCCCTTTTGGAGTAGACGGAACCGTGTGCAGAAGCCGGCATCAGCGGACGAAGTAGATCGTGCCGAACAGCCCGATCCAGACGATGTCGACGAAGTGCCAGTAGTAGGAGACGACGATCGCGGCGGTGGCCTGCGCCGGGGTGAACTTGCTCATCTTGGTGCGCGCGAGCAGGAACAGGAAGGCGATCAGACCACCGATGACGTGCAGACCGTGGAAACCGGTGGTGATGAAGAACACCGAACCGTAGGAGCTACTCGAAATGGTGGTGCCCTCGCCTGCCAGCGAGTAGTACTCGTAGCCCTGCCCGAGGACGAAGAACAGGCCCATGAAGAAGGTGAGGACATACCAGCGGCGCAGCCCGAACACATCACCGCGCTCGGCCGCGAACACGCCCATCTGGCAGGTGAACGAGGAGGCGATCAGCACCGTGGTCACCGGGACGGCCAGGGCCAGGTTCAGCTGGGTGGGCTCCGGCGGCCACCCACCCTCCGGAGCCTGGGCGCGCGCGACGAAGTACATCGCGAAGAGGCCGGCGAAGAACATCAGCTCGCTGGACAGCCAGATGATGGTACCGACGCTGACCATATTGGGCCGGTTCAGCGAATGCACACGCTGGGTTATGGCCGATCCTGAGGTACCTACTGCGGTCGTCACGGGGGTAAGTATGACCCTTCGTAGTACGACGGGCGTAGCCGGGTTCCGATCTTGGCGCTTCGTATCAGGAAACGCCGAGCCCCGAGCCGTCCCGGCCGCCTCCTGGCGTGTTGCGGGATCCGGATTCCCGTCTGCGCGCCGATCGACTCCCGAACAGCGCGGACAGCGACGCGCGCCTATGCTGACCACGGGCGGGATCGGTCGGCGGATCGGTGAACCGCCCCTCTTACCCGTGACACTCCGGTCGGCCTCGCCCCCGGCGGTCCGATCGACCAGAACGGCGGGGCCCGGACCGATCCGGAGCGTGGCCGCGGCAGCGGCGTCGTACGGGGAGAGAAGACCCTGCGGGCACGAGACCCCCGCCCGCGCGACCGGCAGGCAGGTCGCCACAAGGCCCGACCCGTGCCGCCGCCGGGCGGCGCGATCGAACACAGGAGGATGAGCGTGCGCAGTTGGTCCCAGGTGCTCGGAACCCTCGCCGATGGCGGCGACCTGACCGCGGACGAGGCGACCTGGGTAATCGACGAGATCTTCTCCGACAACGCCACCTCGGCCCAGATCGCCGCGTTCGGTATCGCGCTCAAGATCAAGGGCCCGACCCCCACCGAACTGTCCGGTATGGCGACCGGCATGCTCGGACGCGCCCGACTGGTTCCCATCGACGGCGACGCGGTGGATATCGTCGGCACCGGCGGTGACCGGTCCGGCTCGGTGAACATCTCCACCATGTCCTCGATCGTGGTCGCCGCGGCCGGGGTCCCGGTGGTCAAGCACGGCAATCGGGCGGCGTCCTCGAAGAGCGGCGGCGCCGATATGCTCGAAGCGCTCGGTGTCCGGCTCGCACTCGGCCCGGAATCGGTGGCCCGGTGTGTCCGTGAGGTGGGTATCGGTTTCTGCTTTGCGCCACTGTTCCATTCCGGTCTGCGTTTCGCCGGTCCCGCCCGTAAAGAGATCGGTATTCCGACCGTCTTCAATGTGCTCGGCCCACTCACCAATCCGGCGCGGCCGCGCGCGGGTCTGGTCGGCTGCGCCTTCCCGGAACTTCTGGAGACCGTCGCCGGGGTGTTCGTCCAACGTGGCGCGAGTGCGCTGGTGGTACGCGGCCGGGACGGCCTGGACGAGATCACCACCTCCGATGTCACCGACGCGTGGGTGGTGTCGGGCGGACGGATGCGGCGCACCGTCATCGACCCCACCCGGCTCGGCATTCCCCGCGTCGACCTGGACGCCCTGCGCGGCGGCGATGCCCGGGTCAATGCCGGGGTGGCCCGGGACGTCCTGGCCGGTACCCCTGGACCGGTCCGCGATGCGGTGCTGGTGAACTCGGCGGCCGCGATCGTGGCCTATGAACTGTCCAGGGGCGCCGATCCGGATGCCGATCTCGACGATCCCCTCGGGGCGGGGATCGAGCGCGCCGCCTCCGCCATCGACAACGGCGGCGCGGCGGCACTGCTGAACCGTTGGGTGAAACTCGCCGAGGCGCTCGGCGAGAACTGAGGCGCCCCGCCGGGAGGTGCTACTCCCCCAGGGAGAAACCGGCCTCCACATCGGCCCGGGAATAGGATTTGAACGCGATATGCGTGATGGTCCGAATCACGCCGGGTGTTTTATCGATTCCACCGGTCACCACGTCGGCGATCTGCTCGTGGTCGCGCACCCGCACCACGGCGATCAGATCGACGTCACCCGCGCACGAATACACCTCGGCGACGCCGTCGGTATCGGCGAGCGCCTGGGCGGTCTCCGGGATCCGACTGTTGTCGGAGTTGATCATCACGATCGCGGTAATCATGTCCACAGCCTAGGCAGGGTGTGCTGTGTTCGATTGCGCCGCCTGGCGGCGGCGCTGTCGGGGTGGGACGTCCGAGGAGGTGTCGGCCGGGCCGGGCAGAGCCGACCGCCGAGGCAAGGCACCCGGGTGGGAGTGGGCCGAGGATCCGGTGCGTCTCTCTATCCTCCCCGCGTGGCACTATCGGTTCGACACGGCTTCAGGGCTTCTTCGCTGTGGTCTGCCGAAAGAGTCGGGGGCGCAAGACCGGTGTGTGAGATGAAGCGGAATCGAACTGAATTCCCCTGCCAAATGATCTCCATACCGAAAAGAGATACAGATCACACATTATTCTTTATTGCTATTTATCCCGGGCGGTGCACCGGCATATACCGGGGATTGCGACACCGCGGAGAGTGCAATCGAGGACCACCTCGATCCATGGTCCGAAATGATCAGGTTCCAGACCAATTCCACTTGGGCGACCTGCGGAAATCTGCGACCAATGGACCGCGCTCGCCACACGGTCCACGGAGCGGACCCCACGGGTGCGAGCACCCCGATACGCCCGATCGTTATCTTTCCGCGACTCTGTGACAGTTCTCGCACTCGGAATTTCGCAAGGACCGGGGCATTCGCGTACAGCGAGGGTCGCATCTTTACAACAGACCGTGATCTGTTCGTAACCTTTCCGAGACCTCGCGGAGTTCGTTGCGTCACCGGACGCGACGCGCGGGGCCAGATTGGGAGTAACCGCATCATGGCGACCAACACCGTCAAGCGACAGGCGCGGCGCGCAGCCGCCGCCGGAGCCGTCGGCGCGGCCACCCTCGGCGCGTTCCTGCTTCCCGCCGCCCCCGCCGCGGCCCAGCCGGTGACCGTCCCCGGTGTCGGAACGTTCGAGGTCCCGAACGAGATCCCGGTGCCGGCGAATATCCCAGGTGTCCAGGCCGGCCAAGTCCCACCGCCGCCCTTCGTCACGCCCACCGAGACCGCCGGCGAACTCGCCCTCGATGCGGCCCTGTCCAAGCAGGGCGCCCCGTATGTGTACGGCGCCGCGGGCCCGAATGCCTTCGACTGCTCGGGCCTGGTGCAGTGGGCCTACCGCCAGGCGGGCGTCGAACTGCCGCGCACCAGCGGCGCGCAGCTGTCCGCGGGCACCCCGGTGGGATTCGACCAGCTCCAACTCGGCGATGTGGTGTCGTTCTACGGCGGTGGCCATTCCGGCCTGTACGCCGGTAACGGCAATGTCGTACACGCCCCGAACTCGGGTAGCTCGGTGCAGGTGGCCCCGATCTCGTCCATGCCGTTCACGGGCGCGCGCCGCTACTGACCCCGGGCACCGGGGCCGCGCCAACCTCGAACGGCCCCGGTGTGACCGTTTCGTGCTGTACTGGACACCTCTACGGGCCGTTCCGTAATGTAATCGAGACCTTTCGCCCAAGGTTCGTCCGGCGACGGCTTCACCAGGAAGGCACGCCCACCCGTGGCAGCACACCCTCGGAATCACGGTACGAGACGGTCAGCACGCGCCGCCCTCGCCGCGAGCGTTCTCGCGGTCACCCTGTGGGGTGGTGCCCCGTCGAGCGCCGACCCGCCGGCCATGCCGACCACGCCCACCACGGCGAGCGAGGCCGTCCAACAGATCGTCGATCTGTCCCGCCGGACCGAACAGCTGAACCAGCAGGCGCTGGGCGCGCAGGCCGATCTCGACGCCAAACTGGCCGTGCAGCGTGATGCCGAGGCGAAACTCGCCACCGCCACCGCTGCCGTCGACGCCGCCCGCGCCGAGGTGAATCGATACCGCCCGGTCATCGACCGCACCGCCATCGCCGCCTACCAGGGCGCCCGGACCAACCGTCTGTTCTCGGTGCTCGTCAGCGATTCCCCGCAGCAACTGCTGGACCAGATGTCGACCCTCGAGGTGGTGGCGGCCCAGACCTCCGACCAGCTGAAGCGCTACAAGGCCGCGACCGACGCGGCCACCGACGCGGAATCCGCCGCCCGGGCCATCGCCGACGCCGCCCGCGCGGCCGCCGACCAGGCGAACGCCGTCCGTACCGACCTCCAGCGCAAACAGGCCGAGCTGTCCGGCGCAATCAGCACGGTGATCGAAGCCTGGGGCACCCTGTCCGCCCAGGACAAGGCCGCCCTGGCCGGTTCACCGTTCCCGCCCGGATTCGATCGCGACAGCCTGCTGAGAGACCTGGTGCCCGGCAACGGTGCCAGCGCCCTGGCCGCCGGACTCACCCGCGTCGGCGACCCCTATGTGTGGGGCGCGACCGGCCCGGACCAGTTCGACTGCTCCGGCCTGGTGCAATGGGCGTTCAAACAGGTCGGCAAGGACGTACCGCGCACCAGTTCCGCGCAGGCGAACTTCGGCACCCCGGTCGACCGGACGGACCTGCAGCCCGGTGATGTGGTGTTCTTCTACAACGACATCTCCCACGTGGGCATCTACGCGGGCAACGGCCTGATGCTGCACGCCTCCACCTTCGGAGTTCCGGTGGCGGTCGCCCCCATGGATTCGACTCCGTACCATTCGGCCCGGCGTTTCTGACGTCGTGTTCCCGCGGCGACCACGCGCCCGGACAGTGCGGCGACACGCCTGTTTCGTACTCGTCGCCGCGATGCTCGTGCTGTCGGCCGGTATCGGCGCGGCCCTGCTGCTTCCGTATTCCTCCACCGGCACGGTCGACGCGGACCACGCCGAGCCCGCCGAATCGTCGCAGCGGTCGCCGCATGCGGATCCGCGACTGGCCGAGATCCGCCGCATCACCGAACCCAACGGCCCGGTGCGCGTGCACCAGGTGGCGACCGGCGCGGACGAGCCGGCCCTGGTGGTCGGCCACCCCGACCGGCAGGAGCAGATCGGTGTCCTCGCCGGCGACCTCGCCGCGGCCACCGCGTCCATCACCGAACTGTGGGGCTCGGACTGGTCCCGCTCCCCCGTGGTGGTGATCGCCTCGACCCCCGCCGAATTCGCCGCTCTGGCCCGCGTCCCCGATCGGCTGTCCGGGGAGGTCGCCGCGGTCAGTGTCGCTGACCCCTTCGCGCCGGGCGCCCGGCCCACCGGTCAGCGCGTGGTATTCGGCCCCGATACCGCCCGCCGTCTCGACCCCGCCGAACTGCGCACCCTGCTGCGCCACGAACTCACCCATATCGCCACCCGTGCCGCCACCGTGGACGGGTCACCGCTGTGGATGCTGGAGGGTTTCGCCGAGTACGCCGCCCAGCGCGGCACCACCCGCCCCTTCTCCACCATCGCTCCGACCCTCGCCGCCGAACTGCGTACCGGGTCCGTACCCACCGATCTCCCGACCGACGCCCTGTTCGGCGGCGACCGGGCCGCCACCGCCTACGAACTCGCTTGGTCGGCCTGCGCCTACCTCGCGGAGAAATATGGAGAGCCCCGCCTGGTCGCCCTCTACCGCCGTCTCGCCACCGGCGCGCGCACCCCGCCCGGCCACGACACCGTGTTCCGCGAGGTCCTCGGCACCACCCGGGTGGCCACAGTCGCCGAATGGCGCGCCTGGCTCACCGCTCGCGGGCACTGAGCGGGCACCCAGTAGGTTGTCGGGTATGGCTCGAACTCTGCTGGTTACCAATGATTTCCCGCCCCGACCGGGAGGTATCCAGTCGTACCTGCAGGCATTGGCCGGGCAGCTGCCGCCGGACGGGCTGGTGGTGTACGCGCCGCGATGGCGGGGAGACAGCCACATCAAGTTCGACGCCGAGCAGAAGTACCAGGTGATCCGCCACCCCACCACGCTGATGCTGCCGACCCCGGCGGTGCTGCGGCGGGCACGGAAACTGCTGCGCGACGAACACTGCGATACGGTCTGGTTCGGCGCGGCGGCGCCGCTGGCGCTGCTGTCGCCGATGCTGCGGCGGGTGGGCGCGGAACGGATTCTGGCCAGTACCCACGGCCACGAGGTCGGCTGGTCGATGGTTCCGGCCGGGCGACAGGCGCTGCGTGCCATCGGCGAGCACACCGATGTGGTGACCTACGTCAGCAAGTACACGCGGGGGCGGTTCGCCGCCGCGTTCGGGCCGAACGCGGCGCTGGAGTATCTGCCGCCGGGCGTGGACACCGAGACGTTCCGACCGGATCCGGCGGCGCGCGCGGAACTGCGCCGCCGCTATGGACTCGGTGACCGCCCGACGGTGCTGTGCCTGTCCCGGCTGGTCCCCCGCAAGGGCCAGGACGCCCTGATCGTCGCCATGCGCCGGATCCGGGAACGAGTATCGGGCGCAGTGCTGGTGATCGCCGGTGGCGGCCCGTACCAGGAGCGGTTGCGCGGACTGGCGCAGGCCTGCGAGGTGAGCGACAGCGTGGTGTTCGTCGGTCGGGTGCCGGCCGCGGAGCTGGCCGCCCACCACACCATCGCGGATGTCTTCGCCATGCCGGCCCGTACCCGCGGCGCGGGGCTGGACGTGGAAGGGCTGGGCATCGTCTATCTGGAGGCGTCGGCCACGGGGGTCCCGGTGGTGGCCGGCCGCTCCGGCGGGGCCCCGGAGACGGTGATCGAGGGCAGGACCGGCCGCGTGGTGGACGGGTGCCGCGAGGACGAGATCGTGGAGGCGGTCTCCGGTCTCCTCGCCGACCGCGACGCCGCGGCGGCCATGGGCGCGGCCGGACGGCGGTGGGTGGAACAATATTGGCGCTGGGACACCCTCGGCGCCCGCCTGCGGCAGCTGCTGGCATGAGCTGTGTCTGATTGCGCCGGCTCCGCCGGCGCGGGGTTGCGGCCCTGGCGGGTCTCGCGTTTCAGCGCCCGAGACTCGCGCCTTCGGCGCATGCGCTTCGGGCGCTGAAACGCGAGACGGGCCGCAACCCTTTGTGGGCCTCGTACGACTCGGCGCATTGGGTGAGCCGGGGTAGGTGCAGGTGGGTGACGTCGCTACCACGCAGGGTGCCCGTCGGGACCAGCACCCGACGGGGCCGAACGCCGATCCATTACGCTCACCAGTGTGAGCAGCATCCAGGTCGCAGACCAGACGTTCGTCGCCGCCCCCGGCGCCGCCGTGGCCGCCCTGCTGGCCGAACCGGGCCGGTGGCGACGGTGGTGGCCGGATCTGACACTGGATATCCGAGAAGATCGCGGCGACAAGGGAATTCGCTGGACGGTACAGGGCGGTCTCACCGGCACCATGGAAGTGTGGCTGGAGCCCTGTCCCGCCCTCGACGGGGTGATCCTGCACTACTTCCTGCATGCCGAACCCCCGAACCCGCTGCCGCCGCGCCGGCTGGCGGAGGCCAACCGGGTCCGGCGGGTGGCGGGCAAGGTCATGTCGTTCGAACTCAAGGACCGGCTGGAAGCCGACCGGCCGGCCGGCGTCGCCCCGATCGCTTCCTGAGATTCACCACCGGACACTTCGTCGAAAGGAACCGCAGAACCCCATGGCCGACCGGACGCAGAGATCGATCGTCATCGCGGCGCGCGCGGAGCAGGTGATGTCCGTTATCGCCGATCTGCCGTCCTACCCGGAATGGGTCGAGGCGGCCCAATCGGTCGAGGTGCTCGAGTTCGGTTCCGACGGTCGCGCCCGCAGGGCCCGGTTCGTCCTGGACGCCGGGGTTGTCAAGGACACCTATGTGCTGTCGTACACGTGGCGGCCGGACGACAGGGCGGTGAGCTGGACCCTGGTCAGCGGTGATCTGCAGAAGACGCAGGACGGCCGCTACGAGCTGATCGAGCGGCCGGACGGCAGCACCGAGGTGGTCTACGAGCTCACGGTGGACCTCAATATCCCGATGATCGGCATGTTCAAACGCAAGGCGGAGAAGGTGATCACCGATACCGCGCTGAAAGAACTGAAGAAACGGGTCGAAGGCTGACCGGGCAGCACGCTCGAGACGCGCACCGCCCCCGCGGCGATGCGCCGCACGTGCGCGCTACGGCGCATCGTGCCGGCGACGAGACGCGCGGCGACCGTTCCCGGCCCGGTACCCGCGTCGAGCTGTTCATCGGCAAGGGCGGTGTCGGCAAGACGACGCTGGCCTGCGCCGCCGCCATGGCCTACGCCCGGCTGGGGCAGCGTGTCCTGGTGGCCTCGCTCGATCAGGCGCATTCGCTCGGCGACGCGCTCGGTTTCCGCTTCCCGCACGATCCGGGCACCGTCGCGGGCATCACCCGGGTGCTGCCGGGATTGGAGGTGATCGAGCTCGATTCCCTGGCCCTGCTCGAGGACCGCTTCCGCGATGTGGTCGGCCTGTTGGCCGCCGATCCCGGGCACGACCACGGAATCGACCTGGCCGCATTGGATCCCGCCGAACTGACCGGCCTGCCCGGTGTGCAGGAACTGCTCATGCTGGTGGAGATCAGCCGGTACGCCGCCGATGACGAGTGGGATGTGATCGTCCTGGACTGCCCGCCCTCGGCCGATATGCTCCGCATCGTCACCGCCCCCGAGGCCCTGCTCGGTTATCTCGACCGGATCTGGCCGCCGCACGAGCGGGTGCGCGGCGCCATCGGTGGTGATCTGCGTCGGGCGGTACTCGCGACCACGGTGCAGCGGATCGTGGAGGCGGTGAGCGAGGTTCGGGATCTGCTGGCCGACCACGCCCGAACCGGCGCCCGGCTGATCACCGTCCCCGAACGGGTGGCGGTCGCCGAATCGGCGCGGGTACGTTCGGCTACCGCACTGCTCGGGCTGCGTCTCGAGGCGGTGGTGGTGAACAAAGTGCTGCCGGCGGTGCCCGCCACGGCACCGGGTTCCGAACATCCCGCGGTGCAGTGGTATCTGCATCGGCGCGCCGAACAGCTCGATGTGATCGCCGGCCTGCGGCGGGCCATGCCGGAGGCGCCGGTTCTGGTCGCCGGGCACACCGGTCCGGAACCGGTGGGACTCGGCCCGCTGGCGGCACTGTCGTGGGTGGTCGTGGACGAGGCGCCCGGCAATACGGTGGGCGGCGAAGTCGACACGGCAGGCGGTGTCGGCCACAATCCGGCGGCGGACCGCGCCGGATCCCCAGAGCCGGTGGTGCGATTGGAATCGGGCACGGGACTGCAGTCGGTGTACGCCATGCGCATGCATCTGCCGGTGGTCGATCCCGCGACGCTGCGCCTGGGACGAGTGGAGGACGATTTGATCGTGGGAGCGGACGGGGTCCGGCGCAGACTGCGCCTGGCACCGGTGTTGCGGCGGTGCACGGTCAGCGCCGCGGAACTGGGCAACGGCTATCTCGTCGTCCGTTTCCGGCCCGACCCGCGGGTATGGCCGGAATGAGCAAGAGCACAACCGGCCCCGGCGACGGCCTGACCGAATTCGCCGAGGAACTCAAACAGCTCGCCGAGGTTCTGCTGGAACGCGTGGAACCGCTACTGCGGCACGCCGCCGCCGACGGTAAACCGGAATGGAGCAACTGCACCTGGTGCCCGCTCTGCGCGGCCGCGGCCCTGGTCCGCGGGGAACGGCACGAGGTGGTCACCGCCCTCGCCGAACACGGCACCGCCATCGTCACCGTACTGCGCGAGGCTCTGGCGGGAGTGCCGGTGGAGCCGGTGATGCCGCACGATTGTGTCGCGGAAAGCAATGGCGCGCATGGCCGTTCACCGACCTCCGCGGACCGGGACGAATCGGGACACTCCGAGTCCGGCGGTGAGCCGCACATTTCGGATACCTCCGACCGCGGGGCCGCCACGTCCACGGGCAGCGAAACCGGGGGTACCGACCGACCCGGACGCGCTCGTTACATCGGTATCCCCGTGACGATCAAGGCATGACCGGCCCTCGGCAGGCCGGGCCGTTGACCGTCGGTATCGATATCGGCGGTACCAATATCCGCGCGTCGGTGGTCGACGGGACGGGCGAGGTACTCGACACCGTGCAGGCTCCGACCCCGCATTCGGCGCCCGCCCTCGACGACGCCCTGCACCTCGCGGTGCGCGAACTGGCGCGGCGCCATCCGATCGACGCGGTCGGTCTGGCGGTGGCCGGTTTCATCGATAGCGATCGGCGCACCGTCCGCTTCGCCCCACATCTGCCGTGGCGCGACGACCCGGTGGCGCACCGGCTGGCGGAGCGGCTGGGTCTGCCCGTTTTGCTGGAACACGACGCGAACGCGGCCATGTGGGCCGAATACCGGTTCGGCGCCGCCGCCGGCGGCCACACCGTGGTGCTGCTGGCCATCGGCACCGGGATCGGCGCGGCCCTGCTCATCGACGGCGAGCTGTATCGCGGAATGCACGGTGTCGCGCCCGAACTCGGGCACCTGCAGGTGGTGCCGCAGGGGCGGGTGTGCGGCTGCGGTAAACGCGGCTGCTGGGAAAGGTATTGCAGCGGAACGGCCCTGGCCGAGACCGCGATCGAGATGCTGGCCACCGACCAGGCGCCGTCGCTACTGGCCAAGGAGGTGCTCGCCGACCCGGACGCGCTGACCGGCCGCCGCGTCGCGGGCGCCGCCCACGACGGCGACCCCCTCGCCCTGCGGGTGATGGCGGATTTCGCGCGCTGGCTCGGCCTCGGCCTCGCCTTCATCGGCGATATCTTCGATCCCGATCTGGTGGTCGTGGCGGGCGGGGTGAGCAGTTCGGCACCGCTGTTCCTGGACGAGGCCCGCGAGGAGTACGCGGCCGCGCTCACCGGTCACGGCCACCGTCCACTCGCCCGTATCCGCACCACCCAGTTGGGCGAGGCGGCCGGCGTGATCGGCGCAGCCGAACTCGCTCGCAGTTCGCTTATCGCCGGACGGTGAAATCGCTCGCCCGGCGCGCGGTCTGCTCGCCCGGCGGCGATATCTCCTCCCGGACAGGCGGACCGAGGGTCCGGTTCGTCCATACTCCGGTGATCTCCCCGAAAGGTCCTGGTGACGTAACCGAAACACCCACGGTGAGATCCGTCGTGGTGCTTGGAGGTGATCGGCGAGCGGCGGTAGAGTCGGCAGGCGAGAGGTGTCCCCATAATCCCATCCCGGTTCTCGGAGTAAGGACGTCATGTTCTACTGGCTGCTGAAGTTCGTGCTGCTGGGCCCCTTCATCCGCATCTACAACCGACCAACGGTGGAGGGCGTGGAAAACATTCCGGCCGAGGGCGCGGCCATCATGGCGGGTAACCATCTCTCCTTCGCCGACTGGCTCTTCGCTCCGCTGATGAGTCCCCGGCGGATCAACTACCTCGCGAAGGCCGAATACTTCACCACCCCGGGCATCAAGGGCCGGCTGCAGAAGTTCTTCTTCAGCGCCACCGGCCAGTATCCCATCGACCGCCGCAGCGCCGACGCCGCCGAGGACGCTCTCAACGCCGCGCGCGATCTCCTCGAGCAGGGTCGCCTGGTCGGTATCTACCCCGAGGGCACCCGCTCCCCCGATGGCCGCCTGTACAAGGGCAAGACCGGCCTGGCCCGCCTGGCCCTGGAGACCGGCGTACCGGTCATCCCGGTCGCGGTGATCGGCACCGACGAGGTGAGCCCGCCCGGACCGTTCCGCTGGCGCTTCCGCAAGGTGACCATCAAATTCGGCAAGCCCATCGATTTCTCCCGCTACGAGGGAATGAGTGGCAACCGGTTCGTCGAACGCGCCGTCACCGACGAGATCATGTACGAGCTCATGCGCCTGTCCGGCCAGGAGTACGTCGACGTCTACGCCGCCACCCTCAAGAAGGACGTCCCCTCCGGCCCCTCCTCCCACACCCCCCGCATCCCGGAAACCGCCGCGGGCTGACCCCACCCGAACCACCCCGACGGTCGGCGCCTGCCCGGGTCCGGCCCGCCCGGAGCGATATCGCCCGCCTACGCCCACCTCCTCTGCTCAACCCACTGTGCGGAGCCTTATGAGGCCCACAAAGGGTTGCGGCCCGTCTCGCGTTTCGGCGCCCGAAGCGCATGTGCCGAAGGCACGAGTCTCGGGTGCCGAAACGCGAGACCCGCCAGGGCCGCGCCCCCGCCCGTGCGAACGCGCGGGCAATCAAACACTGCTACCGTTGGTCGGGTGGCGGTGCGCGCGAAACTTTGCGGTATCCGATCGCAGGAAGATCTGGATATCGCGGTGAACGCCGGTGCCGACGCGGTCGGTTTCATCTCGGGGACGACCCACTACAGCGAGGATGCGCTGGCCCCCGAGCAGGCCGCGAAACTGGCCGCGGTGACACCGCCGTTCGTCAACCGCGTCCTGGTGACCCATCTGGAGGACGCGGACAGCATTATCGCGCTCGCCGATCAGATCGGTGTCGACACTATCCAGATTCACGGCCTGGTCGACACGAGTACCGTGCGCGTGGTGCGCGCCGGCGCGGGCGGGCGCACGATCATCCGCGCGGTTCATGTCGTCGGCGACGAGGCCGTGGACACGGCGCTGGAGACCGCCGCGCACTGTGACGCCGTTCTGCTCGATTCCCGGACCACCGACCGGTTGGGCGGTACCGGACGTGTCCACGACTGGTCGATCAGCGAACGTATCGTCGACGCGCTCGCCGCCGTGCACCGTCCCGTCATCCTGGCCGGCGGGCTGAACGCCCACAATGTGGCGGGAGCGATCGCGCAGGTCGGGCCGTTCGGGGTGGATGTGAACAGCGGGGTCGAAACCGCGTCGGGCGATAAGGACCCCACCCTGTGCTCGGCGTTCGTCGCGGCGGCGCATCATGCCGCTCAGTTGTTCCATACCTCCACGGCGACGGCGATGAGTACGAGTGCCCCGGCCGACAGGGTGGGCGCGGTGATGTCCGAGCCCACCAGCAGCGCGCCGAGCAGGGACGCGGCCACGGCCTCGTTGAGTCCGACGAGTCCGGCCGTCACTTCGTCCAGATCGCGCAGGGCCGGCCAGTAGCAGGCGAATCCGGGGCCCAGCAGCAGCGCGCCGATCGCCACCAGGGCGGCGAAGTCGGCGGCCGCCGGAGCGGGCCATATCGTGACGGCGAGCCCGAGCAGCGGGGCTCCCAGCGCCGCCGCCATGACCAGTTGCAGGCCCGCCGCCGTCACGGCGGGACGGACAGCGGATTCCCGGACCACCAGCGTGATCAGCGCGGCCACACAGCCGGCGCTCGCCAGGGCGAGCAGGCATCCGGCGAGCGCCGGCGCGGGCGCTGATCCGCCGGGTGGATGGCCGGCCACCAGGCCGATCGCCACCGCGACGAGGAGCAGTTCGAGGCCGACCGTCACGTTCAACGCTCGCCGGCCGCGCACGATCCGGTCGACGATGAGCAGAACCGGCGCGGTGAGGTGCAGCGCCACCACCACGGGCAGCGGTCCGATTTTCAACGCGGCGACATACAGCGCCAGATTCAGCACCTCGAGCACGCCCAGACGCAGGAACAGCCCGGGCGCGGCGCGGAAGTCCCGCCAGGGATTGCCTCCGGTGAGGAGCGCGAATCCGAGCAGCGCGGCCCCGCCGCCCGCGGCGACCGGGAGGGCGAGGAAGCCGTCGGCACCGATATAGGCGATCAGCGCGCTCGAGGCACCCCACAGCCCGGTGGCGGCGAACAGCAGCGCCAGGCTCCGGCCGTTGTTTCCGACGCGGTTGCGTGCGGGGCCGCCGGTCATGACAGCAGGAAGGTCACCACGGGTAGGACCACGGCGGTGTACGCCGCGAAAACCGCCGCCGCGATCCGCCTCTTGGTCACCGACGCCAGCCGGGTCGCCACCCCGGTGAAGGCGCCGAGGGCGAGGAACAGGGTTCCCCACACCACCAGGGCACGGCTGCCGATCTCGCCGAGGTCGTGAGCGAACATCACGCCGAGTATCGCGATGGTGAGCCCGGACAGCCCCGTCGCGCCGAGAACGGCGGCGCCGCTGTAGCTGTTCATCACCACCGGCCGGCCGCGCACCGCCACGAGTTCCTGGGCGTCGGCGGGATGGGCGCCCTCGACCCGGCAGATCAGGTCGAAAACCTTTGCGGGGCTCACCCGTTCGTTCACTACCTTCCGCACGCGGTTCATGGCCTCCAGGCCCTGCACGGTGGCGTAGGACGTCACGAAACCTTCCGGGGAGGTGCGGAAACCGCCGCGGTAGGTGGCCATCGGCTCGATTTCCTGCAGGTCGAGCAGGTCCACCAGACCGCGCCGCACCCTGGGGTCGAAGATCGTTCGGTCGTCGGCGGCGACCACCGCGCCGACGGCGAGGTGCAGGCTCAGATGGCGCCAGGTATCGGCGGTCTCGCCGCGGCGGAACGGCTCCTCCTCCACCGGGTAGGTGCCGCGCCGCAATCCGTCGAGCAGGCGGTCCACCACGAGCGCCCGCACCCGGTCGACCCGTTTGCCGCCGACGCCCGCGATTTCCGGGCGGGCCAGCAGGTAGGCGGTGAGCGCGTACGCGTACAGGGGTCGGATCCGCGGGTCGTCGTCCAGCATCATCGAGACCAGTAGGGAGGTCCCGCGCAGAAGTGCCTGCGCCGCCGACTCGTGGACCGCGGCGATATCGACGAGCGCGTGTACGGCGCTGGTGGTGGCGGTGACGGAGACGGGACCGACCGGACCTGCCAGCCACCACCCGCCGGTGTCGGTGTCCTGTTCGGCGCACAGCGCGGTGAGGCATTCCACCACATCGGGGTCGGAGGGCACCACGCCCATACAGTGCAGGGCACGCAGTCGCCAGGACAGGTCGATCGGTGAACGGAAATGCCATTCGCCGCCGGCGGTGCCGACCACATGGCGGCGGATCAGGGCTCGGACGGCCTCCCGGTTCGGGATGGCCCGGCCGGCCGAATGCAGCGCGACGACCACTTCCGCGGTGTTCTGCGGATTGGGCGGCACATCCGATACCCATCCCCATCCGGCCCCGGCGTGCCCGTCGCGGATCTGGCTGCGGGTCAGCCAACCCACCGCCAGGTCGATCCGGTTATCGATATTCGACACGTCCCCTCCCCTTGTCATACCCCCGGCGCCTGCTCCGCCGGCGCGTAAGAATTCCCGGATCACGGTACCGGCAGCGGGTGACAGGTGCCGGCATTTCGGAGCGGATTCCGGCAGTTCGGACGGGGTGGACGGGTGCGCCGGAAAAGGACACCCCACCGATATCGCACACACGCGCGCAATCTGGTTAGCTTTCGTGCCATGAGCACGCTGCACGTTGTATCCGCCGCCGAGTATCTCCCCCGTGACACCGCGGATGTCGTTCGCACCGTCCGGGATTCACGGGACCGGTCCAAGCCGCTCACGGTACACGGTGGCGCGCCGAGCGGGGACGGTCTGGCGGTACCGGATCAGCGCGCCGTGGTGTCGCTGCGCCGGATGAACGCCATCCTCGATATAAATCTGGGCCGGGGCACGGTCCGGGTGCAGGCGGGGGCCCGGCTGTCGGATGTGGATCGACGGCTCGGCGCGCACGGGCTCGGGCTGCCGATCGTCGGCGACCACCGGGAGATCACCGCGGGCGGTTTCGCGTCCGTGGGTGGGGTGAGCACGGCCTCGCACCGGTACGGGCTGTTCATCGACCAGATCCTCGATCTAGAGTATGTCGACACCGACGGCCGGATCGGCACCTGCGGCCGCGACCACCACACCGACCGCTTCTACCGGATTCTCGGCGCCGGTGGACGCGCGGGCATCATCACCGCGCTCACCCTCGACACCATCGAGATCGACAAGGACAATACCTGGCTGTCCACCGAGGCCGACCGGTTCCTCGATTTCGACAGTTTCGTCGAGCACGCCTACACCGAGGTCGCCAAGCCGCGTGACGCGGTCCTGCAGGTGGGTCGCTGGGTGGACACCGCGTCGCTGAAGGTGTCGCGGCCGGTGGGCGCGGGACAGGTGCATCTGGGCACCGTCCGGTTCGGCCAGTGGTCGAGTCTGTACCCGACCGCGCCGACCCGTTCGCTGCGCGCCCGCCGCGAGGTGGGCAGCCGGGCCCGGAAATCACTGGGTGCCATCGCCTCGGCCACCAGCGGACGCGCGGCGGGAATGCCGGTGCGCAATGCCGCGGCAGGTGCCGTGCTGTTCACTCCGAAGGTGCTCACGCTGCGCGACGCCGAATACCTGGCCGATACGGTGATCAGCTCGTCCGAGCGCGGCCCTGCCTTCCGGGTGAGTGTCTTCGCCCCGCTGTCGAACTACACCTCGGTGTTCTACCGCCTGCACGATCTGTTCGCCGGACATCGGGAACGCACGGGCTGTTTCACGGTCATCTCCGCCATGACCTACGGTATCCGCTCGGAGTATCTGCGCCTGGAGTCGGCGGCGCGCGGTCTACCCGACGGCGACCACGGCCTGATCACCTTCACCTGTCGGCTGCGTCCCATGTCGCTGCCGTCGGAGCAGCTGCGCGACATCATCACAGCGATCGACGAGATCTGCCGGTCCGAGAACAGCATCCGCTACGAGTCGGCCGTCTAGGCCGGTCGGGCCATCACCTTCGCGTACACCTCACCCGGGGCGGTCGGGGCCCGCCCCGGGTCTGGACCGACCGGAGCGCCGTCGCATCAGCGACGGCGCGGAGAGGGAAAACCCGGGGTCACGAGGGCCCGACAGCGCCACCGAGAGGCGGCGCCGAAGACACAACTCAGTGCTTCTCGGGGCCGAGGTAATACTCGAACACCAGGCCGCCCGCGGCGAAAAGGATGAGCACCACACCGAGTCCGATCAACCAGAACTGGAAGAACGCGAATCCCAGGGCGGTCACCGAGGCCGCGCCGGCCAGCAGGATCGGCCAGAAGCTACCGGGCGAGAAGAAGCCCAGGTCGCCGGCGCCGTCCACGATTTCGGCGTCCTCGTAGTCCTCCGGGCGCAGGTCCAGGCGGCGCGCCACAAAACGGAAATAGGTGCCGATGATCAGCGACAGACCCGCGGTGAGCACGATCGCGGTGGTCCCGGCCCATTCGACACCGGTCCGGGACTGGGAGGTGAAATACGCATAGACCACGCCCACGATCACGAAGAAAATCGTGAGCAGTTCGAAAATCCGGGCTTCGATCCTCATCTCAGATCTGTCCTCACTTGCTCTCGGCCGCGCTCTTGACCGAGCGATCGGTGTTGAACGGCCTGGTGGAGGTGGCCACCGGGGATTCGCCGATGGATTCGAGCGCCGCGGAGTTGGTCATACCCCCCTGACGCGCCTCGATGTAGCGCTGGAACTTCTCCGGCGATACGGCCCGGACCTCGAAGTTCATCATGGAGTGGAAGGTGCCGCACATTTCCGCGCAGCGCCCGACGAACGCGCCTTCCTTCTCGATCTTCGAGATCTGGAAGACGTTGTCGGAGTTGTTCTCCTTCGGGTTGGGCATCACGTCCCGCTTGAACAGGAACTCCGGCACCCAGAAGGCGTGGATGACGTCGGCGGCGGCCAACTGGAACTCGATGACCTTGCCGGTGGGCAGCACCAGGACCGGGACCTCATTGCTGGTGCCGACGGTCTCGATCTTGTCGTAGTGCAGGTAGGACAGGATGTCGTTCTCCGGCCGACCATGCACCGGCCCCGGCTGCGGGTGGCCGTGCTCGGGGTCGACGCGCTCACGGTATGCGTCGAGCTGCTCCTGGTTGGCGGTCTCGCGCACGGTGTCGACACCGTTGTAGGTGAAACCGTTCTTCAGGTCGACCTCGCGGTAGCCGAACTTCCAGTTCCACTGGAAGGCGGTCACGTCGACGACGACATCGGGATTGTCGACCTTCTCGTGCACGTAGTTCTGCACGACGACGGTGAAGTAGAACAGCACGGCGATGATCACGAACGGGATCGCCGTGTAGGTCAGCTCCAGCGGCACGTTGTACCCGGTCTGCCGCGGGAATTCCGGATCACCTTTCTTCTTGCGGTGGAAGGTGACCGTCCAGAAGGTCAGACCCCACACCAGCACACCCATCAACAGGGCGGCGATCACCGACCAGGTCCACAATTCCCGCATCCGGGTGGCCTGCGGGGTGACGCCCGAGGGCCAGCCGAATCGCAGCCAGACATTGTCGATCGAGCAGCCGGAGACCAGCAATGTGGTGATCCCCAGGGACACCGCCAGCCCGGCCCGCCGCAGGAAACGGCCCCGCCGCCCCCGGGCGGGCCGTGCCCCGATCTCGTCGCTCGCCTTGTGCGCCACGCTCACGCCTTCCTGGTCGCCACACATTCCGACAATGCACCGTCCGCTCGGCGATCGACCGGACGATACGTTCACAGCTGTAGTTCGAACCCACCGAATGGTGGGTGCGCTGTCTCGCGCACCCACCATTCGACACAGTCCGAGTACTACGCAGCGTAGACCAAACACACGGCGGCTTCGCCGTCGGGTCGGCTGTGTTCGATTGCGCCGGCTCCGCCGGCGCGGGGTTGCGGCCCTGGCGGGTCTCGCGTTTCAGCGCCCGAGACTCGCGCCTTCGGCGCATGCGCTTCGGGCGCTGAAACGCGAGACGGGCCGCAACCCTTTGTGGTTCTCGTGACCTTGGGGCTTTGTGGTTCTCGTGACCCTGGGGTTCTCGTGACCCTGGGTTTTGCCTGTTTGCGCGACGTCGCTTCGCTCGGTCCAGACCCGGAGTGTGTCCCTGCCACCGTGGTGAAGTGTCCGGGAGGTGAGGGTATCTGTTGTCCCGGTTTTCTCCGCGCTGCCGATCGGTCGGAGCGGTGCCGAGGCGGGGCTCGACCGGGCGGTTTCGCCGTTTCCGGGAGAGGGATGGAGGTGTCGAGTGGCCTGCGTCGCACGGCCGGGGCGGAGGTGGGGCATACTCGGACACTGGATTTCGTCCGCCGCGCCCGTTCCTGTGGCGTGGGCCCCGACCAGAGGAAACGAGGTTACCGACGCGGTGTGTGGACTGCTCGGATTTCTGACGTCTGATTCGGCAGCACCGGAGACGGTGGAGCAGGTATACGACGCCCTGCACTGCGTGCGGCATCGTGGGCCGGACGAGCGCGGCACCTGGCACGACGACCGGCTGATCTTCGGATTCAACCGGCTGTCCATCATCGATATCGAGCATTCGCACCAGCCGCTGCGCTGGGGCCCGCCCGAGAACCGGCAGCGCTACGCCCTCACCTTCAACGGGGAGATCTACAACTACCTCGAACTGCGCGAGGAACTGGCCGCGGCGCACGCCGCCGAGTTCGGCGACACACCGATGTTCGCCACCGAGGGCGACAGCGAGGCCATCGTGGCGGCCTTCCACTATTGGGGTCCGGAGGCGGTGCGCCGGCTGCGTGGTATGTTCGCGTTCGCGATCTGGGACACCGAGACCGGCGAACTGTTCCTGGCCCGTGACCCCTTCGGTATCAAACCGCTGTTCCTGGCGACCGGCCCCGGCGGCACCGCGTTCGGTAGCGAGAAGAAAAGCCTGCTCGGACTGCTGCCCGCCCTCGGCCTGGACGATTCGCTCGACAAGCGGGCACTCGAGCACTACACCGTGCTGCAGTACGTCCCGGAGCCGGAAACCCTGCACGCGGGTATCCGCCGACTCGAGTCGGGCAGCTACGCCACCGTGGCACCGGGCCGGCAGCCGCGAATCACCCGCTACTTCGTGCCGACGTTCCCGGTGAAACCGTTCGCCGCCGGCTCCGACCGGGCCCGCTACCGCGAGATCGCCGCGGCCCTGGAGGACTCGGTCGCCAAACATATGCGCGCCGATGTAACGGTCGGCTCGTTCCTGTCCGGTGGTATCGACTCCACCGCCGTCGCCGCCCTGGCCATGCGGCACAACCCGAAGCTCATCACTTTCACCACCGGCTTCGAACGCGAGGGCTACTCCGAGGTGGATGTGGCCGCCGAGAGCGCGGAGGCCATCGGCGCCCGGCATATCGTGAAGGTGGTCTCCCCCGCCGAGTTCGCCGCGGCCATCCCGGAGATCGTCTGGTACCTCGACGACCCGGTGGCCGACCCGGCTCTGGTTCCGCTGTACTTCGTGGCCAAGGAGGCCCGCAAACACGTCAAGGTGGTGCTCTCCGGCGAGGGCGCCGACGAACTGTTCGGCGGCTACACCATCTACCGGGAACCGCTGTCGCTGCGCCCGTTCGAGCGCCTGCCGGGCGGCCTGCGCCGGCTCGCGGGCAAGGTGTCGGATCTGATTCCCGAGGGCACCCGCGGAAAGAGCCTGCTGCACCGCGGTTCGCTCACCCTGGAACAGCGCTACTACGGCAATGCCCGCAGCTTCAACGACGCCCGGTTGCGGGCGGTGCTGCGCGAGTTCCGACCGGAATGGACCCATCAGGATGTCACCACTCCCATCTACGCGCAGTCGCGCGGCTGGGATCCGGTGGCGCGGATGCAGCACATCGACCTGTTCACCTGGCTGCGCGGCGATATTCTGGTCAAGGCCGACAAGATGACCATGGCGAACTCCCTGGAACTGCGGGTGCCGTTCCTGGACACGGAGGTCTTCGAGGTCGCCCGCGCCATCCCGCTGGACCGGAAGATCACCAAGGAGACCACCAAGTACGCACTGCGGCAGGCCCTCGAGGGCATCGTCCCCGGTCACGTTCTGCATCGCGCGAAGCTGGGCTTCCCGGTCCCGCTGCGGCACTGGCTGCGCGGCACCGAACTCTACGATTGGGCGCACCGGCAGATCGCCGAATCCCAGACCGATCACCTGCTGGACAAGGCGGCCGTCACCGGGATGTTGCAGGCCCACCGCGCGGGCGACTCCGACCACAGCCGCCGGCTGTGGACGCTATTGGTGTTCATGGTCTGGCACGGGATCTTCGTCGAAGACCGCATCAAGCCCGAAATCCAGGAACCCGCCTACCCCGTGCAGCTCTGACCCGATCCGGCCCCGAGACACCCCGGGGCCGGGTCGCCGAGTTCTCCTTCATTATGCGGTTCGCGGTAGCGAAACCATGAAGAGGAACACACGAAGCCCACGGCCGCGGAGACGCCGCCGGGGGCGGCGCGTTTCAACGCAGCAACTGCTCCAGTTCGCCCGCGGCCTCGACACCATATGCCTGGGCCAGACGTTTCAGAGCGTCGTCGATGTTCAGCGCCCACTCCTGAGTTCCGACGGTTTCCAACACCAGCACCGCGACCAGCGAACCGAGCTGCGCCGAACGCTCCAGGCTCAGGCCCGCGGTGTGTCCGGTGAGGAAACCGGCGCGGAAGGCGTCGCCGACCCCGGTCGGATCGACACGGGTGTTCTCTGGGACCACGCCGACCTGCACTTCGTTGCCGTCGCGGTCCACCACCAGCACCCCGTCCTTGCCGAGGGTGGTGATCCGGATTCCGACCCGGTTATCGATCTCCTCCTGGGTGAGCCCGGTCTTCTGCTGCAGCAGCCCCCACTCGTATTCGTTGGTGAACAGGTAGGTCGCACCCTCGATGAGCTGTGCGGACTGGTTGCCGTCGAGACGGGCCAGCTGCTGCGACGGGTCGGCGGCGAACGGAATGCCCAGCTCCCGGCATTCGGTGGTGTGCCGCAGCATGGCCTCGGGGTCGTTGGCACCGATCAGCACCAACTCCAGCGGCCGGTCCTCGGACAGGGCGGTGATGGAGATATCCCTGGCCTCGCTCATGGCCCCCGGATAAAAGGAGGCGAGTTGCGCCATATCGTCGTCGGTGGTGCAGACGAAGCGCGCGGTATGCGCGGTCTCGGACACCCGCACGGCCGAGCAGTCCACACCGTGCGCTTCCAGCCATTGCCGGTAGTCGGCGAAATCGGCGCCCACCGCGCCGATCAGCAGCGGGGAACGGTCCAGCACACCCATGGCGTAGGCGATGTTGCCGCCGACACCGCCGCGCCGAACCACCAGGTCGTCAACGAGGAAGCTCAGCGAAACGTGGTCGAGCTGGTCGGGTAGCAGCACGTCCGCGAATCGGCCGGAGAAACGCATGAGGTGGTCGGTGGCAATCGACGCGGAAACAGCAATGGACACGTAGTGGTCCCTTCGAATTCGGGCGCTTACAGCGAAAAACGAGGCCCGGAGACCGGTTGCCCCGTTCTCACGGTATCAATTCGACAGGGGTTCTACTACGCGCCACGAGCAGGCCGCGTGACGTTGTATCGATCACGCGGCCGGTTCGGCGGGGCTCAGTTGAAGGAGTCGCCGCAGGCGCAGGAGCCGGTGGCATTCGGGTTGTCGATGGTGAAGCCCTGCTTCTCGATGGTGTCGACGAAGTCGATCGAGGCGCCCTGCACATACGGGGCACTCATCCGGTCGACGGCGAGGGTGACGCCACCGAACTCCGCGGTCAGGTCTCCGTCGAGGCTACGGTCATCGAAGAAGAGCTGGTAGCGCAGGCCCGCGCAACCACCCGGCTGGACGGCGATCCGCAGCGCGAGGTCGTCCCGGCCCTCCTGATCCAGCAGCGCCTTGGCCTTGCTCGCGGCAGCCTCGGTCAGAGTCACGCCGTGGGTGGCGGTCTCGTTCTGCACAGTCATGAACTCTCCTATGGACAGCTGTGGTCGCTCCGTGAGCAGCACACGGTTCGCGAAGAGTCAACATCTTCGGTCGGGCTGCTATTCCCATCTTGCCATCTTCTCCATACGGCCCGACACCTCGTCCATTCGGTATGAGCGGTCGCCTCCCGTGGTCACGCTTCATCCCTCCTCGAGCTCGGACCCTCCTGTCGGGCGTGAGCCGGCACACCCCGCCTACCGCCGCGTCACCGGCCGGTCGTGCCATCGAATAGCCTGGTGACCGTGAAATTGTTCCGACGCGGCGAGACCGACGAAACCGCCGACCGCACGGGCGCGGACGACGGCTCCGCCGAGAACGCGTCCCGGACGGCGACGAATACCACCGCGGGTGCCACCGAGGCCAAGAACGGCCCGACCCCGGGTAAGGGCAGGCCCACCCCCAGACGCCGGGACGCCGAGGGCCGTCGCCGCGGCCCGGTGGCACCGGCACCGCTCACCGCCAAGGAGGCCCGTGCCCGGCGCAAGGCCGCGCGCGGTGACAGAGCGGCCCGCAAGAAGGCGACCGCCGAACGCCGGGCCGCCGCGGCCGAGCGTCGGGAGCGCATGCTCGCCGGCGACGACAAGTACCTGCTGCCGCGCGATCAGGGTCCGGTGCGCGCCTTCGTCCGCGATATCGTCGACGCCCGCCGTAACCTGGTGGGCCTGTTCATGCCGATGGCGCTGGTGCTGATCCTGTCCATGTTCGCCGCACCGGCTCTGCAGTCCCTGGTGACGCTGGGCATGCTGGTGATGATGATCTTCATGATCGGCGAGGGTTTCCTGCTCGGCAGACTCGTCGACAAACGGGTGCGGGAGCGGTTCCCCAACAGCACCGACGGCGGCTTCGCCCTGGGCTGGTATGCCTTCGTCCGGGCTTCGCAGATCCGCAAGATGCGTGCCCCGAAACCGCGGGTCGGTCCCGGCGACCCGGTCTGACCCGGCGCGGCCGAGGCCGGGGATGCGGATTGCTAACGTCCGACACGTGCCCCAACCCCGTTCGTCCGCATCTTGTCGCACCCTGGTCCTCGGCGGCGCGCGCTCCGGGAAATCGGCCTTCGCCGAATCGTTGGTCACCGCGGGCCCGGTGCGCTATCTCGCCACGGCGGCCCCCGACCCCGCGGACACCGATTTCGTCGCCCGGATCGCCGCCCACCGTGCCCGCCGGCCCGTCGACTGGGCGGTCGTCGAAGAGGCCGATCCGACGGATGTCCTGCGCACCCCGCACACCGGCGCCACCCTGATCGACGATATCGGCACCTGGCTCACCGCCTGCCTGGACACCCACGCCGCCTGGGACTCGCCCCGCGGAACCATCACTCCCGACGTCGACGCGCTGGTCACCGCTGTCGCCGACTATGAGTATCGCCTGGTTATCGTCACCCCGGAAGTCGGTATGGACGTTATCCCCGCCACCCGATCCGGCCGCCTCTTCCGCGACGAGATCGGCACCCTCAACCAGCGCCTCGCCCGGGTCTGCGACGAAGCCTTTCTCGTCGTGGCCGGGCTGCCGCTGCGGTTGAAATAGCCCGCATACGGCACCGTTGTCCCCCGACCACGCTCCGGCGTTCCCGCCCGGCCATGGTTGAATCCGAGCCGTGAAACCCATGCAGCGTGCCGATATATGGGCCACGATCCATGCCGAACGCGCCGCTCTGGCCGACGATCTCGCGGAGCTCACCGACGAGCGATGGGCGGCCCCGTCCCTGTGCGGGGAGTGGACGGTGGAGGAGGTCGTCGCGCACCTCACCGCGGCGGCGAGTACCGGCCGATTCCGCTGGATCCGCAGCGTTCTCGCCGCACGTTTCGACTTCGATCTGCACAACCGGCGGCTCATGGCCGAATACCGGGGCGCGACCCCGGCCGAGACCCTCGAACGGTTCCGACACACCATCACCGCGACGACGGCGGCCTCCGGGCATACTCCGGCATGGCTCGGCGAGGTGGTGGTCCACGGTCAAGATATCCGCCACCCGCTCGGCCTGGCCCGGACCCCGGCGATCGAGGCGGTGACAGAAGTCGCACGGTTCTTCGCCAGGCGGGACTTCACGGTGAACAGCCGCACCGCCGTCCGGGGCCTGCGTCTGGAGGCAACCGACGGGCCGTTCGAATCCGGGTCCGGACCGCTGGTGCGGGGAACGACCCTGGCCCTGGTCATGGCCATGGCCGGCCGGGTGGTCTACTGCAACGAGCTCGTCGGCACCGGGGTCGCGACGCTGCGGTCCCGTCTCCGGCCATGAGCGCTCCGCCCCACCCGAAGAGTCGGCCCGCCCGCGTTACCCTTGCCCGGTGACACAGGGATTCGGAGCGGTCGCGCCGCCGGACGCGCAGGCCCGCGCCGCCGCGGAGCGGCGACACGAACAGCTCACCAAACCCGCGGGATCGCTGGGCAGGTTGGAAACACTCGGCAGCTGGGTGGCCGCCTGCCAGGGGACATGCCCGCCGAAGCAGTTCGAGCGGGCCCGGGTGGTGGTGTTCGCTGGGGATCACGGGGTGGCCCGGCACGGGGTCTCCGCGTATCCGAGTGAGGTGACCGCGCAGATGGTCGCCAACTTCCTCGCCGGCGGGGCGGCGGTGAACGCGCTGGCCGAGATCGCGGACGCCACGGTGCGGGTGGTCGATATGGCCGTGGACGCCGAGACCGATCCCGCCGTGGGCAAATACAAGGTGCGCCGATCGTGCGGCTCCATCGACCGCGAGGACGCGCTCACCGCCGAGGAGGTCGCCGCGGCGCTCGCGGCGGGCCGGGCCGTGGCCGACGAGGAGATCGATGCGGGCGCCGATCTGCTCGTCGCCGGCGATATGGGTATCGGCAACACCACCCCCGCGACCGTGCTGGTCGCCACCCTCACCGATACCGAACCGGTGGCGGCGGTGGGTCGCGGCACCGGTGTCGACGACCACGGCTGGATGCGCAAGGTGGCCGCCATCCGCGACGCCATGCGCCGCGCGCGTCCGGTCGCCAGGGAACCGGTCGAGTTGCTGCGCACGGCCGGTGGCGCCGATATCGCCGCCATGGCCGCGTTCCTCGCCCAGGCCGCCGTCCGCCGCACCCCGGTGATATTGGACGGCATGGTGGTCGCCGCCGCCGCCCTGGTGGCCGAGGAACTGGCGGCGGGCGCATCCGCGTGGTGGCTGGCCGGCCACCGCTCCACCGAACCCGCGCATACGCTCGCCCTGCGCACACTGCATCTCGATCCGCTGCTGGACCTGCGGATGCGTCTGGGCGAGGGTTCCGGTGCGCTCGCCGCGCTGCCGATCCTGCGCGCCGCCGTCGCCGGCCTCGCCGAGATGTCGACCTTCGCCGAGGCCGGTGTGAGTACCCGGGAGGCCGATCCGGATCGGCCGGTGGAACTGCGGAAATGACCGCGGCCCGGTGACCTCGCTGGTTCTGGCCGTGTCCTGGCTCACCGTCGTTCCCGCGCACGGGCCGACGGAGGTCGATCGGCGAATCGCGGGGCGGGCCATCGCGCTGGCACCGCTTGTCGGTGTGCTCCTGGGCGGGGCGGCGGCCGGTGCGCTGTGGTTGCTGCATCCGGCCGGCACCGCCGCCGGGATGGCCGCCGTCGCCGTCTTGGCGTTGGCGACCCGCGGAATGCACCTGGACGGCCTGGCCGATACCTTCGACGGACTCGGCACCTACGGTCCGCCGGAGCGGGCGCGGGAGGTTATGAAGAGCGGCGGCGCGGGTCCGTTCGGGGTGGCGGCGCTCGGCTTCGCCATCGGTATCCAGGCCCTGGCGTTCGCGGAGTTGGCCGCGGCCGGGCGGTGGCTTGCGGTGGGGCTGGCGGTGACGCTCGGCCGGGTCGCGGTGGTCGCGGCGTGCCGTCGCGGCGTGGACGCCGCTCCCAGAGCGTGGTTCGGTGCGCTGGTGGCGGGCACGCAGTCGCCGTTCACGGCGCTCGGGTGGACAGCGGCGGCGGTGGGGGCGGGAATTCTCGCGGTCCCCGCTCTGCCCTGGGCAGGACCGATGGTCGTCCTGGCCGCGTCGGGGGTTGCCGTATTGCTGGTGCGGCACTGTGTGCGCCGGATCGGCGGTCTGTCCGGTGACGTCCTCGGCGCCGCGATCGAACTCGCCACCACCGTGGCGGCGCTCGGCTTCGCTCTCGCCGCCTGAACCACTGCGCGGGCTGTCCGGCGAACCATGTGACGGCGGCCGACCTCGGGTGCGGGTACTCGTCGACCCTCGCGACAATGCGAGCCCTAGTGTGGAGGTATGTCAGCCGAACGCCTGTACTTTCGTCAACTGTTGGCCGGGCGGGATTTCGCCGTGGGCGACCCGATCGCGACGCAGATGCGCAATTTCGCCTATCTCATCGGCGATCGGGAGACCGGGGAGTGCGTGGTCGTCGACCCGGCATACGCGGCGGGCGAACTGGCCGATATCGCCGCCGGCGACGGGCTGAAACTCTCCGGTGTCCTGGTCACCCACCACCACCCCGATCATGTCGGCGGCTCCATGCTGGGCTTCACCCTGCGCGGGGTGCGGGAACTGCTGGAGAAGACCAGCGTCCCGGTGCACGTCAATGCGGAGGAGTTACCCTGGGTGGCCAATGTCACCGGGATCGCGCCGAGCGAGCTCACCGGCCACCGGCACGGCGACAAGATCGACGTCGGCGCCTTCGAGATCGAACTGCTGCACACTCCCGGCCACACCCCGGGCAGCCAGTGTTTCCTGCTCGAGGACCGGCTCGTCTCCGGCGATACGCTGTTCATCGACGGCTGCGGCCGCACCGACTTCCCCGGCGGCGACTCCGACGCCATGTACCGGAGCCTGCGCTATCTGGCCGAGATGTCGATCAACCCCACCGTCTATCCCGGCCACTGGTACTCCCCCGATCCACACGCCCCGCTGGACACCATCCGCGGCACCAACTACGTGTTCCGACCGCGCTCACTGGCCGAATGGCAGGCCCTCATGCCCGGATGATCCGGCCGAAGCCCGAACGGCGCACGACCCCACCCGGGCCGGCTTCGCGCGTCGTTCGGTCTTCGGGCTCTCAGAGTGGGCGCATCCAGCCGTGCACGTCGGCGAAGGTGCCGCGCTGGATTCCGGTGAGCGTTTCCCGCAGCGCCATGGTGACCTCGCCGGGCTCCCCGCTGCCGATGGTGAATTCCCCGTCCTCGGAGCACACCCGTCCGACGGGCGTGATGACCGCGGCGGTACCGCACGCGAACACCTCGCTGATCTCGCCCGACTCCGCGCCGGCCCGCCATTCCTCCACCGACACCTTGCGCTCGGTGACCTGGTAGCCGGCCTCGACGGCCAGGGTCAGCAGCGAATCGCGGGTGATACCGGGCAGCAGTGAACCGGACAGCTCCGGAGTGACCAGCCGGGCGTCGGCACCGGACCCGAACACGAAGAACAGGTTGTTGGTGCCCATCTCCTCGACGTACCGGCGTTCGCAGGCGTCCAACCACACCACCTGGTCGCAGCCCTTCGCGGTGGCCTCGGCCTGCGCGAGCAGCGAGGCCGCGTAGTTGCCCGCGACCTTCGCCTCACCGGTGCCGCCGGGCGCGGCGCGCACGTAGTCGGTCGACAACCACACCCGCACCGGTTTCACCCCGCGCGGGAAGTACGCGCCGGCCGGCGATCCGAGCAGCAGGTACTTGTACGCCGAGGCGGGTTTGACGCCGAGTCCGGCCTCGGTGGAGATCATGAACGGACGCAGGTACAGCGATTCCTCACCTCCGGCCGCCGGCACCCAGGCACGGTCGACCTCGAGCAGCTGCCGGACGGATTCGACGAACAGCTCGTCGGGCAGTTCCGCCATCGCCATCCGACGGGCGGATCTGCGGAAGCGGGCGGCGTTGGCGTCGATCCGGAAGCAGGCGACGCTGCCGCCCGGCTGGCGGTACGCCTTGAGCCCCTCGAAGATGGCCTGCCCGTAGTGGAACACCATGGTCGCCGGGTCCATGGCGAGTGGGCCGTAGGGTTCGACGACGGCGTTGGTCCAGCCGTCGCTCTCGGTGTAGTCGATGGTGACCATATGGTCGGTGAAGTACCGGCCGAACCCGGGCGCCGTCAGAATCTCCTGTACCCGCTGCGCCGGGGTGGGCGCAGGATGGGGGATACGGGCGAACTGTGCGGCAGCGGTCATGTGCAGAAGTCTATGATGTCGGTTCGCGCCGTCGATTCGGTGGTCCGGCACTTCGACCACGCCTCACGTAGTACGGGCCGGAACGAACGGCGGCCGGACGACGGTGCAGCCCAGCCTCCGGCCGCGTACATCGACCTCCACCTCGGCCCCCGGTTCGACCGACGGGTCGAGCAGCGCGAGCGCGATCCCGGTCTCCAGTGTCGGCGAGAACGTACCGGATGTCGTCTCACCGACCTGTTCGCCGTCACGCAGCACGGCCTGTCCCGCCCGCGGCACGCCACGACCGTTGGCTTTCAGCCCCAACAGGGTTCGCTCGGGACCGGACGCTTTCTCCTGTTCCAGCGCGGCTTTGCCCCAGAACCGGGGTTTCGCCCAGCCCACGGCCCATCCGGTCCGCGCCTGCACCGGGGTGATCTCCGCCGACAGTTCGTGGCCGTGCAGTGGATAGCCCATCTCGGTGCGCAGGGTGTCACGCGCGCCCAGCCCGGCGACCTCGCCACCGGCGTCACGCACCCGCTCGACCAACGCCCGGAACAGGGGTTCGGCGTCGTCCCAGCGCGGCAGCAGTTCATAGCCGTGTTCGCCGGTGTACCCGGTCCGGCACACCCGCACCGGACGCCCCTCCCATTCGGCGTCGACGAAGGCCATGTACTCCAACTCCACGGGCAGCCCGAGCGCGGCCAGTACCCGCGCCGACCGCAGACCCTGCACCGCGAACACCGCGTAGGCGCGATGTTCGTCCGTCACGGTGACAGCACCTGGCGCGGCGGCCTGTAACCGTGCCACCACCGCGGCGGTATTGGCGGCGTTCGGCACCAGGAAGATCTCGCCGTCGCCCACGTAGTAGGCGATCAGATCGTCGATCACGCCGCCATCGTCGGCACAGCACAGCGTGTACTGCGCCTTGCCGGGCGTGATGCGTCCCAGATCGTTGGTCAGCGTCGAGTTCACGAGCTCGGCCGCACCCGGTCCACGTACCGTCGCCTTCCCGAGGTGACTCACGTCGAACAGCCCCACGGTATTGCGCACGGCCCGATGTTCGGCCACCGTTCCGGCGTACTGCACCGGCATCTCCCACCCGCCGAACGGCGCGAATCGCGCACCGAGTTCGACGTGGAGTGCGTGGAGGGGGCCCTGGAGCAGATCGGAGTCACTCACCGGGCGAGCTTAACCCGCCGACCCCCGGGGCAGGCCCGCGTGCCGCGGCACGGTTTCGGACTTCGACTAACGACCATTTCTCGTCCGATCGGCCCGGCACCACAGCCATTAAACCCGGCACCACATGGGGATGAGTGTCGGTCCGTTCTCGGGCAGCGTATGGGTCGCTCCTTCCCGCACGAACCCGTGCCGCGCATACAGCCGCGCCGACCGTTCCGTACTCGCCTCCAGGAACGCGGGCATTCCGGCATCGGCGAGCGCGCGCACCTGCCGGGCGAGGACGGCGGCGCCCGCTCCCCGGCTGCGGAACTCCGGAACGGTGACCATCACCTGCAAATAGCTGTGCGGGAATTCGCGCGGATGTTCACGGGCGAGCAGTTCGGTGAGATACGCCGCACGCTGCAGCGGCCGCATATCCGGCAGGTGTGCGGCCTGTTCGGCGGTGGTCGCGGCCTCGGCGACGAAACGGTCGGCCGAGGTGATGGTCTGCCAGATGGACACCGTCCATATCCGGCCATCGGCTCCGGCCAGCCAGACCTCGTCATCCCGCAGCCCCCGCTCGACGCTCGTCGGGACGAATCCGGCGATTACCTGGTCGATCGGATATCCCTCCGCGACCCAGGCCGTGACCGCCTCGTCCGGCGTCGCCGCCGTGAAGGCCGCCACCACGGCGTCGTAGTCGGCGGGCCCGGCCCGCCATACGTCCAATTCGGTGCCCATTAGGGGTGCGCCTCTCTGTGTGAACGGCGTATCGAAATCCGAAATTAGGCTGGAGTAGCATCTCTCACCAGCATTTCGTCACACTGTTTCGTGTGATGGAATCGGATCCGTGACGTCCTGCGAAGTCTGCGACGCCCCCCTGCGTCAACCCCCACGTGGCCGCCGCCGACACTACTGTTCCCGTTCCTGCCAGGCCCGCGCCTATCGCGCGCGCCGGGGCCCGGCCGTGCCTCCGCGCCGGCACCGCCCCGCCCGGTTGACCACGGTCGGCATCACCCGCACCGCCGTCGCCCTCGCCGACCACGCCGGCCTGGACGGCCTGTCCATGCGGCGCCTGGCCGGCGAGCTCGGCGTGGCCACCGCGGCGCTGTACCGGCATTTCACCGACCGGGAACATCTGCTGGCCTCCATGGCGGAACTGGTGTTGGCCGAGATCCCGGAGCCGCCCGCCGATCTCACCGGCTGGCGGGCGCGTCTGCGCCACGAGGCGCTCCAGGAGTGGCGACTCTACCGGCGGCATCCATGGATGCTGCCGGTCCTGGCACGTACCCGCCCGCCGCTCGGTCCCGCCCTGTTCGACACTCTGGAACGCACCATGTCGGCCCTGGATGAACTGAACCTGCCCCGCGCCGATCTACTGACGGCATATCTGAGCTGTTCCGGTCTGGTGCAGGGACTGGCCCTGCTGTGGACGTCGGAAGGAGCCGACCGGATCGGCATCACCACCGCCGGCAGCGAACCGCCTCCCGAGGTGGCCGAGCTCATCGATCCGGCCGCCCGGCCCACCCTGTACAAGGTCTTCGCGCCGACCGAGGGCCTCCCCGGACTCGATTTCGACGAACTGCTGGCCACCGCGGTCGACATGCTGCTCGACGGTGTCGCGGTGCGCCACCGGGCGGCAACCGAATAGCCTGAGAGTCATGACCGCAGTCGCAGATCGTCCTCTCGGACCGGAATTGGCACGTACCGAAACCATCGAACCCGATACCGATGTGCTCGTCATCGGGTTGGTCACCACCGACGACGGTCCGGTGATCGTTCCCGAGGATCTGTTCAGCGATGTTCTCGACACCGACGTACGCGCCGGCCTGACCGAGCAGCTCGTCGCCGTCGGCGCGACCGGCAAGGCCGAGGCGTTGACCCGGATTCCCGCCCCGTCCGCACTGGAGAACGTCACCAGTGTGCTGGCCGTCGGTCTCGGCGGCGCCGACGAATTCGACGCCGAGCAGATCCGGCGCAGCGCGGGTGTGGCCGCGCGGGCGCTGGCCGGTGCGCAGAAGGCGGTGACCACCCTGTCGGGTCTGGATATCGGCGCCGCCGCGGAAGGCTTCTACCTCGGCGCCTACTCCTTCACCCCGTTCCGTTCGGAGAAGTCGGCCCCGAAACCGGATGCGCGGCCGGTGTCCCGGGTCGAACTGCTGGTTCCGGAACCGGAATTCGGGTCCGACGCGCTGCTGCGCGCCCAATTGGTGGCCGAGGCCGTCGCCACCGCACGGGATTTCGTGAACACGCCGCCGAGTCACCTGTATCCCGCCGAGTTCGCGGCCCGTGCGCAAGTGCTGGCCGAGGGCGCCGGGCTGAGCGTGGAGGTGCTTGACGAACAGGCCCTCGAGGCGGGCGGGTACGGCGGAGTGATCGGGGTCGGCAAGGGTTCGTCGCGCTCGCCGCGGCTGGTGCGGCTCGCCTACGAGGGCGGCCCGAAGAAGGTCGCGCTGGTCGGTAAGGGCATCACCTTCGACACCGGCGGTATCTCCATCAAGCCCGCCGCGAACATGGAGAACATGACCTCGGATATGGCGGGCGCCGCCGCGGTCGTGGCCACCACTCTGCTGGCGGCCCGGCTGAGCCTGCCGATCACTGTCACCGCCACCGTCCCCATGGCGGAGAACATGCCGTCCGGGACGGCGCAGCGACCCGGCGACGTGCTCACCCAATACGGCGGCACCACCGTGGAGGTCCTCAACACCGACGCCGAGGGCCGGCTCATCCTCGCCGACGCCATCGTGCGCGCGTGCGAGGACGATCCCGCCTACCTGGTCGATGTCGCCACCCTCACCGGCGCGCAGATGGTCGCCCTGGGCACCCGCACACCGGGCGTGATGGGCACCGACGATTTCCGTGACCGCGTCGCCCGGATCTCGCGCGAGGTCGGCGAACACGGCTGGGCCATGCCGCTGCCCGCCGAATTGCGCGCCGACCTGGATTCCAAGATCGCCGATATCGCCAATGTGGCCCCGCACCGTTGGGGCGGCATGCTCTCGGCCGCGCTGTTCCTGAAGGAATTCGTCCCCGAGAATGTGCAGTGGGCCCATATCGATATCGCGGGCCCCGCCTACAACACCGGCGGTCCGTTCGGCTACATCGGCAAGGGCGGAACCGGTGTTCCCGTGCGCACCCTGATCTCGGTGTTGGAGGACATCGCAGCCGAGTGAGCCGGGCCCACCCGCGTCCGGCCGCCCGCAGCGACATCACGTCAGCGGCGAGGGGAAGCCCCGAGTAACGAGGACCCCGACAGCGCCCCGCCAGGCGGCGCTATCCCACACGGCCCGCCCCGAGTCCGGCCCCTCCGCAACGACCTCGCCGCCTGCGCCCGTCCCCTCGGCCCGGCCCACCGTGCCGAGTCTTACGAGGCCCCCACAAAGGGTTGCGGCCCGTCTCGCGTTTCAGCGCCCGAAGCGCATGCGCCGAAGGCGCAAGTCTCGGGCGCTGAAACGCGAGACCCGTCAGGGCCGCAACCCCGCTCGCGCGAACGCGCGGGCCATCGAACACAGCGACCCGTCAGGGCTGCAACCCCGCGCCGCCGAAGGCGGCGCCATCGAACACAGCCCGCTACCCGGAAGTAGCCTCCCCCCTCCGCTTACCGGGTGCCGACGCGAATGCAAGGATGGTCGGCGGAACAAGAACCACACGGATCTCCGGTGCCAGCAGAATGGTGTTGGGCGGGACCGCTCCGCGACCCGCGGCGGGACCGACCGGAACGAACTGTTGTAGACCCGTCGAGCAGTCAGGAGTCAACGGACATGGCCTTCTCCGTCCAGATGCCCGCTCTAGGTGAGAGCGTCACCGAGGGAACGGTGACGCGGTGGCTGAAGCAGGAAGGAGACACGGTCGAGGTCGACGAGCCGCTGCTCGAGGTCTCCACCGACAAGGTCGACACCGAAATCCCGTCCCCCGCGGCCGGTGTGCTGACAAAGATCGTCGCGCAGGAAGACGATGTCGTCGAGGTCGGCGGTGAGCTGGGTGTCATCGGCGAGTCCGGCGAGGCGCCCGCGCCGGAGCCCGCCCCCGCTCCCGAAGCCGCCCCCGAACCCGAGCAGGCGGCCACGACTCCGTCCGCCGCTCCGTCCGAACGGGCCGCCCCGGCGCCCGCCCCGGCTGCACAGGCCTCCGCTTCCGACGCCGCCTCCGGTACCCCGGTGAAGATGCCGGAACTCGGCGAATCCGTCACCGAGGGCACCGTAACCCGGTGGCTGAAGGCGGTCGGCGACGAGGTCGCGGTCGATGAACCCCTGCTCGAGGTCTCCACCGACAAGGTCGACACCGAAATCCCGTCCCCGGTGGCCGGCACCCTGCTGGAGATCACCGCGCAGGAAGATGATGTCGTCGCCGTCGGCGGTCAGCTCGGTGTGATCGGCAGTGGCACTCCCGCCGCCGCGGCGCCGCGGCCCGAACCCAC
>NZ_BAFU01000040.1 GCF_000308495.1 Nocardia brevicatena NBRC 12119 | reverse complement strand
TGATACCGGAGAACGCGGCCCGCAGCCCGGTACCCGAGAGCAGGTCGTCGGGCAGCGAGTAGCCGAAGAACCCCTCGAACATCGCCAGGATCAGCAGCAGCGACCCGATAACCCAGTTTCCCTCGCGCGGCTTGCGGAACGCGCCGGTGAAGAAGATGCGGAACAGGTGCACGATGATCGACGCGGCGAACAGCAACGCCGCCCAGTGGTGCACCTGCCGGACGAACAACCCGCCCCGCACCTCGAAGGAGATGTTCAACGCGGTCTCATACGCCCGCGACATGCCCACACCCCGCAGCGGCTGATACGCGCCGTCGTAGGTCACCTCCGCCATCGACGGGTCGAAGTACAGCGTGAGGTAGACGCCGGACAGCAGCAGGATGATGAAGCTGTACAGCGCGATCTCGCCCAACAGGAACGACCAGTGCGTGGGGAACACCTTGTTGATCGAGCG
>NZ_BAFU01000041.1 GCF_000308495.1 Nocardia brevicatena NBRC 12119 | reverse complement strand
TGGGCGACCCGGTCATTGGTGAGCCTTTTCTCGACCCACGGATACGCGGTGAGTATCACGAAGACCAGTCCCATGGTGAGCGCGACCCAGGTCACCGCCGGCACGGTGTGGTTGCCGATGTACAGCTCCCACGGCGGCATCAACCGGGCCAGACCATCGGTCCACATCATGTAGAAGTCCGGCTGCGACCCCGCCGACACCTGCGAGGGATTGTACGGGCCCAGGTTCCAGATCGGGTTGATCTGGAACACACCGCCCAGCAGCGCGGTGACACCCAGGGTGAGCGCGAAGAACGCGCCCTGGTCCGCGGCGAACACCGGGACGATCCGCGCGCCGATGACATTGTTCTCGGTGCGGCCCGGGCCGGGGAACTGGGTGTGCTTCTGGTACCAGACGATCGCCACATGCGCCGCGATCAGCGCCAGCATGATTCCCGGGAACAACAGCACATGCGTGACGTACAGGCGCGGGATGATGATCTGGCCGGGGAAGTCGCCGCCGAACATCAGCCAGTGCAGCCACGTACCGATCAGGGGGAGGCCGAGGG
>NZ_BAFU01000042.1 GCF_000308495.1 Nocardia brevicatena NBRC 12119 | reverse complement strand
ATGCGCACCGCTGTCGCCGGTCAGTCGCTTCTCGATCCACGGATAGGCGATCAGGACGGTGAACACCAGTCCCATGGTGAGCGCGACCCAGGTCACCGCCGGCACGGTGTGGTTGCCGATGTACAGCTCCCACGGCGGCATCAACCGGGCCAGACCATCGGTCCACATCATGTAGAAGTCCGGCTGCGACCCCGCCGACACCTGCGAGGGGTTGTACGGGCCCAGGTTCCAGATCGGGTTGATCTGCAGGACACCGCCCATGATGCCGACGAAGCCCAGGGTGAGCGCGAAGAACGCGCCCTGGTCCGCGGCGAACACCGGGACGATCCGGGAACCCACCACGTTGGTCTCGGTGCGGCCCGGGCCGGGGAACTGGGTGTGCTTCTGGTACCAGACGATCGCCACATGCGCCGCGATCAGCGCCAGCATGATTCCCGGGAACAACAGCACATGCGTGACGTACAGGCGCGGGATGATGATCTCGCCGGGGAAGTCGCCGCCGAACATCAGCCAGTGCAGCCACGTACCGATCACCGGAACACCGATGG
>NZ_BAFU01000043.1 GCF_000308495.1 Nocardia brevicatena NBRC 12119 | reverse complement strand
GTCCCGCCCCTTTTCATGCCCGGCTAGCTCGCCAGGCAGTTCGGGCCGAGAAGGGCCTTGAGATCACCCATCAGCGCCGAGGACGGCGAAACCCGAAGACTGTCGGAG
>NZ_BAFU01000044.1 GCF_000308495.1 Nocardia brevicatena NBRC 12119 | reverse complement strand
TCCGCACCGGCGCTAACCAGGTCTTCAGTGAGGCAACTTTTCCATCCTAACCAACCAGTGGCTCAGAGTCAAACTCCGCATCTTCGGTCGGTCTTCGTCGGCGCTCCTCGTCCTACCGCGTTTCCCTGGCCCTTCGCTGAGCGCTTCCGCTCGGCTCCTCGGTCCCGGGTCGGTGTCCGTGTCGCTCTGACGTGGAATAAGTTACGCGGCGGAGAACGCTACGTCAAATCGCCACTTCATGAAGCCGTTTCCGCTGCTCAGAAGCCTGTCGGAGTGGCGACCCGGAGCCTGAATCACACGAGTGTGACTCAGGCCACCGAGATCAATTTCCCCGAGCCCGGCGCACGCCGGCGAAATTGCGCTTACCGCGGCGCAGCACCAACCACCGTCCATGCAGGTAGTCGGCCTCTTCCGGGGTCCATTCCAGGTCATTGACGCGCTGGTTGTTCACCGAGGCGCCACCTTCGCCCACCGTTCGGCGGGCCGCGCCCCGACTTTCACACAGACCCGAGGCCACCAGCAGGTCGACGATCGTGTCCCGCCCCGGTTCGACGGTCGCGACCGTGCCGTCCACGGCGGCCTCGCGTAATGCCGCGGCCAGGGTCGACTCGTCCAGTTCGCGGAGCTCGGCGCGCCCGAAGAGGGCCTGACTCGCCAGCTGGACGGCCTCGGTGTTCCCCTCTCCGTGCACCAGGGACGTCATTTCCGCCGCGAGTCGGCGCTGCGCCTCGCGGGCATGCGGCCGCTCGGCGGTGGCCTGCTCGAGTTCGGCCAGTTCGTCCCGCTCCAGGAAGGTGAACCAGCGCAGGTAGCGGATCACATCGGCGTCGGCCGTATTGACGAAGTACTGGTACCAGGCGTAGGGGCTGGTCAGTTCCGGATCGAGCCACAGGCTGCCGCCACCGGTGGATTTGCCGAACTTCTTGCCGTCGGCGGAGGTCACCAACGGCACCGTCAGCGCATGGACCTGTTCCCCATCCACCCGCCGGTTCAGCTCGACACCGGCGACGATATTGCCCCATTGGTCGGAGCCGCCGACCTGCAGCCGGCAGCCGTGCGCGCGGCGCAACTGCACGTAGTCGTTGGCCTGCAGCAGCATGTAGCTGAACTCGGTGTAGGAGATGCCCTCGCCCTCCAACCGCCGCTTGACGGTATCGCGGGCGAGCATGACGTTCACCGAGAAATGCTTGCCGATATCGCGCAGGAAGTCGACGGCGGTCAACGACCCTGTCCAGTCGATGTTGTTCACGATCACCGCGCCGGTGGGCGAATCGTCGAGATCGACGAAGCGCTCCAGCTGGGAACGAATGCGCTCGGCCCATCCCGCCACGGTCTCGGCGGAGTTCATGGTGCGTTCGCCGACCTCACGGGGATCACCGATCAGACCTGTCGCGCCGCCGGCGAGTACGACCGGCCGATGACCCGCTCGCTGGAAGCGTTTCAGCGTCAGCAGGGGGACCAGATGACCCGCGTGCAGACTGGCCGCGGTCGGATCGAAACCGGCATAGAGGGTCAGCGGGCCGTCGGCCAGCGCCGCACGCAGCGCGTCGAGGTCGGTGGACTGCGCGATGAGACCGCGCCAGGTCAGTTCGTCGATGATGTCGCTGCTCACGATGTCCCATCTTTCCGCACCGGCCACACCGGACGTTCGCGCGGTGGGTCCGACCGCCGGACCGGTCCCGAACACGACAGCGGCCCCGCTCATGGTGTCGGGCGGGGCCGCGGAGCGTACGGATCAGCGGCGCAGAACCACGGCGATCCCGTCGCGCCGGACCCAGGCGATTCCGGCGAAGACGACGGCCAGGACCAGCGGGAAGGGCGTCCCCGAGGCGCCGTCGAGCTGGAACAGCCGGGTCGCGGCGTCGAGCACGCACAGTACCGACAGCCCGGCCGCGGCGAGACCTGCCAGGCGCGGGATCAGCAGTTCGATACCGCCGGCGAGCTCGACGACGCCGACCAGATAGCGATACCACTGTCCCCAGCCGATCTCGTCGAAGATCTCCACGGCGTACCGCTGGCCGACGAGCTTGGGCGCGGCCGAGGCGACGATGAAGAACACCCCGAGCAGGATCTGCAGGGTCCGGAGTGCGATGGTACGGGCACGGCCGGGACGCGCGTCGACGACGACAGAGGGGGCGGTGCCGGTGACGGTCATGAGTGGTCCTTACTCGAGAACTGACTTCTGGTGCGCGCGCTTATCGAGTTGGACGGGATACCCCGAGCGGGTCCATCGGCGCCCGGGGAAATTTCTCGGGCGAATCCCGACCGCCGGTGCGAGCCGGGAACGGTCTGTTCACCGGACGGGCACCGGAGGGCGCCTCCGGTTTACGCCGTTTTCTCGACGCGTGGCGCGCGGGGACTGCGCCGGTAGGCCGAGACCGCGGACGACTCCGGCAGCCACAGCCGCCATGGCCGGTCGGCGGCCGTGCTGATCCCTACGCGCGGTCCCACGGCCATCCGGGACGCGGGGATCGGCGGACCGAGTTCGAGGCGGATGGCGGACTCCGGGTCGAACAGGTCGGTGCCGTAGTCGGCGAGCCGGATTCCGAGTGCGCTGCCCAGATTGCCCGGTCCCTTGGCGAGGTCGGCATGGCCGCGGGCCGGACGCCGCCGTTCGCGGGCCACCTCGTGTCCGGCGACCACCTCGCCCGACCGGATCAGCACCCCACTGCCCACGCCGTCCGGGCCGCTGATGACATTCACGCAGGTGTGCATGCCATAGCTCAGGTACACATACAGCCTGCCCGGCGGCCCGAACATCACAGCGTTGCGCGGGGTCCGCCCCCGTCCGGAATGCGCCGCCGGATCAGGCCAGGGACCGGCGGGATCGCCGCCGTAGGCCTCCACTTCCACGATGCGCACCCCGACCGGCCCCGACCACAGGGTTGCGCCGAGCAGACGGCGGGCGGCGGACAGCGGGTCGACGGCAAGTTCTTCGGCACTCACATCCCGGATTGTCGCAGCCGTTCGACCGACCCGGCCGAGGCACCGTCCGTTGTATCCCGCGCGGGTATTGCCGGCGGACGCCACAGGGGATAAATTCATCACAAGATGAATTCAACACGCGATGAATTGAGACGGCCATGTCGGAATCTTCATCCTCGCCCGCTGTCGAAGTGCGCGAGCTCACGGTGCGCCGCGGTGGGCGCGAGGTGTTGCACGATATTTCGCTGACAATTCCCCACGGTTCGATCACCGGACTGCTCGGACCCTCGGGATGCGGGAAGACCACCCTGATGCGCTGTCTCGTGGGGACACAGGTGGTGGCGGCCGGAGAGGTCCTCGCACTGGGACTGCCGGCCGGGAGCGCGCGGCTGCGCAGCCGGATCGGATACGTGACGCAGGAGCCGAGCATCTACCCCGATATCAGCGTGCGGGACAACGTGGCCTATTTCGCCGCGCTCTACGGACGTGGGCGCGAGGAGGTCGAATCGGCACTGGGCGCGGTGGGACTGCTGGACCATCGGCAGCAGCGGGGCGACGAACTGTCCGGCGGGCAGCGCACCCGGGCCTCGCTGGCCTGTGCGCTGGTGGCGGGCCCCGAACTGCTGGTGCTCGACGAGCCGACCGTCGGACTCGACCCCGTCCTGCGAGTCGACCTGTGGAAACAGTTCCGAGAACTGGCCGATACGGGGACGACACTGCTGGTGTCCAGCCATGTGATGGACGAGGCCGAGCACTGTGATCGACTGCTGCTGATGCGCGAGGGCCGACTGTTGGCGCAGGTCGCCCCGGACGAACTGCGGGAACGCACCGGAGAGCAGAACCTGGAGCGCGCCTTCCTCGCCCTGATCACGATGGGGGCCCCGGCATGAGCGGTCAGCGCCCGGAGGCGGCAGCACAGCGTAACCACGCAGGGCGCCCGATCATGCCGAATCGACACAGCATGAGCGGTCAGCGCCCGGAGGCGGCAGCACAGCGTAACCACGCAGGGCGCCCGACCATGCCGAATCGACACAGCATGAACGGTCAGCGCCCGAAGGAGGAGATCGTATGACCGCTATTGTCGACCGGCCGGGGGCCGGACCGCGCCCGTTGGCCGCGTATCTGGCGACCACCGGCCGTATCCTGCGACAACTTCGCGGCGATCACCGCACCGTGGTGATGATCGTGGTGGTGCCCGCACTGCTGATGGCACTGCTGTATTTCATCTACGAGGAGGCCCCGACCGCGCCGGGTGCGGTACCGCTGTTCGACCGGGTCGGGATGAGCATGCTGGGTATCCTGCCGTTCATCGTCATGTTCTTGATCACCGCCATCTCCATGCAGCGGGAACGCAGCTCCGGCACCCTCGAGCGGCTGCTCACCACCCCGATGACCAAACTCGATCTGCTCGGCGGCTACGGCACCGCGTTCTCGCTGGCCGCGGCGGCGCAGGCGGCGGTGGCCTGTCTGGTGGCGTTCGGCCTACTCGGGCTCGACTCGATGGGCAGCCCGGGGTGGGTGGTGTTGATCGCCGTGGTCGACGCGATACTCGGGGTCGCGTTGGGTCTGTTGTGCAGTGCGTTCGCCCGCACCGAATTCCAGGCGGTGCAGTTCATGCCGCTGGTGACGGCGCCGCAGTTGTTCCTGTGCGGTCTGCTGGTACCGCGCCATCAGCTGCCGGGCTGGCTGGAGGCCGTCAGCAACGTGCTGCCGTTGAGTTATGCGGTGGACGCGCTCCAACAGGTGTCGACCCATCCCGAGCCGACCGCGGCGATGTGGCGGGACCTGGCGGTCGTGGCCGGGTTCGCGGTGGTGGCCCTGTGCCTGGGTGCGGCGACCTTGCGGCGGCGTACCGCGTGAACGCGCCCGGTGGTACGCGGTCCGGGCGTCGGCCGGGGCGTTCGGGCGCGCGCGAGGCCATACTCGCTGCCGCTCGTGCCCGATTCGCGGACGCCGGGTTCGACAAGACGTCGATCCGCGCGGTAGCGGCCGACGCCGGGGTGGATCCCGCCCTGGTACACCACTATTTCGGTACCAAACAGCAGTTGTTCGCGGCCGTGGTGGAGTTGCCGATCGATCCGGAACTCATCCTGGGGCAGCTGGACGTGGTTCCGCTGGACCGGTTGGGCGAAACCATCGTCGCGGCGGTGGTCGGGGTCTGGGATTCTCCCGCGGGCGCCGGGGCGGTGGCGATCGCGCGCAGCCTCCTCACCGGGGGGGCGAGTTCGCTGACCCGCGACTTCCTGTTGCAAGTGATCCTCGAACGGGTCCGGTCGCGCATCGCCACCGACACCGATGACGGCCGGCTGCGGGTAAGCCTGGTGGCCTCGCAGATGGGAGGCCTGCTGCTGACGCGCAGGATCCTGGCCATCGAACCGATCGCGACCCTGCCGCCGGCAGAGCTCGCCGCGGCCGTGGGTCCTACGGTGCAGCGCTATCTCACCGGCGATATCGGTTCCGGCGAACTCGATACGGTTCGGTTGTCGGAAGCCGAGTCTCCGGCACGGGAGTAATGGCGACCGCCGCAACGGCCTCGAAACGATAGGACGGTTCCCGCCGGCCGAGAGGTTTCTCGGCACGGGCGCCGAAACGGACCGGGTCGAGAACGCCGGGTAGATCGTCGCCGTGGACGGGCCGCTCAGGACTCCAACCGATCGGTGAGCCGTTCGTGTTCGGCGTCGTCCACGGTGTGGGCCTCGTCCACGAGCAGCACCGGGATCCCGTTGTCGATCGGGTACGCGCGACGCAGCCGAGGGTTGTAGAGCACGTCCGCGCCGTCGTCGGTGCGGACCAGGTGCAGCGGGCCCTTGTCCTCGGGGCAGGCGAGCAGGCTCAGCAGGGTGGCGTCCAGAGCGGTTTCCGACATGCCCTCAACCTACCGGGCGGCGGAACGAGATATACCGGTGGCCGAAGAAGGTAGCGACGGCAACCGCGCCCATCACCACGACGGCGGCCGGGGTGCGGGGGAATCCGAGCACGGTGACGGCCGATTCGAGGAATACGGCGTTGAGCACCAGTCCGCCACAGTTCACCAGGACGAAGGCCAGGAAATCGCGAAAAACCCGCCCGCGCACCCGGAAAACGAGGGTGCGGTGCAATGCGAAGGCGACGGTGATACCGGTCGCGTAGGCGGCGACCACCCCCACAGACGGGGGCACGGAGTCGCCGAGAACGGTCAACCAGGCGACTGTCAGGCCGATACCCATCATCGTGTTCACCACACCGACCGCGGCGAAGGCGAGTTCCTGCCGGCGGACGAGGCGTAACAGGAGGCCGGGGTCCGTATGGTGCGCGGCGGAGATCCGGCCGCCCGAGTGGGTGCCGGTAGGAGATACCACGGTGGGTGCCGCCGGGTGCGCCCACCGGACGCCGGGTACCGAGGGTGTCGAGGTCGTGGTGGCACCGGTCGCGGGCGCGTCGTCGACGACCCGGTTGCGCCGGGACGGCTCGCGAGAACCACCGAACCGCGACGGACCACGGTAACGCGCGGTATGGGACGAACCGTCGGGACATGCGATATCGAGAGTGAGCTCGTCGGTTGGTTCCGACCGTCTGCCTCCGTCCCGGGGCAGGGTCGCACGAACCTCGCCCGAGAGCATGCGGGTATGCCCCGGATTCGGTGGGAGTGTCGGTTGCGTGCTCATACGCGGACCACCGCCGGATCCGCGCGTTCGATCAGGGGTTCGCCGGTCGAGGGCTCGTCGGGTTCGTCGGGGCGACGCCGGGAGCGCATATACGCCCACTGGAGGACGGCGAGACCGAGCAGGCCCGCCGCGGCGGTGGCGGTGCCGATCTTCCAGCCGGGCGGTCGCCAGGTGAGTTCCAGTTCGGCGCCGCTGGTTCCGGGCGGGATGTCCACGGTGACGAAGGTGTGGGCCACCACATCGATAGGGATCTGCCGGCCGTCGAGATGGGCGCGGTAGCCGGGCCAGCCGAGGCGGGCGAAAACGACGCGGCCGCCCGCGGGTGAATCGACCCGGACCCGGCTCGTGGTATCGGATTCCGCCAGTGAGGTCGCGATGACACCGTCGGTGTGGGAAACCCGACCGTTGCGCGTGGAGGCCGGGCCGTCGATACGTTCGAGGACGGCGATCTCGTTCTCGTGGCCGGGGTATTCCACCCACCGCCAGCCCGGCGGCGCGGGTTCGGCACGCGCGTCGGGGAACAGTGCCCGCTGCAGGACCACCCGGTCGACGTTCATCAGATCGACAATGGTGCGGCCGGTCCCGGGTTCGACGGTGAACGCCCGACGGTAGGCGTCGGGGCAGACACTGACGTCCCAGCGCATACACAGCAGATGACCGAAGTAGAAGTGGCCGTTGGGGGTGTATCCGCCCACGTAGTCCAGTTCGAGGTCCTTGGCGTAGTTGCCGAAGGCGAGGGAACCGTAGGCACCGTCGAGGGTATTGCGGTCGGGGCCGATCAGGGCACGGTCGCCGAGTTGCAGGGTGGTGCCCGCGAAATCGGGGAATGCGGCCTTCATCTCCGACCGCCGCTCGGGCAGCTGCCAGCTCATCGGCGTGGGCTGAGCGGCACGCACCTGCAGGTAGGCGATGGGAATCACGGCGATGAGGGTCAGTACGCAGGCCGGTGCCGCGCCCCGGGTGCGGCCCAGCCACACCACCGCGGCCCCGAGCGCGGCCACGATCACCGCGGACAGCAGATGCCGAAGTGCCTCCGGTGGGGCGGCGGCCAGTGACCTCAGTAGCAGCACCCCGATCAGCAGACCCGCGGCCGGTCCACGGCGCCGCCATCCCGCGGTGGTGCCGAACCGGCCGAGCAGCACGCACACCAGCACCAGCAGCGCCAGCGCGAGCATCGGCAGGACGCGGGCCGGCCAGCGCAGCGGACCCATGGTCCCGGGCCCGGCGGTCCACATCAGCACCAGGACCGCGAACAGCGCCGGACCGCTGAGCTCGCGGGCGGCGGCACTCGCGCGCCGCCAGTCCACGAACGCCAGGGCCGGGATCACGAACCAGGCGATGTAGACCATCGGCAGTGGCTGCGCATATCCCCACCAGGACACGAACGCGGGCAGGGTGCTCGGCAGGCTCGCGTTCAACGATTCCGACCAGGGCACCGTGAGGAATTGGTCGTTGCGGATCTCGGACGCGCCCCGCCAGGTGACATCCGCGGTGAGCAGGCTCGGCAGGTAGGTGAGCAGACCGGCGAGGGCGGCGCAGCCGGACACCGCCGCCAACCGCAGCGACGGCAGCACACGCCGCTGATACACCGTCTCACCGACGAGCAGCGCACCGAACAGCACGGCCGCCTCGACCGCCGGGAACACGTATTGCACCGAGAACGCCAGGTACAGGAAGACGAACACCGGTATCGGCCCCCCGCGTCCGCGCGCGTACCGCAGCCCGGACGCCCAGGCATGCACCAGCCACGCGGTGCCGGTGAAGGCGGTCATCCAACTGGCGGCATCGAAGAACAGCAGAAACCCGCTGAACGGGAACGACACCCCCGCCACCGCCGCCCAGGCGGGACGGGAACCATAGCCGAGGCAGACCCGGTACACACCCAGACCGAGGATGACGGCGACGACGAGTTTCACCACCGCCGCGTACAGCGCCAGATCGTCCACCGCCGGTGCGAGCAGGTCGATCAGCAGCTGCGGCGGGTTGAGCAGCCCCGCCTCTTCGATCGTGTAATTACCCGCCAGCCAGTGTTCGGGCACCATGAGGGGGAATTCGCCGGCGCGCAGATACCGGCCGGTCATCACCCACAGCGGGGCGTACTGGGATTCGGTGTCGTCGGTGTAGAAATGCCGGGAATTCGCGGCGAGCACCGCAAGGTATCCGGCCATCACCCCCAGTGCGCAGACCGCACCCCACACCAGCACGTTCCGTCGATCGTCAACCCGACCATCCGCCACGGACTGCAGACCATACCCCTCGCGACCGCGAATCCGACCGCGACGACGCGCCCGGCCCTTTCGTGCCCGAGTCCTGCCGCTTACCTGCTAGAGTTCACGACTCTCGGGCTCAGCGAGCACCATCGAGCACCGGCACGCGTTCCGTCGTCGAAAGTCGATTTCGCCAATGCCGTTTCCTCCCAAAGCTCTTCCCGCGGATTCAGTTGTTCGTCGGCCGGTTACCGGCGATCCGGCGGCGCCTCCGGCGTCCGTACCCGTGCGCGCGGGAAATGCCGTACCGCAAGCCGATTCGTCCGCCGGGCCGCCGATCTGTTCGGTCTCGGTCGTGGTGCCCGTCTATCGGGGTGAACAGACCATCGCGGCCCTGATACGGGAACTGCACCGGCTGTCTCGACCCGCGCTCACCCCCGGCGGTATCCGCTTCGCCGTCGAGGAGATCGTGCTGGTGCACGATCACGGGCCGGACCGCTCCGATATCGTGCTCCAGCGGTTGGAGCGTGAATACGAACAGGTCCGAGTGGTCTGGTTGAGCCGAAATTTCGGCCAGGACGCGGCCACCATCGCCGGGATGGCGGCGGCCCGCGGCGGCTGGATCGTCACCATGGACGAAGACGGGCAGCACGATCCGACGTTCATCGCCGCATTCCTGGACACCGCGCTGGCCGAACGCGCCGATCTGGTCTATTCCCGGCCGACCAACACCCGCCCGCACGGCCTGCTGCGCAACCTTACCTCCCGCGGCGCGAAACTCGTCCTGGCGACGCTGTTCGCCTTCCCCGCGTCGACCCGGTTCGAGAGTTTCCGGCTGATCCGCGGCGATATCGGCCGCCGGCTCGCCGAGATCGCCGGTAACGGCGTCTATCTGGATGTGGCGCTCACCTGGGTGGTGGACCGCTGCGCCGCCGCGCCGGTACTGCTGCGTGCGGAGGGCCGCGATGAATCCGGCTACAACTACCGGCGGCTGTTTTCCCTGTTCTGGAAGATGGTGCTGTGCACCGGCACCCGCGGTCTGCGGCTGGTCAGCCTGCTCGGGGTGACGCTCGCCCTGGCCGGGACCGCACTCGCGGCGGTGATCGGGTACACCGCGCTCACCGGCGGCGGCGGGAATCCGGAGGGGTGGGCATCCATCATCGTCGTCATGCTGCTGTGTTCGGGGGCCGTGCTGTTCTCGCTCGGGCTTATCGCCGAATATCTCGGGGTGGCGCTGCACATCCTGGTCGGCAAACCGCTGTACCTCACGGTGGACTCTCCCACCCCGCGACCTCCGGATTCCGCCCCCGGTGCGGAACCGGCGACGCCGGCGCGACACGAGAAGGTCATGACCGTATGAGCGGACGGCGTCTGCGGGAGGCCGCGGCACAACCCCGCCGAGGGTGGCCACGCATATCCGACGGCGGGACCGATGTGCTCGGTCGGCGCACGAAGGACGGCGACCGCATCATCTTCAGCAGGCCCTATCGCGCCGCCGCCGAGCGAGCGAATGTGGCCGCCGTCCTCGGGTCCGACCACTGCCACGGTGACGGACCGTTCACCGCCGCGGCCACCGCCAAACTCGCCGCCATCACCGGCGCACCGCACGTCCTGCTGACCACCTCGTGCACCCACGCCCTGGAACTGGGCGCCCTGCTGCTCGAACTCGCCCCCGGCGATGAGGTGATCGTGCCGAGTTTCGCCTTCACCTCGGCGGCCACCGCCTTCGCCTTACGCGGAGCGAACTGCGTTTTCGTCGATATCGACCTCGAGACCGGCAATATCGACCCGGTGGCCGCGGTCGAGGCCGTCACCCCGCGCACCAAAGCGGTCGTGGTCATGCACTACGGCGGCGTCGCGGCCGATATGGCCGCACTGCTGGAACTGGCCGCGCGGCACGGTGTCGCGATCATCGAGGACAACGCGCACGGTCTCGGCGCCGCCTGGCGCGGGCGGCGGCTGGGCACCCTCGGCGCCATGGGCACCCAGAGTTTCCACGACACCAAGAATGTGCACTGTGGCGAGGGCGGCGCGCTGCTGCTCTCCGATGACATCCTGATGGGCCGCGCGGAGATCATCCGGGAAAAGGGCACCGACCGGGCCCGGTTCCTGCGCGGGCAAGTGGACAAATACTCCTGGCAGGACATCGGATCCAGTTATCTGCCCAGTGAACTCAATGCCGCCGTCCTCGACGCCCAGCTGGCCGAGTTCGACATCATCCAGGCCGAGCGGCACCGGGTATGGGACGCCTACGCGAGCGGGCTCGCCGACTGGGCGGCGGCGAACGGGGTGTGGCCGATGACCGTTCCGCCGGATCGGCAACACCCGGCGCATCTGTTTTATCTGCGCATGCCCAGCGAGGAGCTGCGCGACGGGCTCATCCGGCATCTCGCCGAACGCGGCGTCGTGGCGCCGTTCCACTACGTCCCGCTGGATACCAGTGCGGCCGGTTCGAAATACGGCCGCACTCCCGTTCCCTGCACCCGCAGCGCCCACTTCGCCGCGACGATCGTGCGGCTGCCGCTGTGGCCGATGCTCACCGACGCCCAGATCGCCCGCGTCGTCGCCGCGGTCACCGAATACCGCTGCTGAGCGCGGTGTCCTCGGTGAACACCTCGTAGCTCTCACTTTCCGGGTTGTACCACCAGGTACGGGGTCCCGGCCGCGGCGGGTCGTTCTCCCGTACGGCGCGGGCGGACGGCCGGTAGGACGCGCTGCGTGGAATACCGTCCACCTCGTACACCAGGTCGGGACGATGCACCGGCGCCAGTGCCCGCAGGGCTTCGGTGATATCCACCGGGTCGAGCCGGAAACCGGGACGAACGCTCACCGCCGCGACCGCGAGGGTGTGCTCGCCGACGGTCAGGCCGTAGGCGACCTCCATATCGACGGCGGCGATATCGTTGAGGATGTCCTCGATCGGCTGGGTGTACACCGGACCGCGCGAGGTGCGGATCACGCTGTCGATATGGTCGACGAGCCAGTAGTCACCGTCGCCGTCGCGGCGGAACAGGTTTTCCGTGGGCATCCAGGAGTCGCCGGGTACGAAGACCCCGCGCAGACCGCCCGCGGACAGGTCGATGCTGTCGGAGGCCGAGCCGATCAGCAGTCCCACCTCGTTGTCGGCGCAGCGGCGGGCGAACCCGAACTCGTCCAGCAGGATCTGCGTGGTGTCCAGGTCGTAGGCCACCAACTCCACCCTGGCGGTGCCGGGGACCGGACGGCCCTTGCAGCCGCGCTTGCTGCCGGCCACATTGGCCAGCACCACATCGCCTCCGATGGAGGCGTAGAACTCCAGCACCCGGGCGGGCGCGAACTGTTCGGTGGTGCGCCGCCACAGTCCGGCAGGCATACCGGAGCCGATGAACAGTCGGATCGGATGCCGGTGACCGGTCGGGAAGACCTGGGCGTCGAGGATATCGCGCAGCATCGTCCAGGTGTAGGTCACCACGGTGACGCCGTAGCGGTGTATCTCTTCCGCGAACCGGGACGGGTCCAGCGACCGGGCCAACGCGATCCGGCTGCCGCCCGCGATCGCGCCGCCCAGGCTCACCAGCAGACCGGACGAATGATGCAGCGGTGCGAGGCAGTACACGGTATCGCTGTGATCCAGATCGGCGGCCGAGGCGGTGCCGAAGGCGGACAGGGCCCAGCGGTGGTTGGTGACGTGTTTGATCTCGAGCCGGTCGCCGATGCCGGCGACCAGGATGAAGGCGAGTTCGCGGGCCAGACCCGGATTCGGTCGGTACCAGCCGGGCAGGTGCACCGTCTCCGGATCGATCTGTTCCAGATCGATCAGATCGGCGCCGAGCGGGACGGTGAGCCCGCGCGAATCGCCCCCGCCGAGGACCAGCACCCGTATGCCGGCGGCGATGGCGTGCCGGACGTTCTCCGGGTCCGAGACCAGGAACTTGGCACCGGTCCGCGCCACGGCGCGCGGCAGTTCGCTGCCCGGTGCCAACAGGACCGCGACAGCGCCGAGCCGCGACAGCGCCGCCACCGCCACCAGGGCGCTGGGGCGGGTCTCCATCACCACTGCGACCCGCATGGCCGGCCGCACCCCGACGGAGATGAGACCGCGTACCACATTGTCGATCCGCCGGTCGACGGCGGCGTGGGTGTGCACCCGGTCGTCGAAGAGGAAGCATTCGCCGGCCGGTGACCGTTCGGCCTGTTCGGCCAGGAGTTTGCCGAGGGAGATCCGGGTGCCTGGCTGGATGGAGCCGAGGCGGGTCAGGCGCGGCAGCGCGCGGGCGGCCTCCTCGACCAAACCGACCGCACTGCGGGCGGTATTGCCGGCGATCCCCTCGAGCACCTTGCCCACTCCGCCGCCGGCCTCGGCCAACGAGGCCACGGCGTGTACGACGCGCCACATCGCGGTGCGCGGTACGGTGGCGGGTTCGTGCTCGGTCATGGGGCGGATCTCTTCGGGCAGCGGGTTCCTGCCCTCCATCCAGCCGACCCAATCCCGTACCAGCGGCCAGGTGTGCCTGCTCGCCATCGAACCGGCCACCAAACCGAAATGCCCTGCCACCAGACTGGATTCGTAGACTTCGGCATTCGGCGCCGCGTGCACGATACCGCGCACCGCCGCGGGCTGGCCGATATCATCGACCTCGCCGACGAACGCCAGAATCGGGCACTTCAGCTCGGCCAGCGATATCGGCTGATCGCGTATCACGAAGCCGCCCAACATCATTCGGTTGTGAACCACGAACTGTTTCAGCAGGTCCGCCACGGCCGGGGCGGGGTAGCCGACCCAGCCCTCGCTGTTGAGGAACCTACGCTGCCGTTCCTTGGGCAGCAGCGCCTCCCGATCGTGCAGTTGGCGCAGGAAATCAATGCGCGCCTTCGCCGTTTTCACCGGGTCCAGCATCTGGAAGCCGATCCGCACCATGGAGTCGGGTATGCCCAGTCGGGGCGTCACATGGTCGGCCACGAAATCCAGGAGATCGGTGACGGCGTCATGCGGTATGCCGAGCGGCATCCCGGCCACGATATCGACGGGGCTGCCGAACGTCACGATGCCGGCCACGCCCTTGCCGTAGCGGAACGCCGTGGCCTGGTAGGCGAACATACCGCCCTGCGAATACCCCATGAGGTGCACGTTCTCGCCGGTCGTCGCGCATACCGTATCGATGGCGCTGTTCACCGCCAGCACATGGTCGGCCAGATCACGCTTCCACCCGCCCTCCTCCACGGCGGGTGATCCGAAATCCACCACCCAGCAGTCGATGCCGGCCCGGCTCAAGATCCCCACCGCTCCGTCGTCGGCATTGACGTCCCAGACGTCGGCGCTGAGCATGAGCGGCGGCACCAACACCGCGACCGGGGCGCCCGGGGTGGCGTCGCCCGGGAAGTAGTGCCGCAGCCGGTATGTGCGTCGCCGTTCGACCACCTCGAACGGCGAGGACTCGGCCCCACCGGTGAGTCCGCCGAACCGAATCACCTCCAGACCGTTCTGCGCGGTCGCCAACACCCGCCGCATCGACCCGACCACATTCCGCACACTCAGCTTCACGATCCGCTCCCAGGCCCTACCTCTAAGTGACACACATCACACACCCGATGTGTCCATACGAGCTTCCCATAAACAACACCACAGGTTTTCTGTGGCGTGTTCCATCATGTACCTCCGGAGAGCGCCGGCGCCGAATCCATCGCCGATATGGTGGGATCGTGACCAACACCGCGCATCCTGCAGCCAACGCGGCGCCTCCTCCCCCCGATCGCGAAGCACTCCCCGTCGAGCTCGTCGACGACACCGGCCACGCCGTAGGCTCCTGCGCGGTCGCGCAGGCGCATCGGGCACCCGGTCTCCTGCATCGCGCATTTTCGGTACTACTGTTCGACCGGGCCGGTCGGGTGCTGCTGCAGCAGCGCGCGCACGGTAAGACCCGCTTTCCGGCTCGCTGGTCCAATACCTGCTGCGGGCATCCGGTACCCGGACGTCCGGTCACCGATTCGGCGACGATCCGGCTCATCGAGGAAATGGGGTTGAGCACCCCACTCACCGAGGCCGGGGTGTACCGGTATCGCGCCGAGGACCCGCACAGCGGCCATATCGAGCATGAGTGGGACCATGTGCTCGTCGGCCTGCTCGACACCGAAGACCCCCGGCCCGACCCGGCGGAGGTGGCCGCCCACCGCTGGGTTCACCCGGCCGATCTGCGGGCGGCACTCATAGCGAATCCCGAACATTACAGCCCCTGGCTCACCGGCGTGCTAGAGGTTGCAACCGCCTCACGCACAGAGCGCTGAATCCGTCCCTTCGCCGAAACCGGTGTGGGGAGTAATTTTTAGATGCGCATATCTTAGTATTCACATTTATGCCCCCTCCCACCGCTCTCTTCGACACCGACACCCGTTGCGAAGCTATAGTAATTTCGCTTATATAAATTTATGCAAAATTAATTGCGCGAGGGTGTGGCATTCCGCAGGGCAACGGGTTCAACAGCAACCCGTACGCCCAGCGGAATAGCGAAAGTCAATGCGCCCCACCGAGTTCCAGCGCGAGAACGCCGAGGATGACGAGGGCTACACCACTGACCTGTACCAGGGTGAGGCGCTCCCCCAAGAAGAGCGCACCGATGGCAGCGACTGCGGCGACCCCCACCGCAGACCAGACACCGTAGGCCACACTCACCGCCATACCCCGTGTCAGCGCCTGGGACAAGCACGCGAAAGATGCCATATAGCCAATCACCACCACGACCGAGAAAACCGGCTTGGTGAAACCTTCGGACAGTTTCAGCGAAATGGTTGCCGATATTTCCGAGACGATGGCCAGGGCCAGGAAAAGCAACGTCACCCGGTCAACCCAACCACACCCTGACCTGCTCCGCCTCCTGTCGGATTCCGTCGAGCTGTTCGGCCACCCGAACACCCGCGGTACCACCGCGCGCAGCGCGGGAGGCGATCGACCCCTCGACGGTCAACACCTCGCGGACACCGGGGGTGAGTGCGGGATCGACGGCGGCGAACTCCGCATCGGTCAGCTCGTCCAGCCCCACACCGCGCGTCTCGGCGGCCCGGACGCAGGCGCCGGCGGCCTCGTGCGCCACCCGGAACGGCACACCCTGACGGACCAGCCACTCGGCGATATCGGTGGCGAGGGTGAACCCCGCCGGCGCCAGTTCGGCCATCCGATCGGTATGGAAGGTCAGGGTCGAAACCAGACCGGCGATGGCCGGCAGCAGCAGTTCCAGCTGTGCCACCGAATCGAACAGTGGCTCCTTGTCCTCCTGCAGATCCCGGTTGTAGGCCAACGGCTGCGCCTTGAGAGTGGCCAGCAGCCCGGTGAGATTGCCGATCAGACGCCCGGCCTTGCCGCGGGTGAGCTCGGAGACATCGGGGTTCTTCTTCTGGGGCATGATCGACGAACCGGTCGACCAGGCATCGGCGAGAGTGACATAGCCGAACTCCGGGGTGCTCCAGATGATCACCTCTTCGGCCATACGGCTCAGGTCCACGCCGATCATCGCCAATACGAAGGCCGCCTCGGCGGCGAAATCACGTGCGGACGTGGCATCGATGGAGTTGGCCGCGGCAGCGGTGAAATCCAATTCGGCGGCGATGGCCTCGGGATCCAGCCCGAGCGAGGAACCGGCCAACGCGCCTGAACCGTACGGCGATATGGCGGCCCGCTCGTCGAAATCGCGCAAACGGTCGATATCGCGCAGCAGCGGGTGAGCATGCGCCAGCAGATGATGCGCGAGCAGTACCGGCTGGGCGGCCTGGAGATGGGTTTTCCCCGGCATCACGGCATCCGGATGGGCGGCGGCCTGGGCGACCAGGGCGTCCACCACATCGAGCAGGCCCGCCGCGATACGCCGGACCGCGTCGCGCAACCACATCCGGAACAGCGTCGCCACCTGGTCGTTGCGGGAACGTCCGGCACGCAGCCGACCACCCAGTTCCGGACCGACCCGCTCGATGAGCCCGCGCTCGAGCGTACCGTGCACATCCTCGTCGGATTCGGCGGGACCGAACTCCCCCGACGCGACATCGGCGGCCAGCCGGTCCAGGCCGGTGAGCATATCCGCCAGATCCCCTTCCGACAGCAACCCGGCCTTGTACAACACCCGGGCATGCGCCTTGGAGGCGCGGATGTCATAGGGCGCCAGCGCCCAATCGAACTGGGTCGATTTACTCAGTGCCGCCATCGCCTCGGCGGGCCCGGAAGCGAACCGTCCGCCCCACAATGCGCCTTCATTGGTACCCACTACTTCTCCTGCTGTGTCCGATTGCGCCGCCTCCGGCGGCGCGGGGTTGCGGCCCCGGCAGGTCTCGCGTTCAGCGCCCGAGACTCGCGCCTTCGGCACATGCGCTTCGCGCGCTGAACGCGAGACGGGCCACAACCCTTTGTTGTCTTGTGTCCTGGGGTCTTGCCCTTCCTGCGCACCGCCGCCGAAGCGACGTCGCTCCGGTCGGGTCCGGCCCGGACCGCCGAGGTTGGGGTTATCCGCTGGGATCGGGTCGGGTCGGGTCGGATCGATGCGTTTCCCGGCAGCCGGCCCGCACGACCTCGGGTCCGCCCCGACTTCTCATTCCCCGCCCGGTGGCGGTGTCCTGGTACGCCACCGGAGCGGTGTTCGCGGGCGGTTTACTTCTGGTTCAGGTCGCGGCGGGCGGCGACCTTGGAGGACAGACCGTGGAGCTGGACGAAGCCCTTGGCCAGCGACTGGTCGAAGGTATCGCCCTCGTCGTAGGTGGCGAGGTTGAAGTCGTACAGGGACTGTTCGCTGCGGCGGCCGTTGACCACGGCGGTGCCGCCGTGCAGCACCAGGCGGATATCACCGGAGACGTGCTGCTGGGTGTCGAGGACGAAGGCGTCCAGGGCCCCCTTGAGCGGGGAGAACCACAGGCCGTCGTAGGCCAGCTCGCCCCAGCGCTGCTCGACCTGACGCTTGTATCGGCCCAGTTCGCGTTCCAGGGTGATGTTCTCCAACGCCTGGTGCGCGGTGATCAGGGTGATGGCGCCCGGTGCCTCGTAGATCTCCCGGCTCTTGATGCCGACGAGCCGGTCCTCCACCATGTCGAGGCGGCCGACGCCCTGGCGACCGGCGCGCTTGTTGAGTTCGGTGATGGCCTCGAGCACGCTGACCTGGCGGCCGTCGATGGCCACCGGGACTCCCCTGTCGAAGGTGATGATCAGTTCGTCGGGGGCCTCGAAATTGACGGTGGGGTCGGAGGTGTAGTCGTAGACGTCCTTGGTGGGCGCGTTCCACAGGTCCTCGAGGAAACCGGTTTCGACGGCGCGACCCCACACATTCTGGTCGATGGAGAACGGGGACTTCTTGGTGACGTTGATGGGGAGGTGGTTCTCCTCGGCGAAGGCGATCGCCTTCTCCCGCGTCCAGGCGTAGTCGCGGACCGGAGCGATCACGTTCAGGTCGGGCGCCAGGGCGCCGATACCGACCTCGAAGCGGACCTGGTCGTTCCCCTTGCCGGTGCACCCGTGCGCGACGGTGTTGGCGCCGTGGAATTTGGCGGCCTCCACCAGGTGCTTGACGATGAGCGGGCGGCTGATGGCCGACACCAGGGGGTACTGGCCCATGTAGAGGGCGTTGGCCTGGATGGTGGGCAGGCAATAGTCGTCGGCGAACTCGTCGCGGGCGTCCACCACGACGGCTTCCACGGCGCCGCAGTCCAGGGCGCGTTGACGCACCACGTTCATGTCCTCGCCGCCCTGCCCCAGGTCGATGGCGACGGCCACAACCTCGGCGCCGGTCTCCTTGCCGATCCAGCTGATGGCGACGGAGGTGTCCAGCCCACCGGAGTAGGCGAGTACGACGTGATCGGACATGTTCTTGGTGCTCCTCGAATGGTTGTGGGATCTGCGCGGCTTCAGGGAGCAGTATGCTGCCCCATCGCCGGTTCGGCTCGCGCCGGTTCTGCAAATGATTATGCACGATCGTGAAATCTCATGCACACTTGGGGTGGGCACGCCTGTGACCTGCGCCGACCGCATTCGAGCACGGGGCCGGCCGGGCCCAATATGGAACCCTGGCCGGCCGCGTTCTCGTAACCGTCGACAATGCCGGACCCGCCCTCGCTCGAATCGGCCTCGAAATGGCAGCCCGTATCTCCAGGCATGCTCCGCAGAAGTCGACCGGCGTTTCACGTCCGGAATCGGCCGGACCCGACGAGGAAGCCACGGACACTCCGACACAACGCCACCACCTGGCACATTCGGACTATCCGAACATTTATTTGTGCGCTTGTGTGACCAGAGCTACCGTCTGGCAATACCAGACCTCATGTCACCTCGCAGCAAGACCGGTCACATTCCCGGGGACCAGGCTTCCTCTCTCGCGGGGCCATCTATGCAAGGAGGACCCCTGTTCGTCCAGCGCCCGATCGACCACATCACCTATCAGAACGGGGCGGTAACGCCTCTCAGTACAGGGCAGTAATGCAATGAGCGCAGACAAGAGCCGTCGTATCGGTATCGATATCGGTGGAACCTTCACCGACCTCTTCGTCGTGGAGGCAGACGGCACCGGAAAAATCTACAAAACGCCGACCACCCCTCACGCACCCCTCGGAAGGGCTGCTGAACGGACTGGCCATCGCTGCCGCCGCCAACAACCAGCAACTCGAGGAATTCCTCGGCGAAGTCTCGACGATCGTGCACGGTACCACGATCGCCACCAACGCGGTCCTCACCCGGCAGGGCGCGAAGACCGGGTTCGTCACCACTCATGGCTTCCGTGACCTGCTGAACATGCGTCGCGGTATCCGGGAGCGGCAGAACGATTCGAAGTACGCACCGCCGCCACCGTTGGTACCTCGTGAACTGATCCGCACCGTGCGAGAGCGGATCGACGCCGAGGGCAACGAAGTAGTGGCACTCGTCGAGGCGGACGTGCGGGAAGCCGCTCGCCATTTCCGGGAGCACGGTGTAGAGGCAATAGCCGTTTCCTACCTGTGGTCATTCCTCAACCCTGCGCATGAGCAGCGCACCGCCGAAATCCTGCGTGCGGAACTTCCCCATGCTTTCGTGACACTGTCCAGTGACACGCTGCCGCAGATCCGTGCCGACGAGCGCCACAGCACCACGGTGCTCAACGCCTTCACCGGTCCGAAACTGCAGAACTATCTGGCGAATATCGAACGGCAACTCGCCGACCGGGGCTTCGACGGAACACTTCTCATCGTGCAGTCCAACGGTGGCGTGATGTCGCCCGAGGTCGCCGGCGAGATGGCGGTCAACGCACTGATGTCCGGGCCGGCGGCCGCTCCCGAGGCGGCACTACAGTACGCCGGACACCACGGCTCCGAGGACGTCATCACCGTCGATATGGGTGGTACCAGCTTCGACGTCGCCCTCGTCCGGGATGGTGAGCCCCTGTTGACGACCGAGAGCGCCATCGGCGGCTACCGCGTCGCGCTGCCGATGCTCGATATCCACACGGTGGGCGCGGTCGGTGGGTCGCTGGCGTGGATCGACTCCGGTGGCATTCTCCGCGTCGGCCCGCAGAGTGCGACGGCAAACCCCGGGCCCGCATGCTATGGCCGGGGTGGTGTGAAACCGACCGTCACCGACGCCGACCTGCTGCTGGGCTACCTGAACCCCGACCTCTTCGGCGACGGTGCGTTCACCCTCGATGTCGAGGCGTCACGTCGAGCCGTCGAGGAACAGATCGCCGAGCCACTCGGGCTCTCGCTGCTACAGGCCGCGGAGGGCGTCTACCGTGTCGTCAATGCCGCCATGGCCGAAGCCGTCAACGAGGTATCGGTCAAGCGCGGATACGACCCACGCGAGTTCACGCTGGTCGTGGCCGGCGGTGCCGGACCCATCCACGCGGTGCCGATCGCACAGGACCTCGGTATTGGGCGGGTCATCGTACCGCGTGAGTCATCGGTGTTCTGCGCGGTCGGCACGCTGCTCTCGGATCTCAAGCACATGTATGCGCGCACCCACGCCTCGGATATCGACAAGCTCGACCTGGATCGGGTCGGTGAGCTCTATCGAGAGATCCGCGACGAAGCGATCGCGACGCTGAAGTCGGAGAACGTCGATCCCGAAGCGATCGACCTGGTATTCACGGCGGACCTTCGCTACATCGGGCAGTTCGACGAGATCGAGGTTCCGGTCGCCTTCGACGAGACACTGACGAGACCGGAATTGGACAAGGCCCCGTAGCGGAGTTCCACATCCTCCACGAGGCAATGAACGGATACGCGATGCCGGACGAGCCGCTCGAACTGATCAACGTTCGGCTCACGGCGCTCGGCCGTACGGTGAAGCCGGCGCTGGTGGAGTCTCCGCCGGCGGGCCCGGACGCCACTCACGCCCGGATGGGGACCCGTGCGGCGGTCTTCTCCGGCGAAACACGACAGACCGATATCTACGACGGGTTGGCGCTGCGGCACGACAACCGCGTAATCGGCCCGGCGATCATCGAACAGCCCACGACCACGGTGGTTCTCGTCGAAGGCTACGAGCCGGCCGAGCGACGGCACAGACCACAGAAAAGGAAGGAACTCACCGTGGGTGAGATCGTACTGGCGGTCGCCGCCAGCCATGCGCCGGGACTGATCGGCATGTTCGACCAGGCTCCGGCAGAATCGCGGCGGGTGGTGTCGTCCGCGTACGGCACCCTCGCGAAGCAGATTCGCCACGTGAAACCGGACGTCCTCATCATCGTCGCCAACGACCATATGGCGAACAATCGAATTCGCACGTATCCCGACTTTCTCATCGGAATGGCGGAGCAACACCGGGGGCCGTTCGAATTCTTCAAGTCATGGCTGGGATGCGACGACTACACGATTCCGGGCGACCCCGCGACCGCGGAAATCGTCTTCAACGGACTGATTCACCGGGAAATCCGGATTTCGGCAAGCCGTGAGAATCTGAATTTCGACGACAATATCTCCGTCCCCGTGGTGAAGACCGAAATCGAGTCCAGCGGTGTGCGGATGCTCACCCTCCTGCAGAACTGCACGGTACCGCCCATTCCGGACCAGCATCGCTCGTACGAGGTCGGTCAGGCGCTCGGCGACATCATCGCGAACGAACTACCGGCGGACGCTCGCATCGGTCTGTTGGCGTCCGGGGGGCTCAGTCACGAGCCCGGCGGACTGCGCGACTTCCACATCGACGAGAAGTTCGACACGTGGTTCCTCGAGCTGCTGGCCGAGGGTGACCACGAGCGCGTGCTCGCCGAGGTCACTCCCGAACGCATGGACGAAGCGGGCATCGGAGGGACCAGCGAGCTTCTCAGCTGGTTCGTAGTGATGGGCGCGATCGGTGAGCGGCCCTGCGAGGTGCTCGGCTACACCGGATGGGACCAGTGGCGCTGCGGAATCGGTGCCGTCACCTGGGATATGACGTCCGTACCGGTAGCGGGATAGGAGGACCCTCGATGAGCTTGGACAATCTCAACACCGCACTCGTAACACACGACCTGGTCCAGAACCTCAAGTGGAACGCCGAGTTACGGCGTGAATTCGAGCAGGATCGGGCGGCCGTGCTCGACCGGTACGATCTGACTCCGGCCGAGCGCAGCGCCATCGAACGCCGCGACTGGCGCGCTCTCTACGCGCTCGGCCTCCATCCGTACCTGGGTGCGCAGTTCGCGCGGATCGTCTACAGCGACCGGAAGGAAGGCGGCATCAGCGCCGTGGAGGCGCTGCTCGCGTCGATCCGCGGCGAGTCCGAACCGGCGCCGGCCGGCGGCGACGGAACGAATGCGGAGTGAGCCGTCGGTGACCACCATGCCGACGTCTCGTGTGCACCGATTGCCGGCCGGGCCGGATACCGTCCGGGTAGGAGTGATCGATCCGGCCTTCCCGCCGGTACTGACCATCGACCCCGGCGACGAGGTCGTCCTGTCGACGTGGGGGCACTGGGGAAACCGGGTCACCCCGGACACCGCGATCGACGATTTCCCGCGGATCCGCGCGCACTTCCCGGAAGCGTTGGGCCCGCACTCGATCACCGGGCCGATCCACATTCGTGGCGCCGAGCCCGGCGATGCGCTTGTCGTGGAGATCATCGAACTGGTCCCCGCAGCGCACGGATTCAACCTCGTGGTCGCCCATCCACGAGGACGCGGAGTGCTTCGGGACCGATTCCCGGACCCGATGATCCGGCATTTCGAACTGGACCGTGAAACCATGACCACGACACTTGCCGGAAAAGTGCGGGTGCCGCTGCGGCCCTTTCTCGGGATCATGGGGGTCGCACCGGGCGAGAGCGGAGCCCGCAGCACCGTCGAACCCGGCCCCTTCGGGGGCAATATGGACCTCACCGCGTTGGTCGCGGGGACGACGCTCGAACTGCCGGTATTCCACCCGGGAGCCGGCTTCTACTGCGGCGACGGGCACGCCGCCCAAGGGGATGGAGAGGTCAACCAGACGGCCATCGAGGCCGGGATGGAGCACGTCCGGCTACGGTTCTCGCTGGCGAGCGGGGCCCGGTTACGGACGCCGCGCGCCGAATCCGGCACCCATCTCATCGCCACGGGGTTCGGGCACACCCTGGAGGAAGCGGCCCATGAGGCGGTGGACGAGCTGGTGAATTGGCTCGTCGCCGAGGGGCTGACCGCCGAGGACGCCTACAGCCTCTGTTCGATAGCCGCCGATGTGCACGTGACACAAATGGTGAACGGGGTGGTGGGTGTGCACGCCACCATCGCCAAGCTCACCCGCACCTAGGTATGGGCCACCGCACGGGACGAGCAACCGTGGCACGCCCACCCCGACATAGGCGCACAGACCATCAGAAAGGACATGCCGGTGTCACCACCTCCGATTCCAGAATACGAAACCGATCCGTTCTTCGGCCTCACCGATAAATGGCTGGTTACCGCGCCGGGTGAACTGACCCATTATCACGAGTTGGGAAGCGGCACTCCGGTCCTGTTCCTTCATGGTTCGGGCACCGGAGTAACAGCGGCCGCCAATTGGTGGTCGAACTTGCCGGAGCTGGCGAAAGGCAACCGCTGCGTTGCCATCGATTCCATCGGCTACGGGCAGACCGTCGTCGCCGAGGGCACGAAATACGGAATCCGCGAATGGGTCCGTCACGCTATTCGCGTTCTGGATGCTCTCGAGATCGAGAAGACATGGATCGTAGGGAATTCGTTGGGAGGTTGGCTCGCATTCCAGTTCGCGATCGACCATCCCGAAAGGCTTCTCGGGATCGTATCGATGGGAACAGGCGGCGCCGCACTGACGGCGGCGTTGGCGAGTCACGCCGCTCCGGAACTCTCCGAGGCAGGTATCCGGCGAACCCTCGAGTCCTTCGTCGTCGACAAGTCGCTGGTCACGGACGACCTGGTGCGGCTGCGCTACCGAGCGGCACTCAACGACACCGCGACCGACCGCCTCGCGCAGGTTGTCGCGGCGCGCGACCGTGACCGTACCGAGCTGCCACTCGATTTCGACCTGCTCGGTGAAGTCACCGTGCCTGTTCTGCTGATACACCGCATGCAAGGCGCCGTTATTCCGGTTTCGCGGACATGGGAGCTGCTCGACGCCATCCCGCACGCGGACGCGCATATCTTCGGCCGGTGTGGGCACTGGTCCCAGGTCGAACGTGCCGCCGACTTCAACGAACTGGTGGGTAATTACCTGAGTGCTCGTACCCATACCGGCCGGCCGACGACCCCCTGATACCGTCGAGAGCCCGGCACGTAGGCCGTGACCCGCGGGTTTGTCCATTTGCCGGAATGCGGTGCCCGGCACATCCGGATGGAACGAAGACATGATCGAAGGCCTCGAGCGAGCCACACGCGTATTGGGCCTGTTCTCCAAGGATATCCCCGAGTGGAGCGTCAGTGACGTTTCGCGTGAGCTCATGATGACCAAGACGACGACATGGGAGTGGATGCGGGCCATGACCGAGTTGGGTCTGCTTCGGCGTACGGGCCGCAGTTCCTATCGCCTCGGCTGGCGAGCCTTCCAACTCGGGCAACGCGCTCGAATGACTTCGGAGATCGCCGGACGGGCCCGTGAAGCAATGGCATCTCTCGTCGAACGGTACGGGGTGACCGCGCAATTGGCGGTCCGGCACGGCCGCGACATCGTCTACCTGGAAAAGGCCGCGCCCCGAGTGGGGATGCGGATCAACGCGACGCGGGTCGGTGAGCGTCTCCCGGCGCACTGCACCGCCGAAGGCAAAGTACTTTTGGCGTATCGCCCCGAGAAGGAGATACGAAACCTTTTCAACGGAATCGTGATGGAGCAGCTCACGGAGCGTTCGATCACTACACCGGCGGCGCTGGAAAGTGAGCTCGCCACAGTGCGTGAGCGCGGCTTCGCCTCCGATATCGAAGAAGCCGTCGAAGGTATGTGCTGCGTGGCCGCGCCGGTGACCAACCGCCACGGCGATATCGCCTGGGCGTTGAGTATGAGTTTTCTCGAATACCGCCTCGGCGAACATCAGACCTACATAGACGCGGTAACCGACGCCGCGCGGCGGCTATCGGAAGCTCCTTGACCACTGCCGGCGGCGAGACGGCCCACTGCCATACGCAGAGCCACCGCCGACCTCCGGCAAACGAACCGCGACCTTCCCTGCGACGGGGAGAGCACGCCGCAGCGCCGACACGCGTAGTGTCGATAGAGTTTGCCGGTGCAGTGCATGGGAGGACACGATATCGCCGGAACCGGAGACATCCAGAATGTGGACGGGGCCCGATGACGCGGGGGATGTCACGAAGATCTTTCGTTCGGACAACGGGACTCGGAGCCGGGGTCGCCGCGACGGTGCTGACGCAGGAGTCTCGAGCGGCGGCACGACCGCCCGCCCGGCGCACACCCGCTCCGTCCGTGGCAGTGCTTCCCGACCCCGCGACGATCGACACCACCGACCCGGCGCAGCTGTCCGCGGTCGAGGCGGCCAGCCTATTGCAGGCCAAGCAGCTACATCCCCGCGAACTCCTCGACGCCTGCCTGCGGCGCAGCGCCGAGTTCGACGGTTGCCTCAACACCTGGGTGCACACCTACCCGGAAATGGCGCGCGACCAGGCCGAGCAGGCCGCCCGGCGACTGGCCGCCGGAGATGCCCCACCGATCTGCGGACTCCCCATCGCGATGAAGGACGTGATCGCCGCCGCCGGGCTGCCGCTCACCGCGTCGAGTCGGCTACTGGAAGGGAATATCGCCGCCGGTGACGCCACGGTGTGGCGGTGGCTGCGGGAACAGGGCGCGGTGCTGATAGGCCACGTGCACACCGATGAATTCGGCCTGTCGACCACCTGCCCGCAGGTCGGCAACCCCTGGGATCCGACCGCCATCGTCGGCGGCTCCTCCGGCGGCAGCGCCGCCGTGGTGGCGGCGCGGTTCGCTCCGCTGGCCCTCGGCGCCGATACCGGCGGCTCCCTGCGCATCCCCGCCTCGCGCTGCGGGGTGAGCGCGATCAAACCCACCTTCGGTCGCGTCAGCAAATACGGCGTTATCCCGGTGTCGTGGACCAAGGACCATGTGGGCGCAATGGGACGCGGTATCGCCGACGCCGCGCTGCTGCTCTCCGCCATCGCGGGTGTCGACCCGCAGGACCCGGTGACCGTGGCCGCGCCGCCGCTCCCGCCCGAGGGGTATCCGCTGGTTGCGGCCGGTGGTGACAAGCCCCTGGCCGGTAAACGGTTCGGTGTCGGGCGTGCGGCGGCCGACACGCTGCCGAACGAGCTGGCGACGCTGCTGACCCGCTTCCTGGACCTGGTCACCCGTCTCGGCGGCGAACTACGCGATATCACCATGCCCGTCGAACCCACCGGCCTGGCGACGGGCGACGCCGTGGAAACCGGTGCCTACCACCAACAGTGGGCCGACCGGATCGACCAGTACTCGCCGGCGGGCGCTATCGCCGTCGGCACGGCATTGGGCGCCTTGGCCCTACCCGCGGCCGACTACTGGAAACTGGAACGCGACCGAGCCCGCTATCAGCGGGAATACAACCATATGCTGAGCGTCGAGCGACTCGACGCGGTGGTGCTGCCGGGCGTGATGACCGACCGGATGCCGCGCGATGAACCCCCCAGCCAACAACTCGAAAGCCATGCGCCGGTCACCTGGGCCAACTACACCGGCGTCCCGGTGCTCGCGCTTCCCGCCGGTCGCTCCGCCGCCACCGGGCTTCCGTTCGGTGTCCAACTCGGCGGGCGGGCCTGGGGGGAGGCCGACCTCATCGCACTCGGCCTGGAACTCCAGGCCGCCGACCCGGTCTGGCGGGAGGCCCCGACACTGCGTCCCGCACCCCGCACCCTCCCTACGGCGAATATCGCCGCGCCCGGGCCGGGCCCGGATCCGACCAATACCGATGCCGCCACTCCCGCCGTCACCTTCGTGCCGACCACGGCCTGATCGGCGGGCCGGGTCTCACGCGAGCTTCTCGATCCTGGCGGCCAGTTCCGCCCCGGTCAGCGGCTCGCGTGCGATGACGGCGATGGTGTCGTCGCCGGCGATCGTGCCGACCACGTACGGCAGGGCCGCGCGGTCGAGCGCGCTCGCCAGATAGTGCGCCGCGCCCGGCGGGGTGCGCAGGACTGCGATATTGCCGCTGAAGTCGGTGGACACCAGGAGATCACCGAGCAGTTTGGACAGTCGCCCGGTGCCGCCGGTGACTCCGCGCACCGGGCTGCCGTCCTCTGGCACCACATAGACCCCGGCTCCGCCGTCGGCGGCGCGCAGTTTCACCGCGCCGAGTTCGTCCAGGTCCCGGGAGAGGGTGGCCTGGGTGGTCTCGATACCTTCCGCGGCGAGCAGCGTGGCGAGTTCGGTCTGACTGCGGACCGGATGCGCGGCCAGCAGCGCGATGATGCGCGACTGCCGGCCGGCGCGGGTCGCCGCGGTGACGGGGCCCGTCGGGCGGGTCGCCCGCGCAGATGTCCCGGTGGCCTCGGCCTGGCCGTCCGCCTCGTGCCGTGGAACGCTCATCGCCGCCCACCGGCACGTTCCAGCAACCACACCAGTAGCGCCTTCTGCGCGTGTAATCGGTTCTCCGCCTCGTCCCAGACCGCGCTACGCGGGCCGTCGATCACCTCGTCGGTGATCTCCTCACCACGGTGCGCGGGCAGGCAGTGCAGCACCACGGCACCGGATCCGGCACGCGCGAGCAGTGCGGAGTTCACCTGGTACGGGCGGAACGGGCCGACGCGGTCGAGCCCGTCGCCCTCCTGCCCCATCGACGTCCAGGTGTCGGTGACCAGCACATCCGCACCGTCGACGGCCGTCCGTGGATCATCGGTGAGCGTGACACCGCCGCCGGTTTCGGCGGCGCGGGCGCGGGCGGCCTCGACCACCCGCGGTAGCGGTGTGAAACCGGCCGGTGCGGCGACGGTCACGTGCATACCGGCGGTAACGCCCCCGAGTATCAGCGAATGCGCCATATTGTTGGCGCCGTCGCCGAAATAGGCCAGCCGCCGGCCCGCGGGATCACCCAGTCGCTCGGTGATAGTGAGCAGATCCGCCAGCACCTGGCAGGGGTGGAATTCGTCGGACAAGGCGTTGACCACCGGGACGGTCGCGGCAGCGGCCATCTCCTCCAACCTTCCCTGGTCGAAAGTGCGCCAGACGATGGCGTCGACATACCGGGACAACACCCGTCCGGTATCGGCGAGGGTTTCGTCCCGGCCCAGCTGGGTGCTGCCGCTGTCCACCACGACGGCGTGCCCGCCGAGCTGGGCGATACCGAGTTCGAAGGAGAAACGGGTGCGGGTGGAGTTCTTGTCGAAGATCACCCCCACCCCGCGTGGGCCCGCGAGAGGTTTGCGCGCGAACGGGTTACGTTTGAGTTCGGCGGCCAGCGCCAGCACTTCGGCCTGTTCGCCGGGGGTGAGATCGTCGTCGCGGAGGAAGTGGCGGACGGCGTTGCCGGCGCGGACCGGGACGGATTCGGAGACCGTCACGCCTGGACTCCCTTCATCTCGGCGGCGACCCGGTCGAGAATGCCGGGCAGGTCGGCGACGAAGTTCTCCGCTTGGGCCTCGGTGAGCACCAGCGGCGGCGCCAGCCGGATCACATTCGGTTTGGCCGGGTTCACCAGGTAGCCCGCCGCCCGGGCCGCGGCCTCCACCTGTTTGGCCACCGGATGGGTGAGCACGATACCGATGAGCAGGCCCGCGCCGCGCACGTCGGCGACCAACGGATGCTGCAGCACGGCGATACCGTCGCTGAGCCGTTTGCCGACCCATTCCACATGGTCGAGCAGACCCTCCTCGTGGATGGTGCGCAGCACCGCCAGGGCCGCTGCCGCGCTGACCGGGTTGCCGCCGAAGGTGGTGCCGTGCATACCGGGCGTGAACAGGTCGGCGGCCCGGCCGGTTGCCAGAACGGCACCGATCGGCAGCCCGCCGGCCAGGCCCTTCGCCAGGGTCATCACATCGGGTGCGATACCGAAGGCCTGATGCGCGTAGAACTTTCCGGTCCGGCCGATCCCGGTCTGCACCTCGTCCAGGACGAGCAGCGCACCCGCCCGCGCGGTGATCTCGCGGGCCCGGACCAGATAGTCGCCGGGCGGGACCACCACACCGCTCTCGCCCAGTGTGGGTTCGAGGAATACGGCCGCGGTATCGGTGTCGACCGCGCGCTCGAGGAGGCCGGCGTCACCGTAGGGGATATGCACCACCCCGGCCGGCACGGGCTCGAACGGGGTGCGTTTCTCCGGCTGCCCGGTGAGCGCGAGCGCGCCCATGGTGCGGCCGTGGAAGGCGTCCTCGCAGGCGATGATCTTGCGGCGACCGGTGAGCCGGGCGATTTTGAACGCGGCCTCGTTGGCTTCGGCGCCGGAGTTGCAGAAGAACGCCCGGCCGCTGCCGTCCCCGAATTGCGCGAGCAGCTTCTCGGCCAGGTCGAGTACCGGTTCGCTGATGTACAGGTTGGACACGTGCCCGAGAGTGCCCAACTGCTGGGTGACGGCTTCCAGGATCGCCGGGTGTCCGTGGCCGAGGCTGTTGACCGCGATACCGCCGAGGAAGTCGACATAGCGTTTTCCGTCCGCGTCGTACACCACCGCGCCCGCGCCGTGCGCCAGCGCGATCTCCGGGATGCCGTAGTTGCGCATCAGGGAGTTCGACCACCGTTCGCGCAGTTCTGCTGTGCTCATAATTCGGCTCCGTATCCGTCCGGCCGCCCGGCGTCCTCGCGCACCCGGGCGGGGGTGACCATCGTCCCGATTCCCTCTCCGGTGAACAGTTCCAGCAACACCGAATGCGGGACACGTCCGTCGATGACATGCGCGCTGGGCACCCCGCCCAACACGGCACGCAGGCAGGCCTCCATCTTGGGCACCATGCCCGCGTCGAGTTTCGGCAGCAGCCGCGCCAGCGCGTCGCTATCAATGGTGGTGGTCAGCGAGGACCGGTCGGGCCAATCGGTATAGAGGCCCTCCACATCGGTGAGCACCACCAGTTTCTCGGCGCCGATTCCCTCCGCCAGCGCGGCGGCCGCGGTATCGGCGTTGATGTTGTGCACCACGCCGTCCGCGTCCGGGGCGATGGTGGATACCACCGGGATACGGCCGGCGCCGATCAGATCGAGCACCGCGTCCGGGTCGACCGCGGTGACATCGCCGACCAGGCCGATATCGGTGGGTATCCCGTCGACGTCCACCGTGCGCCGGGTGGCGGTAAACAGGCGGGCGTCCTCACCGGAGATCCCCACAGCGTAGGGACCGTGCGCGTTGATCAGGCCGACGAGTCCTCGCCCGACCTGCCCGAACAGCACCATCCGCACCACCTCCATCACCTCGGGGGTGGTGACCCGGAAACCGCCGCGGAACTCCCCTTCCATCCCGAGCCGCTTCAGCATGGTGTTGATCTGCGGCCCGCCCCCGTGCACCACCACCGGGTGCACGCCGACGGTACGCAGGAACGCCATATCGGCGGCGAAGGCACGTTTGAGGCCCTCGTCGATCATGGCGTTGCCGCCGTATTTCACCACGACGATCTTGTCGCGGAACTTCTGCAACCACGGCAGCGCACCGGCCAGTACATGCGCCTTGTCCAGCGCCGAGAGTTCGGAGAGGGAAGAAGCGGTCATGAGCTGTAGGCCGAATTCTCTTCGACGTAGCCGTGCGAGAGGTCGGTGGTGCGCACGGTGGCCGTGCCGTCACCGACCTGCAGGTCGATCCACACCTCGATATCGGGACCGGACAGGTCGACCTCGCGGGCGCCGGGCGCGCCGGTCCCCTCCATACATACCGGGGATCCGTTGAACGACACCGAGATCCGGTCCGGGTCCAGGGTTATCGGGGCCATACCGAGGGCGGCCAGTACCCGGCCCCAGTTGGGGTCGGAACCGAACAGGGCGGTTTTGACCAGGTTGTCGCGGGCGACGGCGCGGGCGCCGGCCAGGGCCTCGTCCTCGGAGGCGGCGCCCGCCACGGTGATCCGCACCCGTTTGGTGACGCCTTCGGCGTCGGCCATCAGCTGTTCGGCCAGATCGTCGCAGACGGCCAGGACGGCGGCGTCGAGTTCATCCTGATCGGGGCTCACCTCGCTGGCGCCGTTGGCCAGCAGCAGTACGGTGTCGTTGGTGGAACAGGCGCCGTCGACGTCGAGGCGGTCGAAGGTGAGCCGGGTGGCCTTGCGCAGTGCGGAATCGAGCTGTTCGGGGGTGGCGGCGGCATCGGTGGTGAGTACCACCAGCATGGTGGCCAGCGCCGGGGCGAGCATGCCCGCGCCCTTGGCCATACCGCCGATATTCCATTTGTCCCGGTGGTGGAACGACGCCTCCTTGGGCACCGTGTCGGTGGTCATGATGGCGTGGGCGGCGTCGGAGCCGCCGGACAGACCGCCACCCATCTCGTGCGCGATCTCGGTGATGGCCGGGACGAGTTTGTCCATCGGCAGCCGGTCGCCGATCAGGCCGGTGGAACACACCGCGATCTCGGCGGCGCCGGTTTCGGTGCCCCAGTTGCTCAGCGCGGCGGCGAGTTCCTCCGCGGTCCGATGGGTGTCCTGGAAACCCTGCGGTCCGGTGCACGCGTTGGCGCAGCCGGAGTTGAGGATGACCGCGCGCAGCTGCCCGGCCTTCAGCACCTGCTGTGTCCACAGCACCGGCGCGGCCTTCACCTTGTTGCTGGTGAACACCCCCGCGGCGGCGTACTCGGGGCCTTCGTTGAACACCAGCGCGAGGTCGGGTTTCCCATTGGCCTTGATTCCCGCCGCGATCCCGGCCGCGCGGAAACCGAGCGGGGCGGTGACGCCCTGGGTGCGCAGCAGTTTGCCTTCGGCGTTCTCGGTGGTTGTCGTCACGGAGCCACTCCTACGGTGGACAGGCCGGCGGTCTCGTCGAGGCCGAGCGCCAGGTTCATGGACTGCACCGCGGCGCCCGCGGTGCCCTTGGTCAAGTTGTCGATCGCGCCGATCACCACCAGCAGGCCGGCGTCGGCGTCCACCGCGACCTGCAGCGTCACGGTGTTGCTGCCCACCACCGAGCCGGTCTGCGGCAGCACCTGTTCGGGTAGCAGATGCACGAACGGTTCGTCGGCGTAGGCCTTCTCGTAGACCGCGCGGACCTGCGCGGCATCCACTCGGACGGGGGCGGTGCAGGTGGCGAGGATGCCGCGCGGCATCGGAGCCAGGACGGGGGTGAACGACACCCGCACCGGTGCGCCGGCCACCGCGGACAGGTTCTGCGCGATCTCCGGGGTGTGCCGATGCGCGCCCGCCACCCCGTAGGCGCGGGCCGAGCCCATCACCTCGGAGCCGAGCAATCCGATATCGAGTTTGCGGCCCGCGCCGGAGGTTCCGCTCACGGCGACGATGTTCACCGTCGGGTCGATGATTCCCGCCGCGACCGCGGGCGCCAGCGCCAGGCTCGACACCGTGGGATAGCAGCCGGGCACCGCGATGCGGGTGGCACCGCGCAGCCGCTCGCGTCCGCCGGGCAGTTCCGGTAGGCCGTAGGGCCAGCTCCCGGCGTACGGGGTGCCGTAGTAGCGATCCCAGGCGGCGGCGTCGGTGAGCCGGAAGTCGGCTCCGCAGTCGATGACGACGGTGGAGTCGGGCAGTTCGCGGGCCAGTGCGGCCGACTGTCCGTGCGGGAGTCCGAGGAAGACGACATCGTGACCGGCCAGTTCGTCGACGGTGGTGGGGCCCAGGACGCGGTCGGCCAAGGGCAGCAGATGCGGCTGGAGTTCGCCCAGTGCCGTCCCGGCATTGGAGCCCGCGGTGAGCGCCCCGATGGTGAGGCGCCCGGCTCGGTACTCCGGATGCCCCAGCAGAAGGCGCAGCACCTCGCCGCCCGCGTACCCGCTGGCGCCGGCCACCGCGACCCGTAGCGGCCCGGTCCGGTCGGACTTCTCCGTGGTATCAGCCATGTAATGATTATGCACGAGCATGCAATCTCATTCATACCCCCACCACTCCAGCCTACCCGGACCCCACGCTATTGTTGGAACATGCGTTCGATAGATGCCGTCGAGCAGCAGATCAGAGCTTTGGAACAGGCGGTGGACGAGCTACTGGCGCTCGACCCCGAACACATATCCGGAGAGGAGCTCGCCGACCTGCTCCCCCGCATCGAATCCCGCGCGCGGAATCTGGCCGCCCTCAGCGCCCGGTGGCGCAGCATCGGAAGGTGACACGAGGGGTCGCGCACGACCCGGAAGTTGTTGGCATCGTTTCAATACCGGGAATGCCCGATACTTGTGCCATACGCACATGCGTGACCATGTGCCAGGAATCTCTCGGTGAGTGAGGTTACGAATGCTGTTCGTCGGCCCGCGGAAACCGGCAGCGTGGACCGCGCCAAGCGGAGGGCACGCATGACGACCTTCAAAGACATAGAGATCGAGCCTTTTCCGCATCCCGACTACGCCAGCGAAGGTCTCAACGCGATAGTCGACATGGCGCATGAATACATACAAAGTTCGGTCGTGCTGTTCGCGTCCGGCTTCGACGGCGGACAGCAGGACATGATCGCTTGGCTGGCAAAGAAGAATATGCTCAGCGAAGAAGGACGCGAGCTCACCAAGGACGGCGCCCAGCACGTGGAACTCAATCCGGGGCAGTCCGTGATGGCCGACAACTACACCAGCAAGAACAGCGAGGTCCGGGACAGGGCCTCGCAACTTCGAATGCAGAACGAGAATGTGAACGAAAGCTCTATCAAGAGCTTCAAGACCTCGAACCAGGCGTTCCAGAAGGTCAAGGGGATCGCGGACGGACTCAGAGCCGAGCTGGGTCGCAAGCCCGGGGAGCACCAGCTGACCCGGAAGCCCGATGGCAACCTGCACCTGACCTCCGAGGAGGAAAACCGGTTGCTGGGCCTGATCCTGGAGGAGGTGGACCGTGTGCACGACACGATCGAGGATGCGGACAGCGGCATGCGAAGAGACGCCGGCAATATCGAGAAAATGATACCGGACCTCCCGCGCAACCCCTACGGTAACGCACCGGACGCCGGACGCCGGACGCCATGGACGCCGACCTCGAAGTGGACGCCGGAAACGCGCTCTCTCGCCATAACCCGTTACGGCACCCCGAACGGTATTGTCGGGGTGGCGCAGAACGAGCTGGGGAACGACGTTATCGAGACCAACGGCGACAATGTCCCGATATACCGCAAGACAGGCCTTCCGACCGAGTACAACATCAAGGGCCTGCCGTGGTGTGCAGCCTTCTCTACCTGGGTGTGGGACAAGGCCGGTTACAAGGTCGGCTGGTCCAATGAGAACTACGTACCTGCCATCTGGAGCGACGCCGAGGCACTGGGGCTGCGGAGGGCAGTATCGCAGGCCCAGCCAGGGGATATGATCATCTTCGACTGGGAGCATGACGGAACCCCGGACCATGTGGGAATCGTGGAAGCCGTGGACTACAACACCGGCCAAATCCACACCATCGAAGGCAATTCGAGTAACCGTCTGCAGCAACGGAGTTATTCCATGAACGCGGGATCGCTCTTCGGCGTCGTCACGCCGCCCGCCGAAACCCCGGCCGCCCAGGCATCCTGACGGTGTGCTGCGCCGGCCGCGACGCCGACGCGGCATTGGCCGGCGGCTCCCGGCCACCGGCAACGGTGACTTATTCCGCGATGTCCATCTCGTACACCTGGAAGTCGCGCAGTAGCCGCTCCTCCTGCAACAGCGCCGCCCGCGCATTCTGCCCGTTGTGCCGGGCCACCTCGGCGGCCAGCGCCTGGACGAGGGCGACGAACGCGGTCATCGACCGCAGCATGGTGGCGGCCGAGGCATCGACATAGAACACCTCGTGCGCGGTGGCTGCCAGCGGGGACGCCGGATTGTCGGTCAGCGCGATCACATGCGCACCGACCGAGCGCGCCCACCGCGCGGCACGGACGGTATCGGCGGTGTAGCGGTGGATCGACATGGCCACGAAGCAATCCCCCGCCCGGACCGCCCGCAGGTCGTCGGTGAGCGCCCCGGCCGCGGCCGTCATCAAGGACACGTCTTCGCGCAGCATGCCCAGGAGATACGCGAGAAGGTAGGCGGGTGCATGGCATTTGCGCATCCCTATGACATGGACGTGCGGCGCTTCGGCGAGCCGGTGCACCGCCGTCCGCCATACCTGTTCCTCGATCCGGGAGAAGGTTCTGGCGATATTGGCATGATCGTAGGCCAGCGCGCGGGGGAGCACTCCGCCGTCGGCGTCCGACAGCTGTTCCAGATTGTCGAAGCGGCGCAGCAGTTGGGCCTGTTCGCGCAACCACTCCCGGCACAATCTGGTCAGTCCCGGATACCCTTTGAGCCCGAATGCCGTGGCGAACCGCACCACGGTGGCCTCGTTCACTCCGGTGGCGGCCGCCATCTCCGATACGGTCATGAACGCGACCGCTTCCGGATCGGCCATGACCCGGTCGGCCAGTTTCCGGTGCGCCGGCGACAGGGTGTCGCGCCGGGCTCGGAGTTCGGTGAGCAATTCGGCGAACGTACTCGGTCCCTCGCCCACGGGCTCTGCTTCCATCCGACCATTCTCTCCCGCCGTACCAGGCGCCCATCACCCTTCCCACCCTGAGGAATATTCCTTTGCACTTCCTTTTCTATTTGCAAACATAATTGCATCAACCGGCGGACCGATGCCGGCCGGCCCGCGTACCAGACCAGCATTCGAGGCGCCCATGACATCTGCCCTCACGGCGGGCACCCAGTCCCCACCCGCCGCGATCGTCACACTCCGCGGTGTCGGCAAGAGCTATGGAACCATGGTTGTGCTCCGCGATATCGATCTGGATATCGCCGAGGGTGAGGTCATCGTGATCATCGGCCCGTCCGGTTCCGGCAAGTCCACCCTGTGCCGCACCATCAACGGGCTGGAGACGATCGATACCGGCCGGATCGAGTACCGCGGCACGCCACTGCCCACCGAGGGAGCGGCACTGCGGCGGGTCCGGACCGAGATCGGCATGGTGTTCCAGTCGTTCAATCTGTTTCCGCATATGAGCGTGCTGGACAACATCACCTTCGCACCGATCCGGGTCGCGAAACTCGGCCGCGCTCGCGCCGAGGAGCGCGCACGCGACCTGCTCGAGCGCGTCGGACTCGCCGACAAGGCGACCGCGTACCCGCCGCAACTGTCCGGAGGCCAGCAGCAACGCGTCGCGATCGCACGCGGTTTGGCCATGCGTCCACGGGTCATGCTGTTCGACGAACCCACCAGCGCGCTGGACCCGGAAATGGTCGGGGAAGTCTTGGACGTGATGAAAGCCCTTGCCGCGGAGGGCATGACCATGGTCGTGGTCACCCACGAGATGGGTTTCGCCCGCGCCTGCGCCGATCGGGTGATCTTCCTCGCCGACGGCACCATCGCCGAACAGAACACCCCCGATGTCTTCTTCACCGCCCCCACCACCGACCGGGCCAAGGACTTCCTGACCCGAACACTCCCCCGCTGAGGGACACCGATATGCCCCGTATCCCGCGCCTGCTTCGCCACGCCGGCCTGGTCTGCGCCGCCGTCCTACTCGCTGTCGGCTGCGACTCCGGCGCCCCACCGATCGACACCGGTGACCATCACCCCCCAGTGGCCACGAATGTCTCCTTCCCTCCCGGCTCGACCATGCGCCGACTGCATGAAACCGGGTTGATCCGGATCGGCACCAAATTCGATCAACCACTGTTCGGGCTGATGAACCCGATCACGAATCGACCCCAGGGCTTCGACGCCGAGATGGGCAAACTCATCGCGGCCCGGCTCGGTATACCCGCCGACCGGATCGACTGGGTGGAGACGGTCTCGGCCAACCGGGAGCCCTTCCTCCAACAGGGACGGGTCGATCTGGTGATCGCCACATACACCATTACCGACGAACGCAAGCAGATCATCGATTTCGCGGGACCGTATTACATTGCCGGACAGTCGCTGATGGTGCGCGCCGGCAATCCGGACCACATCACCGGTCCGGCCGACCTGTCCGGACGGCCGGTGTGTTCGGTGGAGGGGTCGGCGTCGTCGACCCATATCCGCGAACTGGTGCCCCACGCGGACCATGTGCTGTTCGACTCCTTCGGCAAATGCGCCCAGGCCGTGAAGAACGGCCAGGTTACCGCCATGACCACGGACAACACCATCCTGGCCGGATTGCGCAGCCGCGATATGGACGCCTTCGAACTGATCGACACCACCTTCAGCGCGGAACCCTACGGAATCGGCGTCGCCCGGGGCCACGCCGATCTGGTGTCCTTCATCGACGACCTGCTGCGCACCGCCTTCCGGGACGGCAGCTGGGCCGGGGCCTGGGACCGCACAGCCGGACGGATTCTCGGCCCCGCTCCCACCCCACCCGATCTGGACAGCTACTGACCGGCACCGCGCGACAGGAACCCCACCGTGCACATCCTCCTCGAGAACGCCGACCTCCTCGGTCGGGCCTTCGCCATGACCGTCCTGCTCGCCCTCGGAGCGGGTACCCTGGCCGCGGTGCTCGGCCTGGTGGTCGGGGTATCACGGCTGTGTCCGGTGCCGCTGCTGCGACACCTGGGCACCGGCTATGTCGAACTCGTGCGCAACACCCCGCTCACCATCGTCTTCTTCCTGGTGGTCTTCGTCCTACCCGAGCTGGGTGTGCTGCTGCCCGGATATCTCGTGGCCGCGACGACCGCCCTGGGGTGCTACACCGCGGCCTTCGTGGCCGAGGCGATCCGCGCCGGGGTGTACACCGTGGGCCGGGGACAGGCCGAAGCGGCACGGGCCCTGGGACTTTCGTTTTCCGCCGCGATGCGTTACGTCATCGTCCCGCAGGCGCTGCGCGCGGTGGTTCCCCCGCTGGCAGGGGTCTGGATCGCCCTGGTCAAGAACACCTCCGTGGCCGCGGGGTTCGGGGTGTTGGAGCTCACCGCGGCGAGTCAGCGGATCAACTTCCTCGACCCGGCCGCCGTGATTCCCGCCCTCCTGTGGATCGCCGCGGCCTACCTGGTGCTCACCCTCGGCTCGGCCTACGGTTTCCGATGGCTGGAGCGCCGTTCGGCGGTGGCGCGATGAGCGACACCTCGTTCCTCTACGACCCGCTCGGGCCGCGGGGTTCCCGTCGGGCGGGCCGGATCTCGATCGCCGCGGGTGTGCTGGCCGCCGCGGCCCTGGCGGCGCTTTCCCTGCGCCTGCACGACCTGGAGCAACTCGACCCGCGACGCTGGGCGATTCTCGTCGATCCGGATACCGGCGTGCCGCAGACGCTGTGGCGGGGCTATCTGGCGACACTGCGGGCCGCCCTGACCGCCATGGCGCTCGCCGTGGTGGTCGGACTCGCGCTGTGCGCCGGGCGCATGTCGCGCCGACCGCCGATCCGACTGGCCGTCGGCGCGGTGGTGGAACTGCTGCGCGGTATCCCCCTGTTGCTGCTCATGCTGTTCGCCGCGCTCGGACTACCACGCCTGGGCCTCGAAGTGAGCCTGCTGCAGGTGGTGGTACTCGCCCTCGTGGCCTACAACTCCGCCGTGCTGTGTGAGATCTTCCGCGGCGGCATCACGGCCATCGACCGAGGGCAGCGCGAAGCCGCCGCCGCGCTCGGTGTCCGACCGGCCGTGGTGTTCTGGCGGGTGCTGCTCCCGCAGGCGGTACCGACCATGCTGCCGGTATTGGTGAGCCAGCTGGTGATCCTGCTCAAGGACACCTCGCTCGGTTTCATCGTCGGCTACACGGAACTACTGCGTTCGGGCCGGTCCCTGGTCGAGTACTACGGCAGCCAGTATTCGCTGCAGCTGTATCTCGGCGTCGCCGCCCTGTACATCGCCACCAATATCGCCCTCTCGTTTCTAGCGGCGCGACTCACCGGCCGCACCCTGCCCCGGCGAACCGACCGCGGGCGCCGCCGCCTCGTCTCCGTCCCGGCACATTCCGATCTCCTCACGCGGAAGGAGTCCGCCCGATGACCGATTCACCCGACCCCGACGCAGAGCCGGACGCCACCGCACCGGCCGGCACCGGCACCGGCGACGACGCCCCCACCCCGGTGCTCGTCGAGCGCCGGGGCAGCACCATGGTGCTGACCCTGAACCGACCGGAACGGCTCAACGCGGTGAACGAAGAGCTCTACCACACTCTGATCGCCGCCCTGCGTATGTCCGAGGCCGACTCGCGGGTGCGCTGTGTCCTGCTCACCGGGGCGGGTCGGGCGTTCTGCGTGGGCGCGGATATGAAGGAGCACCGGGCCGGTACCCGCACCGCACAGGACAGGCAGCGGTATGTGCAGCTGGGACAGGACGTCTGCCGCCGCATCCAGACCTGCACCACCCCGGTCGTGGCGGCCGTCCACGGCTACGCCCTCGGCGCCGGCGCGGAGCTGGCGGTGAGCAGCGATTTCCTGGTGATGGCCGAAGACGCGCGGATGGGGTTCCCCGAGGTGAGTATCGGCACCTTCGTCGGCGGCGGGATAACCCACCGACTGCCTCGCCTGGTGGGTCTGCGGCGCGCCACCGATCTGCTGTTGCTCGGTGAACGGTTCACCGGTACCCAGGCGCTGGACTGGGGTCTGGCCCATGCGGTCGTCCCCGGGGCGACACTGCACGATACCGCGATGAAGTTGGCCGATCGGCTGGCCGGACAGGCGCCGCTGTCGCTGGGACGGATGAAGGCGGCGCTGTACCGCGCCGATCCGGTGGACACCGCATTCCGCACCGAACCGCGGGATCTGCTCGCGCTCATGGAGACCGAGGACTGGGCCGAGGGCATCGCGGCCTTCGCCGAGCGGCGGGCGCCCGTCTTCCGAGGAAAATAAAAATGGTCGAGGTATCCGAAACGTCCACGGTCCATCCGAATCACCGGGCCGCCACCGGGCCGCGGCCCCTTCCCACGCCCCGCGTCGAAAGCCGCGATGTGCTGCACCGGCTGCTCGACCCCACCGCCATCGCGGTGATCGGTGCCTCCGGCGACCCGGCCAAACGCGGCTACCAGATTGTGCGAGCGCTGTGTGAGGCCGGCTACCCGCACCCGGTGTACCCGATCAATCCCACCGCCCACGAGATACTCGGTCTGCCGGTGCTGTCGAGTGTCGCCGCGCTGCCGCATGGCGTCGATATCGCGGTCGTGGCGGTACCGGGCGCCGCGGTTCCGGATGTGTTGCGGGACTGCGCCGCGGCCGGGGTGGCCGGCGCGGTGGTGCTCGCCAATGGTTTCGCCGAGATCGGCGCGCAGGGCACGGCGGCGGCCGAACAACTGGCGGCGGTGGTCGCCGAGACGGGGATACGGGTGATCGGGCCGAATACCTCCGGGATGTTGAACACCGTGTCCGGGGCGAATCTGGTGGGTCTGCCCGATGTGCCGCGCGGACCGGTCAGTGTGATCGCCCAGAGCGGCAATATGCTGCTGTCCCTGGTGCGGGACGCGCGCCTGTCCCGCGGGCCGGGGTTCCACATCTGTGTCGGTCTGGGCAACCAGGCCGATGTGGCATACGACGAATGTCTCACGGCGCTGGCCGAGCAGCCGGAGACCGGGGCCGTGGCGGTGCACGCCGAGGGTTTCACCGGCGGCCGCGCCGTGTTGATCGCCGCCGCGCGGGCCACCGCTCGCGTGCCGGTGGTCGTGCTCCGCGGCGGCCGATCGGCGGCCGGGCGGCGCAGTGTCCGATCGCATACCGGCTCGATCGCCGCCCCGGACGCGGTGGCGGCGGCGGTACTGCGACAGGCCGGTGCGGAGCCGGTGACCCGCTCGGACGAACTGGCCGTTGTCGCGGGCGCACTTGCGACCCTGCCGCCGATGCGTCCGTGCGGAGGTCCGGCGATTCTCAGCGACGGTGGCGGTCACGCCGCACTGGCCGTGGACGCGCTCGCCGAATTCGGGATGGAGCCGGCCGCCCTGAGTTCCGACACCACCCGAGCACTGCGCGAACTCCTCGGTCCGAATGCCACGGTCGACGGCCCGGTGGACGTGGCCGGTGCGACCGATACCGATCCGACGGTCTTCGCCGCCGCCACCGAACTGCTGCTGCGCGACGAGAATGTCGGCTCGGTCCTGATAATCGGTCTGTTCGGCGCCTACCACCGCAGATTCGATTCTCGGCTGGAGACGGTCGAGAACGCGACGGCCGAACGCCTGCTGGAGCTGTCGGCGCGGTATCGCACCCCTCTGCTGGTGCAGAGTTGCTACGCCGCCGACCCCATCACCAACCACGATATGTTGCGCGCCGGCGGGATTCCGGTGCTGACGTCCATCGATCAGACCGTACGTATCGTGGCGGCGCTGGACCGTCGCCGAACCCACCTGGCCACGGTCGGTTCCCGGTCCACGCTGGAACTGCCGCCGCCCGCTCCCCCGCTGCGAACCACCGGGCCGGTCGCCGAACCGCGAGCCCGGGAATTCGTCGAGGCCGCCGGTATCGATACCGGCCGATGGGTTTTCGCCGACGGGCCGGATGAGGTCGCCGCCGCGGTAGCGGACTTCAGGTGTCCCTGCGCGGTGCGTGTCGTCTCCCCGCAGGTGGTGCACAAATCGGAGAACGGAGGTGTGCGGCTGGACGTGACGGCCGGGACGGCGAGGCACGTGGCCGCGGCCATGACCGCCGAGGTGACCACCGCGGTACCGGGGGCGCGGGTCGACGGTTTCGTGGTGACACCCATGTATTCCGGCGGGCTCGAGCTTCTGGTTGGCGCGACCAACGATGCGACCTTCGGCCCCATTGTCGCGTTCGGGGCCGGGGGAACGCTGGTCGAGGCCTTGGGCGATGTGGTGTTCCGGGCGGCGCCGTGCACCGAACTCGAGGCCACCGAGATGATCGCCGAGACCCGCGTGAGCCGGCTCCTGGACGGTTACCGCGGTCGGGCACCGGTGGATCGAACCGCGCTGACGGACCTGCTGGTACGGGTGAGCGCCCTGATCGCCGCACACCCCGAGATCGATGAACTGGACCTGAATCCGGTACTGGCCAACGCATCGGGCATCGTACCGGTGGACATCCGCATCATCGTGAAGGAGCAGCAGGCATGAGCGGTCAGCGCCCGGAGGAGGCAGCGCAGCATAACCACGAAGGGCGCCCGCACATGCCCGATGGACACAGCATGAGCGGCCCCGTGCGTATCGAGCGCACCGGAGACGTCGTGGTCTGGACCATCGACAATCCCGAACAGCGCAATCCGATCTCCGACGAGGCCACCGTCGACGCGCTGGAACAGGCCGTGCGCGAGGCGAATGGGGACCATACTCTCCGAGTCGCCATCCTCACCGGGGCCGGCAGCGCGTTCTCCGCGGGCGGCAATGTCAAACATATGCGTGAGAAGGCCGGTATGTTCGGCGGCTCCCCCGCCGAACTGCGCCAGGGCTACCGGCACGGCATTCAGCGCATCCCCAGGGCCCTGTACCACTGCGAGATCCCCACCATCGCCGCGGTGAACGGCCCCGCCGTCGGCGCGGGCTGCGACCTCGCGCTCATGTGCGATATGCGTATCGCGTCGACCAGGGCCACCTTCGCCGAAAGCTTCGTCCGGCTGGGTCTCGTGCCCGGCGACGGCGGCGCCTGGTTCCTGCCCCGCGCCATCGGTATGGCCCGCGCCAATCGGATGGCGTTCACCGGCGCCGCCATCGACGCGGCCACGGCCCTGGAGTGGGGAATGGTCAACGAGGTCGTCGAACCCGACCGCCTGCTCGACGCCGCCCACGAACTGGCCGTCGAGATCGCGGCCAATCCGCCGCATGCCCTGCGCATGACCAAACGCCTGCTGCGAGAGGGTCAACACCAGAGCCTGGAGAGCCTGTTGGAACTGTCCGCGGCCATGCAGGCCCTCACCCACTACACCGCCGACCACGACGAGGCCGTAGCGGCCGTGCTGGAACGGCGCGCGCCCCGGTTCACCGGCGACTGAGGCGGTCCGCCACCTCACGAAAGCCCAGGGTACGGCGTCCAGATGTCCGGGGGTGTGATGGTGTGGGGCTGCGGACGGTTATTTCTTCTCGACCACCCGTTCCCCTTCGCCGGGCTTCCAGATGGTGATCCGCAGGATATCGTCACCGACCTCCACCGACGACGCCCCGGTCAGGTCGGCGACGAAGAAGTGGTCGAACGGTTTACCACGCAGGTCGAAACCGCTGTCGTCGAACAGTTTCCGCGCGAAACGGGCGTGCGTATCGGTGTCCGGGACATCGACGACGCGGCCGAACACCTTTGCGTCGCCGTCGGACACCATGGTGTCGGTGGTGGCGGTGTGCAGGCAGAATTTGGGGTCTCGCCGCAGATCCCGGAATTTGGTGGTGCCCGGCATCCCGACGATCACCAACTGTTGTTCGAAGATCCTCGGCTCCACCGGGCTGATCCTCGGGTAACCGTCCGAACGCAGGGTGGCGAGCATGCACAGGTTGTGGGCCGCATGATGCCGGCGCAGAAAGATCTCGCTGATCCGCGGGGCCTGGGCGGCGAATTCGTTCCAAGTCGTCATATCTCGGACGGTACGGGCGAAACCTGCCATCTTCTGTCAAGGTATTCCGGATAGTCTCCACGTATGCGAGCAAGCAGGTTGGTGCAGCTGTTGCTGCTGCTCCAGACACGTGGCCAGGCCACGGCCGCGGAGCTGGCACGGGAGTTGGAGATCTCGGTGCGCACGGTCTACCGCGATATCGAGGCCCTGTCCGCCGCCGGGGTGCCGGTGTACAGCACACCGGGTCGTGCGGGCGGTGTTCGACTGGTCGACGGCTACCGGACCCGGCTCACCGGCCTGACCACCGAGGAGGCCGACGCCGTCCTGCTCACCGGCCTTCCCCAGGCCGCCGCGGACCTCGGGCTCGGCACCGTTCTGGCCACCGCACAGCTGAAATTGCTGGCCGCGCTGCCGCCGGGGCTCCGCGGTCGGGCCACCCGCATCGCCGAACGTGTTCACGTGGACATGCCCGGGTGGTACCACCGGCCGGAGACGACCCCCACGCTGGTCGCCCTCGCCGACGCGCTGTGGCACGACCGCCGGGTCGAGATCCACTATCGGCGCGCCGATCGGCAGGTGCGACGGCTGCTCGACCCCTTGGGGCTGGTACTCAAGGGCGGCACCTGGTATCTGGTGGCCCGCGCGGGCCGGTCGGTGCGCTCCTATCGGGTGAGCCGAATCGTCATGGTCCGCGAGACCGAGGAGGTGTTCACCCGCCCGGACGATTTCGACCTGGCCGCGCACTGGTCCACGGTCAAGGACGACTTCGCCCGCTCGATGCTGCGCGTCACGGCCCGCTGCCGGGTGGCCGCCGCGCAGCTGTCCCGGCTGCGCCTGATGAACGAACCGGCCGCCGTCGAGGAGGCCCTGGCCGGCGCGACCCCACCCGACGCCGAGGGCTGGGTCGAACTCACCATCCGCTCCGAATCCTTCGAGGTCCTCGCGAGTGCACTGCTGCCGCTCGGTGAGCACCTCGAGGTCATCGACCCGCCCGAGCTGCGCACTCGGCTCGCCGACACCGCCGCCGCCATGTATGCCCACTACCACCGTTCGGACGGGTCACCGTGATCCGGGCGGCGGGCTGTTCGTCGCTCCGGACGCCGAGGGTTCCCGAGCGCCGCGCGCCGCGTCGACAGCGGCCGCGCGCAGTTCGTCGCGCGGGGTATCGGCCGGCATGACCAGGCAGTCGCCGAGGCCGCCGTGGCGCGCGCCCGGTCGGTGTCCGGCGCCGACTCGTGGCCGGCGGCGCGGACAACACCCTGTCGTCCTTCACCGTGCCCGATCGAACGGTGCCGCCTCATCCGGAGTTGCGCAGGGCCGTCGCCAGGCCGTTCATGGTGAGTAGGATGCCGCGTTTGACCTGCTCCGAGTCGTCCCCGGTACGCAACCGGCGCAGTAGTTCGACCTGCATCTGGTTCAGCGGTTCCAGATACGGGAACCGGTTGTGGATCGACTCGGCGAGCGAGGGGTTGTCGGCCAACAGGTGATCGTTTCCGGTGATGGCGGCGTGCATGGCGATGGTGCGGGCGTGTTCGGCGCGGATCATCCCGAAGATCTGCTCGCGCAGCGCGGTGTCGTCGACGAGTTCGGCATAGCACTCGGCGATGGCCATATCGCTTTTGGCCATCACCTGCGCGAGATTCGACAGCACCGTGCGGAAGAACGGCCAGCGCCGATACAGATCGGACAGCCGGGCCAGCCGCTGCGGGTCGCCGCCGATCCACTCCGCGAGGGCGGTGCCGGTGCCGTACCAGCCGGGCAGCATCACCCGGGCCTGACTCCAGGACATCACCCACGGGATGGCCCGCAGATCGGCCACGGAATTGGTGGGTTTGCGGGAGGCGGGGCGACTGCCGATGTTCAGATCGCCCACTTCGGCCACGGGCGTCGACTGCCGGAAGTACTCGACGAATCCGGGGGTCTCGTGCACCAGCCGGGCGTAGGCGGCGCGGGCGCGGGCGGCGAGATCGTCCATGAGGGCATAGGACGGTTCGGCGTCCGCGCCGAGCCCCTCCACATCGAGCAGGGTCGATTCCAGGGTGCCCGCGATCAGCGATTCCAGATTGCGGTGCGCGGCGCCCGGTTCGGCGTATTTGGCGGCGATCACCTCGCCCTGTTCGGTCAGCCGCAGCGATCCCTGCACGGCGCCGGCGGGCTGGGCGAGGATGGCGTCGTAACTGCGGCCCCCGCCGCGGCCGACGGTGCCGCCGCGGCCGTGGAACAGCCGCAGTCGGATACCGGTTTTCCGGGCGAGGTCCACCAGGTCCAGTTCGGCCCGGTACAGCGCCCAGTTCGCGGCCAGATACCCGCCGTCCTTGTTGGAATCGGAGTAGCCGAGCATCACTTCCTGGCGCATGCCGCGGGCGGCGAGCAGGTCACGATAGACCGGAACGTCCAGGGCCGCGGCCAGAGTCGCCGAGCCCGCGGCGAGGTCCTCGATGGTTTCGAACAGCGGCACGATGCCGGTGGGGCAATAGGGTGGGCCGTCCGGGTCGCCGGGATCCAGCAGGCCGCCCTCCTTCAGCAGCAACGCGGCCTCGAGGATATCGCTGACCGAGGTGCACATGCTGATGATGTAGTTCGGCACCGCGTCCGGGCCCAGTATCTCGACCGCGTCGGCGGCGGCGCGGACGATGTCGAGTTCGGCGGCGGCCCGCTCGCCGAGCCGGGCATGCGGGCCGAGCAGCGGGCGGCGGGTGCGCAGTTCCGCCGACAGCAGTTCCACCCGTCGGGCCTCGGACAGGCTCGCATAGTCCTGATGCACTCCGGCCCAGGCCAGCAGTTCGGCCACGACCTGTTCGTGCACCTCGGAGTTCTGCCGCATATCCAGGCTCTGCAGGTGGAAGCCGAAGGTTTCGACGGTGTGGCGCACGGTGGCCAGAAGGTCGTCGGCGAGCAGTCCGTCGCCGCTGGCGCGCAGCGCGGCATCGACAGCTTCCAGATCGTCGAGCAGGGCCCGAGGAGTCGGGTAGGGAACGGCTCCCGGATCGATATCCGCCGCCAGGGCCGCACCCAGACCATCGGGCAGGACCTCCGCGGCACTCCACCGAGGAACCTGCGCGCCGGGCGCGGGGGGCGGGCTCGCCTCGGCTCCCGCACCCGTCCCGTACCCGGCGTCCCGACCGTGGGTGCGCGGGCGGGCCCCATGCACGCCTTGGCCGTGTGAGCCCGCCTCCCCACCCAACGGGCCGGTGAGCAGGATGCGCTTGGCCGTGGCCGTCAACCGAAGCCGAATCCCGTGCAGCGCACGCCGATACGGTTCGTCGGCGTGGGTGCCAGGGTCCGGGTATCCCAATGCGGCGAGGTCGGCGAGGGTCGGGGTCACCGAGACCAACCGCGCCGACTGCGACAGCGATTTCTCCAACTCCGTCAGGTCCCGCAGGTATCGCCCGAAGGCCACCGCGGCCGCCTGCCGTACCGCGGTCCGCACCACCTCCGCGGTGACATACGGGTTGCCGTCCCGGTCGCCGCCGATCCACGATCCGGGCCGCAGAATCGGCCGCGGCAGGAGGTCCGCCCCGGGCCACCGCGTCCGCAGCGAGGCTCGGACCTCGGCGTTGATCGCCGGTACCACGTCGAGGAATGTCAGATCGTAGTAGCGCAGTCCCACCGAGATCTCGTCCTGGATCCGCAGCCGCGACAACCGGATCAGCGCGGTCCGCCACAGTGTCAGCACCTGTCGCCGGATCGCCACTTCCAGCGCCGCGCGTTCCCGGTCGCCCGCCCGCTGTCGTTGTCGCATCAGATCGGTGATCCGGGTCTGGGTATCGAAGACGGTTCGACGGCGGGTTTCGGTGGGGTGCGCGGTGATCACCGGCGATACCAGTGCGTTGTCGAGGAGTTCGGCCACCCGTTGTCCGGGCAGCGCCGCCTCGTCCAGCTTCCGGTAGGTCGCCGCCAGGGACGAATCCTGCGGCGGCTCCCCCGCCGCCTCGTGCACCGTCCGTCGCCGGTCGCGCTGGATGTCCTCGGCCAGATTCGCCAGCAGCACGAAATAGCTGAACGCCCGGATCAGCGGTAGCGCCACTTCGACATCGACACCGGCGAGCATATCGGCGACCGCACTGCGACCCACCTCCTCGCGCCGCACCCGGAACGCTTCCACCCGCACCCGCTCGATGAGGTCGAACACCTCCGGGCCTTCGTGGTCGCGGATGGTGTCGCCCAGGACACCGCCGAGGAATCGGATGTCCTCACGCAGCGGCCTGGTCGCTTCCTGCGCGGTAACGAGCTGCGGTTCGCCCATAGGCACACTGTATGACCTCGTGTGCGCTCTCGCCCATGCCGACGCATACCATCACCCCACCGACGCCGTATCCGCGACCCGCGTCGATCACCGGCGAAACAGCTCGCTTGACTTGTTATCAGTCAATGCATACTATTTTGTTGTTATCAGTCGATAACAACATCATCGGGCGTCCCGCTCCGGCACTCATCCACCGGTCTCCGACCGTCCGGGCAGGCCGCCCGATCCCGAGGAGGACACCGTGTTCGGCACACTGCTGATGTTCATCGCGCCTACCCTGAGCTTGCGCCTGCTCGGACTGTTCGGCGTGACCCGATTCGCCACCTGGCGGATCAGCGCGGCTCACGGGCTGGCGTTCCTGTTCACCATGACCGGCCTCGCCCATTTCATGCCCGACAGCGTCACCGTGATGCCGAGCCACGCCGACCTGACAGCGATGGTGCCGCCGTTCGTACCCTTCCCGGGGTTCGCCGTCTACGCGACCGGCGTCCTGGAACTGGCCGGCGCGGCGGGGCTCGTGGTGAGGGCCGGCCGCATCCCGGCGGGGCTCGGCCTCGCGGTGCTGATGGTGGTGATGCTCCCGGCCAATATCCACGCGGCCTTGGAGGACATCCCGCTCAACGGCGAACCACCGACCCCGCTGTGGTTCCGGATCCCGGAACAGATCGTCTATATCGCGGTCGCCCTGTGGGCCTCCGGGGCGGCGGCCGCACTCCGGCGGGCACGCACCGCGCCGCGGCCTTCGACACTCGCGACGTCATAACCCGCACCTCGACCGATCGACGGCGGCCCCGGAACCGCCGTCGACGATCGCGAAGACGGCGGCCCACTGTTCGGCGGACAGATCACGCGGCAACGGGGTGCGGGGAAACCGCTGTTGGGCGAGCCACTTTCCCACCGCCGAGCGGGTATGCCGGTCGCAGACCCGCGGCAGGATCTGCGACAGTCCATGCCCCCGGCTCGTGAACACGGCGTGCACGAAGGAGCCATACCTACCGCGTGCCGCCGGAGCCACGAGCGGATCGGCCCGCCGCGTCATCGTCATCAACCCCGCGTCGACACCGGGACGCGGGGTGAACGCCGCCGCGGGAACCCGGTCCACCAGGGCGAAGTCGTACCAGGGCCACCACTGTGCGGTCATCATCGTCGCACCACCCACCCCGGCCCGGCGCCGCGCCACCTCCCATTGCACGAGCAGCACCGCCGACGTCCAGTGCTCGGCGTGCAACAGCCGCCGCAACATCGCGGTGGTCTGATGGAACGGCAGATTACCCACGACCGTATGCGGCCGCCTCGGCAGCCGATACCGCAGGAAGTCGCCGTGCACGATGGTCGTGATGGCCTCCACCCGCCGCTGCAGCGCCCGCGCGTGCCGGCGATCGATTTCCACGGCGGTAATGGGCCGGCGCAGCGATTGCAGGGGCAGCGTCAAGGCGCCGCCCCCGGGACCGATTTCGACGATCGGCCCCGCCGTCCGCGAGACGAGGTCGACGATGGTGTCGACGGTGCGTCGATCGGTGAGGAAGTTCTGGCCGAATTCATGTCGACCGTCACGGTATGCAGGCATGGGAACTCCGGGCGAGAGAAGGGTTGCCCGGGCAGCGTGAAAGGCCGCCCAGCATCGGACTGCTGAAGCGGCGGAGCGGTGTCGAAGAAGAGTCGCTACACGCCGCTAGACGCGACGGATCCGCACTACTGCGATGTTTGTGTTTCCCACGGCTGCGGACCATACCGCACGGCCGGAAATCGGCGCACCATATTTTCTCGGCCGCGCATCGGGCTAGCCTGATCCGCATGGCGCGGATGCCCGCGAGAACGTGCCGAGGCATAACGCGGAACGCGGCGACAACCGATCCGAGGGAGTGCACCGTGAACGATGTCCGGATCCGCGACGGCGCGATCGCCGGATGCCACGGGCAGATCCCGATCCGGGATTACCTGCCCGCCCGCGAGGGACCGGATGCCGTGGCGCTGCTGTGGCTACACGGCGGCGGATTCGTCTCCGGGGGTCTCGATCAGCGCGAATCGCATATCGTCGCGCTGCGTATCGCCGAATCCGGGCGGTGGGTGCGCGCCGTCGACTACCCGCTCGTACCGCAGCCCCCGTTCCTGCCCTCGGCGCCCCTGCGTCCCTCCGACAACCGGTACCCGGCACCCCTCGACGCCGTCGTCTCCGCCGTCGACGACCTGAGAACCGGGCAACCGCGTCTCGCCCTCGGCGGGGCCAGCGCCGGCGCGTGTCTCGCCGCCTCCGCCGCCCTGCGTCTGCGCGACGACGGAAAGGCCCCGCCGGACGGGCTCGTGCTCTGCTACGGCACCTTCCACGCGACGCTCCCGCCGCTGCCGGAATCGGTCCGCTCCCGAGTGCGCGGGCTGCACGGCCTCACCCAGTTCTCCCCGCGGGTGGTGCGCCGGATGAACCTCAACTACGTGGGCTCGGCAGAACTGCTCACCGCCCCCGGCGTATTCCCCGGAGGCGGTACCCTGGCGGAGTTTCCGCCAACGCTACTACTGGACGCCGACCACGATACCCTCCGCGCCTCCGGCGAAACCTTCGCCGGAGAACTCGTCGCGGCCGGGGTCGCCACCGAGCATGTCGTCGTCCCGCACACCGGCCACGGATTCCTCAACCGTCCCCGCACCCGCGCGTTCCGCCGGTCGATCGGCACCATCGTAGACTGGCTCGACCGGCTGTGAACGACACCGCCGAATCGTATGACCCCGCGGTTACCTCATGGTGAACGCACTCAGATCATCGAGCAGAACCATCACCTCGCCCGGGCGTTCGACCACCGCCCCGAGTCGGATCCGCAACCCCAGGAGCTCGGCGTCGGTGAAGGGTTCGCTCACTTCGTGTTCGAGCCGCCGCCATTCGCTGTCGACAGGTACGGTGCCCAACACCAGGTCTCGGGTCTCGCCACCCCCGTCGCGCAGCCGCGCGGAAACCTCCAGCTCGGCATGCGGCGTCCGAACCCACAGATTCAACCCCGACGACCGGCCCGCGATCGAGAATTCACGACCCGCCCTGCGCACGAGCTCCACCTCGAAACCCGCGGCGGCCGAACGGATGAGCAGTACGAGCGCCCGATGGTCGGCGCCCTTGACACCGTCGGCGTACACACCGGGGCGCTTACTCGGCGCACCCTCCGCGAACGTGGTGAGGTGCGTCTTCTGCGCCCCCACACCGGTCAACTCCCAATCGTCTTTTTTCTCGAAGTCGTCCAGGAGCACCTCGACCGAGGCATCCGACATCTCCGCTGTCCCTTCGTATCCACCAAACGTCCGGACATCCTCCGGCCCCGCCATCGACCCTAACGCGGCCGGCGCGACGGCTCACCCGCCGCCCGGTCCGGTCGGCACCGGCTCACTCGACCGCACACGCGCGGCGGATCGTGTCCACGAACCGCTGGGGCTCATCGACGTACAGACGGACCCTGGTGATATCCCCCGACCGACCCGGACGGCCCGCCAACCCCGCAAGAGTGACGGTGCGCGGCCGGCGCAGCAGGATCTCCACATTCGTACCGTCCTGATTCGGCAGGCACAGTTCGCCGTCTGCCACCTCGGGTTCCGTCGGGCTGTAGCGGCGCCCGCCGCCGACTCCGGAGATCTCCGTGACCGGGATACCGGCGACCTCCTTTCCGAAACGGTGGAGCACGAGCCGCCCGTCGACCAGCCGATGCGGATTCCGGGCATCCTTGGCGACAACGGCGAACAACGCCGCTATCGATACCACCGACACCGCGTCGAGCACCCATCGCAGCCACGCCCACGGAATCAGCAGATGCAGCACTCCGATCTCGATCACCGTGGCGGCCGTGAATGCCGCAGGCAGGGTGAAAGCGCCGGAAGATGCCGGGAACACGGTTCCGTTCGACTCCGCCACGGCTTCATCCCTCGCCGTCCGCGGAGAACAGCTCCACCGCGCGCACCACCACCCGCCGCTGGGCGGCGTCCGGCACGAGCTCCGATAACGGAATATCCTCGAGGCCGCTGTCACCGGCGGCCCCCGCCGGAACGCTCGCCGTGAACGTCTCCCGCAGGTCACCGGCCAGTTCCCGGGCCAACCGCTCGATTTCCGCGGCGACCTCGTTGGCCGACCGTCCAGCGAGAACCTCCCAGGCCCGCAGGAAACTCCGATACAGCCCGCGCCGCCCGGGGTCGCCCAAGGTCCGAGCGAACCAGTCGAACAGCTGATCGGGCGTGTTTCCCGAGATCGCCAGTGCCTCCAGGAAGTCGCGTTCCCGTTCGAGAGCCCGGATCTCCGCCTCCCCGACCGTCTCGGCACGAACCGTCTCGAACACCTCGACCAGCCCGCGCGGCAGCGCACTCAACTCCACACCCGCGGCGGCGCATTCGAGCATTCGCGTCAATCGCTGCCGCCGTGTGGTGAGCAGGGCGATATCACGTTCACAGCCGGCTATCAGCGCCTCCAGGTCGGCGCGGATATCGGCGACGCCTTCCGCGGTCCGGTCGTCGGCCAGAACCGCGGCCACCGAACCGAGCGGCAACCCGTTGTCCGCCAACCACCGGATACGCATCAACCGCGTGAGGTCTTCCAGGGTGTAGCGGCGGTAGCCGTTGGCGCCGCGCGCGGGTTCGGCGAGCAGCCCGAGCCGGTGGTAGTGGCGTACGGCGCGCGGCGTCGTGCGCGCCGCCTTCGCGAGTTCACTGATCAGCATGCCACCGAGTCTCAACTATGACGCCGCGTCATGGTCAAGAGCTCGGAAAGGGGCTCAGGAGGCGCCGGGACGGGCGTGTTTGCCCACGTCGTGCAGGAACCCCACCGCCTGGCGATAGGAGTCGAACAGTCCGGCCTCACGGTAGGGCACCCCGATTTCGGCGCAGTACTCCACGATCAGCGGCTGAGCGCGGCGCAGATTGCACCGCGGCATCGACGGGAACAGATGGTGTTCGATCTGGTAGTTCAGCCCGCCCATCGCCGCGTCGAGCAGCCATCCACCCCGGACCGTACGCGAGGTCAGCACCTGTCGCCGCAGATAATCGATGGTGTCGTCGGGTCCGAATACCTCCATCCCCTTGTGGTTGGGGGCGAAGGTGCAGCCCATGTAGAACCCGAACACCCCTTGCTGCACGGCGAGGAAAACCACCGCCTGCACCGGTGACAGCACGGCGAAGGCCGCGGCGACGAGCCCGACGGCGTGCGCGGCCAGCAACAGCCCTTCCCAGAACCGGTTCGAGACCTCTCCGCGGATCACCGCCTGGACACTCTTGTTGTGCAGGCTGCCCGCCTCCAGGAACACCAGGGGAAAGAACAGCCAACCCTGGTAGCGGAAGATCCATTTACGGAAGCTCCGCTCCGTACGCGCCCGATCCGCGGAATACACCAGCACCCCGGTGATATCGGGGTCGGCGCCCTCGGTGTTGGGGTGGGCGTGGTGGCGATTGTGGTTACCGGTCCACCAGCCGATACTCACCCCGATACCGAGATTGCCGACCAGCAGCCCGTACAGATGGTTCGCCCGCCTGGTGCGGAAGACCTGCCGATGTCCCGCATCGTGTCCGAGGAAGGCCAACTGCGGGAAGACCGCACCCAGGAACACGGCCGTAAGCAACTGCCACCACGAATCGCCGAGCGCCACGAAAACACCCCACCCGACCGCCAGCGCCGCGACCACGGCCGCGGTCTTCCGGGCGTAGTAGAACGGTCGCCGCTGCATCAGTCCGGCCTCCCGGACCCGGCGCAACAACACCGCGTAGTCGCTGCCGTGTCCACGTTCCGCCGTGCGCACCACCGGTTGCCCCGCGTATGCCGTTGCCATCTGTCCGCCCTGTCCATCCCGGTGGTCACTCGTCACCACCAACCGAACCGTATCGACCCGAAGATGTCCATTCGAACGTCCGTTATCGTCGGGAACGACACCTCGGGTCCGGCCGGGCGATACGCGGGCCGCTCCCGGCTCGTCGTCGCACCGTCCGATGGTCGACCCGGGCCCATTCGCGCGCCCGGGCCGGCGATCACGGCACGCGAATGATCGTCATCGATACCGCTGTGCCCGATCGAGGAGGATCAACGGTACGAAGGCCGCGGTGAGAACGGCCCCGATCACACACACCGAGGTGAGGGACGCACCGATATGAAACGCCACGGCCGCCGGTACAGGGGTGATGCTGATGCCCAACTGGAAGGCGGACACCGTGGTGGCGCCCGCGAGGATCGGGGCATCGGCGGCGACCTCGGGCAGCACACCCGCCAGGAGAAACTCCGCGCTTCCCATCGCGAACAGATCGCTCCACGGCTACAGCGTGCCCGCGAGAAGAAGGACGTGAGCCTGTCCGAGCTCGCCCGGATCACTGGTATCTCGACCAGTACCCTGTCGCGGCTGGAATCGGGGCAACGCAAACCGAGCCTCGAACTCCTCCTGCCCATCACCGCGGCCCTCGGTATCCCGCTCGACGAGATCGTCGCCGCCCCACGGATAGTCGATCCGCGCATACCGCAGCACCCCACCAGGAAGGACGGCCGGGTCCTGATCCCCCTGTCCCGCCACCAAGGGGAACCGCGCGCGTACAAGATGACCACCCCGGCGCACGACAACGAGCCCTACCTGCGGACCCATGCCGGCTACGAATGGCTCTACGTGCTCCGCGGGCGGCTCCGGGTCCGGCTCGGGGACAATGATTTCCTCATGGGTGCCGGTGAGGCGGCCGAGTTCGACTGCCAGGTTCCGCATTGGTTCGGCGCCGCCGGCCGCGACAGCGTCGAGGTGCTCAGCCTTGTCGGAAAGCACGGCGAACGCATCCACGTCCGCACGCGTAAGCGCCGAGTTCGGTGTTCCGACTCGAATCTGCGACGCGACCGGCCGAACCGGAGACCCCGGACGCGGGGACCCGGTGTCGTACTCCCGGTGAGGTGAACATCCATCCGACACCCGCGCCGGCTCGCCGTTGTCCGCACCGGTGTCGGATGTCCCGCGACGATCACGGTCCGATGATCACCGAGGGGCCGCTCGGCGGTAGCCTGTCGGGCCATCGGCAAGGCTGTCCCGAGCGCCGTCGTGGAGCACCGCGCCGAGCAGTGCCGCCCATTGCGCGGTCGACGGTGGTCGTCCGACCTGGGCCCCTCCCCGGCACTCCGCGGGTTCGATTCGAGATGGTCACCGTCGGGCGCGCGAAACCGAGACGCTAATTTACTGGAGGGGCAGGGCCGACTTTGCGAGAGTAGCCGCATGTCGTCATTCACCCGCGAGCCGTCTGCGTCCTTCGAATCGTTCGACGGGACCACGATTCATTACCGGCGAATCGGGACAGGTTCTCCGGTGATCATGATTCACGGCTCCGGCGGCGGGCTGCACTCGTGGCAGCCGGTGGCCGAACACCTCGCGGACCGGTTCGAGCTCTGGCTGCCGGCACGCCGCGGATACGCCCCGAGCGGGCCCGGTCGCTCGCCGAAACATTTCGCCGACGAGGTGGGCGACCTGCGGGTACTCACCACCATGATCGGCCTGCCGGTCCACCTGGTCGGCATGTCGTACGGCGCCACGGTCGCCCTCCACGCCGCGGCGGCCGGAATCGGGGCCCGCTCGCTGGTGCTGTGGGAGCCACCTCTCTACGCGGCGGGAGCAGAGCTCACACCCGTCCTGGCCCGGTTCGAGGCACTGACCGCGATGGGCGAACGAGGGCAGGCCAACCAACTGCTGGCCGAGAAGGTGGCGCGCGTCCCGGCGGCGTTGCTCGACCTCATGGGCGACACCGAGCCGGACGCAGACGAACCCGACGACTCCTACGGCTGGAGTCGGGATCTCGAGTCGATGATCGCGGATACCACTTACCTGGACCGCTGGTCGAACGTCACCGCGCCGACACTGCTGATGCGGGGCTCCGACACCTGGCAGCCGATGCCGGAAACCGTCGAGCGGCTCGCGACCGTGCTACCCCATGCCACGCTCGAGACATTCCCCGGGCAAATGCATTTCGCACCGTCGACAATCCCGGAAACGGTGGCGAGGGCGATCGGGGGGTTTCTGTACTAGACGAGTAAGTCCTGATGTCGGCCCAACTCGCCCTGTGGCCGCTGGGTTCCCGATCTCTTGTTTCGGGGCCGGCGACAGTTCGCTTCCTGAGGCGAAATACCGACCGGCCGCACCTTTGACCACCGTGACCGATGACGGGACCGCCGGCAACTGTTGCGACCAGGCCACCTTCAACTCCCCGACCTTGGCCGTATACAGTTTCCCGTTGCCGCGCAGTGTGAACCCGTTGCGGGTGAGCCGGATCGCCTGCCGATAATCCTTGCGGGACCGCAACCGCGGTTCCCGACCTTCGCGCCCCGACGTTTTCCCGACAGCGAGTCGAACCGGTTCCGATACGCCGTGCGCACGTCCTGAGCAGCGATGCCGAGTACGTGAGGAGATCCTGCAAGGGGGAGGACTCGACATCGACGCCGCTGACGACCTCGCGCTCCGATGCTTCAAGAGTTACAGTGCGGGTGGCACCAGCTGGACAGCAGCGCGGACTAATCTCATCTGGAGACTCGGCCGGCAATCGTCCTTCTATCCACACGGCCTCACCGATCCCGACATGCCGTACGAGGATGCGCTGCGTGAGTTCTACACCAAGGTCGAGGGAAAAAGCCCTGATACGGGCCCCCGGTAGGTGGGTGGCCTACGGGACAGCGGCCGGGCGCATCGGCGCGATCATCGGTCTGTTCGACTCGGTCATGCACCCGATGAACCCGACACCGATCCTCGAACGGCTCGGCACGTTGTGTGAAGGCACAAACCAGTTGACTGCCGCTACCCAAATCTCGCGGGCCCCATCGCCGACCACCACGCGGAAACGGTCGCCGTGCGAGCCGACGCCGGCCGGGAGATCACCAACACCGAATAGGCCATCGGCATCACCGTGGTCGCAGAGGCGGTCGATACCTACCCGGACCGCTGGTCGACTCTCCGGTCGGTTTCTCTCGAGCCGCCGCCGCGAAATGGGTCAGCAGATTACGGAAAGTGGCGCGTTCCTGTTCGGTGAACGCGTTCGCGATGCGTCGCTCGATCGCCACTGCTTTCCGGTCGGCCGCCTCGAAGGCCGCGCGCCCCGTCTCGATCAGCTGCGTTTCCAGAACACCACGCCGCCAAGGATGAGGGGTCCGTTCGATCAGGCCGCGTTCCTGCAGGTTCTTCAGCACCACCGTCATCACCTGTGGGGTCACCACGCAGGCGCGAGCCAGGGCCGCGGCCGGGATCCCTGGGTTGTCGGCGAGTGCGGACAACGCCGCGTACGGCGGGACGGCAAGTTCCTACGCATGACCACCACCACCGATCGCGCCGAACTCCGCAATCTCCAATAGAATCCGCGAGTCGCGCTCAGCATCAACGATCCCGACCGGCCCTACCGATATCTGGAGGTGCGCGGTGTGGTCGACCGGGTCGATCCCGACCCGCAAGGCGAGTTCTTCGACGTCCTCGCCCGACGATACGGCTCGGCCGACGAGAAGCCGGTCGCCGGCCATCCCGACGTGTGGTCATTGTCGTGCGCCCGACCCATACGACCTACCAATAGGCCGAGCCCGCCCGGTCGCAGCGCTCATGAGCAGAGCAGGAATCGCATGCTGCGCGATGAGACAACGTCGCGAGGTGTCCGGCCGATCCATCGGTGAGGACAGCCGGGGGGTGGGGGTGGCTCATAATTTTCGCGACTGCCGAAGGGGGTCGTGGTTGTGGGTTTGGAGCTTCCGCCGGAGTTTCCGGATTGGTTGGTGTCGTTGGCGGTGGGTCATTTTGTCGCGCGTCAGACTATGTGGCAGGGCCCGTTATTTGCGGGTTTGATCTGCGAAGAGGAGTCTGATCGTTCATGGCGAGACCATCGGCAGTGCCTGCCGAGGAGAAGGCCCGGATCGTGTTGTCGATCCTGGCCGGTGAGGTGACCGTCGCCGAGGCGGCGCGGCGGGCGAAGGTGTCCGAGCAGTCGGTGGGGAACTGGAAGCGCCAGTTCCTCGAGTCCGGCCGGGCCGGTCTGGCGGCCGGTAAGTCGGGGCCCTCGACGAGAGAGGCCCAGCTCGAGGCCGAGATCGCGGACCTGACCCAGGCTCTGGGTGAGGCGCATCTGGCCGCGCGGGTGTGGAAGAAGTCCGCGGAGGGCCGATTGGGCCCTTCGAGGACCTCGAGGTGATCCGCGTGTCCGCGGGCATGCCGACCACGAGGTTCTGCCAGGTGATCGGTGTGCCCGAGCGGACATGGCGGCGCAGGCAGGCGCGCGCCCGCGCAGGCGCTGTGGTGGCGGGGCCGTGGCCGCGACCGGCCCGCGAGGGTGTGCGCGACGCCGCCCGCCGGCATGCACTGGCGCATCCGGCGTGGGGACACCGCAAGGTCTGGGCGATGTGCCGTCACGACGGGCACCGGGTGTCCCAGGCCACGGTACTGCGGTTGCCGCGCGATGAGGGCCTGATCCTGCCCGCGGCCTACCAACGCGAACGCCGTCAACTCGCCCAGCGGCGCAAGGCGGCCTTCGCGACCGAGCCCGCAGGCCCGAATCAGGTGTGGCAGTTGGACTTCAGCGAGTTCGAGACCACCACAGGCGGGACGTGGCGCATCGCCGGATGCCGGGACTACTGGTCGAAATACGAGCACCGGTGGCATGTGTCGCCGACGGCGAATCAGCACGACGCCATCGCCGCGGTCGAGCTCGCTCTGGCCGACTACCAGAACATGTTCGGGCATGCGCTCATCGAGTCCTGCGAGCGCGACGACGAGGGCAACATCATTCCCGCGGTGACGATCGTGACCGACAACGGCGGGCCGTTCCGCTCGTTCCGGTTCGAGGCGTTCATCACCACCCACCCCGAGCTCCGCCATGTCCGCACCAGAGTACGCAGCCCAGGCCAGAACGGTTCGCGGGAACGAGGATTCGGGTCGCTGAAATACGAGCGACTGTTCCTCGAAGAGATCGATTCCGCACTCGACCTCACCGCACACGCCGAGTCCTACCGCATCGAGTACAACACGATCCGCCCACACGAGGCGATCGCATGGAACCGGCCGGCCGAGGTCCATCTCGGCACCGCCGACCCGTTGATACCCAACTTTCCCGAGACCGAAAACCTGCCAACTACTTGACGCGCGACAAAGTTGGTTCGGCAGGGTGGGGTTCCGTCGGAGGTGGTGCAGGCGGCGGTGGAGCACTTCGGTCTGCGAGATCATCACTCCGGGGAGTTGTATCGGGTGGATCTGGTGGGGCAGCCCTTTGTCGGACCGAAGGAGGGCGAGCCGTTCCGCGAGTGGTTGCGGGATGTGCGTAACCGAATGGGATTGAGCCGGCGAGGTTTCGCCGAGTTCCTCGGGTTCCCCGCGGACGCTCCCAGCTCATGGGAGGCCGGTGTCGCTACACCTCACATCGGTTATATGCGGGCGCTGCGTGACAAGGGTGGGGTGCCGAACGAGCTCGTACGTGCGGCGGTCGAGAAGTTCATGGGAGATCCGTCCGCTCGGCAAGACCCACCGGAAATACAGGCGATGATGTGGGAACTTTTCGCCACTGTCCCGGGATCTGAGGACGAAAAGGACTTGCGGAACAGGATTTTCGAAAAGTACCGGTATACCGATGCGGGCGGGCGAATCAGGACCCTCGACTATATCGTGGCTTATTTGGTCTCGACCAAGAGTACGCCCGAGACGCGCGACGATCTCGGGCAGACGATCCATCTGGCCGTGCTCGAGGCAATGGCCCGGTACAACCCGGCCCGTGGTCAGTTGTCCATCTTCGCCTGGGCGACGGCTCGCGGTGTGGTGAGTAACGCAGTTTCCGAACAGGATGGATTGTCCAGGCGGGAGTCACGGGAAGTGCTGGCAGTTCAAAAGGAACTCGATCGTCGCGAGCAGTCGGGCCAGGCCAGGGATGCCGCTACATTGGCCGACGATATGGGCCTGCCTGTGGACCGGGTCGAGGCCGCACTCGCCGATATCAAGCGGGAGCGGGACATATCCTTGAACGCGCCGTTGCCCGGGGCGGGCAGCGATGGCGCCGGACTCGATGTCGAGGACACCTCTCGGCCCAAAGCCGATTTGGTCGACAAGGACAAGATGGGTCTCATCAAGAAGGCGATGAACGCCCGCCACCCCGACCCGAGGAATGCGCTGTTTTTGGCGCGGTGCCTGATGCGTGGCGATTCCCCAGACGAGGCGGTGAGGGATCTGCGTGCGAAAACAAACCTGACCGCCGACGACGCGAAGGAGTTGCTGGCCAAGACCTTTGCCATCCTGCGCGAGGTTTACGCCGACGAGAGGGATGGGCGAGGGCTGGATTGATGAAGGAGTAGTGCGTGCCGAAGATGCCGGTAGCACGGTTGCCGGCCGACAAGCGGGAGGAGTGAGCGGTTCGGAAGTTGGTCGGTGCCCGTCATGCTCCGGATGATCGGATCCATCAGGCCTGGATCGTGGTGTCCAGTTGAGAAAGCAAGTCCACCATGGCGGTTGCCGGAGAGGTGGGTTGTCATCCGCAGCGGTGCGGGAGCGGTTGCATCGATTTTACCTATGAGGATCACGACTTGAGTTGCCGGCTGTCCATAATCTCCAGGATGTGGAACAGATTGCCGGAATCGGCTGTGAGAACGACAACAGCAGCCAAGAGGTGAATCGCGGCCAACTACGAGGCAGACGTCCAGTACATCGACTACGAGCACCTACGCTCCTGGCTTTGCCACGCATTCACCGCATGCCGTTCGAAGCGACCATCCGGTCTCGCGCTACCGCCGAGCGCCGACAATTCTCGGCCGACATACCAAGTGCAGTATCGCTACCACATCCGCAGGCCGTGTCGGTAGCCCGAGGCATCCGACGACGCCGCCCATACCGCGTCGACATTCATGCGGAATACTCCTCAACTAAATCCAGGATGAGCGCATATGTGCCCTCATCATCCAGCGCTCGGCGACGGAGGTCAGCGCATACATCACGATACTGAGATACCTCACTTTCCTTCGCCAGGTATAGATCACCGGTGAAACCGAGGATGTACACGACGGTCGGCATCGTCAGGTCGGCCTTTGAATGTCCGGGAAACTCCAGGAGAACGAATGAATCGACTATCAGGCCAAGATAGGTCCCGGTCGAAGCCGGCACGACTCGAATAGAAACGTTTGGCCTCTGGGCAATTTCCGCCAGATGTCGCATCTGATCTGCCATTACCGCACGGCTTCCCACGACTCGACGCAAGACCGATTCGTCGAGTAGAAAGTCCAACCTGATCGGCTTCTCTCCGTCCACAATCCTGTCCTGGCGCCGGATTCCGACCGTCAACATGCGCTCAACATCTTCGGGCGGCTTGTTGGGGAACTCGGTCCAAATCTGTGCATGCTTGTATTCCGGTGTGTGAAGAAGCCCCGGCAAGAACGTGGTTTGAAATGAGATCTCGTGTCCTGCGGAGTCTTCCAAACCTACGAAGAACCCGTAATCCTTCGGGATGCTGTCGCTGTACGCATGCCACCACCCCTTGGACTTCGTCTCTTCTACCAACCCGAGAAGCATCTTGGTCAGCTCCGGTGAAGGTCCATAGAGCTGACAGAGCCGTTCAAGCAGTACAGGATTGAGTCTCACAGGCTGCCCTGTCTCGATCCGCCATAACGTCGACTTGGCGACGGAAATCGACGCCGCCGCATCCATCGTCACTCCGGCCCCTACTCGAAGTTGTTCTAACCGACGAACCAGTAGTCGTCGTGGGAGAGCCGCCCTGGCTGTCATACGCACCACCCCTTGCCTGCGTGTTCCAGTTTCAGGTGCAACCAGGAGGAGGCATCAGACGAAATTTCGGTGATCGCCACCGGTTTCCCCTGGGCGACGAGGGTACGCACGCCGTCGGCGAATCGGTCGGCGACCTCTGCCGAGCGGTAGAGGTCCACGCCCACGATGTCGAAGAGATCCCAGTCGACACGCTCGAGTGGGATGGACGCGTAGGTGATAGGTCCGCCGAATCGTTTCCGCACCTCGGCCACGGCCGTGCCGAGGAACTCGTTCACTCGCGCGCTCACCTCGACACCGCGCTCACGCAGCCGTTTCGGTTCGAGCAGCAGCGCGAGCCGCTCCTCCTGCGTCGCGCCGGGCAGGAATCCGTGGTTCATCAAGCTCAATTCGGCACCCAAGACGAAGACGACCTCGGCTCCGCCGACCCGGAGCCGTTCGGCGCGTTCGGCGCAGTCGATGAACAGCGTCAGCATCTCGTCGGCGGCCAGTTCGAGCGGGTATGGCGAAAACCAGACTTCCAGGCCCAGTTCGGCGGCGTAAGCGGCGGCGATTTCCAGCCGTTCCGGATCGCCGCCGATGACGCGGACCGCGGTGCAGTGCAATTCCTCCCGGATGACGCGCAGTTCGCGTTCGACGGTAGGCGGGTGGAAGTCCACGCGGGAGAACGTTCCGTCGCGGAGGAAACCGGTGTCGTAGCTGATGCCCTTGGCTCGCATGATGTGGTGCCCTTCATCGATATAAGGTACTTGATGTACCTTATCTTCCAGGGCTTCCGAGTTCAAGTAGAATCATGAAGGTACGATCGGTTCCCAATAGCGAACGGTCACGAAGGGAGTCGCGGATGGGGGAACCCAGCACGGGACGGACACGTCGACGCGGCGCGGACCTGGAGGACGCCATTCTGCGGGCCGGCGCAGACGAACTGCTCGAGCACGGTTACGCCGGGCTCACCATGGGCCGGGTCGCCGCCCGCGCCGGCACCAACAAGAACGCCATCTACCGCCGCTGGCCCAACCGACTCGCACTCGGCATCGCCGCCTACCGGCAACTGGCCGAGGCCGTGACACCACCCGACACCGGCAGCCTGCGCGACGACGCCCTGGAAATGCTGCGCCGGGCCAACCGGCACTGGAGCTCCCCACTGGGCACCGTTCTCCGCGACCTACTCGCGGCGGCCGGCGGCGCATCGGAACTCCTCGCGCAACTGCCCGACCAGTCCGCCGACGCCACCGCCGCAACCTGGCTCACCATCCTGGGGCGCGCCGTCGCACGCGGCGAGGCCGCGCCCGAAGCACTCCACCCACGAGTCGCCACCGTGGCGATCGTCCTGCTGCGCAACGAGTTCGTCACACGCGGCATACCGACCGCACCCGACGAGGTCCTCGTCGAAATCGTCGACGAGGTCTACCTACCGCTCGTGCGGCGGCGTGGACCCGACCCACGCTGAGCACGAGCCGTTGGGCCGGAGTACCCACGCGGGCCGGCCAAGACACTCCCGCCCGGAGCACCGGCGTCGGATCCGACCCACTACAAGGTGTGCGCCGCGGCGAGTCCCGCGAGCAGAACGGCGAAACCACCGGGCTCACCGACGATGGCGCCGGTTTGCGAGCCCTCGTCCCTGCTGCGATCATCACCTGCGATATGGCGCCGGAGACCCGGAAGGCGGTGCCGGCCACCCGCCGACAGAGCCGCACGGCCCCAGCGGTGAAAAGCACTATGCGAGACAGGGTTGTTGCGATGCTCAAAGGTTTCAAAGACTTTCTCATGCGGGGAAACGTCATCGACCTGTCCGTGGCGGTGGTGATGGGCACCTCCTTCACCGCGGTGGTGAGTTCGGTCACCAAGGGCGTCGTGGAACCACTGCTGGCCGTTCTGGGCGGAAACAGTCACCTGGGCTTCGGTTTCCAACTGCTGCCGAACAAACCCGCCACGTTCATCGCGCTCGGCCCGATCATCAGCGCCATCATCGACTTCGTGATGGTCGCGGCGGTGCTGTATTTCGTGCTCATTCTGCCGATGACGACGGTGAAGAAGCGCATCGAGGCGCGGAAGAAGATCAACGCGGAGCCGGCGGTACCCACCGATATCCAGTTGCTCACCGAGATCCGGGATCTGCTCGCGGCCCGCGCCGAACAGGACATGTACGAAGACGCGACCGAAACGGCACGCTCGACGCGGGCCTGAGCCACGACAAGCGATACCGCACGAACCTCGACAGGCGCAATACATCTGGTCACCGTGCCGCCTCGACCCCTTCGACCGCGCCGCTCGCCGAGCTTGTGGTCGTGACGGGTCGAGAGTGCGGACCCGGCAGGTTCAGCGTTCGACCCGCTTCCGCAAGCCGGTCAGCGTATGGTCCACCAGCCCTTTGATGACTCGATCGCGGATGAAGCCGGGTAGTGGCAGATTATGGTGGATGGTCAGCCGGTATGTGACCGAGGTAGTGTCCGGGCCGGCTTCGTCGAGCCGGTAGCGGCCTTCCTGACCGGTCTGCAGGCGACCGTGCACCATCGACCAACTCATGCCGTTGTCGTCGTGGTGGTAGGCAAGGGTGTAGGTGTCGGTACCGACCGGTGCCGATGCCTTGAACCGGGCGGTCAGCGGCAGGCCGGTCTGTTCCTCTGCCTCGAGCACGTCGGCTTCGACGATCTCGGGAATCCACTCCGGCTGGCTTTTCACGTCGCGGATCGTCGCGAGGACCCGCGCCGCCGGAGCATGCACGCGCACGGTCTTGGTGGCGCTGTCAGTGGGCATGGTCGTCGTCCCCGTAGTAGCCGAGCCGGAGCAGGCCGGTGATCTCGCTGATCAGCGGCATCCGCGGATTGGTGCGGTTGCTCAAGTCCTGAAAAGCGGTTATCGCCAATTCCGGGAGTGCCGCGACGAATTCGTTCTCGGGGACGCCGATCTCACGAAGTGTGCCTGGCACCGCGAGCCGTTCGAGCAGGTCTCGCACGCCCTGGAACAGTCGGCGGCGGCATTCCTCGGGTTCGTGTCCGCCGAAGACGATCCGGCCGAGTTGGGCGTACTTCTCGGGCGCGACGTAGGCCGAGTAGCCGGGGGCGGGCATGAACTTGGTCGGCAGGCCGGCGTTGTAGCGCAACGTGTGTGGTAAGAAGACGCCGTTCACGCGACCGTGGGCGATACCGAACCGCGCGCCGACGGCATGCGCCAGAGCGTGATTGGTGCCGACGAAGGCGTTCGAGAACGCCAGGCCGGCCAGCGTGGCGGCATTGGACATGTCGGTGCGGGCGGCCAGATCGTGCGGGTCGTCGTAAGCGCGGGGGAGCGCCTCGAAGATCAGCCGCGCGGCCTGCACACAAAAGGCGTCGGTGTAGGGGGAGGCGAAGACCGAGGCCAGGGCTTCGAGCGCGTGGGTGAGAGCGTCGACGCCGGTGTCGACGGTCAGGGTGCGCGGCATGGAAACGGTGAGCAGCGGGTCCACGATCGCCATATCGGGCACCAGGGAGTAGTCGACCAGGGTCTCCTTGCGATCGCCCACGGTCAGCACCGCCGCGGGCGAGACCTCCGAACCGGTGCCCGCGGTGGTCGGCACCGCCACCAAGCGCACCTTGTGCGGGTCCTGGGGGTAGTCGGCCATGCGCTTGCGGGGATCGAGGAACGGCAGCGTGAGGTCCGCGAGATTCATCTCCGGGTGCTCGTAGAACAGGCGGATCGCCTTCGCGGCGTCGATCACCGATCCGCCGCCCGCGGCGATGAGCACATCGGGCTCGAACGCCTCGAGCAGCGCGACGCCGCGGCGGATGGTGGCCTCGCCCGGCTCCGGCTCGACCTCGCCGAACGTCTTGACGTGCCGAGCACGCAGTTTGCCGCGGAACTCCTCCACCACGCCGCGCTGTTCACTCAGCGCGTCGGTAACGATCACCACGCTGCCGCACTCGATATCGCGCAGGTTGTCCAGTGCACCCGCGTTGAAGAATGTGTTGGACGGAACCCGGAACCACTGCGGCGGGCTGCGCCGGTAGGACACCGTCTTGATATTCAGCAGCTGTTCGTAGTTGACGTTCTCGGTGGTGTTCGAGCCGCCCCAGGTGCCGCAGCCCAGGGAGAAGGTCGGGGTGAGATTGTTGTAGATCCCGCCGAGCGCTCCCACCGCCGTAGGCGCGTTGACCAGGATGCGCCCGGTACGCACGGCCAGACTGTAGGCGTCGACGACGGCCGGGTCGTGCGCATAGACGGCCGAGGTGTGTCCCAGGCCGCCGTGTTCGGTGACCAGGACCGCGGCATCGATACCGTGCTGAACGTCACGGGCCCGCACCAGCCCGAGCACGGGCATCAGCTTCTCTCGCACCAGCGGATGCTCGGCGAGCCGGTCGAGGTCGGAGGGCAGTGGCGCGAGCAGCACCTTGACCGAGGGGTCCACGGTGAATCCCGCGCGGGTGGCCAGGTCGGGCGCTTGCCGGCCGAGGGCCTCGAGATTGGCCCTGTCGCCACACCCGAAGGTGAAATCGGCGAGCGCCTCGGTTTGCTCCTCGGTGAGCAGATACGCGCCCATCCGCTCGAATTCGGCGACGGTGGCGTCGTAGATCGCGTTGTCGATGATGCAGGTCTGTTCGGCGGGACAGATCACCGACGCGTCGAAGGTCTTGGAGATGAGGATATCGACGACGGCGGCCTTGATGTCGGCCGTGCGATGCAGGTAGACGGGCGCGTTGCCGGGTCCGACGCCGAGCGCGGGTTTTCCGGCCGCATTGGCCAAGGCGACGATCTTCTGGCCGCCGGTCACCCAGATGAAATCGACCCCGGGATGTTTGAACAGATAATGGGTCACCTCATGGGCGGCGTCCGGGACGACCTGCAACGCGCCCGCGGGCATACCCGCCGACTCGGCCGCCGCACGCAGGATCTCGATGGTGCGCTCGCATGAGCGGACGGCGAACGGTGAGGGCCGGAAGAGGACTGCGTTGCGCGTCTTCGCCGCGACGATCGCCTTGTACAGCACGGTGGAGGTCGGGTTGGTGACCGGGGTGACGGCCAATACCACGCCGATCGGTTCGGCGACCCGCACGATACTGCGCTCGACGTCCTCGTCGATGACCCCCACCGACTTCTTGTCGCGCAGGTAGTCGTAGAGGAATTCGGTGGCGACGTAGTTCTTCACCACCTTGTCCTCGAAGACGCCGAAACCGGTCTCCTCGATGGCGACCCGCGCCAGTTCGGCGGCCGACCGGATCCCGGCGCGTGCCATCGCCGCCACGATCGCGTCGACCTGCCGCTGGTCGAGCTCTCGGAATGCCTTCGCCGCGGCTGTCGCCGTGTCGACCATCGCGTCCACCTCGTGGTAGCGGGAGATGCCGGTACCGTCCGGCGCAATGGTGTCGGCGGTAACGGCGTCACCGCTGCGATTCGCGGCTCGAGAGGCTGGGTCGATCCGAGTATTGGCCACGAGATCTCCTCACCTGGAGGTGCCGGTGTCCTCGGTCTCCGAGACACCTGTTCGTGACGGTACCCCCGCTCTGCGGCGTTGACTGGGGTCTTTGTGCCCTGCTATCGGCCCTTGCCATCGACCCGGAGGCGGGGCCGGCGCTACCCCGGTGTGCCACCGTCAGGCGCCGGCTCCGCCCAGGATGCCCAAGACCTCATCCGAGAGGAAGAAGGGTTCGAGCCGTTCGCGAATCAGGCCCTCCAGCACACCGTTTCGCTTGGCCGCCTCCACCACGGCGGGTCCGTAGCGCAGGATCTCGGCGGTGATGTCCTCGCCGCCGAGGCCGAGTTCGCCGAGCATGGCGGCGAGGGTGTGGTCGCCGTATTTGTCGCAGAACACCTGGACGCATTCGTCGACGAGCAGACCGAAGTATTCCTTCTCGCGGGTGGTTACCGCGATCCGGTAGCAGATCTCGACGAGTTCGCGCAGGTCCTGTTGGGTGAGGTAGTCGCGCAGCCCGCTGACGGGTTCGCCGGCGTGCAGATCCCAGAACTCCATGGAGGCCTCGTGCACGGGGGCCTCGCGCAGCATCTCCCGGATGGCGTTGTTGGTGCGGCGCAGCGCGTACATGGCCCCTTTGCCGGCGATATCGCCGATGATGGCATTGCTTTCGGCGGCCTTGCGGGCCCGCTCGGCGGCAGACTGGCCGAGTGACATGAGCGCACCCATACCGGGGACCTTCTCGGCACGCCGGCGGTTGGCCTCCACGAAATCGCCGACCAGTTTGTCCACGAATTTGGAGGCGACAGTGGCGACCAGGGGACTGTCGGTGAGCCGGTCCAGGATGCGTTCCTGGGTCCGGTGCATACCGAAGATCTTCTCCAGCAGCGCCTCCACCGGTTCCCGTTCGACGACCTCGCCGAGGGTGTAGTCGTCGTTGGCGGCGGTGTGGTCGTAGATGGCGTCGGCGAACACACCGACCACATCGGCGATGACGCTGCTGCCGCCGATCCGGTCGACCACCGTGGCGACGGTTTCCCGGGCCTGGTCGACCCGCACCACCTCACCGAAACCGATGGTGTCGGCGACACCGAGAACGGCGGCCACATCACGGGCGACGACCTCGGCGAAACGGTCGCCGCTCACCTCGGACAGCAGGTATTTCACCTGGGTGTCGAGGAGGCGTTCGGCGATGACCCGGGCCTGCTCCGGTGTCGGCGTGAGTGTTGGTTCTGTCATCGGGTCCACCTATCCTGCCGGGCCCGCCAGGACCGGACCGGTCGCTCATTCGGCGCGATCGCCGCGCACCGATTTCCGGATCTGATCCAGACGCTCCCGCGCGGCCCTCTCGCGCGCCTCCCATTGTTCATCGGCGCCGCGGCCCGCCGGAGTCCGGCGGTCGAGCTCGCTCATCCCCTGCGCGGTGCCGAAGCGCTGCTCGACCTTATCCCGAACCGACTCGAAGGTCGGCACACCGCCGGAGGTATAGCCGCCGATATCACCGCCACTGGGGTCAGCCGCCTGCATTTCGGCCGAAAAATCCCCTCCCACCTGCGGGGATATCCCTTCACCAGAAGGACCTCGATAGCCGGGACGCGGTGCGGTGTCAGGGATCACACCGGTATCCGAACCGATCGCGCCGGTCTGGGCGAGAAGTCGGGTAACCACCTCGTACACCTCCGCCAACCCCGGGCGGCCGGAGGTGACCACGCTCAGTACGGTGAGCAGTTGATCGTCGGGCAATGCCGCCAGCCGGGCCGCCAACTCGCCCGGATCTGTGCTGGGTTCGCTCATACTGTGTCCTTTCGCGGTATGAGCGGGCGCCCTCCGTGATCACGCTGTGCTACCGCCTCCGGGCGCTGACCGCTCATACCACCCAGGCTACGCAGCGCCGGGAGACCGAAGAGCGTCGTCCGTGAGCGGTGGGGCGTCAGATGATCTCGTTCTCCTTCGCCCACTCGGCGATCGCCGCGGCCCACTCCGTCATGGCCATACCGATAATGTCGTTGTGCCCGGCCCCGGGATACACCATGAGTCGTTTCGGCTCGGGAGCGGCCGCGTAGAGACGCTCGGCATGGCGGAGCGGGATCAGTTCGTCCCGGTCGCCGTGCATGATCAGCAGCGGCACCGTCAGCGACGGGATACGGCGCAGGCTCGGATAGGCGTCGGGGATGGCGGGCGCGGGCAGGAACGGATACAGCCCACGGGCCGTGGCGCGCAGACCGGTGAAAGTGGACATAAGGACGAGGCCGGCGGGCGGATGCGCCAGGGCCAGTTCCAGCATGACCGCGCCACCGAGGGATTTCCCCAGGTAGACGATGCGGTCCGGATCGACGCCCGGCCGGTCGAGCAGCGACCGCCGGGCGGCGCGGGCGTCCAGGGCGGTCCCGGGTTCGGACGGGCGGCCGGTACTGCGGCCGTAACCGCGGTAGTCGAAGGCCAGGACGTCGAACCCGGCGGCATTGAGCAGGGCGTAGACCGGAACTCGGTCGCCGATATTGCCCGCGTTCCCGTGTGCGAACAGGATGTGGCCGACCGGCTGTTTCGCGCGCACCCACCAGGCGTGCAGGGTCTGGCCGTCGGTGGTCGGGATGGACAGTTCGGTGTAGTCCAGCCCGAGCACCGTCGGCGTCTGCTCGATCCGGCGCGTCGGCTGATAGGCGAGCGCGTACAGGACCGGCCGGGCCGGATGGCCCGGCCGCCAGGACCTCCCGGCAGGCGTGGTCAAGAGCGCAGCACCGCGCCGACCGTCTCCGCCGCGGCGGCCACCGCGGCGTCGCGGGCGGCGCTCGCCTCGTCTTCGGTGAGGGTGCGGTCGGGGGCCCGGAAGCGCAGCGCGTAGGTGAGGGATTTGCGGCCCTCCCCGGCCTGAGCGCCCTCGTAGACGTCGAACAGGGCGATATCCTCGAGAAGCTCGCCGCCGCCGGAGCGCAGCGCCGACTCCACGGCCGCGGCGGGAATCCCGCGGTCGACGCTCACCGAGACATCCTGCAGGACGGCCGGGAACGGCGATACCATCGGCGCCGGTCGGGAATCCCGCAGCGGGAGTGCGTCCAGGTTCAGTTCCAGCGCGCAGGTGCGCGGCGGCAGACCGGATCGCTCCAGCACGGCCGGATGCAGTTCACCGGCATGACCGACCACGGACCCGTCGACCACCAGCTCGGCGCAGCGGCCCGGATGCCACGGCAGATACCTGCCGGCACGGCGTTCGATCCGCACACCCGCGGCCGCACCGACGACATCGGCGAGCGCGAAGGCATCGGCGGCCTCGGCCTGCCGGCCCGGTCCCCACGGTCCGCGCGGCTCCCGGCGTCCGGTGAACACCGCCGCGACGTGCACCGGCTGCTCCGGCAGCGACGCCAGCAGCGCGGTCACCTCCTCATCGGTGGGACGCCGGTCCACCGGCAGCGGGTCGACCGGCCCGGTCTCGGGCCCGGGGAGCACCACCTGCGCGATCCCGTAGAGCGACAGATCGCGGGCGCCGCGCGAGATATTGCGGGCCGCCACCTCCAACATGCCGGGTAGCAGAGTGGTGGCCAGTTCGGCCCGGTCCACGTCGAGGGGGTTGAGCACCCGGGTGGTGGTGCGGCGCGGATCGCCGGCGTCGAGGCCCCATACGTCGAAGACGTCGGTGGGCAGGAACACCGGCGGTGGCACCTCCACGCAGCCGGCGAAGGCCAGCGCCCGGCTCACCGCGCGGTGCCGCCGCTGCTCCGGGGACAGGCCACGGCCGGCGGGGGCGGCGGGCAGCACCAGCGGAATCTGCTCGAGGCCCTCCAGCCGCAGCACCTCCTCCACCAGGTCGGCGGGCCAGGCGAGGTCGGGCCGCCAGCTGGGCGGGGTGACCACCAGCTGCGCGTGACCCGTGGCCTCGTTCACCCCCACATCTACCTGACAGCCGATCTGGGTGAGCCGACGCGCCGACGTCCCGGTCGGGTAGACGACACCGGCTACCTTGTCGGCGTGGTCGATATCCATCCGAATCGGCGCCGGCGCGGGCAGGTCCACCCGGAAATCGGTGAGCGCCGGCTCCACGGTGCCGCCGGCGATCTCGGCCAGCAGGGCGGCGGCGCGGTCCAGGGCGGCCAGGTTGAGTTCCGGGTCGACCACGCGCTCGTAGCGTTTGCTCGCCTCGGAGACAAGTTTGTGCCGCCGGGCGGTGCGATAGATGAGCAGCGGGTTCCAAGTGGCCGCCTCCAGCACCACATCGGTGGTGTCGGCGCCGACCTCGGTGCTCGCACCGCCCATCACCCCGGCCAGGGAGATCACGCCGGAATCGTCGGCGATCACCACGTCCTCCGGGTCGAGGACGCGTTCGGTGTCGTCGAGGGTGCGCAACTTCTCCCCCGCCTGCGCCCGCCGCACCACCAGACCGCCGGACAGTTTCGCCGCGTCGAAGGCGTGCAGCGGCTGGCCCAGCTCCAGCATCACGTAGTTGGTGACGTCCACCGCCGGCGAGATCGGCCGCACCCCGGCCAGCAGCAACCGCCGCTGCAGCCACCACGGGCTCACCGCGTGGGGGTCGATGCCGGTCACCCGGCGTATCCCGAACCGGGTGCACTGCGATTCCTCCGCCACCCGCAGTGGCCAGGCCTCGGCCGCGTCGTTCGGCAGAACGCGAACCGCGGGATCGGCGTAGTCGAGGTCGAAACCGCAGGCCAGCTCCCGGGCCAGACCGCGCAGCGAAAAGCAGTAGCCGCGATCGGGGGTGATATTGAGTTCGATGACGGTGTCGTCGAGGCCGAGCAACTCGTTGGCGTCGGTGCCGGGCTCGGCGGTGCCGGGTTCCAGCACCAGGATGCCGGAGTGCTCCTTGCCGATCCCGAGTTCGGCGACCGAGCAGATCATGCCGTTCGAGATATGCCCGTAGGTTTTGCGCGAGGAGATGGCGAACCCGCCGGGCAGCACACCGCCCGGCAACACCACGACCACCAGGTCGTCCACGGTGAAGTTCGTGGCTCCGCAGACGATCTCCTGCGGTTCCGGTTTGCCGATATCGACCTTGCAGAACCGGATCGGCTTCTTGAACTCGGTGAGCTCGGTGATCTCGGCGACCCGCCCGACCACCAGCGGATACTCGATATCCCCGGTCACCGGCCGCAGCGTGTCGACCTCCTCGACCTCCAGCCCGACCCGGACGAAACCGGCATCGAGTTCCTCCGGAGTCACCGACCAGTCGGGGGTGGTGCGCCGGATGAGTTCGGTCAGCCAGGACTGCGCTACTCGCACTTGTCGTATCGCTCTCTAGTCGAAACGGTCAGGACCGGATACCGAAGGGCTGGGTGAACCGCACGTCACCCTCGACGATGTCGCGCATATCGGGGATACCGTTGCGGAACTGCAGGGTGCGCTCCAGGCCCATACCGAACGCGAAACCGCTGTACTCGTCGGGGTCGATACCGCTGGCGATCAACACCTTGGGGTTGACCATGCCGCAGCCGCCCCATTCCACCCAGCCGGCACCGCCCTTCTTGTCCGGGAACCACACGTCGACCTCGGCGGAGGGCTCGGTGAAGGGGAAGTAGTTCGGACGGATCCGGGTGCGGGTCTCGGGACCGAACAGGGCCCGGGCAAAAGCATCGAGGGTCCCGCGCAGATGCGCCATGGTCAGGCCCTTGTCGACGGCCAGGCCTTCCACCTGGGAGAACACCGGGGTATGGGTGGCGTCGAGTTCGTCGGTGCGGAAGGTGCGCCCGGGGCAGACCACATAGATCGGCAGCTCCCGCGACAGCATGGACCGCACCTGCACCGGGGAGGTGTGGGTGCGCAGCACCTGCCGGGAACCCTCCGGGGCGATATGGAAGGTGTCCTGCATGGTGCGGGCGGGATGGTCGGGCAGGAAGTTGAGTGCGTCGAAGTTGAAGTGCTCGGTCTCCACCTCCGGGCCCTCGGCGACCTCCCAGCCCATCCCGACGAAGACGTCCGCGATCTGCTCGGAGATCACCGTGATCGGATGCCGCGCGCCGACCGGGGCCCGGTTGGCGGGCAGGGTGACGTCGATGGTCTCGGCGACCAGCACCGCGGCGTCGCGTTCGGCGAGCAGTACAGCGTGTCGCGCCTCGAACGCCTCCGAGATCCGTTTGCGGGCGACATTCACCCGTTTCCCCGCCTCGGCCTTCTCCGATTTCGGCAGCGAACCCAGCGCGCGCTGGGCCAGAGCCACCGGTGATTTGCCGCCCATGTGCTCGGTTTTCGCGACCGCGAGCGCGTCCAGATCGACGGCGGCGGCGAACGCTTTCTCGGCGGCGGCCGCTGCCGCGGCCAGGGCCTCCTCGGTGAGTGCGGGCGCCTGCCCGGCAGCGTGGCGCGCCTCGTCGGCGCGGTTGTGTGCGACTGCCTCGTTGTCGGCCACGGTCGTTCGTCACTCCCTGGGGATCGGTTTCGCGGACCCGGCTTGTCCGCCTGCCCATATTGCTGCTGGTCGAATCGTATTCGATGCGCCGTCGGCGATTCACGCGGATATCACCGGACGCACGACAGGGACGTGCCGGCGGCGAGCCGGTAGAGTCGCCCGGTGATGAGGAGAGCCCCCACCACCACGACGACACCGGCCGGGTATCGGGTCCGCGACTTCGCGGTCTGGCTGCTACCGCTGTTGGCGACGGCAGTCACCGCGGTGTGCCTGGGGGTGCCGATCGGGCCGTTCGAGAAGATCAGCGGCGGCTATATCGACCTCGAGGTCTATCGGTTGGGCGTCGAGGAATGGCGCTCGGGCGGGAACCTGTACGGGGAACTGCCGAAGACCGGGATCGGGATCAGCCTGCCGTTCATCTATCCGCCGTTCGCGGCATTGGCGCTCGGGGCGTTCGCGATGGTGTCGTGGTCGGTCTCGGTGGTCGCCTATCTGGTGACGTCGGTGGGGGCACTGGCCCTCACCCTGTATCTGGTGGCCCGGCGGCTGTGGCCGGAAACCGGCCGGACGTGGACCGCGCTGCTGATGTGCGCGACCGCCACACCGCTGGCGCTGTTGCTCGAGCCGGTATCCGCCACCCTGGACTTCGGCCAGGTCAACCTGGTGCTGATGGGTCTTGTCGCGGCCGACTGTCTGACCCGGAACCCCCGCTGGCCGCGCGGCATGCTGATCGGTATCGCCGCGGCGGTCAAACTGACCCCGGCCGCGTTCGTGCTGTTCTTCCTCGTTCGCCGCGACTACCGGGCGGCCGTGACCGCCGCGGTGAGCGGGGCGGCGGCAACGCTGGTGGGATTCGTGGTGTTGCCGGACGAGTCCGTGCGGTACTGGTTCGGCGGGTTCGGCAATGCCGGCGGTCTGAGCGGTTCGGCCTTCCACACCAACCAGTCGTTCCAGGCCGTGCTGGCGCGGCTGGAGATCACCGGGACCGCGGCCACCGCGCTGTGGTTGGTGCTCAGCGCCGCGCTGGTCGCGCTCGCGGTGGTGGCCATGCGGCGGGCCGGGACGCCGCCGGTGATCGCGCTCGCGGTCAACGCGATGGTCGCGCTGCTGGTGTCGCCGATTTCCTGGTCGCATCACTGGGTGTGGGTGGCGCCCGCGATCCTGGCCATGATCGGCTACGCGATCCGGCAACCGTGGCGGGACGGGCTGCGCTGGTATATCGCGGCAGCGCTCACGATTGCGGTGTTCATCGCGGCCCCACACAGTTATCTGCCCGGTGAGGACAACCGGGAACTCGACTGGACACCGATCCAGCAGGTGATCGGCAATACATATGTCTGGTTCGGTCTGCTGCTCGTCGTGTTCGTGGCCGTCGCCGCTCGACGCTCGACCACCGAGGAACCCGGTACCGCACCCGAACCGGACAACGCCCTGGTCGGCAGCCGCGACCAGTAGCCATCGCATCTCCTTCCGGTTCGGTTTCGAGATCGCCGATGCGCGTGTCCCGGCCCACCGAGGCACGCGCCCGGGAATGTGCCCGACGGACTCCCGGCACGGACCGAGCGGCGGCGCGCCCACCGGGAGCACCCCGCCGCTCGGTCTCCGCCGCTAGGCTGCGCGTCGGCCCGGTACCAGCAGCGAGATCAGGGCGCCGATCGCGACGATCGCCGAGCCGACCCCTACCGCGGGCACCAGGCCCGCCACATAGCTCTGCGGATCCGTATAGGCCCCGTAGGAGGCGAATACCGAGGTCAGTACCGCGATACCCATGGCCACACCGACCTCGCGGATGGTGTTGTTGGTGCCCGAGGCGATGGACCGGTCCGCTTCGGGGGCGCTCGCCATCACCACGGTGGCCAGTGGCGCGAAGGTGAGGCCCATGCCGATCCCGCCGATCAGCATCGGGGCGACGAACGATCCGTAATCGATATCGGCGGTGGTGATCGCGGCCATCCAGGCCAGGCCCACCGCCAGCAGGGTCTGGCCGGTCGCCAGCAGCGCCCGCGCACCGATCCGGTCGATCACCAGACCCGCCAGTGGCGCGACCACCATGGGCGCCATGGTCCACGGCATGGTGCGGACACCGGATTCGAACGGACTGTAACCCTGTACCACCTGGAAGAACTGGGCCAGCAGGAAGATCGACCCGAACACACCGACGGAGAACGCGAAGGCCACCACATTGGCCACCCCGAAGGCCCGCACCCGGAACAGCCGCATCGGCAGCATGGGTGCGGCGGTCCGCAGTTCCCAGCCGATCAAGGTGGCCGACAGCACGGCGCCGCCGATGAGAGCGGCGAGGACGCCCCGGGAGGTCCAGCCGTCGTCGGCGCCGTGCACGATCCCCCACACCACGGCCAGCACGCCACCGGACGCCAACACCAGGCCGAGCGGATCCAGCCGCCGGCCGGAGCCCCGGGAATCCCGCAACGCCCACACCACGAGCGGCAGCACCAGCAGTCCGATCGGAACGTTCACCCAGAAGATCCACTGCCAGCTCAGCCCGTCGACCACGGCCCCGCCGAGCAGCGGACCGAGCGCCACTCCGAGACCGGAGATACCGCCCCAGATACCGATGGCGGCGCTGCGCAACCGCTGCGGGACCGCGTCTGTCAGCAGGGTCAGCGAGAGCGGCATCACCGCGGCGGCGCCGAAGCCCTGGATCACACGGGCGGCGACCAGCATCCCGGGGTCGGTGGCCAGCGCGCAGGCCGCGGAGGCGAGGGTGAACAGTGCGATACCGCCCAGGAAGATCCGCCTGCGGCCCATCCGGTCGCCGAGCGCGGACGCGGTGAGCAGCAGCGAGGCGAACGAGAGCGTATAGGCGTTCACAAACCATTGGAGGTCGCTGAGCGAGGCGCCCAGCTCCGTGCGGATCACCGGGAGCGCATTGGTGACCACCAGGTTGTCGAGGGTGACCATGAACATCGGTATGCCGACGGCGGCGAGGACGGCGGCGAGCGGCCGGCGCGGCGCGTGACCGCCCCGAGCCCGCGGGGTATCGGCCTCGGACGACCGGATGGAGGTGTCAGGCGGGGGCACGGGGATCGAGATGAGGGTGTCGGCCATGTCCAGTCCTTGTTGTAATTGACTGATAACTAATGCAGCCGAGCGTATGCATTGACTGATAACATGTCAAGAGACCGAGCAGAAGGAGGACGATGGCCGAGGTGACCAGGACCCGGATGACCGCGGGCGAACGCGGTGAGCAGGTATTGGCAGCGGCGGTATCCGCGTTCGCCGAATCCGGCTACGCCGCCACCCGCACCGATGAGATCGCCCGCCGGGCGGGGGTCTCCCAGCCGTATGTGATCCGGCTCTTCGGCTCCAAACAAGCCCTGTTCCTGGCCGCGCTCGGACGGGTGTGCGACCGGATCGAGCAGGTCTTCACCGAGGCCGCGCGATCGGCCGGCGACAAAGAACCGCTGGACGCTCTCGGGCATGCCTACGAGGTCTTCCTGACCGAAAGCGATTTACTCCAGTTGCTGCTGCACGGTTTCGCCGCGGCGCGGGTCCCCGAGATCGGTCCGGTCGTGCGGGAACGCTACGGAAGAATCTATCGACTGGTCCGGGAACTCACCGATGCGTCGGTCACCGATACCCGACGTTTCATGGCGAGCGGGATGCTGCTCACGGTCATGGCCGCACTCCAGGTCGTCGGACCCGAGGCCGTTCCCGCCGACTGGGCCGGCGAACTCCTGGAGAACCTGGGCGACTATGGCGACTGAACCGAGACACACCCCCGCCCGGTCATCGATCCCGAAAGCGGATTCGCGCGTTCGCGTACAAGCATATGGCGGCCGCGGTGGCCAGGTTGAGACTCTCGGCACGCCCCCGGATGGGAATTCGGACCCGATGGTCGGCCCGGGCCGCCACCTCCGGGTCGAGCCCGTGGGCCTCGTTGCCGAACAGCCAGGCGACCGGGCCGGCGAACAGATCGTCGGCATCGCCGAGATCGACCTCACCGTCGGCGGCGGTGGCCACAGTGGTGATACCCGCGGCCCGGATGGCGTCGAGTACGCCGGAGGTATCGCGGTCACGAGCGACCGGGACATGGAAGAGGCTGCCCGCGCAGGAGCGCACGCATTTGCCGTTGTGCGGGTCGACACTGTCACCGGCCAGTATCACGGCGTCCGCGCCGACCGCGTCGACCACCCGGATGAGCGCGCCCGCGTTGCCGGGATCGGCGATGGCGACGGGAACGGCAAGTATGCGCGGCACGTCCCGCTCATCCGTCCGAGCGGGAAGAATCCGCTCCAGCGGCACATCGACGAGCTCACAGACCGCGACGAGCCCCGGCGGGGTGACGGTCTCCCCCAGCGCCTGCGCCGCCCGCTCGGAGATCAGGGTCGTGCGCACACCGTCCGCCACGGCGTCCGCGATCAGCTCGTGCTCCCGGGCCGCGCCTTCGGCGGAATAGAACAGTTCCCGGACCCGGCCCGTTTCCAACGCCGCGGCGACGGAGTTCGCGCCCTCGGCGAGGAACAGCCCGGCCCGTTTGCGCGACGCCCCGCGATGCAGCTTCACAGCGGAAACGACCCGCGGATTGCGCTCGGAGAGCGCCTCCGCGGGTCGTTTCGAATACTGCTCGCGCCAGGCCGTTCGAGAGTCCGACACCGTTACCGGATCAGGCGGCCGGGGCGTTGACGTCCTCCGGCAGAGCGGCCTTGGCGACGGCGACGAGGCCGGCGAACGCCTGCGGATCGGAGACCGCGAGTTCGGCGAGGTTCTTGCGGTCGACCTCCACGCCGGCGGCCTTCAGGCCCTGCACGAAACGGTTGTAGGTGATGTCGTTGGCGCGGGCCGCGGCATTGATCCGGGCGATCCACAGCTTGCGGAAATCACCCTTGCGCGCCCGCCGGTCCCGGTAGGCATAGGCGAGCGAGTGCAGCTGCTGCTCCTTGGCCTTACGGTACAGCCGGGAGCGCTGCCCGCGGTAGCCCTTGGAGGCCTCGAGGATGGAACGGCGCTTCTTCTGAGCGTTGACGGCCCTTTTGACGCGTGCCACTGGTCAGTCCTGTTCGATCTTGGGGGCGCCGATGCGCCCGAAGTGGTCGTTGGAGAAGGTATCGAGCCCGGAGGGTCAGATACCCAGCAGCTTCTTCACCCGACGAACGTCGGCGGCAGCGACCGCCTCCGTGCCTTCCAGACGACGAGTCCGGCGGGTGGGCTTGTGCTCGAACAGGTGCCGACGGTTGGCCTGCTGACGGCGCAGCTTGCCCTTACCGGACACCTTGAATCGCTTCGAAGCGCCGCTGTGGCTCTTCATCTTGGGCATGGAGGATTACCTCAATCTGTTTCGTGCCCGCGCAGCGGCGGACCGGATGTGCTGATCGGTGTTATCCGCGGTGGCCCGCGGTACTGCGGTGACGCGCTTGTGCGTTACTGCTTCGGGCCGGGCCGCGGCGCACCACCGGGTTGCGCGACAGCGGACGAGCCGGGCTGTACGCCACCCGAACCGGCTCGGTCCCCGCCGGACTCCGGTCGGGCGACCGAGTCCTGCTGGGCCTTGGCCCGGGTCTTCGCGCCCTTGTGGGGGGCGAGGACCATCGTCATATTCCGGCCGTCCTGCTTGGCCGAGGTCTCGACGAAACCCAATTCCGCGACATCGGAGGCGAGTCGCTGCAACAGCCGGAAACCGAGTTCGGGCCGGGACTGTTCGCGCCCCCGGAACATGATCGTGACCTTGACCTTGGAACCGGCTTCCAGGAAGCGCACCACATTGCGCTTCTTGGTCTCGTAGTCGTGGTCGTCGATCTTGGGACGGAGCTTCTGCTCCTTGATCACGGTCTGGACCTGGTTCTTCCGGGACTCGCGCGCCTTCTGCGCGGTCTCGTACTTGAACTTGCCGTAGTCCATGATCTTGCAGACCGGCGGTCTGGCATCCGGGGCCACCTCGACCAGATCGAGGTCGGCTTCGAGGGCGACGCGTAGTGCATCTTCAACACGCACGATCCCAACCTGCTCACCGCCGGGTCCGATGAGCCGGACTTCGGGAACGCGGATGCGATCGTTGATGCGGGTCTCAGTGCTGATGGGGCCTCCTAGGTCTAGCGGTGTCGGTGACGACCGCAGGAAATGAACCCCTTGTTCAACACAAAAACCCCGCCGCGATATTTCATCGCGAGCGAGGCCCGATGTCGACCGATCCACCCGGACGCTGTGCCCGGGCCCCCGATCCCCAGGATCGGGAGGCCCGCCGCCAGGACGGGTGACCGGACCGTTTGACCAGGTGATCACTCACCGGCAACGGTGGGAGTCGGGCTCCACTTGTCTGCCCAGGGCAAGCCCCCGGGACGGTCGTCAGCGGACAGTCTAGCATTCACCGCGGCCATCGCCGAATCGCCCACGATCCCGAAGCGGCCGTGCGGAAAGTCGTTTGCCGCAACCGTTTCGACCTGCCAGGCTGCCGCGGATGAGCTCTCGACGTGACCTGCTGCACTGGCAGTTCGATTTCACCTGGTCGCTGGCGCGGCTGCATCTGGAGACGCTGACCGACGACGATACGCACTGGACTCCGGCCGACCTGTGTTGGACGGTACACCGCGGCGACGACGGCCGCTGGCGACCGGACTGGGCCGATACCGAACCCGATCCGGTTCCCGTCCCCACCATCGGCTGGCTCACCTGGCACATCATCTGGTGGTGGGGAGCCGCCATCGACCATGCCGAGGGCCGGACCCCGCCCCACCGCACGGCGGTGTACTGGCCGGGCGATGCGGCGGCCACCCTGGCCCGTCTCGCCGAACTCCGCACCGCCTGGCTCGCCGTACTGGACCGCTGCGGAGATACCGAACTGGACTCGCCCTCGGCCCATCCCTGGCCCGCCGACGCCGGGCTGACCCTCGCCCACCAGGCCGCCTGGGTGAACGGCGAACTGATGAAGAACACCGCGGAAATCGGGCAGCTGCGACTGCTGCGCGCCGCGACCACCGGCTGAGCCACCGGACGGATCGGGCCGGGCCCGCCCTCCGGCCCGAGGACATGATGGACGCGCCGCCGAGGGCTCGGCGGGCAGGCCCTAGCCTTGTTGCTCATGACCGAACAGCCCGACGGCAACGTGCGCGAATTGGCCGATATCCCCGCGGTGGAGGTGATCAGCCGAGCGGCGGTGATGCTGATGAGTTCGGCCGCGGAGAAGCTGGGGCTGGCCGACGACGACCCCGAGACCAGCACCGTCCGGGACCTCGACGAAGCGCGCCGAGTGATCACCGCGCTCGCCGGCCTGATCACGGCGTCGGTGGAATACCTGGGACCGCACGCCGGCCCCCTACGAGAGGGCCTGCAGTCGTTGCAGCGCGCCTTCCGCGAGGCATCCGCCCATCCGGACGAACCGGGCAAGGGGCCGGGCGAAAAGTACACCGGGCCGGTCTACTGAGCGCTGCGGGCCGGTTCACCGGCGCCGAAGCACCGCTCGACCGGGTATCCCGCCGCGACGGTGGTCGGCTCGGCCGTTCGCCGTCATCACGGTGGGCGGCCGAGCCGACGGCGTATCAGCGCAGTGCCGCCGCCTTCCGGGAGAGTCGTTTGGCCTTCTGCTCGGCGGTCGCCTTCGCGTCCTCCCCCGCACCATTGCTTGTCGGCTTCGCCGAAGCCTTGGCCGCGGCTTTCCGGACGGCCTTCTTCGGCGCGGACGCATCGGGACGTGGGGCCGGATCGGTGGCGGCGGGCGCCTCCAGGACCTCTCTCAGGAACTGGCCGGTATAGCTCTCGGGAACCGCGGCGACCTCCTCCGGCGTGCCCTGCGCCACCACCGTGCCGCCGCCGGAACCCCCTTCGGGACCCATATCGATCACCCAGTCGGAGGTCTTGATGACATCCAGGTTGTGTTCGATGACGATGACCGTATTACCCTTGTCGACCAGGCCGTTGATCACCTTCAGCAGTTTCCGGATGTCCTCGAAGTGCAGGCCGGTGGTGGGCTCGTCCAGGATGTAGACGGTCCGTCCGGTGGAGCGCTTCTGCAGCTCGGCGGCCAGTTTCACGCGCTGGGCTTCACCGCCGGACAGGGTGGTGGCGCTCTGGCCGAGCCGGACGTAGCCGAGTCCGACCCCGACGAGGGTCTTCAGGTAGCGGTGGATCGAGGTGACCGGTTCGAAGAAGTCGGCGGCCTCCTCTATGGACATGTCCAGTACCTCGGCGATGGTTTTACCCTTGTAGTGCACTTCCAGGGTTTCCCGGTTGTAGCGGGCACCGTGGCACACCTCGCACGGGACGTACACATCGGGCAGGAAGTTCATCTCGATCTTCAGGGTGCCGTCACCGGAGCATGCCTCGCAGCGGCCGCCCTTGACATTGAACGAGAACCGGCCCGGCTGGTAGCCGCGCACCTTGGCCTCGGTGGTGGCCGCGAACAGGGTGCGGATCTTGTCGAACACACCGGTGTAGGTGGCCGGGTTGGAGCGGGGGGTGCGGCCGATGGGCGACTGATCGACCCGCACCAGTTTGTCCAGCTGGTCGAGACCGTTGACCCGGGTGTGCCGGCCGGGGACCTGGCGGGCACCGTTGAGTTTATTGGCCAGCACGGTGGCCAGGATGTCGTTGACCAGCGTGGACTTACCGGAGCCGGAGACGCCGGTGACCGAGGTCAGCACGCCGAGCGGGAACGCGACGTCGATATCGCGCAGATTGTTCTGGCCGGCGCCGACCACGGTGATCCGGCGCTTCTTGTCGACCGACCGCCGCTGCGGCGGCACCTCGATCCGCTCCCGGCCCGCGAGATACGCACCGGTCAGTGAGTTCGGGTCGGTGAGCAGTTCCGCATAGGGACCGCTGTGCACCACCCGGCCGCCGTGTTCACCGGCCAGCGGGCCGATATCGACCACCCAGTCGGAGGCGCGGATGGTGTCCTCGTCGTGTTCCACCACGATGAGGGTGTTGCCGAGGTTCTTCAGCCGGGTGAGGGTGTCGATGAGCCGTCGATTGTCCCGCTGGTGCAGGCCGATCGACGGTTCGTCCAGAACGTACAGCACGCCGACCAACCCGGACCCGATCTGGGTGGCGAGCCGGATGCGCTGGGCCTCGCCGCCGGACAGGGTGGCCGCGGCCCGCGACAGGGTGAGGTATTCCAGGCCGACGTCGAGCAGGAAGCCCAGCCGGGCCTGCACCTCCTTGAGCACCTGCCCGGCGATGGCGGTCTCGCGCTCACCGAGGGTGAGCGCGTTCAGGAAGTCCGAGCAATCGCGGATGGACAGATCGCTGACCTCGGCGATGGATTTGCGCTCGTCGGCCGCGGCGAGGGTGACGGCCAGGATCTCCGGCCGCAGCCGGGCCCCGTTGCACACCGGGCACGGCACATCCCGCATATAGCCCTCGTAGTGCTCCTTCATCTGCTCGGACTCGGTGCTGTCCAGCCGTCGCTGCAGGAACGGCATCACGCCCTCGAAGTCGGCGTAGTAGGAGCGTTTGCGGCCGTAACGGTTGGTGTAGGAGATGTGCACCTGGTCGGAGCTGCCCTCCAGCACGGCCTTGCGCAGCCGGGGTGGCAGGTCGCGCCACGGGGTGCTCATATCGAACCCCATGGCGTCGGCCAGGCCGGACAGCAGCCTGGTGAAGTATTCGGCGCTCTGACCGCGCGACCACGGCGCGATGGCGCCCTCGGCCAGGCTCAGCTCCGGATCGGGCACCACCAGGTCGACGTCGACCTCCTTGCGGATGCCGAGGCCGGTGCAATCGGGGCAGGCGCCGTAGGGCGAGTTGAACGAGAACGAACGCGGTTCCAGATCCTCGATATCGAGCGGGTGGCCGTTCGGGCAGGCCAGTTTCTCGGAGAAGCGGCGCTCCCGGTCATGGGCGTGTTCGTCGCGGTCGACGAAATCGAGCACCACGATGCCGTCGGCCAGGCGCAGGGCGGTTTCGATGGAGTCGGTGAGCCGCTGTTTGGCGCTCGCTTTCACGGCGAGGCGGTCGATCACCACCTCCACATCGTGTTTCTCCTGCTTCTTCAGCTTGGGCGGATCGGTGAGCGGATATACCACCCCGTCCACCCGAACACGGGCGTATCCCTGCGCGTTGAGCTGCTCGAACAGGTCCACGAACTCGCCCTTGCGGGTGCGCACCATCGGCGCCAGCACCTGGAACCGGGTGCCTTCCGGCAGGGCCAGCGCCTGGTCGACGATCTGCTGCGGGGTCTGCTTGGCGATGTGCTCCCCACAGACCGGGCAGTGCGGCGTGCCGGCGCGGGCGTAGAGCAGCCGCAGATAGTCGTAGACCTCGGTGATGGTGCCGACCGTGGACCGGGGGTTGCGGTTGGTCGACTTCTGGTCGATCGAGACCGCCGGTGAGAGCCCCTCGATGAAATCGACATCCGGTTTGTCCATCTGACCGAGGAACTGCCGGGCGTAGGCCGACAGCGATTCCACATAACGGCGCTGCCCCTCCGCAAAAATGGTGTCGAAGGCGAGGCTGGACTTACCGGAGCCGGACAGCCCGGTGAACACGATGAGACTGTCGCGGGGCAGGTCGAGATCGACCCCCTTGAGGTTGTGTTCCCGAGCTCCGCGCACAGTGAGGCGTTCCGCCACCAGGTCGGTCCCTTCTCGTTCGTCATCGATATATCGCCATTGGTGCCCTGCCCGGACCCTCGTACGGTCGACCCGGCCATCGACACGACAGTCGACAACGGAAACCGGGCCGGTCATCGGCACACGGTCGGGGTCGAATCGGGTCACGGGGGCGCCCCGGTGATGCTAGGCCGGGCCACCGACAAGTTCCGCCGAGTGAATCGGACGACGACCGCGGCGGGCATCGGACCAGGAAGGATACGGTCCCGGTCACAGGGCACATCGAACCGTCCGCCATCGCGAACACCGGCCGACGAACCCGGACGGTGTCGGGGGCTTCGCAGCATCCGGGAGGCTGCGCCTCCAGCCTAGGGCAATTTCCACTGTCAATGGGCAGTGTCACCGACCACGTGGGCGGCGCGAGCACAGTCACGGACTTCTCATCGAGGGCCGGATCGGAATAATTCTCGTCTCGGCCGATCCGGTGACGGCGCCGACACCGGTAATGGACATAAGATCGGCAATGGGCCCGTGACCCGACATGGTCGTAGCTCTTCATCCGCTCCCCGCCGTCCATTCCGGGGGCCACGATTTCAGCATGGCGGTCGGACCGAATCCGGTGCGGTGACGCAGACCGATCGGCGATCACGTCGGCGGGTGGCATCAGGCGCTTCTGCAGAGCTCCCGACATATTTCAACAGCCCGATCAACCGACGATCGGGGTCAGGGATGATCGGAGGTTTCGCGTGACGGACAACGCGGCCAGGCAGAGAACGGCCGCCGCGGAACAGCTGGCGGAGCATTACCGTACGTTGGTCGAGCACAGCCCGAATGGGGCGTGCGTGTACGAACGTGGCGTCATCGTCTACGTCAATCCGGCCGCGGTGCGCATATTGGGGGCCGAGAGCGCCGACGAGCTCGTCGGTCAGGAGATGAGGCGTTTCGTGCACCCGGATTCGGTTCCCGCCATGAAGCGCTGCATCGCCGAGCTGTCCGCCGGCCGGCCGGGCACCGCCTCACCGCGTACCGAGATGACGCTGATGGGAGTGGACGGACGTGAGGTACCGGTGGCCACGATTTCGGTGGTCATCCCCTGGCACGACCGGTTGGCCTATCAGATATCCATCCACGATCTCACCGCACAGCGCGCAGCCGAGAAGGCCCAGCGCCGCGCCGAACAGCATTTCACCGCCGTGGTGTCGCAGCTGGATGAAGGCGTAGCGGTGATCCAGCGCGACGGCCTCATCCTCTCGGCGAATCCCGCCGCGCGACGCATCCTCGGTCTCGACGAGCGGCGCGAGCTGGTCGGCACGGACATCACCCGGTTGCCGGTGCCGATGCGGGACACCAATGGCCGGCCGCTGCCGCGGTCCCGTCATCCGGTGGCGCGGACCCTCGCTACCGGCGAGACGATCCGCGGCTTCGTTATGGGCATCACCCGTCCCGACGGGCAGGAGCGGTGGCTGGTTGTATCGTCCGGGCTGCTCATCCCGAGCGACCCCGATTCGGCGGCGGTGTCCTCGTTCGGCGATATCACCGAGCTCCGCGCCAGCCGCGACCAGCTCGAATACCAGGCCACCCACGATTCGTTGACCGGGCTGGGGAACCGTTCGCTGATCCTGTCCCAGCTGGCCGGGGCGCTCAACGCGGGCGCGCACCGGAGCGTGTCCACAGTGATGTTCATCGATCTGGACGAGTTCAAATCGATCAACGACACCATGGGCCACGCCATCGGCGATACGGTGCTGCAGATCGTGGCGCAACGACTGCAGCGGGCGCTGCGCGCCGAGGATATGGTGGGCCGGCTCGGTGGCGACGAATTCCTGGTTCTGCTGTCCGGCGATCCCACCGATGGGAACCTGGAACCCCTGGTCCAGCGGCTGCGCTCGGCGATGGCCGAACCTATCGTGGCGCGCGGGCACCGGATCGCGTTGACAGCCTCCATCGGGGTGACAACCCTGGACCCGGAGGACCGACGCATGCCGGAGGCGGTGCTGCACGACGCCGATATCGCCATGTACCGGGACAAGACGCCGAACCCCCGGGAGAACCCGCTCGGCGGCCGGCGACCCGACAACGAGCACGTGAGCTGATCCGGCGCCCCCGGACCCACGACGCGACCGGCGGGGACCGGCAAGCCACCCGGACTCGCAGTAAACTCGACAATTCCGTGCACACATGTGCCGCGGCCATGAAAGCCGTCCGCTCGGCATGCGCAGTCAACTGTCCTCCCCTGACGACGACCCGCGCACAGCCGCGGCGGAGGGAAGGTACGCCCGGGGTGACAAGGAGTCCAGTTTTGCCCGACCATCGCACTCAGGAGCGCCATGGCACCGCTCGCCCCGACGCGGCGCCGGTGAACGACGCGACCCGGGACATCGCGCAGGAACAGGAGTATCTGACGGAGCTCTACGGCCGCCTCGACGATATGCGCGCCTACGCCGAGAACCGGTTGCGCACCGTGCTGCTGGAAACCGGCGGCACCCCGCAGGCCCGCAGCGAACGCGAATCGTTCACCCAGCTCTACACCGAGGATCTGGCGAAATACGATGCCGCCGAGCACGGCCTATGTTTCGGCCGGATCGATATGGCCGCGGACGACGGGTCGGACGGCGACACCGAACCGGAGCGCCGCTATATCGGCCGGCTCGGCATCCTCGACGAGGAGCACGACTACGAGTCCCTGCTGCTGGACTGGCGCGCCCCGCTGGCCCGCCCGTTCTATCTGGCCACCACCGCCGCCCCCGACGGGGTCGTACGCCGCCGCCACATCCGGTCCCGCAACCGCCGGGTCACCGGGGTCAACGACGAATATCTCGACCTCGAGGCGGCCGAACGAGCCCGCGCGATCACCGCCGACAGCGGCGTGGGCAGCGAGAGCGCGCTGTTGGCGGCGCTCAACGCGGCCCGCACCGGTCATATGCACGACATCGTCGAAACCATCCAGAGCGAACAGGACGCGATCATCCGCGCCGAGCACAAGAGTGTGCTGGTGGTGCAGGGCGGTCCGGGCACCGGCAAGACAGCGGTGGCCCTGCACCGCGCCGCGTACCTGCTCTACACCTACCGTCGGCAGCTGGCCAAGAGCGGTGTGCTGATCATCGGACCCAATGCCACCTTCCTCGACTACATCGGCCAGGTACTCCCCTCCCTCGGCGAGACCGGCGTGTTGCTGTCCACCATCGGCGATCTGTACCCCGGAGTGAAGGCCACCCGTGCGGACTCGCTGCGGGCCGGGGAACTCAAAGGCTGTCCGGCCGTGCTCGACATCCTCAAGAACGCCGTCCGGGACCGCCAGCAGGTGCCCGCCGAACCCGTCGAACTCACCTTCGACGGCTACCCGGTCACCATCGACCGCAAGACCGCGACCCGGGCCCGTGGCCGCGGCCGGTCCTCCCGTCGCCCCCACAACCTGGCCCGCCCGGTCTTCGCCGCTGCCGTGATCGAGGCCCTCACCGATCAGCTCGCCCGCACCATGGGCGCCGACCCGATGGGTGGCCGGCACAGCCTGCTCAGTGCCGAGGACCTGTCCGAGATCACCGACGATATGCGCGCCGACCCGCAGATCCAGCGGGCCATCGACACGCTGTGGCCGATCCTGTCGCCGCAGCAGGTGCTCACCGATCTGTTCGCCGACCGGGAGCGGCTCGATCGCGCCGCGGCCGTGCTCGATCCCGCCGACCGCGCGGAACTGCTGCGCCCGGACACCGGCGAGTTCAGCGCCGCCGACGCCCCGCTGCTGGACGAGTTAGCCGAACTGCTCGGCGTGGACGATACCGCCGAACGCGAACGCGCCCGCCGCCGCTGGCGCGCCCAGCTCGCCGAGGCCCAGGACGCCTTGGACATCCTGACCGGTTCCGCACCTCAGGATCTGGAGGACGAACTGGACCCGGAGATCCTCATGGCCTACGACCTGATCGACGCGAGCCAGCTGGCGGAGCGACAGCAGGTCCGAACCCGGCAGAGCACCGCCGAACGCGCGGCCGGAGACCGCACCTGGACCTACGGCCACGTCATTGTCGACGAGGCGCAGGAACTGTCGGAAATGGCCTGGCGTATGGTGATGCGCCGCATCCCGAACCGGTGGATCACGGTGGTGGGCGATATCGCCCAGACCGGTGATCCGGCCGGGGCCTCGTCGTGGCAGCAGATGCTGGAACCGTATGTGGCCACACGCTGGAAGCTCACCGAACTCACCGTCAACTACCGCACCCCGGCCGAAATCATGGCCGTGGCCGCCGATGTACTCGCCGCCATCGACCCGTCGGCGCGGGTTCCCCGGTCGGTACGCGCCTCTGGACACCGGCCGCGGGCCCGCCGGGTGCGGGAATCGGAACGTGGTGCCGCAGTGGCGGCGGTGCTCACCGAAGAGCACGGTCCCGGTACCACCGCGGTGATCGCGCCACACACTCTGGTCGGCGAATTGTCCGCGCACGGTGGGGAATCGGTGCGGGTACTGACGGTGTCGGAGGTGAAGGGCCTGGAATTCGACGCGGTCTGTCTGGTGGAACCGCGGGATATCGTCGCCGAATCCCCGCGTGGTCTCAACGATCTCTACGTCGCGCTCACCCGCGCCACCCAGCGGCTCACCGTCGTGCACACCGGTGACCTGCCGGAAGTCCTGCGCGCACTGGCGCACTGAGTCGTCGGAACCACCGGTCCGACGGTCTCGGCGCGGGATTCCCACAGCGTGAACGCCCGCCTGCCTCATGAGGTGTGCGGGCGTTCGCGGCCACACCGGGCAGGCGCGGTGGCCCTGTCAGCGGACGGTGTGCACGATCAGTACGTCGGACAGGGACTTGCGCGCGACGTCCGAGGGCACCGAGCCCAGCAGCCGGCCGGTGAGGGTGTTGAGGCCCCGGTTGCCGACCACCAGCAGATCGGCCTGGGTCTCCTTCACCAGGTTCAGCAACGATTCGACCGGTTCCCCGACGATGCCGCGCTCGACGATCTCCTTGGCGCCCGCGGCGGCCGCCCGGTCCCGCGCGGCGCGCAGGATCTCGTTGGTGGGGGCCGAACCGCGAACCTGGTAGGCCTCGTCCTTGAGCATATCCGCCGCCACGGCGACCTCGCGTTCGTCGGTCGGGTAGTAGGCGCAGGCGACGATCAGCGTCGAGCCCGCGCTCCCGGCCAGTGCGGCGGCCTTGTCCACGGCGACATACGACGAGTCCGAGCCGTCGGTACCGACGACAATAGTCCGGTAGGCGGTCATTTCTCCTCCAACTGTGCAGGGTATAAACGCGTCTGCGCCGCAGCCCCGCCATGTGAGGGCATACAGCAGCACAGCGACTGCGTAGACCATAGCGGCAACCCGCCGTGGATTATTTCGATTCGAAACGCATCACATCGGCGTGTCCACCGCACGCGTGCGTCACCCCCGCCGCTCGAACCACGACGGGACCCTGCCTACCTGGGCCGATTCACCGACCGGAAACGATTGTTGTGATACGCCACAACCGCTTTGAACGACGTTGGTGCCCTGGGATATTCATCACACAACCGCCCTACCCCGGAAGGAGCGTGAGGTTTTCCGCCCACGGGGACGCCGGACGTTTTCTTTCGCGGAGCCGCGATCACATCGAGAAAAGCGGGCCGGTTATCGTCAAACCCAGATCCTCGGTATGCGCGAAGAAAGCGAACAGCATCAAAGCCGCGCCGGCCAGGGCGATGTCCTTGTTGAACTGGACCATCTCGGTCCGGGTGGCCTCCGCATCGGTTTCGTCCCAGAACCGGTGCATGACCACGGCCGTGGGGATCAGCATGATCACCAGCAGCAGCGCACCGAGATCGGCCCAGATGCCGAGCAGGATGCTCAGCCCACCGAGCAGCAGCAGGGCGCCCGAGCCCAGGACGGCGATCTCGGGCATGGGCACGCCCTTGCTCTGCGCATATCCGGCCATGTTCTTGGTCTGGGCGAAATGCCCGAAGGCCGAACTGAGGAACAAAATCACGAACAACACCCGGCCGATCAACACCACGACATCCATGTCCCGCTCCTTCATCGCCGTCGATGGGCCGCCCCTGCCCATCTCAACGCTCGCACGTTGCATTCGGCGGACGGACACTATCGCGTCGTGGGTATGACTTTCGATATCACTTCGTCGCGAGAACGTAACGAAGTCTTGGCATATTCCCCCGGCGTCATTCCGATCTCGGCGGTGAACTCCTTGGTGAAATGCGCCTGATCGAAATATCCCAGTTCGGCCGCCAAAGCGGCGAGATCGTCGCTTCTGCCGTGGGCGAGCAGATCGGCACCGTCCTGTAAACGGTAACGGCGCAGTACCCATTTCGGACCGGCCCCGATATAGCGGCGGAACAGCCGTTGCAGTGTCCGCGTCGGTACCCCGAATCGCTCGGTGACCTGATCCACTCGGGTCAACCGCTGGTCGCCGGCCATGGTCGCGACGATATCCAGGACGAGTCGATAGGAGGGGTCGACGGTCACCGGACGGGTCGACAGGAATTCCTCGACGATTCGCCGGCGCCCGGTATCGGAGGGTTCGGCCAGCACCCGCTCGGTCAGGTCACCGGTGCCGGACAGGACCTCGTCGAGCACGACCACGCTGTCCCGGAAGGCGCCCACATCCAGGCCGGTGAACGCGCCGAAACCACCCGGGCGGAACCGCACCCCGAACGTCTCACCGCGCCCGCGGAGTTCACGAACGAATTTCTTGGTGCAGACCCCGTTCACGAAACCGCCGGAACAGGTTTCGGTGCGTTCGAATGTGATGTGCACACACGGGTACGGCAGCACCTCGGCGGGGTAGGCCGACCGACCGTGCAGATCCCACCGCACCGACCAATACCATTCGACATAGGCGGCCGTCGCCGGGCCGGCGGGCAAGCGGTTCAGCGTGCGGTATCTGCCCTGTTCGTAGGGACGCAGAATGCCCTTGCGGTCGTCGGTCATCGACGCCGCGTGCGGTGGCGGCGCCGCCGGGTCACCGGGCACGGGCATGGTGTCGCTTTCTTACAAGACCGGAGCGTGGGCCGCGGGCAGAGTTGTCCGCATGAGCGATACCGTGAATCCCATCCCCGAGGGCTACCACTCCATCAACTGTTTCATCGCGGTCGGTGACGCCAACAAGGCGCTCGACTTCTACTCCGCCGTATTCGGTGCGGAGGTGCTCTCCCGCAACGACGGCCCCGACGGACAGCCCGTGCACGCGGAACTGAAAATCGGCGACTCGACCATTCAGATGGGTATGCCGATCCCCGAGACCGGGGTGCTCGCACCCAACGGCGAATGGGTGCACACCTCGATCGTGCACTACTGCCCCGATGTCGATGCCGTAATCGCGCGGGCGACCGACAACGGGGCCCGCTCGGTCGAAGAAGCGCAGACCTTCGTCACCGGTGACCGTTACGGCGTCGTCATGGACCCGTTCGGGCACCGTTGGGTGGTGATGACCCGCGTCGAGGACGTCTCTCGGGTAGAAGCCGAACGCCGCGTGAACGAGTGGCTGGCCACCCAGTCCTGATCGGACCGCGCCCCGGGCGGCGGCCCTGAACGTTCCGGGACGCCGGCGACCGGGTTCCCCGGTTTTCCGGCACTCGACGACACGTACGGCAAGGCCGACCTCGGCAGCGAAACGAGCCGCGCCGAGCGGCACGGCCGCGCGAAGCGCGTGTGTTCCATTCCCCGTCCGGCAGTAGCGGATCACCGACCCGATCCCATCTCTGCTCGCTCCACCGTTATGCCTCGAAACTACGCTCGACCGGTGAAAACCGCTCGTATCCCACCAATCGGGTACCCACCCGATCACCTTGCTCGGCGGTAACCGCACCGCTGATCACAGTGGCCTACCCGCCGAGGGAAGGGTATACGACGTCGGCGAAGCGGCAGAGATCACGACCACGGCGGCCGTCCCACGGCCACTTGTCCTGCCCCGGACAGGCCGACCCGGGCTCGGCCGGGGCAGGGCACCACGGTTCAGGCGATCGACGCAGCGGTCTCCAGGACGCGGGTGACAATCTCGGCCATGCGGGCTCGGAACACCTCGGGTCCGAAGGATTCCGCATGACCGCGGACCCGGTCCGGGTCGAGGGTGGTGGTGGACGGGTCACGCAGGACGGCGGCGAAGCCATCGACCACCTCGTCGTCGGAGCCGTACGGGATATGCGCGCCGCTGAGACCGGGCAGCACGGTATCCAGGGCGCCGCCCTCGCCCACCGCGAGAACGGGTGCACCACAGGCCATCGCTTCCACCGGAACGATGCCGAAATCCTCGATACCGGGCATGAGCAGCGCGTGACAGCGGCGGTACATATCGACCAGCACCGCGTCGGGCACGGCGCCCAGGAAGGTGGTTTCGGGGCCGGCGATCTCCTCGAGCCGACAACGGTAGCGGCCGTCACCGACCACCACCAGGCGGCGGCCCGCCCGCTGCGCGGCGCGAATGGCAAGGTCAGGGCGTTTGTACGGGACGAGCCGACCGGCGAACAGCAGGAAATCCTCGCGCGGCACCGTCGGATCGGGGGAGAAACGATCGAGGCGCACCGGGGGATGCACCACCACGGCGGGCAGGCCCCATCGGTCCCGCACCCGGTCGGCGACCACACGGGAATTCGCCACCACGGCGGCGAGGCGGCCGGCGGCGGCGATCTCGGCACGACGGGCCAGGGTACCGAGGGCGGCCAGGGCGGCGCGTCCGACCGGGCCGCTCGCCTCCTGGGCTCGGAACGCGGGCTCCCACGCCCAGCGGGCCGGGCTGTGCACGTAGGCGATCACGGGGGCGTCGGTGGCGAACACCGCCTGCGTCGCGAACGCGTGATGGCTGACCACCACCGCGTCGAAGCGGTCGCGCAGCGGCAGACGGCGCAGGGCGCGGGGAACCAGCGGCAACAACGGGGCGTGCGAGCGCCGACCGATGGTGGCGTAGGCGCGGGAGAGCCAGGTGTCGGAGACCATATCCCATGGCGGGTGGGCGAACGCCGGTGCGGCGACGGGATCGACGATCGGCGCGAACACCGCTGCCTGCGGCCAGGTGCGGGACAGTTCGCCGACAACCGCCTCCGATCCGCCGTATTCGGTGAACCGTTCGTGCACGATCGCCAGGCGCGCACCGTTCGAGGCGGGCGCGTCGCAGCCGACCGACCGACCTTCGTGGACACGCCCCGCCGAGTTCACCTCCCGCCGAGCGCGCCGACTCATCGCAGCACCCCCGCGAGTCGACGCGGCGCGGCGTACGGGCGCAGCGCCGGGGCTACAGGGCGTCCCTCGAGCAGGCCGGCCACCGTGCCCTGCTCGAGGGCCCGCCGGTAGACGGCGGCGGCGCCGTGACAGGCTTCCACGGTCTGGTCGATATCGCGGTCGGTGTGGGCGGCGGAGGTGACGAAGGACTGGCCGAGCACACCGCGACGCAGAAGTTCCTGCAGGAACAGCGTGCGGAACTCCTGAGACGGCCGTCCCTGCCGGTCGAGGGTTTGGAACAGCAGACATGCGGGACGCCCGGCGAGGCGGAGATGGTCGCCGATGCCGAGTTCGGCGGTGATCTCCTCGATTCCTGCACGCAGCCGCCGGCCCGCGTGGTCCATCCGGGCGATCGGATCGGTGGTGGCGTAGGCGTGCGCCACCGCTCGGAACGCGGCCAGCCCACCGGTTTCCGGACCGTGCGTCGTGGACAGCAGGAAGACGCGTCGGTCATCGGTGCGCAATCCACCCAGTTCGAGATACTCGCGCCGCCCGGCCAGGGCGGAGATGGGAAACCCGTTGCCCATGGCCTTCCCCCAGCACGACAGGTCCGGCACTACTCCGTACACTTGTTGCGCGCCGCCGGCCGCCCACCGGAATCCGGTGCTCATCTCGTCGAACACCAGCAGCGTCCCGTACCGGTCGCACAGCTCCCGCACCCCGGCCAGATAGCCGGGCGGCGGCTCGTGCAGCGCGGTCGCGGCTTCCATGACCACACACGCGACCGTCCGTCCCGTCAACACCTGCTCCAACGCCGGCAGGTCGCCGTAGGGGAAGCACACGGTCGGCTGCTCGGGGATACCCGCCGACATCTCCGTGGTGCCGATGAACCAGTCGTCGACCGAAAAGAATGTTTGCGCGCAGGCGGCGACGACGGTTCGCCCGGTCACGGCTCGCGCCAGCCGCACCGCGGCGGTGGTGGCGTCGGATCCGTTCTTGGCGAATTTCACCATGTCCGCGCCCGGGACCAGATCCAGGAAGTCTTCGGCGGCAAACAATTCCATCGTTGTGGGCCGGGAGAAGCTGACGCCGTCGGCAATCGCCGCGGCCACGGCGTCGACCACCGGGCGGTAGCCGTGCCCGAGCGTCACCGACCGCAACCCCATCCCGTATTCGACGAATTCGTTGCCATCGCAGTCGGTGACGCGGCAACCGTGCCCGCGCACCAGCACCGGCGCCATATGCTCGGGGTATTGGTCGGGGCCGCGGGCATAGGTATGGGCGCCGCCGGGCACCAGCTCGTGCATCCGCGCTTGGACGCTATCACTTCGACCGAAATCGGTGATCACACTCGCTCCTGCGTTTCGCGGCTCAACAGCCGAACTCGGTGAACGCCTTCAGATATCCGGCGCTCTGCCGCACGTACATCCACGCCTGGAACAGCGGGTCGGTACGGCTGGGACTGGCGACCATGGTGAGCTCGCCGTCGAAACAGCGGCCCACGATGTAGCGGGCACGCGAGACGTGCGGCGTGAAGGTGACGACGATGATATGCCGCCAGCCGTGGGCGGCGGCGCGCCGGCGGATCTCCTGGGCCTCACCGCGTGTGGTCCACGGGCGCGGCTCGAAACACGTCACCCGGAAGGGGTATTCGGTGCGGCAGTAGCGGTCCATGCGTGGATCGTCGAGGCCGGTGGATGCGGAGATCAGCAACTCCGGCGCCCACCGTTCGCGGGCGAGCTCGAGCCCGACTTCGAAACGTTCGTACGGTGTCCCGCCGAGCACAACGATGGCGTCGGCGGGACGCAGCGGATCGAGCTGTGGGTGCACGAACACCGGCAGGCCGGCGACGGCCGCGACGGTCACCAGGATCAGGCCCGCCACCGCCGCCTGCCACCACCGGAGCCCGTGCGCTCTGCGTGTGTCCCCGTTCATCTAGCGCACCGGTCGATCCCGGCCCAGCGGGGCGGTGCGCAGGGCGCCGTCGGGAGAGACCACGAGGCGCCAGTACCCGCCCTCCGGGTCCTTCAGCACCACACCGGCATCGGCTCGATCCGACAGCCACGCCCCACTGGCCAACACCGAAGCCAGTCCGGCCCCGTCGGGGGCCACGGCGCGCAGGATCTCGTCCGGGCCGCTACCGCGCGCGGTAACGGTGCCGGTGAACGTCGGCCGATGTATATGGCCGCGACCGATGATCTGCCAATTGCGCGGGAAGACCGGTGGGACGATCTCGTCGCCGGAACCGGAGATCAGGTTGATCGCGATGCCCTCCGGACACCCGGCCTCGTCGATCCGCAACTCGATCGGTCGGCTGTCCGGGTCGGCGTCGAAGGCGATATTCGCCAGATAAGGCTGACGGCAATAGACCAGATCGATATCGCAGGCTCGTGCCGCGACCTTGCAGTTCACCATCCCGAACTGCGACGGCCCGCCCTGACCGGCGGTGCCCACCTGCACCGCGACCTCGGCGCCTTCGAACCAGACATTGGTCAGCCACCAGTTGTTGGCCGCGCCCTCGACGACCAGGTGCCGGTCGGTGGTGGCCGGGTCGGTGTCGGAGACGAACTCGGCATTGGTGAGCGACAGACCGGCGTTGTGGTCGTTACCGGTACCCAGCACGCCGATCCGGTTGCCGGTGAACTTCGAGGAGGTGACGTAGTTCTGGATACAGGAGGTCACGAGGCCGACCCCGAAGTTGTTGATATCGCAGTCGATGAAGGAGGTGCCGCCGGTATTGGCCTCCAGCACCACGCCCCGCTGCTCGGCGTATCGGGGGTAGTTGTCGCCGAGATGGTTGCCGCGGATGAGCACGGTGTCGAAACCGCAGCGGAAGCATCCCGCCAGCCGCACCGCCGTGGCCGTCGGCCCGGTCAGGTAGAAGCCCATCCGCGCGAATCGGATCCGCTGCTTGCCTTCGAGGTCGACCAGGGTGGTGTCCTGATCGCAGAACACCGTGGTGGCATCGGCGCCGTCACCGTAGACGACGGCGTAATCGGGCAGGTCGGGCCAGGCCGTGATCCGATAGTCGCCGGCCGGAAGATACACCACCGGCGGTGCGCCCCCGGTGCGGCAGGCGGCGGCCAAGGCCTCCGTATCGTCGGCCTCGCCATCGCCGACCGCGCCGAATGCGCGGATATCGCGCACGGTGTCCGACCCCGATCCAGTGGGCGCGCCGATGGGCACGACAACGGGTGCGGGCGGTGGGCCGGACGACGCCAACGGCGCTGTGAGGGCACCGATTCCGGCGGCCGTCAGCCCGGTCGCGAGCAGATCGCGGCGCTGGATCCACCGCCGGCCACGCCCGGCCGGTTCCCCGGTGTGTCTCTCGCTCACGATCACCGCCACCAGTTCCGCCGGGTGGATACCGCCACCGTACCGGCCATCGAGGCGCCCGCCCCGGTCAGCGCGGTGAGCGTGGACGCGATCCGGTCGCCGCGGTCACGGCCCAGCAGCACCACACCGACGGTGCAGGACGCCTTCGATGCGACGGCCGGGGCATCCGCGGGGGCGGTGTCGACGACGACCCGATCGAAACGTTTCGCCGCCTCGGCGAGGATCGCGTCGAAACGGGTCGACGCCAGCAGATCCGGGGTGCGCTCGTCGGCGTCACCGAGCGCCAGGACGGTGACCGACCTGTCCGGCCACGGGATGAAAATTTCCTCGAGGCGAGCGTCCTCACGCAGTACCGCTGCCAAACCGTCCGCGGCGCGCGCACCGAGTTCGGCCGGAGGCGGATCGGCCGCCACGGCCGGCTCGTCGGGCGAGATATCGCCGGCGGCACGCAGGTCCAGTTTGACCGTCGGAGGGTCGAAAACCTCGCCGCGGACGGCGGCGGTGGTGCGACTCGATACGGCGACGACCGGATCATGGCGCGGCCGCCCGTTGCGGACGGGCCAGTCGACGGGCGCCGCCGACCGCGGGAGGGGATCGGGCAACAGGACGGACACACCCTTGCCGGTGGTGTTCGCGTCGACCACGAGCACCCGCTCACCGGTCGCACCGAGGACCGAAGCCAGACCGAGCGCCAACCTGGGTTCGGCGCGCCGGCCGAGCCCGGTCACCACGATCCGCTCGGCCCGCGGGAGGCGCGCCCGCACCGACCGCAGGTCCGATATTTCGCCGGAGCCGCCGAGTACGACTCTGCCCAGCACGGGCTGCCCGAGCGCTTCGAGTCCCGCCACATCGCGCACCCGCTTGTCCAGCCGGTCCAGCAGATAGGCCGCGAGCGCGCCGAACAGCAGCCCGGCGAGCCCACCGACGACCAGCAGCCGGGTTCCGCCCGAACCGCTCGCTTCGGCCGGAACCCGCGCGGCATCGACAACCGCGACCCGCGCGGCGGGGGCCGCGGTGAGTTCAATGGTCTCCAATGTGTCGACCAGGGCGCGGAACTGCGCCACCACCTGGTCGGTCAGGATACGGCTGGTCTCCGGGTCATCGTCGGTCACCGAGACGCGCAGCAGGGAGGTCGCGGGTGGAGTGTCGGCGGTGACCTTGGCACGAAGTTCGTCACGGTCCAGGTCGAGGCCGAGCTGACCGATGACCCGGTCCACGACATAGTCGCTGGTGGTCAGCTCGAGGTAGGACCGCACCCGCTGCTGGGCGGCCAGACCGCCCTGATAGGAGTCGGCCACCGAGGTGCCGGTCGCCATCGTCACATACATGGTGCTGGTGGCGGTGTAGGTTTTCGGCGTCGATTCGACCTGGAACATCGCCGATCCCAGTCCGAGTCCCAGACCCGCTAGCAGCACCGCCCAGTAGCGGCGCACCAGGCGCAGGTAATCGGGCAGTTCCATCATTGTCTTCCTTCACTTCCCACGGTCGCGCCGGCCGGTGCCGTGAGTGGCCGGGTCGTCGGTTCTCGATCGGGTTCGCCGGGCCGCGGCCCGAGCGAACCGTGCGTGCGCCGCCACTGCCCCACCGCCAGCCGGACGAGCCAGGCCAGCATTACGACCTGTAGATATTTGCCCAGGGTTTCGGCGCTGCCGAGCATGCCGCGTTCGAATACCACCGGTATCTCGATCAGCGCGATCCCGAACAGCACCGGCACCAGATGCCGTGCGTACAGCGTGCGCGCCCATCCCAGCAGGATGATCGCGGTGCAGGTCACCCCGACGACCACCCCTGCCGTCCCACCGATCACATATCCCTCGGGGATATTGCCTTCCGCCAGCGAGACCGAGACCTGACTCATATCGACCGAGGCGCCGCGCACCTCGGCCGCCCAGGCGGTCCCGGCGTGCAATTTCTCCTCCGCCAACAACTGCGCCGGCACCATACTGCGGGCCAGATGCCCCACCACTTCGCCCGGGCCCAACCAGGAACTCGGGCCCACATAGTAGGCGTCGGTCGCGGCTTCGAGCAGGTCGAAGCGGCGCAGCAGACTCAGGAACGGGCGCACGGCGTCGGGATAGGAGCCGTCGATCGCGGCCGCCTCGGCACGCAGATGCGGCGAGGTCTTCAACGACTGCAGCCAGTCGAAGCCGACGATACCGGCGACCGACACCGCGCCGATGCCGAGTACTTTCGCCCGCGTCCAGCCGGTGAGCGCGAACCGCACGGCAACCGCCAACGCCGCCCCCAGGACCGGCGTCTTCGACTCCGTCGCCGTGGTCCACCAGAGTTCGCCCGCCGTCAGCGCGCCCAGCAGGGCGATGGTGGTGGATTGCCGTGGCGAGCGGGCGAATACGATCAACCCGACCGCGCCCAGGGTGGCGGGCATGGTGAGCAGACTCAGTATCGGCGAAGCGCTCTGCACGTCACCGGCCCGACCCGCCGCGCCGGTGGCCGCACTGAGCAGCCGGGCGAAAGTGCCCAGTACGTAGAGGACCCACAGGGTGCCGATCAGATCCGGGTCGCCGGCCAACGGTGCGGGACCGGGCCGGTGCCGACGCCGTGTCCAGAGGACGTAGCCGAGGACGATCAGCGCGTACACGGTGAGGCCGAATGCCACCGGCTCGAGCGCCGCCTCGATACCGAAGTCGTAGCCGATCTCGGCCAGCCGCGGGTCCGCGACATTGTCGCCGAAACGGGGTTCGGGACGCACCGTCAACAACACGATCGGTCGCGCGACATACGACATCGTCCAATACAGCGCCTGCGCGATCAGCAGTACCCGCAGCACCCCCCGGCTCAACAGCGCCGCGATGATCATCGTCGCCAACGCCGCCCCGATCACCAACAACGGTGTATTCGAAGCCGGCAGGGACACATCCTGGTTCAGCATCGGGCTCGACTCGCCGCGACCGGTCCGGCCGGTTCAGTCCAGCGCACGCAGGATCTCCTTCGCCCGGTCGGTGTAGGTGTTCGCGCCTCCCACGATCCGCCGGTAACCGGCCTCGGCGGTCTTGGCCGCCTGATCGGGATACAGCGAGCAGCGTTCCAGGATCTCGTCGAGTTCGTCTCGGCTGGAGAACAGGAAGGCCTCGGTGCCGTCGTCGAGCAGTTCGGCGTGTTCGTCGGTGCGTTCGCCGACGAACAGCCCACCCGAGGCCGGCACCTCGAAGGTGCGGCAGGTGTGGGTATCGCGGTTCTCGGAGTTGAGCAGCACCAGATTCGCCGTCACCGAGGCCACGGTGATCGCGAAATCCTCCCCGTACACCGGACCGGCAACCGCGGCGCGGGTGGTCCGCAACTGTCGCACCCGCCGCCACCCCGGTCCACACACCAACAGCTTCGCCCCGTAGGTGCGGGCCAGGGAAACCATACCGGGGCGGCGGTCCGGCCGGCACGCGCCGATGAAGCCGACCAGGAACTGCCGGGTGCTGCGCCGGGCCGCGAGATGATGCCAGGCCGGATCGTAGGCGCAGCGCACGAACAAGACCCGGCGGGCACCGCGTTCGGTGAGTTCGGCCACGTTGTGCCGTTTGGTGGTCACCACCATGTCCCATTCCGATTCGTGCGCCAGATAATCCGCGGTGACATTCACCGGATTCGACACGTCGTCGGGACTGTAGTGCACGTGCAGCGCGGCCGGGGTCTCCAGCAGCCGGGTCTGGTCCAGATACACCGATTTGAAGCCGAACACCATGTCCGGGCGCAGTTCCGCGGCGGCCCGCTCGAGCCGGGTGTGCACCCGGTCGACCGTCCACGGTGCCCGCCGATCACCGGTTTTGGCGTACGACCACGACGGCGACAGCCGCGGCGGCAGGGTCACCGGCGTGGAGTCGACCACGATCACCTCATGGCCGAGTCGGCGGAAACCCTCGGCGAGCGAGCGGGCGTTGCTGCCGAGCCAGTCGTCGCCGACGAACAGAATTCTCATCGTGTCCTTCTTTCCTCCGCACCGGCGGGCGGCGTTACACCCGTGGCACGTTCTCGCACGATCAGCCCACGCATCCGCGCGAGATACCAGATCGCCACCGCGAATTCGGCGGCCACGATGCCGGCCGCCAATGTCCACACCGAATGGGTGCGCATCGTGACGAACAGCGCGCAGGCCGCCACGGCGGTACCGGTGGCCGAACCGATCAGAACCCCGACGGTGTCCTGGCGTACCGGCAGGACAGCGGTGGTGACGAACGAGGTCACCGTGGTGGCCGGCAGGATCAGCGCCTCCAGACGTAGCACCCCCACCGCCGCGCCGAACTCGGCCCCGAACACCAGCGGGACGATCAGCGGCGCCGCCAGCCACACCACCGCGGCCGCCACACACGCCGTCGCCACACACGCCGTCAGCGCACGCAGCGCGACCGGCCAGAACCGATCCTCGCGGCCGTGTTTCGCCATCCGGGGCAATAATGCGAAACCGATCGGGTCGAGCAGCGACTGCACCGCCCGCACCAGCCGGTCCGACGCGGAGTACAAACCGAGCGATACCGCGTTCAGCACCGCGCCGTACACCGCCGCCGAGCCCTGGCCGTAGCCGGTGACAAGCAGTCGTCCGGTCACCACCGGCACCGCCGCGCGCATCAGCTTCCACACTCCGCGCGGCGGTCCGGGCGCGCCGAACGCACGCCAGACGTCCCACCAGGTGAGGCCGAGGCTGATCACCGAGGAGGCGAGCAGGCACAGTAGCGCCATCGCCGCGGTCGGGAACCGCGGCAGCAGCACCAGCAGCAGGATCAGGTATCCCCCCCGGGCGATCGACTGGTACAGCGTCGACGCGCCGAACCGGCCTTGGCCGATCAACACCCAGTCCTCCGACAGCGACCAGAAGCCACCGACGAACAAACCCAGCAGCACCATGACCGGGTAGTCCGGGACCCCGACGGCCACCGCCACCACCAGCGCCGCGCCGAGCACACCCAGAATGCCGCCCCGGATGACCAGGTAGGTGCCGCGGGTGTGGTTCACCACGTCCCGGTCGATATTCGACTCCTGTACGCGCGCGGCGAGATAGGAGGTGATACCCAGGTCCACGATCAGCGAGCCGAGGAAGTAGGCCGACATCCCGATGGCCAGCATGCCCATTCCAGAGGCGCCGAGCAGCCGCGCGATCATCGGCAACGTCGCCACCGTGACCAGATATTGGCCGTACTTGCCGAAACTGACATAGGCGATATCGCGCAGGACGGTCGCCACTTCCCACAGCCGCGACGACACGGTTCGCGGTTGTTCCGGGTCCTGTTTCGTGACGACCGGCAGTTTCTCGGTCGGCCAGTCCGCGAAAGCCGGGATAACCTCGGTCGGCAGGTCGTAGTCGGGAAGCCGCAGTCCGTCCAGCGCGACCGGATAGTGACGGGCGATGATACGAATCGGGATGGTGTTCTGGTCGGGCGGATTCATCACACCGGCACCATCCGTCGGCCGGTGACCTGCTGGACCAGGCCGGTGACGGCCCGCGCGGTCGCCGCGATCCCGAATTCGGCGCTGCGTTCCCGCGCCGCCGTGCCCAGCCGGCGGCGCAGCGCGGGGTCGGCGATCAGGCGGTCCAGCGCCGCCGCCAGCGCGACCGGATCGCCGGGGGGCGTCAGCAGACCGTCCACTTCCGGTCGCACGATCTCGGTGGGGCCACCGGCGTCGGCGGCCACGATGGCGCAACCGGCGCGCATGGCCTCCACCACGACCTGGCCGAACGGTTCCGCGAGCACCGAGCAGTGCACCGCGATATCGGCCTGGGCGAAAACCGGGGCGGGATCGTCGAGGTGACCGGTGAATTCGACCGGCAGTCCCAACTCGGCGGCGGTGCGTTCCAGTTCGGCGCGGTAGTCCTGTTCGTCGAAGAAGGTCCCGCCCACCACGTGGACCTCGGCGGGCCGGTAGCGCAGCAGCGCGAGTGCGCGCAGCAGGACGTCCTGGCCCTTCCACCGGGTGATTCGTCCGACCATGGCGATACGCACCCGAGCGGGTTCGCGCTGCGGCACCCGCTCGACAACCGCGCCGTCCTCGACTCCCGGATAGGCGATCGCCACGGGCCGGCCCCGGGTATGGAGGGTGCGCAGTGTGGAACGGCTGTTGGCGATGATGCCGCGGGCGGCCGTCCAGCCCAGCATCCGCAACGCGAACGCGAGCGCACCGCCGAAGTACTCGCCACTGACCCGGTCGTGCACCTGCCAGACCAGTGGCACCCCGGCACGCCGCGCCGCCACCGCGCCCATCAGCAGTGCCTTGGTGCTCTGCGCGACCACGACGTGGGCGCGTTCCGCGCGTACGGTCTCACCGAGCCGCGCCCCCAAGCGCGCCAGTTCCGCCGCGCCGGTGATCAGCCGCCCCGGCCCCGACCCGGTGACGGTCAACGACCGACTGTCGAAATCGTTATGGCACAGCGTGACCGGGATGTCGCGGGCGCGCAGCAGGTCCACCAGCGGGCCGTCCGCGGTGAGCAGCATCGAGGCGTGCACCGTACCGCCGTCACGGAGCGCGGTCAGCAGCCGCAGCGTCGCGAGTTCGGCGCCGGACGGCGCGGCGGTGTGCGAGAGGAAGACGGCGCGAATCATGTGACCAGCTCCCGGTAGAGCGCGATATGTCGGTCAGCGGCCGCTGTCCAGGAGAAGGTTTCCGCGTGGGCACGGCAACGACCGGGGTCGGGTACCGCACCATCGAGTGCGGCCACCAGCCGGTCGGCGAGCGCCTCGGCGTCACCGGCGGGAACGATCAGCGACGGATCCAGTTCGCGCACCGAATCGGGCAGTCCGCCGCATGCGGTCACGACCGGCGCACGCCCCGCCGCCAGCGATTCCAACGCGATGAGACCGAAGCCCTCCAGCGCCACCGACGGCACCACCGTGAGCGTGGCCTGCGCGTACCGGTCGGTGAGCTCGGCGTCGGTTGCCGCGCCGGTGAAAGTGACGCTCGCACCGAGGTGCCGCGCCTGTTCACGCAACGCCGCCTCGGCCGTGCCGGTGCCGACGAGCACCAGCCGGGCCTCCGGATGGGCGGCCCGCACGGCAGGCCAGGCACGCAGTAGCACGTCGACGCCCATTCGGTGTTCGAGTCGTCGCACGCACAATACGACCGGCGCGTCCTGCTCCGGCGGAGGGGCGGGCCGGAAACGATCCAGATCGACGCCCGGCGCGATCACCGCCACCGAGTCCGGGTGCACGCGGTAGTCGTGCACCAGCAGGTCCCGAAAACATTCGGACAGCACCACGAACTTGTCCGCAGGCCGGGCACGCAAGCGTTCCAGCGCGTATTTCGCTCCGCCCGCCATGGCGCCGGCGCCCGCCCATCGGCTCTCCGCTGCCCACGGCCCATGGAAATGCACCACCAACCGCCGGCGGTACCGGGGTCCACGCACCGGTGGCCCATACAGCGCGAAATGCCGGTCCAGGACCACCGTGCCATCGGGGGAAGCAGCCCGCTCGTCGCGGAACGCGGTACGTGCGCGGCGCCAGGTGGAGCCCCCGACCGGTCCCCACGACAGCCCGCCCGGCGGCGCCATGCCGAACGCGGCGGCCGAGACGCGGACCTCACAGCGACCGGCCAGCGCGCCGAACAGGTCGGTGAAGTAGCGGTTCAACCCGCCCGGGGCGGATCCGAACCACTCCGAACCTGTCATATGCACCCGCGGCGGCGCAGCCGTCGCGGTCATCGGCGCGACCCCACCCAGGACCCGAGGAACCGACCTGCCCGCACCCGCACCCGTTCCAGCACCATGCGTGCCAACCGCAGATCGCCGATCGTCACATCCAGCGGCGACAGCAGCCGTGGGCAGTCACGGGCCAGACGGTGATGGAACCGCAGCGAGTCGGTCATCTTGCTCACCGTCGAGGTACGCGCGCACAAATTGAAGCTGGAGGTCCGCCAGGCCGCCGCGACATCGGGCAGACCGTAGAACAGTCCGAACTGTCCGACCCGCGCGAACAGGTCGACATCCATCGGGAACACCAGGTCCCCGCGCAGCCCACCGACGCGGTCGAAGTGCTCGCGCCGGAACATCGCGGCGGCGGTGGGACCGAAATCGGCGGGCCCACGCCGCACGATGGTGCGGGCCAGAGCCCGGGGAGTCCGCACCCCGTCCAGGCCCACCAGCCCGAGGCCGGTCTCCACCAGGTCGCCCTGCTCGTCGATCACCTGAAAACGACTGGAGCTGACCGCGAACGCGGGATCGGCCATCACCGCAAGCTGTTCCACCAGCGAACCCGGCAGCAGGAGGTCATCGGCACACACCACTTTCACCAGTTCCCCGGTGGACAGCGCGACCGCGCGGTTCCAGTTGTCCCCGATGGGCAAGGTGGTGTCGTTACGCTCCACCCGCACCCGCGGGTCGTCGAAGGAAGCGGCAATCTCACCGGTGCCATCGGTGCTGGCGTTGTCGAGCACAAGCAGTTCGAGGTCGACATCCTGGCGCAGAATCGAACGCAGCGTCTGCTCGAGCGTCCGCTCGGCCTCGAAGGCGGGGACACACACCGACACACTGACCACTGCTCATCCTCTCGATGAAGTGAACGGAACAAGGCGATAGAGAACAGGCAAATCAATAGCAACGAGCTATTCGATCGGAAGGGAACCACTGTCGGCCGATATGCCGAAAGGCTCCCACACATGCGGAGAAGTGAATGGAGGAAGCGAGATCGACTGCACTCGAGCCAATTCCGGAATCAACGATCCGAAAGGGCCGAAAAACCCGAGCGATATCAGATTCACGATCATGCCGACCTCATAGAAACTATCGAAGACTCCGAAGGTGCCGGAATCTCACCAGCAAAATACAAGCTATCTCTTTCGGGAGTGGAAATCCTTCCCCCGCACCAGGGCAGCACACCCGACGGCAACCACAGCACTACCGGATGAGCCGCTCCCGCACGTGATCGGTCGGCTCGTCGACGAGCCAACGCCCGGCCAATTCCGGAAAACGCTCGGACACCTCGGTGAGCAGATCCGGCACCGTCAGCAGCACTCGGTCCGGCCGTGCCGCGATCAGTTCCGCGGGACTGATGATCGGCACATCCGTGGCCGGCATCCGCCGGCCCTGTTTGGCCGGTGACGCGTCCGCGACTCCCGCCAGCAGTTCACGCCGCACTTGCGCCCGGCAGAACAACGCCACCGCCCGCGACGCCGCCCCGTAGGCGTATACGCGCGACCCCCGCGCCGCCTCCGATTCCAGCGTCGCGCGCAAGGCTTCGGCGTGCCGGTCGGCCGCACGCTGCAGTCCGCTCAGTACCGACGGATCGTCCATCCCGGCCTCCCGCGCCACTATTCGCCGCACCGTGTCGTCGGGTTCGTCGGCGCCGTGCACGGCCGCGATAAGTACCGTGCCCCCGTACAATCCGAAGTCCCACGCGGTCACCACCGACATCCCGGCCCTCCCCAGCATGCCCCGCAGAACTTTCAGCGTGTAGTACGCGAAATGCCCGTGCCGCAAGGCATTCCACTGCCCCGCGGAGACAATGGTGCGCAGCGGGTGGTATTGCAGCAGCAGCACGCCATCCGGCGCAGTCGCCGCCACCCGCTCGGCCACGGCCGCCGCCTGGTCACGTTCGTGCATGAGACCGAAACAGTCCAGCACCAGCTCCGCCGGTCCGTCGGTCGACGCGATACCGCGCTCCGCCAGCAGATTCAGCCAGCTGCCGCCGTGCGGGCTGGCGAACTCACGCACCGTCCGGCCCCGCAACAGCCCGGCTGCCGCGACCCGCCGCACCGCGTCGACGGCCTGTTCACGCAGGGCGCGTGGCTCCACCCCGCGCGGCTCGTCGGTGACCGTATCGTCCTGCACCAGCTGCGCCAGTCCACAGCCTCGACACACTGCCATTGCCAGCTGATGTGCCGCCTCGCCCGAATGCGGGGGATCAGCGGCGAGGGGGAAGTGGTCCGCTGCCGGCATCGGGCCGAGATCCAAAACCGTCACCGATTCACCACCGCCGCACGCCCGACAGCCGGACGGGTCGGCAGCCGGCGGGCGGCCGTGGTCGAGTGTGACCGTATGCCCTACGCACGCTGACTCCTCGAGTCCACGGTCGCTCATGGCATGATCACCCGGTGCGAATCGAACAGACCGAACTCGCCGACGTGCTGCTTCTGGTGCCCGAACCCTTCCGTGACGCTCGCGGCCTGTTCACCCGCACCTTCGACGCCGAAATCTTCGACGCTCACCTCGGTCCCGGCGCATCGGCCGCGTTCGTGCAGGATTCGCAGTCGCGGTCGGCGCGTGGCGTGGTCCGCGGTCTGCACGGTCGTGGCGGTCATGGGGAAGCCAAACTGGTGCGTTGCGCCCATGGCGCGGTCCACGACGTCGTGGTCGACATCCGTCCCGATTCGCCGACTTTCGGCCGTAGTCAGGCATTCCTGCTGGACGACGCCGAGTTCCGCCACCTGTACATCCCGGCCGGTTTCCTGCACGGCTTCCAGGCCCTCACCGAGACGGCCGATGTCTGCTACCGCATCGACCGCCCGCACGACCCTGCCGAGGACCTCGCCGTCGCCTACGACGACCCCGACCTCGCCCTGACCTGGCCCCGAAAGGTCACGGCGGTCTCCGCGCGTGATCGGGCCGCGGGCAGTTGGCGGGCACTGTTGGAATCCGGTCACCTCACGCACCGGCCCTGATCCGCCGCAGCGTCGCGTCCAGCGCACCCGACTCGCCCAGATGCCGTAGGCACGCCAGTCGCACGAACCGCTGCGAGAAATCCGCCGCGGTCAAACCGCGGGCGATGTATTCGGTATAGAGCTGCGCCGCGCCCTCGGCCACCGTCCAGCGCGCCTCGAAACCCAGGCTTCGGCGCGCCGCGCCGAAATCGACCCGGTAGGAACGCGGATCGGCTCCGGATTCGCCGGTGATCAGCACCTCGGCTCCGGGTACCACCTCCGCCACCGCCCGCGCGATCTCGGCGACGGTGCGGTTGTTGGTCTCGGTGCCGATGTTGTAGGCCCGACCACGGATCGCGTCGAGCGGCGCCTCCAGGCATATCGCGAACGCCTCGGCGATATCCTCGGCGTGCACCAACGGTCGCCACGGCGTGCCATCCGAGAGCACCTTCACCACACCGTCCAGTACGGCATGGCCGACCAGGTTGTTGAGCACGATATCGGCACGCAGTCGCGGTGAGAACCCGAACGCGGTCGCATTGCGCAGGAACACCGGTGCGAAATCTGCGTCTGCCAGCGCGATGAGATCATCCTCCACCCGCACCTTGCTCTCCGCATACGGGGTGAGCGGCCGCAGAGGCGTGTTCTCGTCCACCAGCCCGTCCCCGGCCGCACCGTACACCGAGCATGTCGAGGCGTACAGGAAGCGACGCGTCCCGGCGTCCTTGGCCAGTCGCGCCAGGCGCACCGACGCGTGATGGTTGATCTCGTGGGTGATCGAGGGGGCCAGAGAACCCATCGGATCGTTCGAAAGGGCCGCCAGATGGATCACCGCGTCGAAGCCGACGAGCTGTTCGAGCGTCACATCGCGCAGGTCGACGGCCAGTCCCGGGGGATCCTGCGGATCGGCGCCCAGAACGCAGTCGGCGAACCATCCGGTATCCAGCCCGGTGACCTCGTGCCCGCGAGCCCGGAGCACGGGAACCATGACGGTGCCGAGATAACCCTGATGACCGGTGACGAGAACACGCATACCTACGCACCTCCGAAATCGAGGACGGCCTTGTCCAGTTCGAACCCCTCCGCGTACGCGGCGTGACACTGCACCCCACGAATCCGCGCCAACCCGAGAAACGCCTCGTCGTCGAACCAGTCACGGTGGGTCTGCGAGGGATAGCACTCGGCCAGCAGCCGAGCCTTTTCCCTGATGGCCTCCCGCGACACCGGGTGGAGCACGGCCGGCCGGGGCGTATCGGTCTCCCATTTGAGGATCTCGTAGCCGAGCACCAGGTGATCCCGGAATTCCGTGGGCACCAGTTCGGCCAGCAGCCGATGGTCCTGGTGGGCGTCGTCGCGCTGCGGGGCGAAGACGATCTCTGGTTCGATACCGCGCCGGAACTCCGCAAGCGCGGTCTTCACCCGATCCCAGTGCGCGGGTGCCCGCCCGTCCGGCACATCCAGTACCGTCAACTCGGGATGCGTGTTCACGCAGAAGGAGTCGAGCGCCGCACGCTCCTCGACCGCGCGTCCGGTGCCGCTGCCGGAGAGCACCAGCGCATGTACCCGCAACCCCGGATACCGCCGGGTCAACGTCAGCAGGGTCGCGCCCATGCCGAGGGCGATATCGTCACAGTGCGCGCCGAGCAGCGCGATTTCGGTGAGGCGTTCCGGGCCGAGAGTGATCACGACGCCGCCCGCTCCCACACCATCCACGGCCGGTCGCCACGGTGATACCCGGCGTCGAGTTCGGCGCGTTCCTTGAACGTGTCGGCCGGTTTCCAGAACCCGTCGTACCGATACCCCAACAGCCGCCCGCTCGCGGCCAGCGCCGCGCAGGCGTCCTCCACCAGGTCACCGCCCTCCGGCAGGTGGTCGAAGATCTCCTGAGTGAGCACGAAATAGCCGCCGTTCTCCCAGATCGCGAGGTCGGCGACCGGGGTGATCTGCTTGATCTCCCCGCTGGGCAGCACATCCACGCAGTGAAACGACGACTGCGGTGGCACGACCATCATCGACGCGGCGGCACCGGATGCGGCGAATCGGTCGATCATCCGGTCGAGTGGTGCGTCGGTGAGCACATCGGAATAGTTCGCCAGGAACATATCGTCGCCCTCCAGGTACGGACGCACGCGGCGCAACCGTTCCCCGATAGCCGATTCCAGTCCGGTGTCGACGAATGTGATCTTCCAGTCGGCGATATCGGAATGCAGCAACTCGACTCGACCGTTGTGGATGACGAAATCGTTGGACATCGTCTCCTGGTAGGTGAGAAAGAAGTTCTTGATGTGATGGGCCCCGTATCCGAGACAGAGAATGAACTCGGCGTGCCCGAAATGCGCGTAGTAGCGCATCACATGCCAGATCAGCGGTCTCGGGCCCACCATCTGCATCGGCTTGGGAGCACCGTCGGTCTCGCCGCTGCGCATCCGCATACCGTATCCACCACAGAACAACACGACCTTCATCGAGCGCCGGCCTCCACGCCGCTCGGTTCGACCACGCGAACGGTGGGCAACGGGAATACCAGCCGTCCGCCCCACTCACCGATATGCCGCAACTGTGCGGTGAGCTCGGCCTCCAGATTCCACGGTAGGACGACCACGACATCCGGACGGTCGACGTCGATCCGTTCCGCCGGATGGATCGGTATGCGTGTGCCGGGCGTGTAGCAGCCGTGCTTGTACGGGTTGCGGTCCACCGTGTACTCGAGCAGGTCGGGGCGGATACCGCAGTAGTTCAACAGGGTATTGCCCTTACCGGGCGCCCCATAACCGACCACCCGTTTACCGGCTGCCTTTTGTTCGAGCAGAAAACGCAGCAGCTCCTGACGCACCGCCTCGGTCCGTTCGCGCAGCGGGCGGTAACCCTCCACCGAATGCAGGCCCGCCTCCGCCTCGAGCGCCGATAACCGCGCCACCCGCGGCGTCGGCTCGGCCACCGCCTCGGGCCGGGCCCAGATCCGCAGCGATCCGCCGTGCGTCGGAAGTGTTTCCACATCCGTCACCGTCAAGCCGGCCGTCGCCAGCGCCCGCTGCGCCGAGGCGAGCGTGTAGTACTGGAAATGCTCGTGGTAGATCGTGTCGAACTGGCCGTGCCGCACCAGGTTCAGCGCGTGATGGACCTCGATGGACAGCCATCCGTCGTCGGCGACCAGCGTTCGCAGGGCACGAGTGAAACCGCGTAGATCAGGGACATGTGCGTACACATTGTTCGCCACGACCAGATCCGCGGGCCCGTACTCGGCGCGCACCCGTGTCGCCGATTCCTCGTCCAGGAACGCGGTCAGTGTCGGCACGCCGGCAGCCCGCGCAGCGGCGCCGACATTCTCCGAAGGCTCGATACCCAGGCAGGGGATGCCCGCTTCCACCGCATTGCGCAGCAGGTAGCCGTCGTTGCTGGCGACTTCCACCAGAAACGAGTGCGTGCCCAGCCCGAGCCGGGCGACCGCCGCATCGACGAACTCTCGGGCGTGCCGCACCCAACTGTCGGAATAGGAGGAGAAGTAGGCGTATTCGGTGAATGTCTGCTCCGGTGTGATCAGCGCCGGGATTTGGAGCAGCAGGCAGTCCGTGCACAACCGCAGGTACAGCGGGTAGGTGGTTTCCGGCATGTTTAGCTGCGCCTCGGACAGGAAACTCTCGCAGGGAGGTGTGGCCCCCAGGTCCAGAACACCGGCCAGACGGGATGAATCACATAGTCGACAACGCACTTGGGCTCCACTCGAACGGTCACATGTATCGGCGCCGCTGGGCATCCCGAGAAGCAACTTCTCTGCCGATCGACGGGAAAGTAGCACCGATCTGGCGTAGTTGCGACACAACGGTGGCAGCCAATTGCGTTCAAGTGATCATTGGCATATTTTCGGCAAAACTCGTAACGCTCGGCCCCTATAAAACGATGGCGGGCAACCGAATCAGCGGTCGACGGGTATTCCCGCCCGCGAATGACCACTTCGGTCCACGAACCGATTTTCCCCACTTGTGTCGGATGAAGATCAGGGCAATACTTCTGCAACAGACCGGCCCCGGCAACGATGTCCTTCTCGTATTTTCGAGGCCGATCTTCCTGGAAATGGTGTGAGCCCGTTGTTGCGCAAGGCAGTCGGGAACACGAACGGTGAGAAGTTCGAGCGAGTACGTTTCATGGTTCTGGATCTGCGGGTGGTCGAGGGCGCCGTCAACTTGCATCTGCCGAGTCCTGATGACCGGGACTCATGGCGCGCTGGTTATCTGCGCCGGCTCGCCGGCACCGACACCCTCGTGGTCACCCTGGCGGCCCTGGGCGCGCAACTGTTCGGTATCACCGCCACCCCACCCCTCACCTGGGAACTCGAACCGCGCACCACCGCGCTCACGATCGGGATCGCGTTCGGCTGGTCGGTACTGCTGGGCTGGAACGGATCCCGTTCCCCGCACACCGCCGGCGTCGGCAGCGCGGAATATCGCCACCTCCTCTCGGCCACCCTGCAACTGTTCGGCGTGATCGCGATCGCCTCGCTGATCCTACGCATCGATATCGCACAGAACTACCTGGTGATCGCGCTGCCACTCGGTCTGCTCGGACTGGTCGTCACCCGTGCGCTCTGGCGCGGGCACGCAGCCCGGCACCGGGCACTCGGCCGGTACCGCCGCTCGGTTCTCGTCGTCGGCGGCCTCGACGCCGCCCGCGCCATCGCGACCGCGTTCTCCGAGCAGGATGCCCACGGCTATCACGTGGTCGGGGTATGCACCCCCACCGACGCCGCGCCGACCGGATCCGCCACCCTCCGCGCCGGCCGGAGGGACATCCCGATCGTCGGCGACGACCGCTCCGTTCGCAGCGCGGTCCGTCGCACCGGCGCCGATACCGTCGTAGTGATGGCCACAGACCGGCTCGGTCCCCATGACATCCGCCGGCTCGCCTGGGAACTCGACGCCTTCGGAACCGACCTCATCGTGGCCCCCGGCGTCATGGATATCTCCGGCACCCGGGTGGCCGGCCAAGTGCTGGCCGGTATGCCGATGCTGCACATCGAACGTCCCCAATACGATCGTGCGCTCTCGTTCGGCAAGGCCTGCTTCGACGTCTGCTTCTCCATGCTGGTCCTTTTGGCGATCGCCCCTGTACTGTTCGCCATCGCCATCGCCGTGAAATCCACCAGCGTCGGGCCGGTCTTCTACCTGTCCGAGCGAATCGGTATGGACGGCAAACCGTTCCGAATGATCAAGTTCCGCAGTATGTACGTGCAGGCCGATAAGGAAGTCACCTCGCTGATCAGCGCGAACGGCGGCAACCCACTGTTCTTCAAACTCAAGAACGACCCGCGTGTGACCCCGGTGGGCCGGTTTCTGCGCAAGTACAGTCTCGACGAGCTGCCACAGTTCTTCAATGTGCTCCTCCGCGATATGAGCGTCGTCGGTCCGCGCCCGCAGGTGCGGCGCGAGGTCCACTCCTACGACGAGGTCATGCGCCGCCGTCTGCTGGTGCGCCCCGGTATCACCGGACTCTGGCAGGTGAGCGGGCGCTCGGACCTCTCAGCCGAGGAGTCGGTGGCGCTGGACATCTCCTATGTCGAGAACTGGTCCATGCTGCTGGACCTACGGATAATCGCCCGGACGGTACGGACCGTCGCCAAGGGCGACGGGGCGTACTGACGCCACGGGCCGGAACGCCCCGCAGCTACTCGGCGTCCTCGCGGAACTCAGTGCAGCCCGGCGGCATCCATACCGCGTAGTTCCTTCTTCAGATCCGCGATCTCGTCGCGGAGCCGTCCCGCGAGCTCGAATTGCAGTTCCCGTGCGGCATTCATCATCTGGTCGGTGAGCTGCTGCACCAGATCCGCCAATTCGGCGCGGGGCATGGACGATACATCCCGGCCCTCGACGATGCCGGCGCTCACCGCGCGTCCGGGTTCGCCCTGGGCCCGCCTGCCGCGGCTGACGTTGCGGCCCGATCCGCCGACGGCCACCTCGTCGTCGGCTTCCTGATAGACCTGGTCGAGGATATCGGCGATCCGTTTGCGCAGCGGCTGCGGATCGATCCCCATCTCCTCGTTGTAGGCGATCTGCTTGGCACGTCGGCGTTCGGTCTCGTCGATGGCGAAACGCATGGAATCGGTGACCTTGTCGGCGTACATGTGCACCTCGCCCGACACATTGCGGGCGGCGCGGCCGATGGTCTGGATCAGGCTGGTACTGCTGCGCAGGAACCCTTCCTTGTCGGCGTCCAGGATCGCCACCAGCGATACCTCGGGCAGGTCCAGGCCCTCCCGCAACAGGTTGATGCCGACGAGTACGTCGTATTCACCCAACCGCAGCTGGCGCAGCAGCTCCACCCGGCGCAAAGTGTCGATCTCGGAGTGCAGATAGCGCACCCGCACCCCCAGGCCGAGCAGATAGTCGGTGAGGTCCTCGGCCATCTTCTTGGTCAGGGTGGTCACCAGGACCCGCTCGTCGCGTTCGGTGCGCAGCCGGATCTCGTGTAGCAGATCGTCGATCTGCCCCTTGGTGGGTTTGACGACCACCTTCGGATCGACCAGCCCGGTCGGCCGGATGACCTGCTCCACCACCTCGCCGCCGGTGCGGCCCAGCTCGTACGGGCCGGGAGTGGCCGACAGATACACCACCTGCCCGATCCGTTCGGCGAACTCCTCCCAGGTCAACGGGCGGTTGTCCACCGCCGACGGCAGCCGGAAACCGTATTCGACCAGATTGCGCTTGCGCGACATATCCCCTTCGTACATACCGCCGATCTGCGGCACGGTGACATGCGATTCGTCGATCACCAGCAGGAAATCGTCGGGGAAATAGTCCAGCAGAGTCGCGGGCGCCGACCCGGCGGGGCGGCCGTCGATATGCCGCGAATAGTTCTCGATACCCGAGCAGAAGCCGACCTGGCGGATCATCTCCAGGTCGTACTGGGTGCGCATCCGTAGCCGCTGCGCCTCCAGCAGTTTGCCCTGCCGTTCCAGCTCTGCCAGCCGCTCGTCGAGTTCGGCCTCGATATCGCGGATCGCCCGCTCCATCCGCTCCGGGCCGGCCACATAGTGGGTGGCGGGGAAGATCCGCAGCGTATCGACCTTGCGCACCACGTCCCCGGTGAGCGGATGCAGATAGTAGAGCGCCTCGATCTCGTCGCCGAAGAACTCGATCCGCACCGCCAGCTCCTCGTAGGAGGGGATGATCTCGACGGTATCGCCGCGCACCCGGAAGGAGCCCCGGGTGAAGGCCATATCGTTGCGGGTGTACTGGACGTCGACCAGCAGCCGCAGCAGCGCGTCACGGTCGACCTCGGCGCCCACCTCGAGCCGGATGGAGCGATCCAGATACGACTGCGGGGTGCCCAGACCGTAGATACACGACACCGACGCGACCACCACCACATCCCGCCGGGACAGCAGGCCGGAGGTGGCCGAATGGCGCAGCCGCTCCACGTCGTCGTTGATCGAGCTGTCCTTCTCGATGTAGGTGTCGGTCTGCGCGATATACGCCTCGGGCTGGTAGTAGTCGTAGTAGGAGACGAAGTACTCCACCGCGTTGTGCGGCAGCATCTCCCGCAGCTCGTTGGCCAGCTGAGCGGCGAGGGTCTTGTTCGGCGCCATCACCAGGGCGGGCCGCTGCACCCGTTCGATGAGCCAGGCGGTGGTCGCCGATTTACCGGTGCCGGTCGCGCCGAGCAACACCACATCCGGTTCGCCCGCCTTCAGCCGTCGTTCCAGCTCGTCGATGGCGGCCGGCTGGTCGCCGGCGGGTTCGTACGGGCTGACCACCTCGAACCTGCCGTCGGCGCGTTCGATCTCGCCGACCGGCCGGAACTCCGAACGGGCCAGGGGGGTCTCGCCGTCCGCCTCGCCGCCGGTCGTACCCGAGGCGCGGAGTTCGGTTGCGAATGCCATACCCACCAGCCTAGGCCCGGCCACCGACACATTGCCGCCCGTACCGTAGCCGACGGTAGATTCGGCAAATATGTCGCAGGCACCTTCCGTGGACGTCCACCATCCCAAGGTCGAGTACTTCAATGTGTCGGAGCTGACCAATATCGACCCCAAGGGTTTCGTCCGCAAGGTCGAGCGATACCACGTCGAACCGTGGGGTCTGTACATGGCGCGCACCGCCGACCATCCGGAATTCCACTATCTGGAGTCCTGGCTGCTGCCCGAGTTGTCGCTGCGCGCCACTGTATTCCACTTCCGTCCCGCCCACCGCCGCGACCAGGACTACTACCTCGATATCGGTGACTTCGGTCCGATCGAGCCGCACCGGTGGCGCTCGGAGGACCATTACCTCGACCTGGTGGTCCGCACCGGTCGCGGCACCGAGCTACTGGACGTCGACGAACTGCTCGCCGCCCATACCGCGGGCCTCATCGATGCCGGCACCGCCGAACGCGCCATTGTCACCGCCACCACCGCCATCGACGGTATCGCAGCCCACGGCTACGACTTCCAACGTTGGACCGAGTCCCTGGGCATGCCGCTCACGTGGCTTCGATATGAGCCATGACACGCGGATACACCGCGTCGAACCAGGGCTCCTTCACCGCCAGATACGCCGCTGTCGCCGCATCTCCGGTGAGGCCCGCTGCCTTGGCCTCGCCCTCTCGCTTCACCTCGGTGTATTCGTCACAGGCGGCCCGGTCGGCACGGAGCCAGTCACGGAAGGCCGGCGCGAATATCTGTCCGGGGCTCCCGGCCGCTCGCAGATGCACGTAGGCCGGTCGGCCCGGGTCCGCGCTGCCGTGCACGCGCTTCTCCCAGTGTCGGGTACCCGCGGCGGACGAATCGCGGGCTGCCGTTCTCGGTGTGTCATGGGTGTGTCCGGGTATGAGCGGGAAGCCCGCGGCCGCCAGGGTAGCGCGCAGGCCGTCCGCGACGGCCATATCGGCAACGGAGACCTGGATATCGATCACATCCTTGGCCGGTAGGCCCGGCACTGCCGTGGAGCCGATGTGGTCGACGCCGCGCGCAGCGGCACCGCAAGCCGCCCGCAGCCGGGCGATCAACCGCTGTGCCTGCGCCGCCCACTCCGGATCGTGTTCGACCACCTTCAACTCCGGACGGACCACGGTTCCGCTGCGTACATTGGCCTCGAACGGCACCAGGCGCTCGTCCCACAGCCGGTGCACCGCGTTTTCCACCTGTCCGGCCGGGCCGTTGTTGTCCAGCAGCACGTCCGCGACCGCCCGGCGCTGCTCGTCGGTGGCCTGGGCGGCAATACGGGACCGAGCATCGGCCTCGGACACGTTCCGGAATTCGACCAGCCGCCGGATCCGGGTCCGAACCGCGGCGTCGACAACGAGGACGAGATTCATGAACGGCGCCAGCCCGTTCTCCACGAGCAGCGGGATATCCTGCACCACGATCGCGTCGGGGGCTGCGGCGGCGAGCAGTTCGGCGGTGCGCTTGCCCACCAGAGGATGGGTTATCCCGTTGAGTCGGGCGCGGGACTCGTCGTCGGCGAACGCCTTGACGGCGAGCGCCGGACGGTCGAGGCTGCCGTCCGCGGCCAGGATATCCGCGCCGAAGGCGTCGACCAGCGCGGCGAGTCCCTCGGTGCCGGGGGCGACCACTTCCCGGGCTATGACATCGGAGTCGATGAGCACCGCACCGCGGTCGACGAGCGTCCGCGCGACCGTGGACTTACCCGCACCCATACCTCCAGTGAGGCCGATTCGTAACATGCGCTCAGTGTCGCATTCGCTGCCGCTTCGATACCGGGGGGTTTGCCAATAACTTTTCCGATACGACGCGGCGATTCTTCGGCATGGATACGGGGCCGAAGACCACAGTTCGGTTAATCTTCGGCCGCGTCCAGGACACACCCCGTGAAGCAGAAGGAAGACCCGGCGAGACGGAGGACAGGCCATGCGCACGAGGAAGAGCACGACGGGTCGACACCGACTGGGTATGCCGGACGGAGTGTATTGTCTCGAGTTCCCCGCCGCCGCGGCCGCGCTGGCCAGATATCGACGCTCGTGGTTCGCGGCGCTGACCGTCCCCGCCCGCCACGGCTTCGTCACCCGCCTCAGGCGTCCGGTTCCGGCGCGCGCCCGGTGGGCACCGGCAACCGCCGGCTGATCGCAGCGCCCGTCGTGGCCCGGTCCTTTCCCCGGGGACCGGGCCACGATCGCGCGTATCCCCCCGCAAACGGCAGAAGGCCTCGATCTTTGCGGGGTCTTCTGCCATACAGAGCAGGAGAGTACCGGTAGCGGATCAGGCGAGGCCGGTTACCGACCGGGTTCCGGCGGAGTCCACGGCAGTTGGTATCCCGGTGGGTCGGGGGCCTCGGGTGCGGGCCCCGCACTCCCGGTCCGGTGTTCAGCGGCGGAACCTACGTTCCAGAAAGCGCCGGGCCTGGTTGCGGTGGACAGCGGACCAGGCTTGCACCCGGACCGCCCACCAGGGGGCGATATCGCGGGGTTTGGCGGTGACGGCGTGGGAGATGAGGTCGGAGGCTTCATCGATGGTCAGACCGGGGATGCGGCTGAAGTCGGTGGGGGCGCTCATTCTGGTATGGACCAGCGGCATGTAGACCGAGGTGGTGGTGACATCGTCGCCGGCGATTTCGGCGGCGACGCTGCGCAGCCAGACGTCGAAGGCCGCTTTCGAGGCGAAGTAGGCCGACCAGCGCGGACTCGGCGGCATGAGCACGCCCCAGGTGGAGACATTCACGATGTGCCCCTGCCTGCGTGCGCGCATATGGGGTAACAGAGTGAGCAGCAGCCGCACCGGACCGAGATAGTTGATGTCGATAGTGCGGGTGAAGTCGTGGAAGCGGTCGTAGGACTCGGCGATGGGCCGGCGAATCGACTTTCCCGCGTTGTTGATCACGACATCGATGTGCCCGTACTCGGCCAGCAGCGTCCGGCCGAGCAGGTCGACGGCATCCATGTCGGTCAGGTCGGTCGCGTACGCGTGGGCGGTGCCACCGTCGGCCGCGATGTCGGCGGCCAGCTGTTCCAATTCAGGACGGGAACGGGCCACCAGCGGCACCACCGCGCCCGCCGCGGCCAGCTTCCGCGCACTGGCCTTGCCGATACCGTGCGAGGCCCCGGTCACCAGCACCACCTTGCCGGCGACAGCCCCCCGCAATGATTCCTCGGTGGGCCGGGATGTCGGGTACAGCAGCCGGATCGCCAGCTGTTCGGCGAGCGACCGCCCACGGTTCGTGGCCGGAGTCTCGTTCACAGCTCTCGACTGTATAAGGGCGGATCCGAGAATTCACGTGTCATGGCGACCGCGACCGGTAGGCGTGACCAGCGTCATCGAGACGTGCTCGTCCAGGTTCGGCAGCGCGCCTGTTGCCCGCGCACGCACCAACAGCTCGGAGGCGCCGATGGGGCCCACGGCCAGGAACAGTATGTCGCAGGTCAGCGTCCGGGTGCGGAGCACCTCACCGGTCGGGACGAGTTTGGTCACGGCGACGGTATAGCGACCCGACGCTCCTGGTTCTCCGGCGATGGCATCCACGCGATGGCCGGGGGTAGATCCGGTCTCGACCGGCGCCCTCGACATAGCGCAGGTAGTTCTGGTTCGGATCGAACTTCGCGCCGTTGGAATCGCCGAGGCTCGAACAGCACCGGCGACCGCCGACCGCTCCATAGCAGCGCCATGCCATAGCTACTCTCTATCATGAACAGTGGGTCCGGGAGCGAGGAGGTGGCAATGTTGACTCGTACGTGGATTCGGTGGCTGCTCACTCACGGCCTGTTACGGACCTATCTTCAGTGGTCGGCGCGTCGAGGTGATCCTCTCGGGCAAATCGCCGTCGGTCAGGATCGCTTGCTCGGCTCGTCGCCGTACATCGAGGAGATCCGGCGGCGGGGCCGAATTCCCAGGATGTCGGGGGTACACGTAACCGCGGACCACGAACTGTGCCGACTCATCCTGCGAGACCGACGCTTCGGTGTGGTGACGCCCAATCATCCGGCCCTGCCGAAGCCGATCCGCTGGACGCTGACCAAGACGGATCCGGGACTTCCCAACCTCACGGAACCACCCTCGATGCTGGTGACCGACCCGCCGGATCACACCCGGTACCGACGCTCGGTCCGGCAGGCATTCGGCCCGAAGGCGATTGCCACGCTGGAGGATCGAATTGCAGAAGTGACCGAAAACCTACTCGAACACCTGGAATCGAAGCCTCGCCCGGATCTGATCAACGACTTCTCCGCACAGCTGCCCGTCACTGTCATCGCCGAGATTCTCGGATTGCCGGCCGATATGCATTCGACCTTGCTGAAATGGGGAAACACCGGCGCGCCGTTGCTCGAACGAGGCCTGGCCTGGACCACCTACCGTCACGCCATGGAAGACCTCGTCGAGGTCAAGCAATACTTCGACCACTACTTCGACGGACTCACCGCCGAACCGAACAACGATGTACTCGGCATGCTGGTGGCAGGTGGCGAGCTCAGCCGCCGCGAGCAGGTGGCCAACGCGGCCCTGCTACTGGACGCCGGATTCTTGACGACGGTGAACATGCTCGGCAACGGAATCGTCCTATTGACACGCCACCCAGACCAGCTGAAACTGCTGACCGCGCAGCCGGGGCTGTGGCCGAACGCAGTCGAGGAAATCCTGCGCTACGACGGTCCTGTGCGGATGACCGGCCGGGTCGCGAACTGCGACGTCGACATCGCTGATCAGCGCATCAAATCGGGTTCCCTGGTCCTACTGTCGTTGGCGGGCGCCAACAACGACCCCGCAGTCTTCCCCGATCCCCAACAATTCAACGTGACCAGGGACAACGCCACGGAACATCTCGCGTTCAGCAGCGGGATACACGGCTGTCTGGGAGCCAGGTTGGCCCGACTGGAGGGCACCATCGCGCTGCGAACGCTCTTCGACCGGTATCCGAATCTGCGCCTGGACGGCCCGCCGATCCCTCATCCCCTGCGGAATCTGCACGCCTACCGCTCTATGCCTGCCAAGCTATCCACCAACTAGCTACCACGTCCTCGGCCGCAGTCCAGGAGGTGAGGAGCATCCACGCGGAATCCGGCGGTAGCGCCAACCGAGCCGGCCGTTTTCTTCCTCGAGGCCGCGACCTCGGCGTCCACCCACCCGAAGAACTCGAACATGTGCACCCGGCAGCTCGACGACCGCCCACGCAAAACGCTCGGCCGGGATATCCCGGCCGAGCGTCTGCGTGATCTACCGACCACCTGAACCAAGCGGTGTTGCGATGCCCCTGGAACCTACCCTCGATAGACCGGGGCCTTCGCGTGTTGTGCCGATCGCGGCGGGCGGATACCCGCCGCGGGTTTACGCGTTACCGGACAGTTTCTCCCGTAGCGCGGCGAGCTGGGCGTCGCTGGCCAGCGATCCGCCGGCCGGCTCGGCCTGACCGGACGGGGCCTGCGCACCGCTCTCGGAGGAGTAGTTGCCCGCACCGCCGTTCGCGGCCTCGGCCGCGGCGTCGGCCGTCATCTTCTCCATCTGCGCGGTGTGCATCTTGTGCCGGCGTTCGGCCTCGGCGTAGCGGTTCTCCCACTCTTCCCGCTGCTTCTCGAAGCCCTCGAGCCATTCGTTGGTCTCGGGATCGAAGCCCTCGGGGAAGATGTAGTTGCCCTGCTCGTCGTAGCTGTCGGCCATACCGTACTTCGACGGGTCGAACTCGGGGCTGTAGTCCTCGTTGGCCTGCTTGAGGCTCAGCGAGATACGGCGCCGCTCCAGGTCGATGTCGATGACCTTGACCATCGCGTCGTCGCCCACGGCCACGACCTGGTCCGGCACCTCGACATGGCGCTCGGCCAGCTCGGAGATGTGCACCAGGCCCTCGATGCCCTCCTCGACGCGCACGAACGCGCCGAACGGAACCAGCTTGGTGACCTTGCCCGGCACGATCTGCCCGATTGCGTGGGTGCGGGCGAACTGCCGCCACGGGTCTTCCTGGGTGGCCTTCAGCGACAACGAGACGCGCTCGCGGTCCAGATCGACGTCGAGCACCTCGACCGTGACCTCGTTGCCCACCTCGACGACCTCGGACGGGTGGTCGATGTGCTTCCAGGACAGCTCGGAGACGTGCACCAGACCGTCGACACCGCCCAGGTCGACGAAGGCGCCGAAGTTGACGATGGAGGAGACCACACCCTTGCGGACCTGGCCCTTCTGCAGCTGGTGCAGGAATTCGCTGCGCACCTCGGACTGGGTCTGCTCCAGCCACGCACGCCGGGACAGCACCACATTGTTGCGGTTCTTGTCCAGCTCGATGATCTTCGCCTCGATCTCCTTGCCGACATACGGCTGCAGATCACGTACCCGACGCATCTCCACCAGCGAGGCAGGCAGGAAGCCGCGCAGACCGATATCGAGGATCAGACCGCCCTTGACGACCTCGATCACGGTGCCGCGAACGGCCTCGTCCTTCTCCTTGAGCTCCTCGATGGTGCCCCACGCGCGCTCGTACTGCGCCCGTTTCTTCGACAGGATCAGGCGGCCTTCCTTGTCCTCCTTGGTGAGGACGAGCGCCTCCACCTCATCGCCCACGGAAACGACCTCGTTGGGGTCGACATCGTGCTTGATGGAGAGCTCACGGGAGGGGATGACGCCCTCGGTCTTGTAGCCGATGTCGAGCAGAACCTCGTCACGATCGACCTTGACGATGGTTCCTTCGACGATATCGCCGTCGTTGAAGTACTTGATCGTGGCGTCGATGGCGGCGAGGAAGTCCTCGGCGGAGCCGATATCGTTGACGGCTACCTGCGGCGAGGTGATGGTGGTGGGCATGTGGCGGTTTGCTCCGGACGGATTGTGGTCGGTTGCGGACATTGGAACTTTCGGTACGCTGCGATACACCACTCTGCATATGGTGTGATCATTCGCGCGTTCAGCGTACGCGACCTTCGGCGAGGCGGGCAAACCGGTCCCTACGGCGCGCCGAGGACCTTCCCTACATCCACCGAAAACGTTCCACATAGTATCGCCCGATGCCGGAAGAACGCCATGCGCTGGCAAACGCACAGTTGGGAACCGCGGGGGTAGGCCGAGACCGGATCGGCTCCACCGACAGCCGGCGCGCGAGCCGCCGCTGGTGGGATGCCGACGTCGAGCAGTACCACGACGCCCATGCCGAATTCCTGGGCGTGGACTCCCTCGGCGGCGAATTCATCTGGTGTCCGGAGGGCCTGCACGAGGGCGATATGGGGCTGCTCGGCGAGGTGGCGGGCAAACGAGCACTCGAGATCGGCTGCGGGTCGGCGCCGTGTTCCCGCTGGTTGGCCGGGCAGGGCGCCGCGGCGGTGGGACTGGACCTCTCGATGGGGATGCTCTCCCGCGGGCTGGCCGCCATGGCACGGGGCGGACCGCGGGTACCGCTCGTCCAGGCCGACGCGGAGTCGCTGCCGTTCGCGGACGAATCGTTCGATCTGGCGTGTTCGGCATTCGGCGCGGTGCCGTTCGTCGCCGATTCCGCGCTGGTGATGCGGGAGGTCGCCCGGGTCCTGCGGCCCGGCGGGCGGTGGGTTTTCTCGGTGAACCATCCGATGCGGTGGATCTTCCCCGACGATCCGGGGCCGACGGGGCTCGTCGCCACCGTGCCGTACTTCGACCGCACCCCCTATACCGAGGTCGACGGCGACGGCAACCCTGTCTATGTGGAACATCACCGCACCATCGGCGACCGGGTACGGGAGATCGTGGGTGCCGGGTTGGTGCTGGACGACATCGTGGAACCGGAATGGCCGGAGTGGCTGGACCGTGAATGGGGCCAGTGGAGCCCACTGCGGGGACAGTACTTCCCCGGCACCGCGATCTTCGTCAGCCACAAACCGAGCTGACGGCCGCGACCGCCCGGCCGCTTTCGCGGTCCGGGCGGTCGCTCAGGAGTCCCCGCGGCCGGTGCGCGGTTTACGTCCCGCCTGTTCGAGCGCCAGCCGGAGGGCGAACTCGATCTGCGCGTTGACGCTGCGCAGGTCGTCGGCCGCCCACCGGGCGAGGGCGTCGTATACGGCCGGGTCGAGCCGTAGCAGCACCTTCTTGCGATCGGCCATCGGTGGCGGTCAGGCGTAGAGGGATCCGGCGTTGACCACGGGCTGGGTCGGCCGGTCCCCACACAGGACGACCAGCAGATTCGACACCATGGCGGCCTTTCGTTCCTCGTCCAGATCCACCATGCCCTCTTCGACCAGCCGTTCCAGCGCCAGACCCACCATGCCCACCGCGCCTTCGACGATCCGGGCGCGGGCGGCCACCACCTGCGCGGCCTGCTGGCGCACCAGCATCGCCTGCGCGATCTCCGGAGCATAGGCCAGGTGGGTGATCCGGGCCTCGATGATCTCGATTCCGGCGGTCTCGGTGCGTTCCCGCAGTTCGACGGTCAGTTCCTCGGCGACCTCCGTACCGTCGCGCAGGCTGGTCCGATCGGCCTCGTGCGCGTCGTAGGGGTGGGTGGTGGCCAGATGACGCACCGCGGCCTCGGACTGGGTGGCCACATATTCCTCGTAGTCATCGACGGCGAAGGCCGCCTTGAAGCTGTCGACTACCCGGTACACCACCACTGCGGCGATCTCGACCGGATTGCCGTCGGCATCGTTGACCTTGAGTTTCTGCGTCTCGAAGTTGCGCACCCGCAGCGAGATACTGCGCCGATCGGTCAGCGGCAGCACCGAGAAGAAGCCGGGCTCGCCGACCGAGCCGATATACCGGCCGAAGAACTGCACCACCTTGGCCTCGTTCGGATTCACCACGGTCAACCCGGTGATTGCGAACAGCAGCAGCACCAACAGCACACAGGCCGCGATGGCCCCGGCCAGCGCTCCCGCGTTGTGGTCGCGCCCGGCGGCGATGAATCCCAATACCGCGGCCACGGTCAGCGCGACGAACGGCACCAACCACACCAGTAGCACCACGAACCCGTTGGCCCGCGCAGCGTTCCGAAACTCCATGACATCCTCCACTATCAAAGTGATATCACCACAATATCATTACGCTAGCGAACGCGATAGTCCTCGCCGAACCGCCCCGATCCGCCACAGCACATAAGCTCACGACATGGTGCAGTCGGTCGAACTCGTGCTGGACGAGACGGCGGAGGGAGCGATCCGGCAGCAGTGGAACCTGCTCACCGAGGCCGGGCTGCCCAGCCTCGGAAGCGGTAATTCCACCAATCGCGGCCCGGAGGCCCAACGGCACCGACCGCACATCACGGTGGGCGTTGCCCGGCAGATCCGGCCGCGGATCGAGAACGAACTCGAAGTCCTGCAGTTCCGGCCGTTCCCGGTACGGTTGGGCGGGGTGCTGATCTTCGGTGCCCGGCGGCCCATCCTGGTGCGGCTGGTGGTTCCGTCCGAACCACTGCTGGGCTGGCACCGACGGGTGTACCAGATCCTGGAGCCGTGCCCCGGGATACCGGCGAATCTACGACCGGATCACTGGACACCCCATATCACCCTGGCCCGGCGCATCCTGCCGCATCGACTCGGCGAGGCGGTACAGGCGGTGGCCTCCGATCGGGATTCCACGGCTACGGTGGTGGGTATCCGGAGATGGGACGGTGATCAGCGGCGAGCATGGCCGGTCACCCAGGTCGGGTGAGCATCGGCGTCACAGGAGGTAGCCGGGCGTAACCACGCCGGGCGCAGTTCGGCGGCCCGTTCGACACGATGGGTGATCGTCACCTCGACCGGCCGATCGCTCGAACAGGACCCGACCACCCGCGGCGTCCGACACCGCTGTGGAACATCGCGGCCGGCGTCGGCGTTGCACCGCATACCGAGATGAGAGGACGCCATGGCCACCCAGACGCTGACACAGCAGAACTTCGATGAGATCGTCACCGGAAACGACGTGGTACTCGTCGATTTCTGGGCCTCCTGGTGCGGCCCGTGCCGCAGCTTCGCGCCGACCTTCGAGGCGTCGTCGGAGAAGCACCCCGATGTGGTGCACGGCAAGGTCGATACCGAGGCCGAGCAGGGATTGGCGGCGGCCGCCAATATCCAGTCCATCCCGACCATCATGGCCTTCCGCGAAGGCGTGCTGGTCTTCGCGCAGCCGGGCGCACTGCCGCCCGCCGCACTGGAGGATCTGGTGACCCAGGTGAAGGCACTGGATATGGACGAGGTTCGCCGGCAGATCGCCGACCAGCAGACGAAGAACGGCCAGTCCGCCGAATAGGCCGAACAAACGCCCCGGAAGCAGACAGTACGATGGCGGGCCGTTCACCCTTCGAGGTGAACGGCCCGCCATCGTCGTTCACTGTCACACCGTCGTCGTTCGGGGTTCGCGGTTCGAACCCCCGGCGCTGTTCTCGGCCGCGCCGCCGGCCGCCCGGCTCGGCCGAGATCTGTCGTCCGCGCCGCCATTACCACCGAAACACATTGCCGCGCATATAGTTACGACGGAAGCGAATCAAGCGCCGAGTCGGTTGATACTTGCGATCATGGCGCGCATCGAGGATTCCGCACCGTCGGAGGCCAGGGCGACGCCCCAACCACGGCGCCCGTCGAATTCGCACTGCATATAGGTCGCAGTGCCTTCGCCGGTCCGGCGCTGGTGGAACTGCAGGATCTCGACCGGATAGCCGGCCTCGTACAGGGCCGAGGTCATGGCGGCCACCGGGCTACCGGCCGCGACAACGGTGGTCGCGCGTCCGGCGAATTCGAGGGTGGCGGTGAACGCACCGTTACGGTCACCGGTCGACGACCAGGCACCGAGTCGAATGGAGCCGGCGCATTCACCGTATTTGTCGTGGAATTGGGCAGGGGTCAGGTCCGCGCTCTCGGCCCGCAGGCTCCTCGGCGCGAACGCGTTGAATTCATTACTGTCCAGAGTCAGCATGGTCATGGCACGTGGGTCTTCCCGAAGAATAGTTTTCGGTAGGCAGATGGGACCAGCAAACAAGCGACAGCCCGCAGCGAGGGGCCGGTCCGGATAGACCCCGCTACGGGCGAGTTACTACGAGCAGTAGCCGACCCGACACCCTGGTGGTGAGCGGAAGTACAACGCTGCCGAGGTCAACCTTCAGCGCGGCACGGGGGTCGGCGGGAATCTGCACGTGATCGAGGATAAAGACTTCGCATCCCGATAGCAACCATATTCACCCCCTGTTTCCCCGCCCGGCAAGCACCGTTTCCCCTGATCACAGCCGCCCACCCATCCCCACTCAACATCCCGTGCCACACCCGCCCCATCTCCACCCCCACCCCACACCCCCAATAAATCACCTACCGATAACAGACCACACCCCCACCTCACGCACCCCGTCGAGGGTCGCGCCGTCGCGACCCCGTTCGCGGCCCGTCTCGTGTTTCCGCACCCCGAAGCGCAGTGCCGAAGGCACAAGTCTCGGGGTGCGGAAACACGAGACACCAGAGGGCCGCGAACACGCCTGCGCGAACGCGCGGGCCAAACAACAGGGCACAAGTCTCGGGGTGCGGAAACACGAGACACCAGAGGGCCGCGAACACGCCGCGCCGAAGGCGCGGCCAAACAACTCAGTGCGCGGCGGCGTCCCAGCTGGGGCCGGTGCCGACCGAGACGTCCAACGGAACCGAGAGTTCGATGGCGGAGGACATCTGCTCACGCGCCAAGGCCTCCAGGGCCTCGCGTTCGCCGGGAGCGACCTCGAACACCAGCTCGTCGTGGATCTGCAGCAGCATGCGTGAGCGCAGTCCCGCGTCGACGATGGCCTTGTGCACATTGATCATCGCCACCTTGATGATATCGGCGGCGGTGCCCTGGATGGGGGCATTGAGGGCCATGCGCTCGGCGGCCTCGCGCCGCTGGCGGTTGCTGTGGTCCAGGTCGGGCAGGTAGCGGCGGCGACCGAAGAGGGTCTGGGTGTAGCCGACCTTGCGGGCCTGTTCGACCACCTCGTGCAGATAGTCGCGGATACCGCCGAAGCGGGCGAAGTAGATGTCCATCTGTTCCTTGGCCTCTTGCGTGCTGATCTTCAGCTGCGTGGACAGGCCATAGGAGCTCAGACCGTACGCCAGGCCGTAGGACATCGCCTTGATACGGCGGCGCATTTCCGGGTGCACCTCGGATATCGGGATGTCGAACGCCTTGGAGGCGACGAAGCTGTGCAGGTCCTCCCCCGAATTGAAGGCCTCGATGAGGCCCTCGTCGCCGGACAGGTGCGCCATGATCCGCATCTCGATCTGGCTGTAGTCGGCGGTCATCAGCGATTCGTAGCCGGGTCCGACCACGAACGTATCCCGGATCATTCGGCCGGTGTCGGTGCGGATAGGGATGTTCTGCAGGTTCGGTTCGGTGGACGACAGCCGGCCGGTGGCGGCGATGGTCTGGTTGAAGGTGGTGTGGATGCGGCCGTTGTCGGCGACCGATTTGAGCAGGCCGTCCACGGTCACCTTGAGGCGGGTGGCGTCGCGGTGGGCCAGCAGATGCGCCAGGAACGGATGCTCGGTTTTCTCGTACAGCGATTCCAGGGCGTCGGCGTCGGTGGTGTATCCGGTTTTGGTGCGTTTGGTCTTCGGCATATCGAGCTCGTCGAACAGCACCACCTGCAGCTGTTTCGGCGATCCCAGGTTGATCTGCTTGCCGATCACGACGTAGGCCGCGTTCGCCGCCTCGGCGACCTTGTCCGCGAATTGCCGCTGCAGCGCCTCCAACCGGTCGATATCGACGGCGATACCGGCATCCTCCAGGGTGGCCAGTACCTCGAACAGCGGCAGTTCCATCTCGCGCAGCAGCGCGGTGGATTCGATATTCGCCAGTTCCTCATCGAGCGCGTCGGCGAGGTCGGCGACGGCGCGGGCACGCAACATCTCCCCCTCGGCGAGCCGGGTGTCGGCGGCGTCCTCCTCGTCGAGCAGCGACAGCTGTGGCGTCTCGTCCGTGTCGGTGCGCAGTTCCCGGCTCAGATAGCGCAGGGAGAGGTCTTCCAGGTCGAAACTGCGCTGGCCGGGGCGGACCAGATAAGCGGCCAGGGCGGTATCGCTGGTGACTCCGCACAGAGTCCACCCGCGCCCGCGTAGTGCATGGACGGCGGACTTGGCCTCATGCAGCGCCTTGTGGACGTCCGGGTCGGCCAGCCAGGTACCGAGGGCCGCCTCGTCCTCGGGAGTCAGCGCGACGATATCGAGGTAGGCGCCCTCGCCGTCGGCGGCGGCGAGAGCGAGCGCACGGATATCGCCGCGGCCGGGCGACCCACTGCCGGATACCGAGATCCCGTGGCGCGCACCGGGTTTCGCGTGTTCGGCCAGCCAGTCGGCGACACTTCCCGGGGTGAGGGCCTGACCGCTGATCCGGAAACCGGCCTCGGCTTCCGGCGTGGGCGCGGCGAGGGTTTCGAACAGCCGGTCGCGCAGCACCCGGAATTCCAGGTCGTCGAACAGCCGGTGGATACGATCACGGTCCCAGGGCCCCCGGGCCAGCTGAGCGGGGGTGTAGGGCAGCGGAACATCGCGCACCATCTCGGTGAGCTGACGGTTGAGCACCACACTGCTCAGATTGGCGCGCAGCGAGTCGCCGACCTTGCCACGCACCTCGTCGACCCGGTCGATGAGGGTGTTCAGATCACCGTATTCGCGAATCCATTTGGTGGCGGTCTTCTCCCCCACCCCGGGGATACCGGGCAGGTTGTCGCTCGGGTCACCGCGCAGCGCCGCGAAATCCGGATACTGGACCGGTGTCAGCCCGTATTTGGCCTCCACCGCCTCCGGTGTGAACCGGGTCAGGTCCGAGACGCCCTTGCGCGGGTACAGCACGGTGACATCGTCGTTGACCAGCTGGATGGAATCACGGTCGCCGGTGACGATGAGCACCCGGTAACCCTGGGGCACCGCCTGGCCGGCGAGGGTGGCGATCACATCGTCGGCCTCGTAGCCCGCCACCGCCAGCACCGGGATACCGAGCGCGCCCAGCACGTCCTTGGTGAGCTCGACCTGGCCGCGGAACTCGTCGGGGGTCGTCAGGCGGTTGGCCTTGTACTCCGGGTATCGCTCCACACGGAAGGTCTGCCGGGAGACGTCGAAGGCGGCGGCCACATGCGTGGGCTGTTCGTCGCGCAGCAGGTTGATCAACATGGCGGTGAACCCGTACACCGCGTTGGTGGTCTGGCCGGTGACCGTTTTGAAGTTCTCCGCGGGCAGCGCGTAGAACGCGCGGTAGGCCAGCGAATGGCCGTCCAGTAGCAGCAGGGTGGGCCGCTCCCCGGAAATATCGGGCGCCTCGGAGACGACGCCGGTGGAGGTGGGCTGCGCTGCTGGTTGCCGGGCGGTCGGTGGGGTCACATCCGAGAGTCTAGGGACCACCCCCGACAGCCCGGGCGGCCGACACCCACCCCGCCCCGGCGCAGCCTCGTCCCCGCATCGCGGGAACGACCGGCGTCACTGCGGCGCGAGGTTCTCCAGGACGACTTCGGCGACCGCTTTCATGGTGGTCCGCCGGTCCATGGCCGTGCGCTGAATCCACTTGAACGCCTGCGGTTCGGACAGCCCCTGCGTCTGCATCAGCACACCCTTGGCCCGCTCCACGAGTTTGCGGGTCTCCAATCGCTCGGCAAGTGTGGCGACTTCGGTCTCCAATGCGGTGATCTCGTGAAAACGACTGGCCGCCAATTCGATAGCGGGCACCAGATCCGATTTCGTGAACGGTTTCACCAGATACGCCATGGCCCCCGCGTCACGCGCCCGCTCCACCAGGTCACGCTGGCTGAACGCCGTCAGGATCACCACGGGCGCAATACGTTTCGAAGCGATCTCGGCGGCGGCGTCGATCCCGTCCCGGCGTGGCATCTTCACGTCCATGATCACCAGGTCCGGGCGTAGTTCCGTCGCCAGGTCGACCGCCTGCTGGCCGTCACCGGCCTCCCCCACGACCTGGTAGCCCTCCTCGGTCAGCATCTCCACCAGGTCCATCCGGATCAACGCCTCGTCCTCGGCGACGACGACACGCTTCGCCCCGGCGTTCGCAGTACTGCTCATAGCTAGACCCCTCTGGTTCCGATGCCTGTCCCGACACAACGGACGCGGACCCGACCAGAAAACCCGGCCGACGATCCGCCGCCACACGATCGAGTGCCATAGAGACTACCGTTCACCCCGGCACGCACCGCATATACCCTGCGTAAACTCCGGGATCATCACTCCGCGGGGACGCCCATTCGGTAAACGGCCTCCACACCGGCTATCATGAGCACCCGGTGCGCCGAGTTGGCGGAACTGGCAGACGCGACGGTCTCAAAAACCGTTGCCCGAAAGGGCGTGTGGGTTCGAGTCCCACACTCGGCACCAGGTGAACAGGCATTTTGCCGACGACCCCATCCCGTTGCCTTACCCAGGCCGCGGATAGTTCGCAGCAGCCGTGTCCGGCCCGGCCTCCCGCCGTCGACTTCGGCTCACCGATTCCCTGCCCGGTTCACCGGCTGTGGTTCCGATCGGGTGACCTGGCCGCGCCGAATGTCCGGCGTCTTCCCGAGCCGGCATCACGCCAACCGACGCTGTCACGCGCTCTACTGCTGGTCGTACTCGTAGAACGCCCGGACGGAGGCTGCGCGACCGAGCCGATCGAGCTCCACGACATCGAGAACACGGTTGCCGTTGTCCCGCCGGTACAGCAGCGCGTACCCACCCGGTCGAGTCAACAGCGCCTCTTCGGTGAACACCAGATTCGGCGCGAGAGCCAACCCGGACTCGAAATGCCTGCGCAGTTCGGCCTTGCCGTGCAGACGCCCATCCGGACGACCCCAACGCCGCGTGACGGTCGAAGCCACGAACTCCACGTCATCGGAGTAGCAGGCCATGATGGCATCGAGATCGCGCGCGTTCCACGCCGTCAACCATGCATCTGCGTGAGCACGAAGATCCATACCCCTATTCTCCCGCTACCGCACACCACATTCACGAGCATCGACTCGCGGGGTCGTTGCGGTACCGGCACCCCGGTCCACGGCATCACACGACGAGACCGACCCCCACCCGCACCACCGCCGGACTGCACGCCGCCCGGGACGATCTGTCGCGGGCGGGGGTGGAAAACATCGCCGATCCGGTCGGCCGTCCGCCGCCGCCTACTGCGAAGTCGGTGACCGGATCACCGAGGCTCTGCGACCGCTGCTGCTCGGCCTGGCCTTTTCCGAACCGCGGTCTGTCGCGGAGCCACGACCCCACGTGGAACACCGGCCCGACACACTCCCGACACACTATCGCAACCGGGTACACAATTCTGGCCCGCCGGGCCAACGCGGCCGATTGTGCGGCAGCGGCCCGCGGCACACGAACGGCCCGACACCGAGCCGTGGCCGGCCGTGCGGTCCGGGCCCGACATGCGACCACGACACAGCGCCCGACCACGGCACAGCGCGGACCCACTGCCCCCATCGACGCCGCGGCACAACGACGGATCCCGGCCGGCCCCCTCCTGCGGCCTATCGAGAAACCTCCGTGTCCGGCGGCCGACCGCGCCGAGCCGATAGTGCGTCCGACCACGCCCACCCCGTGGCCGGCATTGGTGTCGGCTCAGCACGCAGGCCGGTACGCCTGACTCGCGCCACCGGAAGGCACTAGACTGCCCGACGAAGCACACTGCCGTTGAAGGTTCGACACACGACAGGAATCAGGCATGCCGAAACGCATTTCGGATGTTTCGCTTCATGTTTACGTGACACCGGAAACGCTCCAACGGATTGTCGCCACCGTCTGCACGGCATTGGACGACCACCTGTCCGACCGCGATATCTTCGCCTGGCGGTTCACCCTCCCGGTCGCCGACGACGATCCTCGTCACCGGGAATTCGACACCCGGTGGCGCCGCCACAACCCCGACCGTGACCCGGACGGGCGTGCTACCTACGAGATCGCACTGGGGCTGGTGGGTGACCCCGCCGAACTCACCGATACCGATATGACGACACTGGAACGCCGGCTCACCGCGGGCCTCGACGCCGCGGCGACCGGCGTCCCGTTCACCATCAGCGCCCGGCAGCGTATCGATACCGACCGGGAGCCCATCCCCGAACCGATCTGACCGGTCGCCGGCCGGCGCCCCGGAACGGGACGCCGGTCAGTGCCGGGATGGAAAGTGCCGGATCAGACCCTCTTGCACGGTGGTGGCCAACAGGTCCCCACCGCGTGAGTAGAAGCGGCCCGTGGCCAGACCACGCGAGCCCGCGGCGACCGGTGATTCGGTGCAGTACAGGGCCCATTCGTCGAAACGGAACGGGCGGTGGAACCAGATGGAATGATTCACCGTGGCCGCCACGATCCGGTCCAGGCCCCAGGACAGGCCGTGGGTGGTGATGATCGAGTCCAGCACCGTGGTGTCGGACGAATAGCCCAGCGCCGCGACATGGACGAGCGGATCATCGGGCAGGGTACCGTCGGCGCGCATCCACACCCGGTTGTGGTTGAGCCGCTCCCCCGTGCCCTTCAGAATCCAGGCCGGATCGTTCGTGTACCGCATATCGATCGGACGCGGCGCCTTGACGAACATCTCCAGTTTGTCCTCGAATCCCTGGAAGCTCTCCTCCACGCGGGGCAGCGTCTCCGGGTCGGGCACCTCCGGCCGGTCGTGCGCGTGTTCGAGGCCCTTGCCCCAATCCTGGAACGCGGCCAGCATGACGAACAGCTCCTGCCCGTCCTGGCTCGCGGTAACCGTGCGGTTGGCGAAGGCGCGACCGTCGCGGTGCCGGTCCACCCGGTACTCGATCGGCTGCTTCACATCCCCGCCGCGCACGAAATGGGCGTTCACCGCGTGAATCGGGCGGTCGCCGACCGTGCGACCCGCCGCCATGATGGCCTGCGCGACCAACTGCCCACCGAAGGTGCGGCTCCACACCTTCTCCGGGTGCCGGCCGACGAACACGTCATCATCGGTCTGTTCGAGGTCCAGCAGGTCGAGCAGAACCTCGAGATCGCTCGGGGACTTCGCGCGAACGATATCCAACGACGCGGTCACGGCATTACTCCGCGGTGCTCGATCACTTAGTGGTCCTCCTCGCCGATTCGGTGCACATGAATGAGGTTGGTGGAACCGACGGTACCGGGTGGCGAGCCCGCCACGATGACCACCAGGTCACCCTTTCGGTATCGATTCATGCTCAGCAACGCCTGATCGACCTGTTTGATCATGGCATCCGTGCTGCTCACGGTGGGAACGATAAACGTTTCGGTACCCCATGTCAGCGCGAGTTGGCTGCGCACCTCCGGCAAGGGGGTGAATGCCAGCAGCGGCAGGGGGGTGTGCAACCGGGCCAGCCGACGCACCGTGTCACCGGACTGGGTGAACGCCACCAGGGCCTTGGCGTTGAGACGCTCCCCGATATCGCGGGCGGCGTAGGAGATGACACCGCGTTTGGTGCGTGGTACGTGGGTCAGCGGCGGTACCCGGGTGGATTCGGTCTCCACCGCGTACACGATCCGCGCCATGGTCCGCACGGTCTCGATCGGGTATTGGCCGACCGAGGTCTCCCCCGACAGCATCACCGCGTCCGCGCCGTCGAGCACCGCGTTGGCCACATCGGAGGCCTCCGCGCGGGTGGGGCGTGAGTTCTCGATCATCGATTCCAGCATCTGGGTGGCCACGATGACCGGCTTGGCGTTCTCCCGCGCCATCTGGATGGCCCGCTTCTGCACCAGCGGCACCTGCTCCAACGGCAGTTCCACGCCCAGATCGCCGCGGGCGACCATCACGGCGTCGAAGGCCAGCACCACGGCCTCCAGATTGTCGATGGCCTCGGGCTTCTCCAGTTTGCCGATGACGGGGACCCGGCGGCCCACCCGGTCCATCACGTCGTGGACCAGTTCGACGTCCGCGGGCGAACGCACGAACGACAGCGCGATGAAATCCACGCCCAGCTTCAGGGCGAACTCCAGGTCCTCGACATCCTTCTCGGACAGCGCGGGCACCGAGACGTCCATACCGGGCAGCGATACGCCCTTGTTGTTGCTGACCGGCCCGCCTTCGGTGACCCGGCACACCACGTCGTTGCCGTCCACGGCGGTCACGGTGAGGCCGACCTTGCCGTCGTCGACCAGCAACCGGTCCCCGGGCTTGGCGTCGACGGCCAACTGCTTGTAGGTGGTCGAGACACGATCGTGATTACCGTCGATATCGTCGACGGTGATGCGGATCTCTTCGCCCGCTGCCCAGACGGTACGTCCCTCGGTGAACCGGCCCAACCGGATCTTCGGCCCCTGCAGGTCCGCCAGGATGCCGACGGCACGGCCGACGTGCTCGGACGCCTGCCGCACCTTCTTGTAGTTCTCGGCATGGTCGGAGTGCTCGCCGTGGCTGAAATTCAGCCGAGCGACGTCCATACCGCTCTCGACGAGTTCTCGAATACGGTCCTCGGTGGCAGTGGCCGGTCCGAGGGTGCACACAATCTTCGTCCGTCGCATCACGAGTCGAGCCTAACCGCGCCCGGTCGGGACGGCGCGCTGCGGCCGGTGTGAATCGCGAGTAATCGGTGGGCCGGTCGCACCGTCAGTCGCGCAGCGGGCGCCCGTAGCTGTCGGTTACCTTGCCGGTCAGCATCATGATCCCGTCGATCAACGGCCAGATACCGCCGAGACCACAGGTCAACCAGGTGGCCGCGATTTGCCCGATGGCCATGCCATTGTGGCCGGTGTAGAACCGGCCCGCGCCGAAGGCGCCGAGGAAGATCTGCAACAGGCCCGCGACCAGCTTCTGCTTGTCGGAATACGGCACACCGTTCCAGTCGCGGCCGTACGGGGCCTCCGGATCGGCCGGATTGTAGCCCATCGGCTGCGGCTGGCCGTAAGGGCCGGAGGGGTAGCCGGGCTGTGGCTGGGGCTGCGACGGGTACTGGCCCGGCACACCGGGGCCGGTACCGGGCGGGCCGTACTGCGGGCCACCCTGCGGATAGTTCTGGTACGGATCGGTCATCGGTTTCCTCCTGTGTTCGGGCCCCCGGTAGCGGAGGACAACCCGGTGCTCTCCTCCCCGACGCAAGGCCACGCCAGATTCTGCCCGAGTTCGGCGCTCGGTGCGCAATGGGGAAGGTCGGTGCCGGTGACAACATCCGCGTTCTCCGGTTTCCGGCGCGGGTGGCTGCCCGGCCGAGTTGGTCGATCGATGTACTCGCGAGTGGTGGGGCGGCGCCGCACGGGCGGCGGGACAGGTATCGGCACCGTCGCGCGGCGGTGCCGATACACGCTTTCCCATTGGATCGCCGGTGAGCCCGGCCTCGTTTCACGGGTGAGGCGAATATCGGAAGCAGAATCACCCCCCCCGGACCTGCGAGCCGGCCGCCCGATACCGCTAAGCGCGAGTTCGTCCCGCCTTTTCGTCCGTCGTGTCCGACACATCGGCGGGGTCGTCCGCCGGACTCGCCTCGCCCGACCCCGCTTCCGGTCCGGTGTCGGACTTCTCCGCGTCATCGGCGGTCTTCGCCTCGTCGGCACCCTGTGCACCGGAATCCATCGCACCCGGCTCTTTCGCAGCGGAGCCCTCCGGAGACGAGTCCTTCACCTCCGGATTCAGGTCCTTCGCATCCGAGGTCGAGTCCCCGCTGTTCGGGTCGACGCCCGGGTCCCCGTCGAGGTCGGAGTCCTCCGCGTCGACGCCCGCCGCGTTCGATTTGCTCAGGCCGGGTTTCTTCGTCTCCGCCTCCGACGAGCCCGGCTCCACGCCGTCGACGCGATCGGCCGGCTTCGCCCCGGACGTCTCCCCGGCCTGCCGCAACGCACGCGGCTGCCACGGCCACGGATGGTTCATCGCCCCGGGCTGCAGTTGGGCGGGAGTTTCCCGGCCCTTGGTGGCGAGCAGGAAGTAGGCGAGGGCGGCCAGGAACACCAGGGCCGAGGTGAACGAGTTGATGCGGATACCGGCGATCAGGGTGGCCTCGTCGTCGCGCATGAGTTCCACGAAGAATCGGCCGAAACTGTAGCCGGCCACGTAGAGGGCGAACAGCCGGCCGTGGCCGATACGGAAGTGTCGGTCCGCCCAGAGCAACAGCAGTACGACCAGCACGTTCCACAGCAGCTCGTACAGGAATGTCGGGTGCACGATCTTCTGCACCTCGCCGGAGGACACGCCGTTCATCATGTCGAGCTTTCCGGCATCGTCGAACCGCAGGAAGATCTGCAGCCCCCACGGCACATCGGTTTCCCGGCCGTACAGTTCCTGGTTGAAATAGTTGCCGAGCCGGCCGATGGCCTGGGCCAGCAGGATGGGCGGGGCGACGGCGTCGCCGAGGGCGGGCAGCGGGATCCGGTAGATCCGGCAGGCGAGCCAGGCACCGATACCACCGAGGAAGACCGCACCCCAGATACCCAGGCCGCCCTGATAGATCTTCAGAACATCCATCGGGTCGCCGTCGGCGCCGAAATATTTCTGCCAATCGGTGGCGACATGGTAGAGCCGGCCGCCGATCAGACCGAACGGCACGGCGAACACGGCGACATCCAGGATGGTCCCGGGCTCTCCGCCGCGCGCCTGCCAGCGCCGCTCGCCCCACCAGATGGCGACGACGATTCCGATGATGATGCAGATCGCGTACGCCCGCAGCGGGAACGGCCCCAGCTGCCAGACCCCCTGTGGTGGACTGGGGATATAGGCCAGCACGTCGGCGACGCCGGCATACGGTACGGATCCCTGCGGGGCCCGAATAGTCGAAACGGTATCGGCCAGGACTTGAACGGTCACGGGGCCACCGTAGTCCAGCCGGTCACGATGGCAAGTCCGACGGTCGTCTCCCGCGCGTCTTCCCGGCTATCGGCCCCCGCCGTGCTCAACCCCGTCGGGGGCCGCGAACACGCCCGCGCGAATGCGCGGGCCGGATCAACCGGCCACCGTGGCCGACCGAACGCCCTCGGCGAGTTCCGCGGTCAACCGGCGTACCGCGTCCAGGCCGTCGGCGGCCGCGGTCACCAATGCCGACCCGACGATCACCCCGTCGGCGTATCCGGCGATCTCGGCGGCCTGGACGCCGGAGCGCACCCCCAGCCCCACCCCGATCGGAATATCGCTGTGTGTGCGAATCCGGGCGCACAGCGCGGGCGCCATGGACGACACCGACTTGCGGGCGCCGGTGACGCCCATGGTGGAGGCGGCGTAGACGAATCCGGAACTCGCCTCGATGGTTTTGACCAGACGTTCCTCGGTGGACGACGGAGCGACCAGGAAGATACGGTCCAGTTCGTGGGCGGCGGAGGCGACGAACCAGTCGTCGGCCTCCTCCGGAATGAGGTTCGGGGTGATGAGGCCCGAGCCACCGGCGGCGGCCAGATCACGGGCGAACCGGTCGACGCCATATTTGAGTACCGGATTCCAGTAGGTCATCACCACGGCTCGGGCGTCGGCATCGGCGACGGCCTGGACCACGGAGAACACGTCGTGGACCCGCACCCCGCCGCGCAGCGCCTGTTCGGCGGCGGCCTGGATGGTGGGACCGTCCATCACCGGATCGGAGTAGGCGACGCCGACTTCGACGATATCGCAGCCGGATTCGACCATGGCCTGTACAACGGCGATGGAACCCGCCAGATCCGGATAGCCCGCGGGCAGATAGCCGATGAGCGCGGCCCGGTGCTCGGCGCGGCAGGCCGCGAAGGTCGCCGTGAGGTGGGACTGCTCGATCACCGGTCGTTCTCCTTGCCGTCGGCCGCGGTATCCCCGGAGCCGGCGTGGTCGCCGGGTTCGTCGAAGAGACCGAACCAGCGGGCGGCGGTATCCATATCCTTGTCCCCCCGCCCGGACAGGTTCACCAGGATGATCGAGCCGGGCCCCAATTGTTTGCCGAGTTCCAGGGCCCCCGCCACGGCATGCGCCGATTCGATCGCCGGGATAATGCCCTCGCTGCGGCTGAGCAGCAGCAGGGCGTCCATGGCCTCGGCATCGGTGACCGGCCGGTATTCGGCGCGCCCGATGTCCTTGAGGTAGGCGTGCTCCGGTCCGACGCCGGGATAGTCCAGACCGGCGGAGACGGAATGCGATTCGATGGTCTGACCGTCCTCGTCCTGCAGCAGGTACGAGTAGGCGCCCTGGAACGCACCGGGCGTGCCGCCGGTGAAGGTCGCGGCATGGCGTCCGGTGTCGACGCCGTCACCGGCCGCCTCGTAGCCGACCAGCCGGACGTCCGGGTCGTCGAGGAAGGCATGGAAGATGCCGATCGCGTTGGAGCCGCCGCCGACGCAGGCGGCCACCGCGTCGGGCAGTCGGCCGGTCATGGCCTTGACCTGTGCGCGGGCCTCCAAACCGACGATGCGTTGGAAATCGCGGACCATCATGGGGAACGGGTGCGGTCCCGCGGCGGTGCCGAAGCAGTAGTAGGTGTCCTCGGCGTTGGTCACCCAGTCGCGCAGGGCCTCGTTGATGGCGTCCTTGAGTGTCTGCGATCCCAGTGTCACCGAGACGACCTCGGCGCCGAGCAGCCGCATTCGGGCCACATTGAGCGCTTGCCGAGCGGTGTCGACGGCGCCCATGTAGATCACGCAACGCAGGCCGAGCAGCGCGCACGCGGTGGCGGTGGCCACCCCGTGCTGACCGGCACCGGTTTCGGCGATCACCCGCTGCTTGCCCATGCGTTTGGCCAGCAACGCCTGCCCGAGCACATTGTTGATCTTGTGCGAGCCGGTGTGGTTGAGATCCTCCCGCTTGAGCAGGATCCGGGCGCCGCCCGCGTACTCGGTCAGACCGGTGCACTCGAACACCGGCGACGGGCGCCCGGTGTAGTCGCGCTGTAGGCGGTCCAGTTCGGACAGGAAATCCGGATCCAGGCGGACCTTGTCGTATTCGGCGGTGACCTCCTCGATCACCGCCATCAACGCCTCGGGAACGTGCCGACCGCCGTAGACACCGAAATGACCGCCCGCGTCGGGCTCGTGCCCGCTGCGATGCGAGATCCCGTCACTGGCCTGGGGCAGGGCGTCGGGAGCGGTCCGTCCGGTCGCTGCCATCACCGCCCCCGACGCGCCGGTTTGGGGCAGGAAGGGTGCGTGCCCGCGGTTACCAGCTCCGACACCGCGGCACGCGGATCGCCACTGGTCACCAGGCCCTCGCCGACCAGCACCGCGTCCGCGCCCGCACCCGCGTAGGCGAGCAGGTCGGCGGTGCCGCGGACACCGGACTCGGCGATCCGGACGATCTCGGTGGGCAGTCCGGGCGCGATCCGGGCGAAGCAGTCCCGGTCCACCTCCAAGGTCTTGAGGTTGCGCGCGTTCACCCCGATCACCGAGGCGCCGGCGGTGAGCGCGCGGTCGGCCTCCTCCTCGGTGTGCACCTCGACCAGCGCGGTCATCCCCAGCGATTCGGTGCGGTCGATGAGCGAGGCCAGGGTGTCCTGTTCCAGCGCGGCCACGATCAGCAGGATCACGTCCGCACCGTGCGCACGGGCCTCGTGGATCTGGTAGGGGCCGACCACGAAATCCTTGCGCAGCACCGGAATGTTCACGGTGGCGCGAACGGCGTCGAGGTCGTCGAGCGATCCGTGGAAGCGGCGTCCCTCGGTGAGCACGCTGACGATACGCGCGCCGCCGTCCTCGTAGGCCTTGGCCAGGCTCGCCGGATCAGTGATCGAGGCGAGGGCACCCTTCGACGGGCTGGCCCGCTTGACCTCGGCGATCACGCCGATGCCGTCTTCGAGCAGGGCTGCCTTCGCGTCCAACGGCGGCGGCGCGGCGGCCGCGGCGGCCTTGACCGCGGCGAAGTCCAGCAGGGCTTCCCGAGCGGCCACATCCGAGCGGACCCCGTCGAGAATCGAGTCGAGTACCGTCATCTGGCTCGAATCCTTTCTGGGGAGACGCGAGTACTGCCGGAGAATTTCCCCCAGGCGCTGTCTCACCGATGCTGATCAAGAGTAAAGGGAGCGTTGTCGGGGCTTTACGTCGGGGGCGGGTCCGTTCGAAACGAAACCCGAATGTGGTGCAATTCATGGTTACACGAGACCGGGGACAGGGCGAGCACCCCCGCCCGCGACCACGTGACCAGGGCAGGTCTCCGGCGTGTCGGATACCACGGCTCCGGCCCGGCAGCCGCGGTCTGCGGGTGCCGGATCCGCGGGCGGCCACTACCGGGCGTGTCGGTCCCCGCCGTCGGTCGGATCGTCGCCGCGGCCGGTATCGGCTTCACCCCCACGGGCCGCCGAACCGTCCGGCTTCTCCGCGGGCGTGTCCGCACGGTCGCCGGACGCGGATGTCGTGGCGTCGGGATCCCGGTCCGCGGTATCGGACTCGGTGGGGTCGGTACCGGCGTCCAGCGCGTCCCAGAGCACCCGTTCGGAGACCGGCTCGGCGGTGGGTGCGCCGCTGTGGCGCTTGGTGACCAGATCGGTGGCCGCGGCGCGTCGGAACACCGGATTGTCGTACTTGCCGGACAGGCGTGTGGTGCGTTCCGGCATCCGGGCCAGCAATACCCCGGCGAGGAAGGCGGCCACCGCGCCCACCATGGCCAGCAGGGCCGGACCGGTGGAGGTCACTACCTCCTGGACCGCGGCGCGGCCCGGCAGTTCGGCCAGGGCGGCCGCGCGTTCGGCGGTGGCCCCGGAACCGTTCAGCAGGGCCAGCGGCGGAACGGCCGTGATCGCCGCGGCCATTGCGATGATCACCCCGACCACCCGGCGTGGCCAGCCGCGGGTACCCAGAACGGCGGCGACGGCGGCAAGCAGCATCAGGGCCAGCGGAGTGAGGGCGCCGAACCACACGCCGCCGTCGATTTCGTCGGTGCGCGGTTCGGTGAGGCCGTCGGCCGAGGTGACGGTGACCCACGTCAGCCGGGACGAACCCCACAGCGCGGCGGCCGCGACAGCCAGCAGCACGAGCGGGACGACGGGACCGCGGCCGCGCGAGGCGGCACCGGAGGATGCGGCCGTCTCGTCCGCCGGCGTCCCGGCCCCGGGGTCCGCACCGGGGCCCCCGGACGCCCCCCCGCCCGGCTCCGGGGTCGGCTCGGGCGGGTTGGCCGGATCCGTCATAGTCCCACCGTTTCCCCGGATACCGCGGCGGAAGTACCCGCGGCCACCGAGGAATGTCCGTTGCCGGTCTCCATGTCCTCGCCGAAGGCGTGCACCGTTTCGGCCGCCGCGACGGCGCGCAGCACCGCCATGGCCTTGTTCCGGGATTCGGTGTCCTCGTATCCGGCCTCGGAGTCGGCCACGATCCCCGCACCCGCCTGAACGTAGGCGACACCGTCTTTGAGCAGGGCGGTGCGGATGGCGATGGCGGTATCGGCGTCGCCCGCGAAGTCCAGATAACCGATCACCCCGCCGTAGACGCCGCGCCGGGTGGGTTCGAGTTCCTCGATCAGTTCCATGGCCCGCACCTTGGGCGCACCGGACAGGGTGCCCGCGGGGAAACAGGCCCGCACAGCGTCCAGGGCGGTCCGGCCGGGGGCCAGGTGCCCGCTCACCGTGGAGACCAGGTGCATGACGTGGCTGTACCGCTCGACGTGCCGGTACTGGCCCACCCGCACCGTACCGGGTATGCAGACCCGTCCGAGATCGTTGCGACCGAGATCCACCAGCATCAGATGCTCGGCGTTCTCCTTCTCGTCCGCCAGCAGACCCTTCTCCAGCAGCAGATCGTCCTCCTCGCCGGCACCACGCCAGCGGGTGCCCGCGATCGGGTGCGTGGTGGCCACGCCGTCCTTCACCGTCACCAGGGATTCCGGGCTGGAACCGACTATGGAGAACGCGGTGCCGCCGGCGGAGTCGGGGATGTGCAGCAGGTACATGTACGGGCTCGGGTTGGCCGCGCGCAGCATCCGGTACAAATCGATCGGGGTGCCGCCGTAGTCCATCTCGAACCGCTGCGACAGCACCACCTGGAACGCCTCACCCGCCTCGATCTCCCGCACCAGGTGTCGCACCCCGGCCCCGAACTGTTCCGGGGTACGGGAGCGGCGGAACACCGGCTCGGGCTGATCGAACACCGATACCGTGGACGGCGCGGGCGCGGCCAGCGCGGCGGTCATCCGGTCCAGTCGGGCGACGGCGTCGTCGTAGGCCTCGTCGACGCGTTCGGCGGTGCCGTTCCAGTTGACCGCGTTCGCGATGAGGGTGATCGCGCCCTCGTGGTGGTCGAAGGCGGCCAGGTCGGTGGCCAGCAGCAACACCATCTCCGGCAGCCGCAGGTCGTCGACGGCGATCTCGGGGAGGCGTTCCATACGCCGCACCGCGTCGTAGCCGAGGTATCCGACCATACCGCCGGTGAGCGGCGGCAGTCCGGGCAGACGTTCGGTGCGCAGCAATTCCAGGGTTTCCCGCAGGGCGTCCAGCGGGTCGCCGCCGGTCGGTGCGTCCGCGGGGGTGACGCCCAGCCAAGCGGCGGCGTCGTCCACGACGGTCAGCGCGGACGGACTGCCCGCCCCGATAAATGACCAACGCGACCAGGATCTGCCGTTTTCCGCGGATTCGAACAGGAAGGTCCCCGCCCGATCACCGGCCAGTTTGCGATAGGCCGACAGGGGGGTCTCCGAATCCGCCAGCACCTTCCGGGTCACCGGGACAACGCGGTGTTCCGCGGCCAGTTCTCGGAAACGTTCGCGGGTTGTCGTGGAAGAGAGCACACCGTGCATCCGCCCATCATCCCAGGACGGCTCGAGGACCGCTCGTCACACCCCGCCTGGTAGGGCGGGCACCGGTAGCGTCGCCGTATGAGAACCGGACAACTCGCTCCCGCATTCGAACTCCCCGACCAGACCGGCACCCGGCGTTCCCTGGACGATCTGCTGGCCGCGGGCCTGCTCGTCCTGTTCTTCTATCCGGCCGCGAACACCCCGGTGTGCACGGCGGAGGCCTGCCATTTCCGCGATCTGAGCGCCGAGTTCGCCGAACTGGGCGCGAGCTGCGCCGGGATCAGCACCGACGCGGTGGACACCCAGGCCGGTTTCGCCGGCGCCCAGCGGCTGGACTATCCGCTGCTGTCGGACACCGACGGGTCGGTGGCGCGGCGATTCGGCGTCAAACGCGGACTGTTCGGCCTGCTGATGCCGGTCAAACGGCGCACCTTCGTCATCGACCGCGATCGGCGGATACTCACCGTGGTGAGCGGTGAACTACGCGCGAACATACACGCCGACGAAGCGCTGAGGTTCCTGCGGGAGCGGTCGGCGTCCTGAATTGTCGCGTTCGCCGCGAGTCGGTGACCGGGCTCGAGGGACCGCTGTGTGAATGACCTCACGTCCGAGTGAGAACTGTCATTCACACCTCCCACACGAGCGAGCGAAGCCGTGGCAAACTCGAGAGAGCGGGTGACTGAATTCGAACCACGTCACTTGTCTGGAGAGAAGGCACACGTGACGAAGTGGCTGAGCCCTGTCGAGGAACGTGCGTGGCGCTCTATCGTCGCGCTGATGACCCGGCTTCCGGGTGCGCTGGACACCGAACTCCAGCGCGAATCCGGCGTGACGCATTTCGAGTACTGGGTCCTGACCCTGTTGTCGGAAGCTCCCGAACGCCGACTGCAGATGAGCGAGCTCGCCCACAGGGCAAATTCATCGCTATCACGGCTTTCTCATGTGGTCTCCAAGCTGGAACGGATGGGTTGGGCGCGCCGCTCGTCGACCAGCGGCCGGCGCGGAGTCCAGGCGGTGCTCAGCGAGGCGGGACATCGAAAGGTGGTGGAGGCCGCCCCCGGCTATCTGGACATGATCCGACGACTGGTGTTCGACGGCCTCGACACCGACCAGACGACCACCCTGGCCGAACTCGGCGAGGCGCTCAACACCCAGTTGGCCGTCGGGATCGAACGCGCCCCCTACCCGTCCCCCGACAACTGACCCGAGCTCGCGCCGGTCCGGGCACGTCGGCGAAGACGGGTATCAGGAGTCGGTCAGCAGTACATCGATATCGAAACAGGTGTGGGTCCCGGTGTGGCAGGCCGCGCCCTGCTGATCCACCACCAACAGGACGGTGTCACCGTCGCAGTCCAACCGCACCTCGTGCACGTACTGGGTGTGCCCGGAGGTCTCGCCCTTGACCCAGTGCCGCCCGCGCGACCGCGAGAAGTAGGTGGCCCTACGGGTTTCCAGGGTGCGGGCCAGCGCCTCATCGTCCATCCAGGCGACCATCAGCACATCGCCGGTGCTCCGTTCCTGCGCCACCGCGGCCACCAGACCGGCGTCGTTGCGCTTGAGGCGGGCGGCGATAGCGGGATCGAGGCTCATGGTGTCCCTTTATACCGAGGAGGGCACCACGGTGGTCGTGCGGGCCGGTTCGCCGAGCAGGCGCCATGTGGCGGCGGTTGCCCCCGGGGGGGCGGTTCGGACGGGTGAGAACACCGCATCGGTGGCGTCAGCGAACCACCAGGTCCGCCTCCCGCATCGCGTCCTTCACCTGTGGGATGGTCAGTTCACCGAAGTGGAACACGCTGGCGGCGAGCACCGCGTCGGCACCCGCCTGCACCGCCGGTACGAAATGTTCGACCGCACCCGCGCCGCCGCTGGCGATCACGGGGATCGACACGGCCGCGCGGACGGTACGAATCATGGGCAGGTCGAATCCGGCCTTGGTGCCGTCGGCGTCCATCGAGTTGAGCAGGATTTCCCCCACGCCGAGCTCGGCACCGCGGACCGCCCATTCCACGGCATCGATACCGGTGCCGCGCTTACCGCCGTGGGTGGTGACCTCCCACCCGGACGGGGTGTCCGGCTCTCCCTCCACAACGGTGCGGGCATCCACCGACAGGACGATGCACTGCGAGCCGAACCGCTGCGACATCTCCCGCAGCACCTCCGGTCGAGCGATGGCGGCGGTATTGACCGAAACCTTGTCCGCGCCCGCGCGCAGCAGCCGGTCCACATCCTCGACGGTGCGCACACCGCCGCCCACGGTGAGCGGGATGAAGATCTGTTCCGCGGTGCGGGTCACCACGTCGAGCATGGTGTCGCGGTCCCCGCTGGAGGCGGTGACGTCGAGGAAGGTGAGTTCGTCGGCGCCTTGGGCGTCGTAGGCCGCGGCCAGTTCCACCGGGTCGCCGGCGTCGCGCAGGTTCTGGAACCTGACCCCCTTGACCACGCGTCCGGCGTCGACATCCAGGCACGGAATCACGCGGACCGCCAGTGTCATCGCCTCACCTCACTGCCGCGGGTCGCGGCGATCATCTCGACCAATTCGGTGTGCACGCCGGGCGCGGCGGCCAGCACGGACCCGGATTCGATGGTCCACGGGTTCCCGGCCAGGTCGGTTATCACGCCGCCCGCGGCGCGCACCAGGACGACACCGCCGGCGTTGTCCCAGGGGTGATGGCCGAATACGATGGTGCCGCCCAGGATCCCGGCGGCGGTGTAGGCCAGATCGATGCCGGTGGAACCGTGCATCCGCACCCGCGACGACAGTCGGCTCAGCGTGCCGAGCATATCGAAGCGGATCCGGCCCGGGATCCGGCCGGTGGAGTCGATATTGAACGCCCCGAACCCGATCATCGACTCGGCGAGGGTTCCCCGCGCCAGCGAGGACTGCGGTTTACCGTTGAGCAACAGCGGCCCGCCGTCGACAGCGGCGTAGTGCTGTCCGAGGACCGGCAGCCAGGTCATGCCGAGAACCGGCTCACCGTCGCGCACCAGGGCGAGCAGGGTGCCCGACAGGGGATGCCCGGCCGAATAGTTGAAGGTGCCGTCGATGGGGTCGAGCACCCAGGCGGTGCCGCCGATCAGCCGGGGGCCACCGAATTCCTCGCCGTGTACCTCGATTCCGGTGCGCCGGGTCAGCTGTTCGGCAATGGTGCGCTCCAGTTCCAGGTCGAGTTCGGTGGCGAAGTCCTTGGAGCCCTTCGCGACCGCGCTGGGCGCACCCTGCCCTTCCCGGAAACGCGGTTCGATCCCGTCGAGGATCTCGGCGGCCAGGCTGAGCAGCGCGGACAGGTCGGTGGTGGCCATCGCGGATCAGCGCACCGCGGCCAGGGCCTCGGGCAGGGTGAACCGGCCCGCGTACAGCGCCTTGCCGACAATCGCCCCTTCCACGCCGTCGGGTCCGAGTTCGGAGATCGCCACCAGGTCGTCGAGGGTGGAGACGCCGCCGGAGGCGATGACCGGGGCCTCGGTGGCGGCGCACACATCGCGCAGCAGGTCCAGGTTGGGGCCGGTGAGGGTGCCGTCCTTGGTCACATCGGTGACCACATAGCGCGAGCAGCCGTCGTGTTCGAGCCGCTCCAGCACCTCCCACAGATCCCCGCCGTCGCTGACCCAGCCGCGGCCGCGGAGCCGGTGTTCGCCGTCCACGATCCGCACATCCAGGCCGACCGCGATCCGGTCACCGTATTCGGCGATGGCGCGGGCGCACCATGTCGGATCCTCCAGCGCCGCGGTGCCCAGGTTCACCCGCGCGCATCCGGTGGCCAGCGCGGCCTTCAAGGACTCGTCGTCGCGGATTCCGCCGGACAGCTCCACCTTCACATCGAGCTCACCGACCACCTGCGCGAGCAGCTCACGGTTGGACCCGCGCCCGAACGCGGCGTCCAGATCGACCAGGTGCACCCATGCGGCGCCGGCCTCCTGCCAGGCCAGCGCCGCATCCCGGGGCGACCCGTAGCCGGTTTCGCTGCCGGCCTCTCCCTGAACGAGACGCACGGCCTCTCCATTGGCGACATCGACCGCGGGTAACAGCACTAGACTCACTCCGCTCAGCCTAGTGGCTCGACCTCGACAACCACGTGTCGGCCCGCGGATACCGGCACCGTGTCCTCGGGAGGGCGCGGCGGAATTCCCGTGGTCTCGCTCGGCGGTTGGCAGATCGTGGACGCGGACGGGGACCGGCTCGACGCGGCCATTGTGGCGTCCGGCCCGGAAGAGGCGGTGGCCACGGCCCTCGGCCGGCGGTGAGCGCGGGCCGGCTCAGGCCGGCGGGCAACCCGCGTGCGCGTCGAGGACGCGGGTCAGGAGACGAACGAATTGGCGGCGCTCGGTGGCGGACAGGCCGAGCAGCAGTTCGTCCTGCGCGGCGGCCAGACGGTCGTCCAGGACGGCGAGGTGCCGCGCGCCGGCGTCGGTGAGCGTGACGATATTGCGGCGCCGGTCGGCGGGATCGGGATCGCGTAGGACCAGGTCGCGGGCGACCAGGTCATTGACGGCCGCGACGATATCGCTGCGATCGATATGGGTGCGTCGGCCGAGTTCGGCCTGGCTGAGCGGGCCGAACTGGGCGAGTGTGGCGAGCAGGGCGAAATGGTGGCGGCGTGAGCCGGTACCCGCGAAGGCCCGGTCGCTTGCGCGGTCCGCCAGTATGGCGGCCTGACCCACCAGCCGGGTGGGCAATTCACGTAACCGGTCCGCGGCGCCGTCGTGCGCGATCTGCATGACCGACAACCTACCTCTCTTGTTGGCGTGGCCCACAATAGGTATTGTTGGCAACGCCAATGTTGGACTGGCCAACATTAGGAGATAGGGGTTCGAGATGAACATCAGGCGCATCCTGTCGCCGGCACTGCTCCCGCCCGCGTTCGTCGCCGCATGCACCGGCACCCGCCCCGACGAGGCCGCCGACGCGCACCGGCACCTGGGCGACCGAATGGAGATCACCGCCCTGGTCGACCGCCTCGGCAGCTCACTCGACGAGGGCCGGTTCGCCGATCTGCATGCCACCTACACCGTGGACGCCACCGCCCGGACTCCGGGCGGACAGGCCCGAGGGCGAGATGCGCTCATCGCACAGGCGTCCCGCAACCACCGGCCGGACTACGCGATTCAGCACTTCGTCACCAATGTGCGAATCGACCTGGACGGGGACAGCGCGACCGTGCGGGCGAACCTTCTGGTGGTCTTCGCGCGCAAGGACACCGAAGCCACCACCCCGCCATCGGCACCGCAGTACACCCGCGGCGAGGTCTATCACTTCGACGCGATCCGCACCACACAGGGCTGACGCCTGTCGAGTGTCGCGACGGACCCGGTCTGGGCGCAGGGCATTCGCCCGTGAGTGGCAATGGGCCCACGGCGAGGATGCGACCGTGGCGTTGATATTTAATAAGCGCTAGCTTACTGTACGCGATTGCTTATTATAAGCTCGTGTCGAGCCGACGAACAGCGAACAGAGGAGAGCCATGAGTACTGAGCAATTGACATCGGAGGGGACGGTGCTCATGCCCTGGGCCGCCGGTCCCTGCGCCGACGACCCTGGAACGGTGTTCGTCGGCGTCACCGACTTCCTCTCGGTATCCGCCGAGGATGCCCGCCGGATCTACGCGACGGGCATGGACCTCGCACGCACCTGGCCGGTAATGCACGGCGCGGTCGGACTGTGGCTGTGGGGAAGACCCGCCGAACTACGCGGCGGCTCGATCTCGGTCTGGAAGACAGAACAGGATATGCGGCGATTCGTCCGCTGGCCGGTGCACGCGAAGATCATGCGAACCTGGCGCGGGCGCGTCCGCCTGGCCACCGATTCCTGGGAGGCCGAGCGTTTCGTGACGGACGAGGTACTGACCCGCGCGCGATACACGATCGAGAGACCGCACCGCAGTACAACATGACGATGCGGCCGCTGCGTCTCAGAGCGACTTGATCCAGTTGCGCAGCAGTTGGGCGCCGGCGTCGCCGGACTTCTCCGGATGGAACTGGGTGGCCGACAGCACACCGTTCTCCACCGCGGCCAGGAAGGGCCCACCGTGGTGGGCCCAGGTGAGTTTCGGTTCGGCGAGATGATCGCTGGGGGGAAGTTCCCAGGTCCGGGCGGCGTAGGTGTGGACGAAATAGAAGCGGGTGTCGGGGTCCATACCGGCGAACAGCACGGTGTCGGCAGGAGCCTGGACGGTGTTCCAGCCCATATGCGGCAGGACCGGCGCCTCGAGGCGGTCGACGGTACCGGGCCATTCGGCGCAGCCCTCGGTTTCCACGCCGAATTCGACGCCCCGCTCGAAGAGGATCTGCATGCCCACGCAGATACCGAGCACCGGGCGGGAACCGGCGAGGCGCTGACCGATGATGCGCTCACCGCGCACGGCACGCAGTCCTGCCATACAGGCGGCGAAGGCACCGACACCGGGAACCACCAAACCGTCGGCCGCCAAGGCGGCCTGAGGGTCAGCGGTCACCTCCACCTGGGCGCCGGCGCGGATCAGGGCGCGCTGAGCGGAATGCAGATTGCCGGAACCGTAGTCCAGCAGCACAACCGAGGTCACAGCGCTCCCTTCGTGGATGGCACACCCTGCACCCGGGGGTCGGGTTCGACGGCGGCGCGCAGGGCCCGCGCGACCGCCTTGTACTCCGCTTCGGTGACATGGTGCTGGTCACGGCCGTACAGCACCCGCACGTGCAGGGCGATTCGGGCATTGAGGGCAATGGATTCGAAGACATGCCGGTTGAGCACCGTCGAGTACGGTGCGCCCGGTTCACCGCGGCCGCGCACCGGCGAGCCGGGGATCACCGCATGCAATAGGTGATCGGGTTCGCCGGTGTGCACACAGTAGGGACGGCCGGAGACGTCGACGGCGGCGTGGGCGAGCGTTTCGTCCATCGGGATATAGGCGTCGCCGAAACGGCGGATGCCTTTTTTGTCGCCGAGGGCCTGACCGAGGGCCTGACCGAAGACGATGGCGGTGTCCTCGACGGTGTGATGGGCCTCGATCTCGATATCGCCCTCGGCGCGGACGGTGAGGTCGAAACTGGCGTGGGCCCCGAGCGCGGTGAGCATATGGTCGTAGAACGGGACACCGGTGGAGACATCGGTGCGGCCGGTGCCATCCAGGTTCAGTTCCACCACGATGCCGGATTCCTTGGTGGTGCGCTCCACCCGCGCGGTTCGGTTCATACTCTCTTCCGTGTCGTTCTCGGCCCTGGGTCTCAGCCCTGGTCCATCAGTTCGGTGGCGGCCAGCTTCGCGCTGACCCGCAGGAATTCGTCGTTCTCGACGGCGAGCCCGATGGTGGCGCGCAGATAGCCGGAAAGGCCGACATCGCGGATGAGCACACCATTGTCCAGATAGCGCTGCCAGGCGCGCGGCGCGTCGCGGAAACGCCCGAACAGCAGGAAGTTCGCGTCGCTGGGAACCACCTCGAAGCCGAGTTCGGCCAACTCCCGCGCGACCCGGTCCCGCTGCGCGGCCAATTCCGCGACACTGCCGAGAGTTTCATCGGCGTGCCGCAGCGCGGCGCGGGCGGCGACCTGGGTCACCACCGACAGGTGGTACGGCAACCGCACCAGCAGCAGCGCGTCGATCACGGCGGGGGCGGCGACGAGATAGCCGAGGCGGCCGCCGGCGAAGGCGAACGCCTTGCTCATCGTGCGGGTGACCACGAGTTTGGCGGGGAACCGGTCGATGAGCCCGATGGCGCTCGGCGCGGAGGAGAACTCACCGTACGCTTCATCGACGATGACGATGCCCGGGGCGACCTCCAGGATCCGGGCCAGCTCGTCGCCGGGGATACTGTGCCCGGTCGGGTTGTTCGGGCTGGTCACGAACACCACATCGGGTTGGCGTTCGGCGGTGACGGCCAGCGCGGCGTCGATATCGAGGGAGAAGTCGGCGGCGCGTTTCGCCTCGATCCATTCGGTGTCGATGCCCTCGGAGATGATCGGGTGCATCGAATACGACGGTATGAACCCCAGGGCGCGCCGGCCGGGTCCGCCGAACGCCTGCAGCAGCTGCTGCAAGATCTCGTTGGAGCCGTTGGCCGCCCACACATTGGCGGTGTCCACCGCGATACCGGTCTGCCGGGTGAGATAGGCGGCCAGATCGGCACGCAGCGCGACGGCGTCGCGATCCGGATAGCGGTGCAGCTCGGCGGCGGCGGTGCGGATGGCCTCGGCGACGTCGTCGACCAGCGCACGGCTCGGCGGATGCGGGTTCTCGTTGGTGTTGAGCTGCACCGGAACCGCCAATTGCGGTGCGCCGTAGGGGGATTTGCCGCGTAGGTTCTCCCGCAGCGGCAACGCGTCCAGGCCGATACCCGCGCCCGGAACGGTTGCGGCGGCGGTCGGCACGGCGCCTTCTTCGGCGTTCCGAGCGCTCACGACAGAGCCTCGAAACGCGCCCGCACGGCCTGACCGTGCGCGGGAAGGTCTTCGGCGTTCGCCAGGGCCACCACGTGCCCCGCGACGTCCTTCAGCGCCGCCTCGCTGTATTCCACGACATGGATACCGCGCAGGAATGTCTGGACGCTGAGCCCGGACGAATGCCGCGCGCAGCCGGCGGTGGGCAGGACGTGATTCGAGCCGGCGCAGTAATCGCCGAGGCTCACCGGCGCGTACGGTCCGACGAAGACCGCGCCCGCGCTGCGCACCCGGGCGGCGACGGCCGCAGCGTCGGCGGTTTGGATCTCCAGGTGTTCGGCGGCGTAGGCGTTCACCACCCGCAGCCCCTGATCAATATCGTCGACCAGTACCGTCCCGGACTGGGTGCCGGTCAGCGCCTCGGTCACCCGCTGCGCGTGCTTCACCACGGTCATCTGCGTGGTGATCGCGTCGTCGACGGCATCGGCGAGCGCGGCGCTGTCGGTGACCAACACACTGGCCGCGAGTACATCGTGTTCGGCCTGGCTGATCAGATCGGCCGCGATATGCACCGGATCGGCGGTGGCATCGGCGAGGACGGCGATCTCGGTGGGCCCGGCCTCGGCGTCGATGCCCACCAGGCCGCGGCAGAGCCGTTTGGCGGCGGTCACGTAGATATTGCCGGGGCCGGTGATCAAATCGACCGGCACGAGCGGAGTTCCATCGGTATCGGTGCCGCCGTAGGACAGCAGGGCCACCGCCTGCGCACCGCCGACCGCCCACACCTCCTCGACACCGAGCAGCCGCGCGGCCGCCAGGATGGTCGGATGCGGCAGGCCGCCGAACCGCGCCTGCGGCGGCGAGGCCACCACCAGCGAGTCCACCCCGGCCGCCTGCGCGGGGACCACGTTCATCACGACACTCGACGGGTAGACGGCATTGCCGCCGGGCACGTACAGCCCCACCCGTTCCACCGGAACCCATCGTTCGGTAACGGTCCCGCCGGGCACCACCTCGGTGGCGGTATCGGTGCGCCGCTGGTCGGCGTGCACGGCACGGGTGCGCTCGATGGCCACCTCCAGCCCGGCGCGCACCGCCGGATCCAGCCCGTCCAGGGCGGCGGCCAGTTCCTCGGCCGGAACCCGCACCGCGGCGGGCGTCACACCGTCGAACCGCCCGCTGAACTCCAGCGCGGCGGCCACCCCTCGGTCCCGGACCGCCTCGACCACCGGCCGCACCCGATGGAGCACCGAGTCGACGTCGACTCCTCCGCGCGGCAACGCGGTGCGCAGCTCGGCGGCGGTGGGAGTACGACCGCGCAGATCGACGCGGGCGAGCTCGATACGGGGTGTCATAGCGGTATCAGTCCTTGGTCTGCGGGTGGATAACAATGGGAAAGTTGCCGCTACCAGCCTAATGGGCGCGGTCGAGCGGATTTCGCCCGGTGGCCCGGGTGCCGACGCGGTACGCCGTGGTGGCGCCGAACGACGTTCGCCCGACACCCGGCACCTGGCCGGAGCCGGGGCGAGGGTCCATCCCGATGGACGCAACCGAACACCGGGCGCCCGAAGAGGGTGCGCTGTCCGGCGGGCAGGCGCAGATTTACCCGAACGGGTTCGGCCGCAGCGAATCTCACCGCGAAACCGCGCATGACCGGAGCTACACCGTGCGGACGGCCTCTCCGATCCTTCGCCCGCCGGGTTCCCGCCGAACCAGGAATGGACCCGGGTGCGGCCGCGTTCCGGGTCCCGCGGAAGGGTTCACTCCGATATCCCGGCGCCGGGCGGTGTGTTTTCCGTCTCGTCGAACGCCGGCGGCCTCGCCCGCCCCGGGCGGGTGGGTGACGTATCGGGCTCGGCCGTAGCGCCGCCGCAGCTCCGGTACTCCATCGCCCTCGAGTTCGTCGAGGACAACGCTTCGCCCGACGACCGCCGATGCCGCGGACTTCCGGGCCGGACACATATCGCCGTATGCGTGGACAGCGGAATGGTGTCGTGCAGCATATGGCCCACCGCCTCGCGGACCCGCCGGCCACCGCACAGCGTCGGCGCCTCCCACTGCTTGTCCGTCAAGGTGCGTAGCAGGTCGATCGGCCCGGCCCGTTCCGCGGCGAGCAACCCCCGAACATCCATGCCGCGCACCGTATCGCGTGCCGGCGACGGTCGCGGCGCGGGAACCTCCGGCGGCGCGGCCGGAACCGGGTCGTCAGCGGGTGTCGCCGTCGATGAGCAGGTCCCCGTCGACGGAGACGACCCGTAGTACCGGATTCTTGGTCTGACCGCCGTAAGTGAGGCCGCTGACCCGCATATCCACCGAACCGTCGGGGTTGTTGCCGTGGTCGGCGGTAATGGTGGAGAAATTCTGCACCGTACGCTGGCCCCAGTACTGGCGGAACTGCTGCTGGGTGCCGTACACCCGCTGCGCGGCCGGGGTCAGCAGCGACCAGGAACCGGTCGGATCGGTATAGAAGTTCTCGATGAGCTGTCCGGCCGCGCCCCAGTCGACGGTGCCGTTGCTCGGGGTCTCACCGAGGGCGACCGCGCCGCCCGCGTCCTCGGTGCCCGTCGGCCGCGGCGCGCTGGTGACCGAGGAGGTGGTCGTTCCCTCGCTCGTGGCGCCGGAATCGTCGGAGCCGAAGGGGTTGAACAGCAGCACTCCGCCGATGGCCACCGCGCCGACCACACCACCGATGACCATGGTGCGTCTCTTCCCGGCGGGCCGGTCGAGCAGCGGAGTGGGCTGGGTCGTGGTGGGAGGGTTCGCACTGTCGTTGAGGTGCGACCGCTCGGTATGTGGGGGCGACGCGGAGCGGCGACGCGGGGACGTCACCGGTGCCGTGGCCTCCATGGTGCTCAGCGCGCCCGCCTGTTCACGGTGTTCCCGGCCGTTGCGGCCATGTTGTTCCCCGGCGGGTACGTATCCGACGGCCTCCCGGACGGGGCCGACCTCGGCGAACCGGGCCAGCTGGTCACGCGCCTCGCGCATGGTGGGCCGGTTCTCCGGCTTCGGATCGAGCAGGTCGAGCAGGAAATCGGTGGCGGGACCGGCATTACGCGGCTCGCTGAGCTGGCCGTTCGCCGCGGCGTACAGCACCTTCAGGGGGTTCCCGGAACCGTAGGGCGGTTCACCCTCCAGGGCGTGGAACAGGGTGGCCCCGAGCGAGAAGACATCGGCGGCCGGGGTGGGGTCGGAGCCGCGGGCGACCTCCGGCGCGAGATAGGCGGCGGTACCGGAGATCAGGCCGGTCTCGGTGAGGGTGACGTCACCGGCGGCGCGGGAGATACCGAAATCGGTGATCTTCACCGTGCCGTGTTCGTCGAGCAGCACATTGCCCGGTTTGACGTCGCGGTGCACGATCCCCGCCTGGTGGGCGGCGATGAGCGCGGACGCCACCTGGGTGCCGATCCGCGCGACCTGCGGTAGCGGCAGGGGACCGTTGGCCGACAGCACCATCGCCAGGCTGCGCGATTTCAGATACTCCATCACCAGGCACGGATCGCCGCCGTGCTCGGTGATATCGAAGACGACGATCGCGTTCGGGTGCTGGAAACGTGCCGCATTGCGGGCCTCGCGAATGGCCCGCTGGCGTAGGACATCGCGCTCGGCCTCGGGCAGGCTGGGCTTGATGTGAATCTGCTTGATCGCGACCGACCGCTGCAGGCGCTCGTCGACGGCACGCCAGACTACGCCTGTGCCGCCGCTACCAATCTGCTCGACCAGGCGGTAGTGCTCCGCGATCAACTGACCGGTATCTATGGCGCCTACTCCGAACCTTCTCGAAATCGTGACATGCCGCGTCCTTGACCACTCACGCGTTCCGGATGAGTGTAGCGGGCTCCGAACCGACAGCATCGAGCGATCTACCCATAGCGGGTGTCCCGTCCCACAAGTGACAGGTTTCCGGCCGTCCGCGGTGGACTCGAATAGCGCGGTGACCTCGGCATCCGGGCAATACCCGGGTCACCGGGTCGGAACCGCCGACGGTGGCGGTGAATCTCGGACATCCACTCGTCCGGGGTGTCGTGCAGCGTTTCACCACGATCACCGAAAGATACCGAAAAGCTATATCGCTATTACAGCAGCATCACAGCGGTAGAACCGATGAACGGTTTCGACCCGGAGATATCGATGCCACCCGCGCCGGAACCTCGACCGCGGCGGTGTCGGCCCGGTACACCGAGAGGTGCGGAATCGGCGCACCGCGGCGCCGGAACGGACAGAGCGGCACCGAACCGGTCCGCCTCCGAAGGTTGCCGGATAGGTGAGGCGGGTCGCAGCCGGCGGCCGCGCGGACCGAAACAGATCCCGGCGCGGCGTGGTGCCGGCAAGCTCTTCGGACCCACTCCGGCCGCAATCTCGTACGGCCGGAAGACCGCCACTCCCGCATCCGGATATCCCGCGATGGCCGCGAACCGGCCGGGCGGTATCCGGCCACCGGTCAGGCAGCGCACTTCGCGTTCGCCGGCGCGGGCGGCGCGGTGGCGATACCGCGTCCGATATCCACCAGGTAGTCCCGGTTGCCGTCGAGCGGTTCGGTACCGCGGATCAACCGCTCCACCACACACCCCGCCTCGAACAAGACCGGGCCCATATTGTGTGAACCGGGGACGATCGCTCCATTGAGGTCGCGCCCGCCGGCGATGGTGTACATCGAACTCGGTTTCCCCGCGACCATCAGAGCCGAGCGCATCTGGCGCGACGATTCGAAGGGGATCACATGGTCGGCGGTGCCGTGCACGAGGAACGCGTGCCGAATACTCATGCGGGGCGCGAGCAGCGCCGGGGAGCGTTCGGCATAGGCGAGTGGGCAGACCATGGGGGTGCATCCGCCGGCGTCGCGTTCGATCTGCGCCCGCAGCGCGGGACTGTCGGCGGCCGGGCCCTGCCAGTAGCCGAAGAGGTCGGAGGGGCCGTAGGTGTCGACCCAGTAGTCGAACAGTCCACGCGGTCCGTGTGCGACGGCGAGCCCGGAGGTCAAAGCGCCTTGGCTCCATCCCCACAGGATGGTGCGCGCGATGGCGGGATGCCCGCCGCGGTACCACTGGGTGATCGCCACCAGATCACGCCAACCCGCCCAGGGGTTCCATTCGCCGGTGCGCCATACGCTGTCGGCGGCGCGCATATCCATCGACACGATCGGGGTCGCGGTGCGCGCGGCGATGGCGGTCAGATAGTCGGCGTACTGGGAGCCGGAACCCTTGTGCCCGTGGGCCACGACCACCAGGGCGTCGCCGACGGCGCAGCCACGCGGCTCGTACAGCCGTCCGGTCGCACGTTCCCCGTCCACCGATACCGATACGTTTCGCACATCGACCGCGCACCCCGGTGCGGCCGCCGCCGTGGGGACCCCTACCGGCAATATCGCTAGCAGCACCGACAGCAGCCATCCGACCACATATCCCACGCCTCGTCTCATAACTCGAATATGGCACGAACGCCGTGCCGCACCGGGGAATTCGCTCGGCCGGTCGGCATTCCGGCCGGCGTCGGAAACCGAAGCGGCAGACAAAGTCCGAGGCGCGGCCGAGTTCGCGCCACCTGTCGGACCTGCCCGTTAGGATTCGCGCATGCGTTCGATCAGCACAACGGAACGGCGCTCTCGCCTGGGGATACGACATCGTCTGGCCGTCCCGGCCCGCACCGACGATATCGCCGAGATCGCACGGTCGATGGTGGTGTTGCACGCCACCGATCCGGCGACGGTCCATCTGTCCGCGGCGGCGCGTGGAATGCGGGTCGTTCCCGCCGATGTCGAACGCGCCCTCTACGACGAGCGAACCCTGCTGCGGATGCTCGCCATGCGGCGCACCATGTTCGTCGCACCGGTCGACCTCGTACCGGTGTTGCACGCGGCGTGCGGTACCGACCTGGCGGCGAAACAGCGTCGCACCTATGCCCGTTTCCTGGAACAGGCCGGGATCGGTGACGGTGACGCGGAAGGCTGGCTCGCCGCGGTGGCCGATGAGACCCACCGGGCGCTGGTGGCACGGGGTGCGGCCACCGGCGCCCAATTGAGCAAGGATGTTCCGCTGTTGCGCACCCAACTGAATACCGCGCCGGACAAGGCCTATTCGCGTCCGACCAATATCACCACCTGGGTGCTCGTCCTGCTCGGCGCCGAGGGCAGGATCGTGCGCTGCCGCCCGAACGGCGGGTGGTCGAGCAGCCAATACACCTGGGCGCCCATAGAATCCTGGTTGCCCACCGGCCTGGCTCCGCTCCCGGCCGATCAGGCGCGCGCCGAACTGCTGCGCCGGTGGCTGCGCGCCTTCGGACCGGCACCGATCGGGGACCTCAAATGGTGGACCGGATGGACGGCGGGCCAGGTGCGCAAAACGCTGTCGCTGCTCGATGTGGTGGAGGTCGACCTGGACGGCGAACCGGGGCTGCTGCTCGCAGACGACCTCGATCCGGTGCCCGCTCCCGACCCCTGGGCCGCCCTGCTGCCCGCCCTCGACCCCACCCCGATGGGGTGGCAGTCCCGCTCCTGGTATCTCGGCGAGCACGCGCCCCTGTTGTTCGACCGCAACGGGAATATCGGGCCCAGCGTCTGGTACGACGGCCGGATCGTCGGCGGGTGGGCACAGCGCAAGGACGGTGAGATCGTGGTGCGTGTGCTCGAGGACATCGGCGCCGACGCGCGGGTGTTGATCGATGCCGAGGCCGAACGGACCGCGACCTGGTACGGCGATACCCGTCCGGTTCCCCGCTTCCGCACGCCGCTGGAGCGGGAGCTCACGGCCTGACGAAGCATCACCGACCACGGCCGCTACCGGTCAGGATGGTGGGCGCAGAGCCGCGAACTCGTCGGTGACCCGCAGACCCGAATCGGTGAAGCGGTACACGGCCGCCGGACGTCCGCCCGCGCGGCCGGGGGCGGCGGTGGCGCCGGTGGGCGTGATCACCTTGCGACGGGTCAGGACTCGCTGCAGGTTGGTGGTGTCGACATCGTAACCGAGGGCCGCGCAGTAGATTTCCCGCAGCGTCGACATGGTGAAGCGGTTCGGTGCCAGCGCGAACGCGATATTCGTATAGGAGAGTTTGGCGACCAGCCGGGCGCGGGCATGTTCGACCACCACACCGTGGTCGAACGACATCCGCGGCAGCGCCGACACCGGATGCCAGGCGGTGTCGGAGGGCAGCCTCGGGTCGGCGGTGAGCGGGACCAGGCCCAGGTAGGCCGAGGCGATACGGCGCGGGCCCGGCACCCGGTCGGGGGCGCTGAACACCGAGAGCTGCTCGAGATGGCTCAGCTCACGGACGTCCACCTTCTCCGCGAGCTGCCGACGCGCGGAGGTGTCCAGGTCCTCGTCATCGCCCAGTCGGCCGCCGGGCAGCGACCAACTCCCGGCCTGTGGGTCCAGCGCCCGCTGCCACAGCAGCACCGCCAATTCACTGCGCCGGGTGGGTGGGCGACGTTTGCCTCTCCCGTCGGAGGGGTCGTCGGGATTTTCATCTGCCGTGATGTTTGCCGGGAAGCGACGAACTTGGAACACCGCGGTAAGCGATTCATGGATGGTGCTACCATGGGCCATGTTTTCGATCATAAGTCGAAAACCTGGTTTGGTGCGAATCGGCGGGCCCGTCGACCGCACGAAGGAAGGAGCCACCATGGCGACGACGGCAGTCAACCCGATCGCGGGTACCACGTTGCCGGTACAGATCGACGACGGTCCGTCGGGCTACACGGGTATCGATGCCACGCCCGAATGGGCGGCCGAGGTCGAGCGCCTCGCCCGGCTGCGCAATGCCACCATTCTCGCGCACAACTACCAGCTGCCCGAGATCCAGGACGTGGCCCACCACGTCGGCGACTCGTTGGCGCTGTCGCGGATCGCCGCCGAGGCCGACGCGGACACCATCGTGTTCTGCGGTGTGCACTTCATGGCCGAAACCGCCAAGATCCTCAGCCCCGAGAAAACCGTCCTCATCCCCGACCAGCGGGCCGGTTGTTCACTGGCCGACTCCATCACCGCCGACGAACTGCGTGCCTGGAAGGCCGAGCACCCGGGCGCGGTCGTGGTCTCGTATGTGAACACGACGGCGGCCGTCAAGGCGCTCACCGATATCTGCTGCACCTCGTCCAACGCTGTCGACGTGGTCGCGTCCATCGACCCCGACCGGGAAGTGCTGTTCCTGCCCGACCAGTTCCTCGGCGCACATGTCAAGCGGGTCACCGGCCGGGAGAACATGCATATCTGGATGGGCGAATGCCACGTCCACGCCGGTATCAACGGCGATGAACTGAACGAACAGGCCCGCACCCACCCCGACGCCGAACTCTTCGTGCACCCCGAATGCGGCTGCGCCACCTCCGCGCTGTATCTGGCCGGGGCGGGCGAGTTCCCCGCCGACCGGGTGCACATCCTGTCCACCGGCGGCATGATCGACGCGGCCCGGGCCGCCACGTCCAACCAGGTGCTGGTCGCCACCGAGGTCGGCATGCTGCACCAGCTGCGCAAGGCCGCCCCGGGCGTGGATTTCCGGGCCGTCAACGATCGGGCGTCCTGCAAGTACATGAAGATGATCACGCCCGCCGCGCTGCTGCGCTGCCTGGCCGAGAACCGCGACGAGGTGCATGTCGACCCGGAAACCGCCGTACTGGCCCGCAATTCGGTCCAGCGCATGATCGAGGTCGGTAACCCCGGCGGCGGGGAATGAACCCCATCCGGCCGCTCGCGGACCCGACACCCGGCGTGGGGTGGACCGCCGAGGCCGACCTGGTCGTCGTCGGCGGCGGAGTCGCCGGACTCACCGCGGCGCGGGCGGCCTCGCTGCGCGGGCTTCGGGTGCTGATCCTGAGCAAGGGCGGTCCCACCGATACCGCCACCCAGTATGCACAGGGTGGTATCGCGGTCGTCGCGCCGCACGGGGATTCGGTGGACTCCCATGTCGCCGATACGGTGGCGGCCGGAGGCGGGCTGTGCGATCTCGACGCCGTCGAATCCATCGTCGCGGGCGGACCGGACGCGGTGGCCGCGCTCACCGATCTGGGCGCGGTCTTCGATCTCGGCCGCGACGGGCAGGTATCGCGGACCCGCGAAGGCGGGCACAGTACCCGGCGCATCATCCATGCCGGTGGCGACGCGACCGGCGCGGAGGTGCAGCGGGCGTTGAACGCGGCCGGTCTGCCGGTGCTGTTCGGCACCGCCGTACTCGAGATCGTCACCGGTGATACCGGGGTGCAGGGAGTGATCGCGGCATCCGAGCGCGGGCTCGGTGTCGTGCACGCGCCCTCGGTGCTGCTGGCCACCGGCGGGCTCGGTCAGCTGTACGCGCTCAGCACCAACCCGCCCGGCGCGACCGCCGACGGGGTGGCACTGGCGCTGTGGGCCGGTGCCACGGTGGCGGATCTGGAGTTCGTGCAGTTTCACCCCACCGTGCTCTACACACCGGGCGGTCTCGGCCGACAACCGCTGATCAGCGAGGCGGTGCGCGGTGAGGGCGCGGTACTGGTCGACGCGCGCGGCGCTTCGGTGACCGCGGGTGTGCATCCGCGCGGGGACCTGGCACCGCGCGATGTGGTGTCCCGGGCGATCGCCGACCGGATGCGGCTGCTCGGCGACGACCACGTCTACCTCGACGCGCGTGGAGTCGCCGGTTTCACCCACCGCTTCCCCACCATCACCGCCTCCTGCCTGGCCGCGGGTATCGATCCCGGTGCCGACCTCGTCCCGGTCGCGCCGGCCGCCCACTACCAATGCGGCGGAGTGGTGACCGACCTGCACGGCCGCACCGGCGTGCCCGGCCTGTACGCCGCGGGCGAGGTGGCGCGCACCGGCCTGCACGGGGCGAACCGGCTGGCGTCCAACAGTCTGCTGGAGGGACTGGTGATGGGTGAACGGGTCGGCGCCGCCGCCGTCGAACGGGTCGGCGAACCCGCCCGGGTCACCCGCTCATCGGCACGGGTCGCACCGCGCGTGTCGCGTGGCCTGGTACAACGCCTGATGACCGCCCACGCCTCGGTGGTCCGGGACGGCGACGGCCTCGCCCATGCGGCGCGCACGCTCGCCGACGCGCTGCGAACCACCGAATCGGGCCGGGCCACCGGCGAGGCCGCGGCTCCCGGCGGACTCCCGCCCGGCCCGGGCGCACCGGACGAGACGCTTTGCGGCGAAGCGCCACAGACCCGCCTGATCGGCGAATTCGAGGACGCGGCATTGACCCTGACCGCACGTGTCCTGGTGCTCGCGGCGGCGGACAGGCGCGAGAGCCGCGGCTGTCACACCCGCTCCGATCATCCGGATCCGGTGGCGGCGCTCGGCCGCAGCACGGTGGTGCGGTTGGACGAACGCGGCGTGCCGCATGTCGTCCGCGAACCCGAGCCATTCCGGACGCTGCCCGCACCGATATGACGAATCCCCGGCGCGGCACCGCGCCGGACCGCGGAACGGACGTGCGTCACGACCACACCGGCGGCGACAGCGCACACCACCTGCCCGCCCGAACCGAAAGACAGGAGTAGCAATGGCATTGGATGCGGGGCTCGACCACGCGGAGGTGCTGGCCGTGGCCCGGACGGCGCTCGGCGAGGATCTGCGGTACGGCCCGGACGTGACCACCACCGCGACCGTCCCCGCCGACGCGACAGTGAAGGCGTCGGTGGTCGCGCGAGAGCCCGGAACGGTCGCCGGTATCGATGTGGGCCTGCTGGTGCTGGACGAGGTGATCGGCGCGAACGGCTACGAGATCACCGAACGGGTCGCCGACGGCACCCGGATCGCGCCCGGTGAAACGGTATTGGGCCTCGTCGCCCCCACCCGCGGGCTGCTCGTCGCGGAACGGACCATGCTCAACCTGCTGTGCCACCTGTCCGGGATCGCCACCGCCACCGCCGCATGGGTGGACGCGGTGGCCGGCACCGGATGCCGTATCCGCGACAGCCGCAAGACCCTACCGGGCCTGCGTGCCCTGCAGAAATACGCCGTCCGCGCCGGCGGCGGCGTGAACCACCGCATGGGCTTGGGCGACGCCGCGCTCATCAAGGACAATCACGTGGTCGCCGCGGGATCGGTGGTGAACGCCCTGCGCGCGGTGCGCGATCTCGCGCCGGATATCGAATGCGAGGTCGAGGTGGACAACCTGGACCAGTTGGACGCGGTCCTCGCCGAGAACGTGGAACTGGTTCTGCTGGACAACTTCCCGCTCTGGCAGACCCAGGCCGCGGTGCAGCGCCGCAACGCCACCGCCCCGCGGACCGAATTGGAATCCTCCGGCGGACTGACCCTGGATATGGCCGCCGACTACGCGCGCACCGGAGTCGACTATCTGGCGGTGGGCGCGCTCACCCACTCCGTGCGGGTGCTGGACCTCGGTCTCGACATGTAAAGAGCTTCTGCGGCTACACTTTCCTGCCATGCGCGTGGTCGAGGCCCATCCCCGCCCGCCCCGACACCCGTCCGGCCCGCAGCGACGAAACCGAGAAAGACTGTGAGTCCAATTTTCGACCATGAATGGCGAGAAAAGATCATCGCTTCGTTCGAAGCGGATCGTGAAGATACGCTGGACGAACTGAAGCAGATATTGAGTTTCCCTTTCCATCCGGATACCCGGCTCGTCATGTTCGAGCTGCATGGTAACGGTGGCGTCTTCGGACTCAATCCCTGGCCCATGAAAGACGGCGACTACCATATAGATATCGACGCATCCGGCACCCCCCTGTACCAGACAGGATTCGACGAGTTCGGTTGCGGGTTCTCTGCTTACGACCAGCTGGACGAAGTGAATCGAATGAGTCCCGAAGAAATCGGGGACCTGGACGATCTCGCCATCGACTACCTATGCGATTGGTTCGCGGACCTGCTTCACGAACTGAATGCAGACCTTCCGATCTCTTACGCGATCCAGAGACACGACTATACAGGTGTTTATTCCGTACCGGAAAAAGAATGGTTAACCGACGCGGAATTCGACAGCCGTTTCGAAGACGGCGAAGGATAGACCGCGTATTCGAGCTTCCCGGTGGCCGGCTCGTCACCGTACACGTCGACCGCTCCCGCCATGGACATTCCGTATACCTTCGCCGAGGATCGGTGCGCTCAGGCGGATTTCATCTCCGGCCGCGGCGGAGCCTGGGTCGGCAGCGATGGCAGCGCCCAGGTGATCACCCAGGCAATGAGTTCGATCACCCAGAACAGCAGCAGGAAAACGGTGACGACCGCCGCCGGGATCGCGAGGAACAGCAGCGACAGCACGGCGGTGATCGCGAACGCCACCACATCGCCTGCGGTGGCGCCCGTCAGTCTGCTGTTGAAACGCACCGCCGCCCACATCATTCGGCGGCGCGGCACCGAGACATCGCACTCCCGCAGCGTCCGCCGGAAGATCCCGTCCGCGTCCGCTTTGCTCACCTCGTCCGATTTCAGCAGATAGTCGTGCAGGATCGCGGCCTTGGTGTACACGCCGTAGCGCGGCACCAGCCACAGCACCGGCCGCGGCACCGACGCGAAATCGGTGCGGAACCCGACGGGCACCGTGAACTCCCGGTCCGCTCCCGCATAGTGCAGTGGTTCGACAACCCGCCAGAACTTCGCGTCGATCTCCTCGACCACAAGCGAATTCGTGAAGACCACGATCACTCCCTCCCAACCGTATGAAACCGCTCACAGCGTACGGGGTGCGGGTATGACGCCACCACGGAAGCATCGAAGTGACCACCTCGGTCGCCGCCGTGTCGGCGATCTTCGCGTCGTTCGAGAAGTGGTCGTACGGTATCGCACTCGAGACGGAGAGGACCGAGTGGCGCGACCGACCTCGACGTCTTCCCGGCCGTGAACGGCCGGGATTCCTACTATGCCGCTACGCGGCATCTCGGTGGGTTTCTGCTTCATCGCCGACCGCCCCCACCCGTGAGGGTCTTACATCTGCTCCACAAGCGTTCAACCTCTCCGCCCGTCCGGCGGCGAGAATATTCTTCGCGGCATTATGGTCGCGGTCGTGTACGGCGCCGTGGCCGACGACGGCGCCGACGGCAGCTGCCGCGACCAGCGGACCCGCAATTCGCCGACCTTGGCCACATACAGTTTCCCGTTGCCACGCAGCGAGAACCCGTTGCGGGTGAGCCGGATCGCCTGACAGTTGTCCTTGCGGGACCGGAACCGCGGCGGCGCGACCTTCGCACCCTTTACGCCGGAATCGATGCACCATTCCGTCCCTGAAGAACCAAGCTTGCGCGCTACGTTTCCTGGTCACGCACCATGGTGCGCTGATGTACTCGCGCACCCCGATACCGCAGCCCCGGGACCAGCGGCTCGGAACCGTGGGCCCGGAAACCCATTCGTTCGAAAAACCGTACGGCCCGGGTGTTCTCCACCAGAGTCTGGAGATGGCAACCCGGCGAACCCACCTCGCGCAACCGCTCGAACCATCGCTGCATCAGCCCATCCGCCGCGCCGGTGCCCCGGGCCTCCGGCGCCACATTGATATGCAGATGCGCGGGCCACCGAGCATCGGTGAAGTCGCCCGCGGTGGGCACCCGGCGCACGGCGGCGCCGATGGCGTCGACCATAGCGCGGGCGAAGAATGCCGTGCTGCGACGACGAAAGACCAAGCGGTGACGGCGAATCACCTGTTCCAGCCGGACGCTCTCATCGGGGAAGGCCGCGCTGTCCACGCAGCCGGTGAGGTACCCGACCAACATCCCGTCCTGTTCGGCGACGAACAACGACTCCGGCTCGACATCCATATACGGGTCCAGATAGACCATCGCCTCGGCGGCCGGGTTCCCCCAAAGACTTTCGGTCGGCGAACCCTGCCCCGCGCGGGCGAACAGCTCCCGCAGTTCGGTTCGGTCGCCGTCCCGAAACCGACGGATCACCATGGAACCAACCTACACGCCGAACAGCGTGTGAAAGACGCGAACTTCGGCTCGGACTCGCAGGACGGCCCGGAGAAACGCGAACGACGGCGCGCACCCGGGAGCGGATGAAGTGGAAGCCGGGTGTCCACTTCCCCGACCGCCGACGATCCCGGCAGCGGCGCATCCCTAACCGGTCGCGCCACTCATTCGGCCGGCCTCCGACGGACTGCCTTCGCCCGGCCCGTAGGCGCTGTGCTGCGGTGCGAGCACCTAATGGGGATGGGTGCTCACCAATGTGGACACCGGAGCCGGGTGGTGGGGGTGTCCGGTGGAAGGCGCGAACTCGGGCGGCAATGGCCGGGATTCGTCGAAGGCGCTGACGAACCCGGTCCCGAGGTCGACGCCCGTGCTCAGCGCCGCGAGGAAAAGCATCACCAGCGAGGCGGTGAGTGGCTGGGCGATGAGAGCGAGCCAGGTCTCGACGCTCGGCGCCTCGATGACGATCTCCCCCACCCGGAGCTCGTCGGGGAACGGATGCCGCCGGTCGGCGACGATCTCCCCGAGCCACGCCATCACCACGGCACCGATGCCCGAGCCGAGTACCAGCCCGACCAACTGGATCGGTCCCCGCATCCGGCGCAGCCGCCAGGCACCCACCGCCGACAGCAGACCGGTCGCCGCGCCCGCGCAGACGAATATCGCCAGCGCGTCGAAGTGGTGCAGATTCTCCCCCGTGAACGGCACCGGCCGATCCGGCTCGACGACGAGGTAACTCCTGGTGGGTGCCAGCACGCCCCATACCACGCCGACCACGGCGCTCAACAGCACCACGACGGCGAGGACGACGGCGGCGGCGCGGACCTCCCGCACGGTCGCGGACGGGTTCTCCCCTGCTACCACTAGCGCTGTTCCAGCGTCGCCGAATGGATCACCCCGTGCCGGGAGCACTTGGCCCACCAACCGTCCGGGTTGACCTGCACGACCATCCGCCGACCGCAGTGTTCGCAGAACCGCGGCGGTTCCAGCCCCGACACCGCGGCCCGAGGGGTCGGATCATCGATGCCAGGCACGATCCGCTTGCCCGTGAACGGGTTGTAGCGCTCGTCGTCCATAGCGTCGACAGTACCCATGACACCGGTCCCTTCCCAGCCGACATGGCCGATTCGCCCCGGTCAGAGGGTTTCGTTGAGAGCCTTGATGGGCATCTTCAGCTCGCCCAGCAGGTCCAGGTCCTGTTCGGCGGGCCGGCCCAGGGTGGTGAGGTAGTTGCCGACGATTACGGCGTTGATACCGCCGAGGATGCCCTTCTTGGCGCCCAGATCGCCGAGGGTGATCTCCCGACCGCCCGCGAACCGCAGCATGGTGCGCGGTAACGCGAGCCGGAACGCGGCGACCGCGCGCAGCGCGTCGGCGGCCGGCAGGACCTCGAGGTCGCCGAAGGGGGTGCCCGGTCGCGGGTTGAGGAAGTTCAGCGGAACCTCGTCGGGTTCGAGTTCGGCGAGGTCGGCGGCGAATTCGGCGCGTTGCTCGAGGGTTTCGCCCATGCCGAGGATGCCGCCGCAGCAGACCTCCATACCGGCCTCGCGCACCATGCGCAGGGTGTCCCAGCGCTCTTCCCAGGTGTGCGTGGTGACCACGTTGGGGAAGTGGGAGCGGGCGGTTTCCAGGTTGTGGTTGTAGCGATGCACGCCCATGGCGGCGAGCTGGTCGACCTGATCCTGGGTGAGCATGCCCAGCGAGCACGCCACCTGGATGTCGACCTCGTTGCGGATGGCCTCCACACCGGCGGCGACCTGCGCCATCAGCCGCTCGTCCGGGCCGCGCACGGCGGCGACGATGCAGAATTCGGTGGCGCCGGTCTTGGCGGTCTGCTTGGCCGCCTCCACCAGGCTGGGGATATCGAGCCAGGCGGCACGCACCGGCGACTGGAACAGACCGGACTGGGAGCAGAAGTGGCAGTCCTCCGGGCAGCCGCCGGTCTTCAGGCTGATGATGCCCTCGACCTCGACCTCGGGCCCGCACCACTTCATCCGCACCTCGTGTGCCAGCTCGAGGAGCTCTTCCAGCCGGTCGTCGCCGAGTCGCAGCACCCGCAGGGTCTGCTCCCGATCGAGCCCGGCGCCGCGTTCGAGCACCTGCTCCCGGGCAACGGCGAGGATGTCGTCGGTGGTCGCTGGGGTGTCGGTGGTCCTCACGGGTGCCTGGGTCACAGCGCGAATCCCTTCGTCCGGCGGGCGGTGTCTCCCGGTCCCGATATCCCGGGACACTGAACTTGAACGGTGTTCAGGCTAGGGTAGCGGCAGGAGTGAGTCAAAACACCATCGGGAGGACCGAACCGTGCAGTTGCACCGGGCCGATGTGGTCGACGGGGCCCTCGCCATCCTCGACCAGTACGGCCTCGCCGACCTGACCATGCGCCGCCTCGCCGGCGCCCTACGGGTACAGCCGGGTGCTTTGTACTGGCATTTCACCGATAAACAGGCTCTGCTGGGTGCCGTGGCCGACCGGATACTGGCCCCGATGGAAGAACCGGTGACCGCCGAGGATTGGGCCGGCGTCCTCGCCGAGCTCGCCCACCGGCTCCGTGACTGCCTGCTCACCTACCGGGACGGTGCCGAACTGGTCTCCGCCACCTACGCCTCCCGCCTCACCACCAGCAAGGGCCGAGAGCGTATGGCGAGCACCGTGATCCGCGCCGGTATGTCCCGCGCCGAAGCCGAACTGGCCGCCTACGCCCTGCTGTACTACGTGCTCGGCCATACCGTCGACGAACAGTCCCGGATGCAGATGGACTCCGTCGGCGCCCTCCCCGACTCCCCCGATCCCGGCGCAGACACCCCCGACCCCACTGCCCGATTCGATTTCGGTCTCCAGCTGTTCATCGGCGGTATCCGCCAACGCCTGGGCGCCGCGCTCCGCTGAACCGGCGCGGCGCGCCCACCGGCCGTGGGACGTCCCGCACGCGCCGATTCCCGCCGCTTGCCGGGGCGCAGACCCGCCTCAGGCAGCGCGGGGAGGCGGTGGGAGTCGCGGGTCGGCTCGGCCGCGGCACCAGCCGACAACGGCTCACGAACCGGAGGAGCGGCCGGACCGAACTCACGGCCCGAGCCGAGGCAATCCCATCAAATCATTTCGCATCAAATTGGTTTGATATATATTGCGGGGTGCGGACTTCCGATCGAGTACCGGTCCCGATGCTGATGCGGATGGCGGCCCATCCCCTGCGATGGGCACTGATGACCGAACTGGCCTCCAGCGACCGCCGGGTGCGGGAGTTGGTCGACGCCGTCGGTGAGCCGCAGAACCTGGTCTCGTATCACCTGCGGCTGTTGCGTGCGGCCGGGCTGGTCGCCGCACGACGCAGCAGCTTCGACGGCCGCGACAGCTACTACCACCTCGATACGGCGCGCTGCGCCACCGCGTTCGGTGACGCGGCCGCCGCGCTGCATCCGGCACTGGCGCCCACGGGCGGTCGGTGGCACGACGGCAGTTCGGTGCTGTTCCTGTGCACCGGCAACAGCGCGCGGTCGCCGATCGCCGAGGCGCTGCTGCGGCACCGCGTCGAGGGCATCGACGTCACCAGCGCAGGCAGCCATCCCGCACCGCGGCTGCACCCGAACACGGCCCGGGTCCTCCGCGAGGACTACGGCATCGACCCGCAACTCCGGCAGCCGCAGTCACTGGACGCTGTCGCGGGGCGACGCTTCGACTACGTGATCACGTTGTGCGACAGGATCCGCGAGGTTCCCCACGACCACGGACCGGCCGTCGCGGTGCACTGGAGCCTGCCCAATCCCTCCGCCTCCGGCACCTCCGATGCGGCGACCTACCCGGAATTCCGGCGCGTCGCCCGAGAACTCGACACCCGCATCGGGTTCCCACCCCTCTAATAATCCGAAGGAGATCCGGACATGGCAACCGCACCGACCGAACTCGCCCGCGTCCGATACCTCGTCGACGACGTGCGCGCGGCTGTCGACTTCTACACCACCCATCTCGGCTTCGACCTCGACTTCGACGCCGCACCCGCCTTCGCCGCCGTCAGGCGCGGTCCGCTGCAGTTGCTTCTCGCCGGGCCCCAGAGTTCCGCCGGACGTCCCATGCCCGACGGCGCCGTCCCGGCAGCGGGCACCGGCTGGAACCGCATCCAACTCGTCGTCGACGATATCCGCGCCGAAACGACAAGGCTGCAGGCGGCCGGGATCGGTTTCCGCAACGACATCATCAGCGGCCCCGGCGGGCAGCAGATCCTGTTGCACGACCCCGCGGGCAACCTTGTCGAACTGTTCCAGCCCGCACCCCACGACGCGCGGTGAGGCGCATCTTGTGCCGAACCTCACTCCCCGCCCCGACGTGGTGACCGGCGCCGGCCGACCCGAGCCCGCACTCCCCGGGACCGCGGGCCGGCTGCGTCGCCGGCTCGGTGTCACCGATGCCGTCGTCATCGGACTCGGCGCGATGATCGGCGCGGGTATCTTCGCCGCTCTCGCGCCCGCCGCCCGCGCCGCCGGGTCGGGGCTGCCGATCGGATTGACGATCGCGGCGATGGTCGCCTACTGCAATGCGACCTCTTCGGCGCGGTTGGCGGCACGCTACCCGGCCTCGGGCGGCACCTACATCTACGGGCGGGAACGGCTCGGCCGATTCTGGGGTTATCTGGCCGGGTGGGCGTTCGTGGTCGGCAAGACCGCATCCTGTGCGGCGATGGCGCTCACCGTCGGCCTCTACACCTGGCCCGCCCACGCGCACGCCGTCGCGGCCGCCGCGGTGGTCGCGGTGATCGCGGTCGACTACGCGGGGGTGCAGAAATCCGCGTGGCTCACCCGACTCATCGTCGCGGTGGTACTGGCGGTGCTCGCCGCCGTCGCAGTGGCCGCGTTCGGCTCGGACGTCGCCGACACCGCGCGGCTCGACCTCGGTTCCAACGTCACCGCCGGCGGAGTACTGCAGGCGGCAGGATTGTTGTTCTTCGCCTTCGCCGGATACGCGCGCATCGCCACCCTCGGCGAAGAGGTCCGCGATCCCGTCCGCACCATCCCGCGTGCCGTGCCGACCGCCCTGGCCATCACCCTGGTCGTGTACGCGGTGGTCGCCGTGGCCGCACTGCTGGTGCTGGGTCCGCAGCGGCTGGCACAGACCCCCGCGCCGCTGACGGAGGTGGTGCGGGCCGCGGAAGCCGGTTGGCTGGAACCGGTGGTGCGGGCCGGGGCCGCCGTGGCCGCGCTCGGGTCGCTGCTCGCACTCGTCCTCGGCGTCTCGCGCACCACCCTGGCAATGGCCCGCGACCGGCACCTGTTCCACGCCCTGGCCGCCGTCCATCCGCGCTACCGGGTGCCGCATCGCGCCGAAATCGCCGTCGGCGTAACCGCTGCCGCGGTGGCCGCGACCGCCGACATACGCGCGGCAATCGGCTTCTCCTCCTTCGGTGTACTGCTCTACTACGCCATCGCCAACGCCTCGGCCTGCACACTCACCCGCAGCGAGAATCGGCCACCCCGCCTGCTCCCGGCTCTCGGCCTGGCAGGCTGCCTCGCTCTCGTGTTCACCCTGCCGTTGTCCTCCATCGCCACCGGTTCGGTGGTCGTGGCCGCGGGAGCGCTCGTCTACGGTCTGCGCCGCATTGTCGCCGGCGATCCGACGACACGGGCGAACGAGAACACGAAACACTGAGCGGGAGAAGGGGTACCGCTCGGTCACTCGACGCCGGCGAGCTTCTCACGCGCCTCCGCTGTCTCGCTGCGACAGCGGCGCGGCGAGGGCCTGCTCCCGGTACCGCTCGATGAACGGCAGTACCTGCTGTTCGATCACCGTGTTGTATTCCCGGGGCCGTTCCCGCGGATTGGCGTGGCCGGTATTGCGGGGCCGCACCACCAGCAGCGAACCGTCGGGTCCGCCGACTCGCTCGATCAGCACCCGATGCGAATACGCCACGTCGACGACCGGATCGTTCGCCGGGTCGCGGGGGCGGATGAACACGATGGCGGGACGCGGTTTCCCGCGGGCCGAGTGGGACAGCGCCCGCAGATGATCACCGCCGCCACCTGCCACGATCGCCAGGAACTGCGCCTCGATCAGACCGTTGCTCGCGGCATCGTCGTTGAAGATCTTCTCCCCCAGCACATCCGCGACCGTCTCACCCAGTTCGTCGACGCGGATACCGGGAACGCCGATGTGGTCGAGGAATCGGTCCCGGCGGGCGTAGGTCTCCACCGCCAAGCGCAGGCTACGGCTTTCCCGGGCGCCGGGCAGCCACCGCATCCAGCGCACCATATCCTCGCCCAGGCTGCGGCTTTCCGGACGTACCGCGTCCAGGTTCAGCGGGGTGCAGTCCAACAACACCCCGACCAGTCGGCGGTCGCTGCCGGTGTGGATGTGTTGGGCGACCTCGAGCGCCACCACCCCGCCCATACTGTGTCCGACCAGGACGATATTGCGCACCCCGGACATGACGGTGGCCCGGATGACCAGGTCGGCGATGACCTTCGTGTCGATACCGGTGTTGTCGTATCGGATCGCCCACACCACGCCCATCCGCCGCAGCGATGGCAGCGCCGCGGCGGTATCGGCAGCATTGAGCCCGCCGAGACCGACCATATCGATCACCGCGGTATCCCAACCGGTGTCGTCGACCGGCCCGGCCACCGGCAGCAGCGCGGGCGCGGTGCGGGCCAGCCGGACCTGTTCCGGAGCGACGTCACGAATCAGGTACTGGGCGAACAGCACCAGTACGAACATCAGCAGCACAGCCACCCGCAGTACCGCCAATCGGGTGCGACGCAATGTCGTCCACCGGTACCCCAACCGCGTCTCCCGCAGTCGGGCCCGGCGCCGCGCATCGTCCCAATCGGCGACGGTCGACGGAGGCCGAGGGTTCATCGGCGACATACGGGCCAGGGTAGGCACGCCCACCGCCCCCTTGCCACGATCGATATGGGACGGTTCGGCGCCGAGGGGGGCCGGCCGCCGCGACGTCGCTCCCGCGCATCGGAGCGTCCGATCAGAGGTTTCGATCGGGACGCTCCGATCCCCTGCGACGTCATCGACTGTCCGGCGTCTCGTTTCGCCTACCGACTTCGGCGAAGGCCCGGGCGTAACGGGTGCCCGCCAGCAGCAGCAGAATGCCCACCACCAGGAACGCGGCGACCCGGATGAGTCCGTCGAGGGTGGCCAGATCGAAGGTGAACAGTTTGACCAGCGCCGCGACCGTCACCAGCAGCCCGCAGCCGAGGGCGGACCTGGCGACAACGGCCGTGGGATTGCGCAGACCGTACAGCAGCGCGCCGGTGGCGGCCACCATCCACACCATGGTCGCGACACTGTGGCCGAGGACGAAACCATCGGCTACACCGGTCGCCGTGCCGATCGCGACGGAGGCCGCGTTCACCAGATACAGCGCGACCGCACCGCCCACGATCCACAGTGCTCGCTCCTCGGAGCTCCCCACCCCGCGTCCGGCCGACCGGAGCAGTTTCCGCAGCCCCCATACCGCCACCACGACGAGTGCCAGACCGATGAAGGCCGCCAGTGCCGTGGCCGGCACCAGCCGCAGTTCGGCCATCCGCTGCGAGGTGAGGGTGTCCGGATCGGCCTGGGCGAGGAAGGACAGCCCGCCGAGAACCGCGAAAACGCCGCCGATTCCGGCCGATACCCGGGACAGCCGCTGCCCGGCCACGCCGAAGAAACCGAGCGCGACGAGAAACAGCGCAATGGGCAGGGTCCGGGAATCGGCCACCCGCATACAGGTTTCCAACAGCGCGAACGCCCCCACCACGGCCGCGGCGGTCGCGGTATGGCCGGGTATGCGAGCGATATCGCGCAGTTTCGGCACCAGCGGCGAGGCCGCCACCGTGAGCAGAACACCCGCGTAACAGCCCGCGACGATACCGGCGGTACTCCCGTCGAACAGGCCGGGCACGACGAGCAGCGGCGTGGCCGCGGCTGCGAAGGCCAGGGTGGCCACCACATCCGACGGACGCCGCCGCACCACCGCCACGGCGCCGACCAGCCCGACTACCGCCACCGCGACCGCGGCGAGCAGCAAGAGATACAGCCGGTGCCGTTCGACGGTGTCGAAGGCGGCGACCGCGCAGGTCACCAGCGTCGCCAATACCGCCGGAACGGTGCGGACCAGGTGCAGGAACGGCCAGTCCCGCCCGAGTTGCACCGGGAGACATACCAGTTGCAAGGCGATGAGGAAGGCGAGCAGTGTCAATTCGACCGTCACGAACGGCGCCAGTGCCGCCGCACCCGCCACCACGAGCACCGCCAACGGCTGGGAACGCCACCGCACGGCCAGTCCGACACCGGCCGCCGCGACCGCCAACGCCGCCGCCGATCCCGGCACCGGATGCATCCATCCGTAGATCGCCGTCACCGCGATCACATCCAGGTAGCCGCCGGCGATACCGGTGGCGGCCAAGGCGATACCGCCCACCCGTCCCCCGTCGCGCCCGTACACCCGTACCCCCACGCCCACCAGCGCCGCCGAGAAGGCCGCCCCGGCGACAACCCTTGGCACCGGCCCGAACACTCCCGCCTGCGCGGCGAGCACCAGCAGCATCACGATACCGATCAGCGTGACCCCCACGCCCGAGACGGCGAGTAGCCGGCTGATCACCCCGTCCCGCTGCCACCACGGAGTCCGTGGAACGGGTTTCGGCCATCCACCGGATGGTGGTACCGCGTCGGATCGTACTCCGGCGCCCGGGCCGCCGTACCGCGGCGGGATCCCGCCGGCGTATCCGGGCCGGTACGGCGATTGCGGAATCCACCCGCCGGGTGGCATACCGGCCGCGCCCGGTGTGTGCGCCGGCGCCCCCGGCCACCCGGGTGTGATGCCCGGGGGCGGGACAGGACCCACCGGCGCCTGTGCCGACGCGGTCCCCGCCCCTTCACCGAGCGCATCCGCCTCGGTCTGTAGGTCGACCTCCGCCGCTGCCGAAACCGCCCGATCGCCCGCACGCGCTTCGGCATCCGTCGGAGGTGATCCGACCGCTTCGGGCTTCACGGCACCGGCGAACATGGTTTCGTCCGCTCCTGTGGTTTCCGCGACCGTACGGTGCTCGACCTGTCCACGGGTGCCCGCACCGGCAATCCGCTCTCCCGGTGGGGCCTCCGCGTATATGGCCGATTCCCCCGCCACAACCCGATAACCGTCCTCGGCCGCTACCGTCTCGGCACGACCGGCACCCGGCGCGCTCGCGAGGATCTGCGTGCGCAGCAGCCCCAGATCGCGCCCGAGCGCCCCCATCTGCGTTCCCAGCGTGGTGAACTCGCCGGACAGGCGCTCGACCAGCGCCGGATCGATAATCGTGGTCATATCATCGATGCTCGGGTGCCGAGCCCGGCCGGACATGAGTAGGAATACTCGGCACCGAGCCGGGATCTACCCGATTTCTCCCGCTTCACGGCGTTTCCGCCGGCCGAGGCGAGCCCGTCGAACAGCGGGATTCCCGGTTCCGCATCGCCTTGCGCGACCCGACTATTCGAGACCTTGTTCGATGGCGTATCTCGTGAGTTCCACCCGGTTGGCCAGATGAAGTTTGCGCAGTGTCGCCTGCACATGGTTCTCGACGGTTCGATGGCTCAGTCCCAGTCGGGTCGCGATCTGCTTGGCGGACAACCCTTTCGCCACCATGCGCAGGACCTCGGTCTCCCGATCGGTGAGCGCGGGGCGGGGTTCGCCGGGATCGGCGGGTGCATTGGCCATGCGGCGGTATTCGCCGAGGACCAGCCCGGCCAGGCCCGGAGTGAACACCGCCTGTCCGGCGGCGGTGGCCCGCACGGCCTCGATCAACTCGGCCACCGAGGCGCTTTTGACCAGATAGCCCGAGGCACCCGCCTTGACCGCGTCCAGGACGTCGTCGCGTTCCGCCGACGCCGACAGCACCAGCACCCGGCTGCCGGGCGATACCCGCAGCACCTCGGCGGTGGCCTGGGCCCCGGTGCCGTCGGGCAGCCGCATATCCATGAGCACCACGGTGGGGCGAACGGCCGCGGCCCGTCGGACGGCCGCGGCGGCATCCGCGGCGGTGGCCGCGACGTCGAAACCGGCCTCGGTGAGATCGCGGGAGACCCCGTCGCGCCACATCGGATGGTCGTCCACCACCATAACCGAAATCCCCTCGGGCGCGGTCGGGTCGGTCACCGCAGGTCTCCTCTCCGCCGTTCTCGTCCCACTCATCGTGCCAGACCGCATCGAGACAGGTCAGGATGTGCGCGGCACCCGGAACTCCCATTCGGTGCCCTCCCCCACCGCGCCCTCGGTGAGTAGTTCGGCGGTGCCACCGAGCGCGGCGATGCGCCCGGTGATCGACCGTGACACCCCCATCCGGCCCTCGGCCTCCGCCTCGGCCAGCCGACCGGGTGGGATACCGACGCCGTCGTCGCGCACGCTGACAATGAGGTCCGTCCCGGTATCCTCCACCAGCACATAGGCGCGGGCGTCCGGGCCGGCGTGCAATTCGACATTGTGCAGTGCGGTGGCCACCGCGGCGGCGATCTCACCGGCGGTCCGCCGCCCGATGGGTACCGGTTCGCCCGGCGGCGACACCGAGACCCTCGGGGTGGCGTACCCGGTCAGCAGTGAGCGCAGATCCACTTCACCGCCGCCGATGTCGCCTCCTGCCCCCTGTTCGGAGATCAACACCCGCAACGCCACTTCCTGCTCGCCGGCCCGCCGCGCCAGCTCGCCGGTGGGACCGCCGATCTCGCTGCCGCGGCGTTTGATGTAGCTGAGCACCTGCAACACCCCGTCGTGCACCTCGCGGGCCAACCGTTCCCGCTCCTCGGCCGCCGCGGTCATCCGCACCGCGCGCTGCAACTGCTCCTGGGCGCGGTGTGCGGTGTTGGCCGCCAGTCCCAGTGCCAGCCCGACCGATACCAGCACCGGTGCGGTCGCATCGCTCCAGACGTCCTCGCCCCATTGTTCGCGCACGGTGATGATCACCGCCGCGATCAGCAACCCGGACCCTACGCCGACCACCGGCCCGCGCAGGATCGCCGCGGAGATCACCGCGTTGGTCGCCCACATGGTGGTCGGCAACGGCTGATGTCCGTGATACCAGTCGTAGTCGGCGACCAGCCGGGTGGCGGCGATCAACCCGATCACCACGATATGGTCACCGATCACCACCCGTCGCCGGGTGCGCGCGACATCCGTGGTGTGCCACTGCGCCAACGCCGGCGCCGACACCCCCGACCACACCGCCATCAGGGCAATGAAAACCCAGCTCAGCCGCTGGTTGTGATAGTGCGGCGCCGAGGCGAACTGTTGGCCGATCGCATACAGCAGGGTCACCAGCCGGAACGCCTGCACGGCCTGCCAGAGCGGGCCGGTCGCCGCGTCGGCCGGGTCCGGCTCGGCCATCCGGGCTCCCGCTCCGCTGCTGTCGGTCACCGTCCGGCGCTCCGCTCAGGCCGGTATCGCGCGGCCCTCGACCAGCGCGGTCGGTTTGCCCAGCGATATCCGCCAACCGAGTTCGTTGTCCTCCGGCCGGACACCGTCGGACACTCCGTCGTGTTCGGCGCACAGCCGGGTGCCGGTGAGCGTGTAGGTGATTAGCATGACGCCGGCGACCTGCGGATCGTCCGTCTCGAACTCGATCGTCTGCACCACCTGCGCACCGGCTACCGGTTTCTCGAACCGCCCGTGCCGGGTGTCGGTGGCACCGCCGGATTTCCCGGCGGACGCCGGGTCGTCGTAGGGGAGGGATATGCCGAACCGCCCACCTTCGCAGGCGCCGAATTCGTGGGCCCGGCCGGTCACCCCCGTGGGCACCATCCAGATCGGCACTGCCTCGCCGTCGACCAGGGCCCGGTACCCCGCGTCCGGAGACACGGTGATATCCCATTCGATGCGTGTGGTGGTCGACATGACGAAACCTTATGCGTCGACCACTCGCCGCACAACGAACTCCGCGCCCCAAGAGCAGGAGCGGGTTACCCGGCCGCCAGATAGTGTTCGACCCAGGCCTGGGGAAACCAGGTGGGCGCCTCGCCCCGGAACTTCTCCGGCGGCCAGGAGCCGGCCCCCGCGGGCAGGGTCGCGACCAGGTCTGCGCCGGTGACCCGGGGCAGGTCGAAGCGGTTGGTCCGCATCGCCAGATCCGGATTGTCCGGCCAGGAGCCGATGACCAGTCCAGCGCACGGAACACCCGCGGTGTTCAGCACACGGGTGGTCAGCTCGCTGTGGTTGAGGGTGCCGAGTCCGGGGGCGGTGACCACCAGTACGGGTGCCTCCAATTCCAGGGCCAGGTCGAGCAGGGTGAAATCGCCGAGCCGCACCAGCAACCCGCCCGCACCCTCCACCAGCACCACATCGGCGCCGGCCAGATCGTCCACGGCGGCCGTGGTTTCGGTCAGGGTGAGCAGGGGCGCGCCGCAGCGACGGGCGGCGGTGTCGGGGGCCAGTGGCTCGGGGTAGCGGGCCAGTTCCACGGTGTGGGTGGCGCCGCCGAGACCGACAACGGTGGCCAGATCTCCGGGTTCGCCTTCGGCGACGCCGGTTTGGGCCGGTTTGCAGACGGCGACGGTGCGTCCGGCGGCACGGGCGGTGACGGCCAGGGCGGCGGTCGCCACGGTTTTCCCGACCTCGGTGGAGGTTCCGGTGACGAACAGCAGACTCATCGGCGCCTCACAGTGCCACCGCGTCGGTGGCGCGGGCACGCGCCAGCACCTCGCCGAGTACGACCGCGATGGTGTCGATATCGGTGGTGGACAGGTCGGCGCGGGCGGTGATCCGCAGCCGGGAGGTGCCCTCCGGCACGCTCGGCGGACGGAAACAGCCCACCTCCAGTCCCCGCTCCCGACAGGCCATGGCGGCCGCGTAGGCCACTTGCGCGTCGCCGAGCACCACCGAGACCACCGCCGAGTCCGGTGCGGGCACGTCCGCGATTCGCGCGATCTCGGCCGCCCGCTCCAGGACCAGCCCGGCCATCCCCGGATCCGCGCGAAGCACCCGCAGCGCCGCCCGGGCGGCACCCACCGCGGCAGGCGCCAGACCGGTATCGAAGATGAATGTGCGCGCGGCATCGATCAGGTGCGCCCGCACCCGATGACTCGCCAATACCGCGCCCCCCTGCGCCGCGAGGGCTTTCGACAGGGTGGCGGTGACCACCAGATCCGGCTCCCCCGCCAGGCCCACCTCGTGCACCAGGCCGCGGCCGCCGGCACCGCGCACCCCGATGCCGTGCGCCTCGTCCACGATCAGCACCGCGCCATTGGCCCGGGTCACCCGGTGCAGTTCGGCGAGCGGCGCCAGGTTCCCGTCGGCGCTGAACACCGAGTCGGTGAGCACCAGCGCGCGTTCCTCGGTGCGCTCGGCGAGCAGCCGGTCGACCACCGACACGTCACAGTGTGGGGCGATCTCCACGCGTGCCCGCGACAGCCGGCAGGCGTCCACCAGCGAGGCGTGGCTTCTCGCATCGGAGACCACGAGCGAACCCCGCCCGGCCAATGCCGTCACCACCCCGAGGTTGGCGGCGTACCCGGAGGCGAAGACCAGCCCCGCCTCGGCCCCGGTGAACTCGGCCAGCTCCATTTCGAGCAGTTCGTGTTCGGTGGTGGTCCCGGTCACCAGCCGCGATCCGGTCGAGCCGGCGCCCCAGCGGCGCACCGCATCGATCGCCCCCTCGATCACCTCGGGCCGGCGCGCCAGTCCCAGGTAGTCGTTCGAGGCCAAATCCAGCGCCGCCGATTCCACCGCCCGGGGCCGCAACCGTCGTCGCAGTCCGGCATCCACCCGTTCGGCAGCGCGCTCGTCCAGCCAGGCCAATGGGTCGGTCATCACAGCTGCACACCATACTTGAACACCGTTCAGGAACCCACCCCGGCCGGAAGTTCCCACCCCCCGGAGGCACCGGCACGCCGTCCACACATTCGGTCGTCGCCGCCCGGAACGGATCCCCGGAGAGGTCACGACGAGGCGAACCAACCGGGCGTATCCAGCCGGAACACCTCGCCGGGCGTGAGGGTGCGCAGATCGGCCTCCAACGCGGCCAACCGGGCGGCCCCGATGAGCTCGGCCCACCGACGGTGGAGGCGGTCGAAGGCGCGTGCCGAGCTGTCCAGCGCGTCGAGGGCCCGTCCGGTGAGCGTATAGACCTTGCGTCGGGCATCGGCCGGGTCGCGTCCGGGTTTCAGATATCCGAGTCGCTCCAATGTCTCGACATGTTTGCCCGCGGCCTGTTTCGAGATTCCCAGGGCGCGACCGAGGTCGGCGGCGGTACAGCCGTCCGCGCCGCCGATCCGGCCGATGGCCTGGAAGACGAAACCGTGCATCGGCCGCAACTCGGCGTGCCCGTGTTCGACCAGTTCCGCATGCACCTCGTCGATGGCGGCACGGAATCCGAGCAGCATGCGCAGCGGCATCTCATAACCGCCGGCCTCCCCGGAATACCCGGAGCCGCGGGACCCCGTTGACATAATGGACAACCTCGTTGACTATATGGACAGTATCGTTGTCCATTCTAAGGAGCAATGCTCATGCCCGTCATCCGACAGTCCGATACCCGCCGCACCGAAACCCCCAACGCCGTGATGACCACCCTCGCCTCCCCCACCCAGGGCGGGTCGTCGCTGGCCCTGTGGCGGGTCGATATGGCCGCGGGAAACTCCGGACCCGTGCACTACTGCGACGCGGAGCAGATCTGGACCATCCTCACCGGACAGGCGACCTTCGACCTGGACGGCACACCCCTCGACGCCACCGAGGGCGATACCGTCGTCCTGCCCGCCGAGACCCCACGGCGGATATCCGCGGGATCGCAGGGTTACACCGCTCTCGTCACCGCCCCGGGCGGTGCCGCCGTGCGCACCCCGGACGGCGGCGATCCGATCGTGCCGGCGTGGATGGCCTGATCAGCACGCGGCCGCGGCGGCCACCATGGCCGTGGTGATCGTCGCGATATCGTCCGAGCCGCTGATGAACGGCGGCATCGCATAGACGAGATTTCGGAACGGGCGCAGCCAGGCACCGGCCGCCACCGCCGCGCCGGTCGCCGCGCGCATATCCACGGGACGGTCGAGTTCGATCACCCCGATGGCGCCGAGAACCCGCACATCGACCACGCCCGGCAGTTCGCGTGCCGGTGCCAGGCCCTCGATCAGTTCCGCCTCGATACGCGCCACCTCCCCGCGCCAGTCGTGTGACAGCAGCAGTTCGACCGAGGCGACGGCGACCGCGCAGGCCAGGGGATTGCCCATGAAGGTGGGCCCGTGCATGAGCCCGCCGTGTGCGGCGCTGATCGTCTCGGCGATCCCCGCCGTGCACAATGTGGCCGCCAGGGTGAGATATCCGCCGGTCAGAGCCTTGCCGACACAGATGACATCCGGAGCCACCCCGGCCTGTTCGGCGGCGAAGAAGGTACCGGTACGGCCGAACCCGGTGGCGATCTCGTCGAAGATCAGCAGTACCTCGTGCGCGTCGCACAGCCGTCGTAGATCGGTGAGATACCGCGGATCGTGCCAGCGCATCCCGCCCGCGCCTTGCACCACCGGCTCGACGATCACCGCCGCCAGCTCATCGGCGTGGGCGGCCAGGGCGGCCGCCAACTCCCGGACGTAGTCGTCGCGGTAGTCGCGCGGCGGTGCGGAGACGAAGACCTGTTCGGCCAGCACACCGGTCCACAGCGCGTGCATCCCGCCCTCCGGGTCGCAGACGCCCATCGGAGTGAACGTGTCACCGTGGTAGCCGCCGCGCCACGTGAGCAGGCGCCGCTTGCCGGGGCGGCCGAGCGAGCGCCAGTACTGTAGGCACATCTTCACGGCGACCTCGACCGATACCGATCCGGAGTCGCACAGGAACACCTTGTCCAATCCCTCCGGGGTGTGGCGCACCAGCAGTTCCGCCAATCGCGCGGCCGGTTCGTGGGTGAGCCCGCCGAACATCACATGGCTCATTCGCCCGGACTGGTCCCGCAGGGCCGCGTCCAGGACCGGGTGCCGGTAGCCGTGAACGGCCGCCCACCAGGAGCTCATTCCGTCGACCAGTTCTCGGCCGTCGGCCAGGGTCAGGCGGGTGCCGGCGGCCGACGCGACCACCAGCGGTTCCGTGGTGGCCGGGAAGCCTCCGTAGGGATGCCAAACATATTTCGCGTCGAGGGCGGTGATCTCGGCGGGGGTCAGTGCCACGAGAGCTCGGGTCCTTCGCTGTCGGCGAGAGCCGCACGGCACGCACCGCAGCGGCCTGAACGCTGTTCAAGTTAGCAATCGCCCGGGGTGTTCGCATCCAGGGGGCGGGGACCGCCATCCGACACCGCCGCGGGCATCCCCGCCAGGACATCGATCACCCGGGCCAGTCGGTTCCGCAACTCGTCGAATCCCTCGGCGCCCAGGTCGGCGCGCAGCACCCCCTCGATCCGAACGATCCGCGTGCCGGCGATGCGCAGCGCGGCGGCTCCGGCGTCGGTGCACACCACCAACCGAGCACGACGGTCGGCGGGGTCCACCTGCCGCCGCACCAGCCCGACCCGCTCCAGCTGTCCGATCAACTCCCCCATCGACTGCTGTGTCATTCCCGCCGCCTCGGCCAACGCCCCTACCCGCGATCCCGCGGGATCGAGGTACCGAAAGACCGCGTAGTGCGCGGGCCGCAGCCCGTCACCCAGCCGGGCGCGCAGTTCCCGGTTCAGTTCGTCCTCGAAGGCGCGGGCGGCCCGGACGAGCAGTTTCAGCAGCGAAGGCCCTTCGGGAGTTGACATATTATGAAGCTTACCTTTCTAATGTTCGTATGGAAGCCGGCGGCACACTCACCTTCCGGAGCGGACACCGTGTCACGCTGCTCACCGAGGGCATCGACGAGCAGGGCCCATACCTGCGCCTGCGCCACGAACTGCCGAACCCCGACCGCCAGGCCGGACCGCACTGGCACCCGGTACTCACCGAACAGTGGACCGTCCACCGAGGCGCCCTGCGCTTTCGCATCGACGGCCGCACCGTCCATGTCCGCCCCGGCGACACCGTGACGGCGCCCGCGCGCGCGGTGCACGAATTCTGGAGCGACGAACCCGATACCGTGCTCGAGCACGAGATCCGCCCCCCACTGCGGCATCGGCGCATGTTCGAACTGTGGTGCGCGCTCGACAACGCCGGCAAAACCACCCGCTCCGGTATCCCGCGCGACCCGTTGGCACTGGCGTTGCTGTGGGAACAGCAGGACGGTTACCTCGCCGGTGTCCCGGCATGGCTGCAACGGGCGGTTCTCGGCCCCCTGGCCGGGCTCGCCAGAAGAATCGGTTACGAGCGCCGATGGATTGGGAATCCCTCTGCGGGACTCTGACCAAAAGACCACCACCCGACCGGTTCCGCGGTCATTGGCGCTACTGTCGATGTCATGTGTGCGCTCGATTTGCCGCGGCTCGTCATCCACCGCTCCGGATGACGCGCCGTTCACATGACCGAGCTGCCCCGCAAGACCGAGCCAATTCCCGAGAACCGCATGTTCGAAGCCCCGCCGACCGTGCCCACCCGACGTCGTGTCCGGCACACCCCGGTGCGCAGCACCTACCGCCTGCAACTGCGTCCCGATGTACTGACCTTCGCGGGTGCCGCCGCCATCGCCGAATACCTGCAGCAACTGGGCGTCTCGCATCTGTACCTCTCGCCGGTGATGACCGCCCTGCCCGGTTCCACGCACGGCTACGACGTCACCGACCCCACCACCGTTTCCGCGGCGCTGGGCGGACCGGGCGGGCTGAAGGCCCTCTCCGACGAGGTACGCGGCCGCGGTATGGGCCTGATCATCGACCTGGTGCCCAACCATGTCGGCGTCGGCGACCCGCAGCACAACCGGTGGTGGTGGGAGGTACTGCGCAACGGCCGCCGCTCGGCGTTCGCCCACTATTTCGATATCGACTGGAGCCCCGGTAACGGGGCGGGCGGGCGGCTGGCACTGCCGGTGCTGCAGAGCGAGAACGACCCCGCCGCGCTCACCGTCGACCGCACCGGCCCCGAACCCATGCTGGCCCTGCACGATATGCGGTTCCCCATCGCCCCCGGCACCGACGGCGACAACGCCCTGCGCATCCACGACAAACAGCACTATCGGCTGGTGAGCTGGAAGTCCGGGGTGTGCGGCTACCGCCGCTACCTCGCGGTGAACACCCTGGCCGCGCTGCGTCAGGAAGAAGCCGAGGTCTTCGACCTCACCCACCGGGAACTCGTGGCCTGGTGCGATCACGACCTGATCGATGGCGTCCGGGTGGACCATCCCGACGGCCTCGCCGATCCGGCGTCCTATCTGGCACGGCTGCGCCGGGTCATCGGTCCGCACCGACTGCTGCTGGTGGAGAAGATCCTGTCCAACCGAGAGCCCTTGGACCCCACCCTCCCGATCGACGGCACCACCGGCTACGAGGCACTCGCCGATTTCGGCGGAGTGCTGATCGACCCGGCCGGCGAGAGACCGCTCACCGAACTGTCGCGTGCCGTCGCCGGCCACGGCAGCGACCGCGTCTGGATCGGCGAGAAACAACACCGCATCAAACGCGCGGTCGCCGAAAGCGTTCTCGCACCGGAGGTCCGCCGCCTGGTCACGGCGATCAAACAGGACGCGGACGCCGAGGATTTCGACACCATGGCCCTGACAAACGCCACCATCGAGGTGCTGGCCTTCATGCCGGTGTACCGCTCCGACTACACGCCGCTGGCCGGGATGATCGGCGCCGTGATGGCCGATGTGCAGCGGCGCAACAGCGAACTCCGGGTCCCGCTGTCGGTGTTGGTGCGGGCGCTGGCCGCGGGCGGCCCCGCGACGACCCGGTTCTCCCAGGTGAGCGGGGCGGTCACCGCGAAAGCGGTGGAGGACATCATGTTCTACCGGGCGGTGCGGCTGGTATCGCTGCAGGACGTGGGCGGCAACCCGGCTCGATTCGGCCATTCGGTCAACGAATTCCACCTGGCCAATATCGGCCGCGCTGCCCGCTGGCCCGCCTCCATGACCACGCTGTCCACCCACGACACCAAACGCGGCGAGGATGTGCGTGCCCGGATCGGGGTGCTCTCTCAGGTATCGCGAACCTGGGCCCGGCTGGTGACGTCCTGGCTGGAGGCGGTCCCGCCACCGGACGGCGCGACGGCGCTGTTCCTGCTGCAGAACATGTTCGGCATCTGGCCCGCCGACGGCAGACCCGCCTCTTCGGTGCCGGGCCTGCGCGAGCGATTACACCGATTCGCCGAGAAGGCGATGCGCGAAGCCGGCGAACACACCTCCTGGGAGGACCCCGATACCGAGTTCGAGTCCGCGGTGCACACCTGGCTGGACACGGTGATCGACGGACCGGTCGGCGGACAACTCGGCGATCTGGCACACGACCTGGCACCGCACGCGTGGTCGGATTCGCTGGCGCAGAAACTGCTACAGCTGTGCGCCCCCGGTATCCCCGATATCTACCAGGGCTGCGAGCTGTGGGAGGACTCGCTGGTCGATCCGGACAATCGACGACCGGTGGACTTCGGCGCGCGTGCCGCGATGCTGCATTCGCTGACCAGTACCCCGGAACCGGATGTCACGGGGGCGGCGAAAATGTGGATCGTCGCCTACGCGTTGTGGTTGCGCCGGGAGAAACCGGACTGTTTCGTCGGCGGCACCTACACACCCCTGTTCGCCTACGGTGAGCAGGAGGACAAACTGGTCGCCTACGTCCGCGGCCGGTTCGGGTCGGAGCCGGAGGTCATCGTCGCCGCCACGCGGCTCAGCGTCGCCCTGGCCGAAACCGGATGGGGCGACACCTTCCTCGAACTGCCCGGCGGCAGCTGGACCGACCGGCTGACCGGACACACCTTCCAGGGCCGGGCCCGGATGGAGAAACTGTTCGCCCGGCTGCCGGTGGCGCTGCTGGTGCGCTGAGCGAAGATCATGCCCGGTCGACGAGCCGGCCGGGTGCTCCGGGTCCGCGCGAGTCCGCGGGATCGTTCGAGGCACCGCCGGCCGGGAGAGCGACCACCCGTTCCGAACGCACCGCCTATGCGGCGGTCGGCCGGAAAGCCCTGGGTGCCGGGCCCGGACACACAGGTCACCCACTGCTGGACCGGTTCTCCGTTCGGCGTGGTCGCCGATAGCGGACGGTCTGGGCGATCTCGCCGATAGTGGAGACCGTCCTGCTGGATTCCGCCTTCCACGTTCCGTTGCAGCACACTACGAGACGCTTCATCCGTCGATCTTCCCGCTATCGGACGGCCGACTCCCGAGTAGTGCGCTACTCGAACCCGGGAAATTCGGTACTAACCGCGGACGTTCGACCCGCACTTGGTCACGGACGCGGGTGGGGGCTGCCGTGCGTAGCGCGGTAGTGTCCCATCGCCCACAGCAGCACACCCACCGCGGTCCCCACCAATACCGCGGTCTGCGCGGACCCGGTGACGAGCCCCAGAACAAGAACGGTGAGCAGTGCGATCACCAGCGCCTCCAGCTTGTACAGCGGCCACCGTGTACCCGCGATATCGACGGCACCGTAGGACACCGCCGCGGCCGAGACGACGGAATGGGCCTGCGCGGAACCAAGTACTGCCACCGGTTCAGGATACCCCCGCGAAGAAGTTCGGGAAGTCGAACTTGCCGCCGTCCGGCACGTCACTCGGCCCGCGGGAACACTTCGGCCTTCCGACACGTTGCCGCTGACATGCCACTTTCAGGAGAATACGCACCCAGCCCGTCCGACTGGGCCCGCGAACAGGCCGAAAAGTATGAGATCTCCGGCGGTACCGAGGGCACGACCCTGCAGGGCATGCCCGTGGTGGTTCTCACCACCAAGGGCAACAGGACCGGTAAATTGCGCAAGACCCCACTCATGCGGGTGGAGCACAACGGCGAATACGCGGTGGTCGCCTCGCTGGGCGGCGCACCCAAACATCCGGTCTGGTACTACAACGTGATCGCCGAACCGCATGTGGAACTGCGCGACGGGACAGCGCAGAAGGACTACATCGCACGCGAGGTCTTCGGCGAGGAGAAGGCCGCGTGGTGGGAGCGGGCGGTCGCCGCCTACCCGCCGTACGCCGACTACCAGAAGAAGACCGACCGGCAGATCCCGGTCTTCGTTCTGACGCCCCAGGATTGAGCGCTTCGCGTCGGCCGACCGCGACATCGCCCGCACGGGTCTCGGCCCTCGTCACCCCGGGTTGTCGCCTCGAGTCCGGGCAAGCCGACCGTGCGGGGCCGTCCCGGCCGCTTCAGGCCCGGCATGAGCCCCGGGCGTTGTCCGATCATCGGTACGCGCGGGCCGGTCGGGACCGTATGGTCCGGGCCTCCCTTCTCTGCACGAAGCTGCCCCGGACCGGGCGACCCCCACGGTGTCCGGGGCGCTACCCACCGGGACGGCGAAGCGCTCATGGACTTCGGGCCGTCTCTCCACCGGCCCGTCGGCACCGGGCCGTTCCCGGCGTGGTGGATTGCGGCGGACCGCAGACCACCCGGTCGGAGGTGGGCTGTTCGCAGGGCCGGCCCCACTGCATCAACGTGATATGGCAGGTGGCAGCATGGTCGGGTGGCCGATCCCCTTGATGTGCTCGAAGACATGTCACTGACCCGTCCCGTACTGAACGCGGACGAGATCGACGCCGCCGCCAAGCGCCTCGCCGACATTATCGAGGCGACGCCGCTACAGCCCTGTCCGCGGCTATCCGAGATCACCGGCGCGCAGGTGTATCTGAAGCGCGAAGACCTGTCCGTGGTGCGCTCCTACAAGCTGCGCGGCGCCTACAACCTGGTGGTGCAGCTCGACGAACGCGAACGCGCGGCGGGCGTGGTCGCCGCCAGCGCGGGCAACCACGCCCAGGGCGTCGCCTTCGCCTGCCGGGCCATGGGCATAACCGGCCGTATCTATGTGCCGACCACCACCCCCAAACAGAAGCGCGACCGAATCCGGGCGCACGGCGGGGAATACGTACAGCTCATCGCCGTCGGCGAAACCTATGACGCCGCGGCGGCGACCGCCCAGGACGATGTCCAGCGCACCGGCGCCACCATGGTTCCTCCGTTCGACGACACCCGCACCGCGGCCGGCCAGGGCACCATCGCCGCCGAGATCCTGGTCCAGATGAGCACCCCGCCCGATCTGGTGGTGGTTCCGGTGGGTGGCGGGGGTTGCCTTGCCGGAATTGGCACCTATCTGCGGGAACGTTCTCCCGCCACGGGCATCCTCGGTGTCGAGCCCGCGGGGGCGGCCTCGATGACCGCGGCCCTGATCGCGGGCGGCCCGGTGACTCTGCCGGAGATCGACCCGTTCGTCGACGGTGCCGCCGTGCGCCGGGTCGGCTCGGTGCCGTACGCGGCGGTGTCCGGATTCGGTGGCCGGGTGGTCTCGCATGCCTCGCTGCCGCTGCTCACCGCCACCGAACCCCCGCCCGGCGCGGGCACGTTCCGGATGATGCAGGTGGACGAGGGCGCGGTCTGCACCGCCATGCTGGACCTGTACCAGAACGAGGGCATCATCGCCGAACCCGCCGGGGCACTGTCGGTCGCGGCGCTCACCGCAATCGATCTCGCCCCCTCTTCGACAGTGGTGTGCCTGGTCTCCGGCGGCAACAACGATGTCTCCCGTTACAGCGAGGTGATCGAGCGTTCCCTTGTCTATCAGGGGCTCAAACACTACTTCCTGGTGGATTTCCCGCAGGAGCCGGGCGCGCTGCGCCGCTTCCTGGACGAGGTGCTGGGCCCCGAGGACGACATCACCCTGTTCGAGTACGTCAAACGCAACAACCGGGAAACCGGCGCCGCCCTGGTGGGTATCGAACTCGGCTCCCAGGAGGGACTCGACCCGCTGCTCGCGCGGATCGCCGCCTCTCCCGTCCAGTGCGAACGGCTCGAACCGGGCTCGTCCGCCTACCGCTATCTCACCTGAGCCGGGCCGCGCGGAGTACCGGTACGGCCGGTACCGCGCCGGCTCAGGCCGCGATGTCGGGTACCTGATCGCGGCTGATCCGCCCGGATGCCCGCAGTCCGGACAGGATGAGCGGCAGCAGCCACGCGGGTGTGGCCATATCCCAGCCGATGCGTTCGAGCGAGAGCCGGTTGTGCACGAATCCGATCGACAGGCCCGTTCTCGGGTCGGCCAGACCGAACGAACCGCCGAGCCCGATATGGCCGAAGGCGCTCCATCCACCCCTGGTGGGGAATGTGTGATAGCCCAGATGCCACAGCGGCGGCAGGTAGAAGAACAGTCCGCCGTCGGGGCGGTACCGCTCGATCCGCCGGATGGCCTGCATGGCGGCCCCGGACAGGTACCGGTGGCCGTCGATCAGCCCGTCGCACGCGAGCGGGGTGTACAGGGTGGCCAGCCCGTTCGCGGTGCAGACACCGCCGCCCGCGGCCATCTCGGTGGTCAGGATCGGCGGCTCCTCCCCGGTGAGGATCTTCTCCAGTCCCGGGGTGAACAGCGACCGGGTGGCGGCCCCGGCGGCGCCGGGTACCCGGGCGAGCCCACCCAGCAGCCACAGGCCCAATGGCGTACCCGCCGCGTTCATATGTGAACCTGTCCCTCGTGCCACCGTCACGGTGGAACCGGCGTCCGGGCGGCCGAGATGGATACCGTCGGTGCCCAGCGGCCCCGACACTTCCTCGCGGAAAAGCTCTTTCATGCTCTTGCCGGTGATGGACCGGGCCATTCCGGCGAGCAGCCACCCGTAGGTGATCGCGTGGTAGACAGGCACGCCGAGGAGCCGATCCGGTGTGGCGGCGGCGAGCCGCTCCTCCATGAGCTCGTGGTCGAGAACCTCTTCGGCGTTCGCGGCCAGGGTCGAGATTCCGGACAGCCCCGCCGAATGTGTCATCACCTGGCGTACGGTGATCCGCTCCTTGCCGCCTGCGGCGAAGGCGGGCCAGTATTCGGCGACGGGCGCGGAATAGTCGATCAGCCCGCGATCGGCGAGCCGGTGGATAACCGTGGAGGCCACACCTTTGGTCGCGGAGTACACGAGCGCGCCGGTATTGCGGGTCCACGGTTGCCCGGGAGCGGAATACCCCGTCCAGATATCGACGACGGGCTCCCCGTTCATATACACCGCCAGCGCCGCACCGGCACCCTTCCGGGTTCCGAACACCCGCGCGAACGCGGACGTGAGACGCTGGAATTCGGGCCCGGCGGTGCCGGCACAAGCGACGCTGCTCATACTTACACAGTAAGGTCATCCGGTGACTTTCGGCAATGACGGTGTTGCCCCCATTCACCGCGTTGACCTGGCATATACGCCGTCAAGGCGAGAGGACGCCGAGTCCGGGCGACACCGCGGCCCGCCGGCCTCAGTTCCGCGTCGGGCTCGGGAGCCGATGGATCTCGCGTGCCGCGTCCGCGAGCGAGCGCGCCCCGGTGGCCACCTCCGTCGCCCCGGCGAGATCGAGGTGGAGTTCCACATCCGGGGCATCGGCGGGACCGTCGTAATGGGTGAGGCCCGTTGCGGTGATCACGTAGTGGAACACGGTCTCCCCGATCCGAACGGTGACGACCCCCTCGGGTACGAGGTCGGCGACGGCGTGTCCCAGCGGCAGGGCGAACCAGTGCGCGCGGACGGCGTCGGTGGCGCGCCGTTCGCCCAGGCGCGCCGTCCCCCACCCCGACAGGGCGTCGAGTACCGGGCGCAGGGCCGTTCCGGCGGGGGTGAGCTCGTAGACCGCGGTCGCCGCGCGGGGGCCGACCCGGCGGCGGGTGAGGATGCCCTCGCGTTCGAGTTCCCTCAGCCGCGCGGCGAGCACATCGGTGCTGATCCCCGGCAGGTCGGCGAACAGGTCGCTGTAGCGGCGGGGGCCGGAACTCAGTTCACGGACCACCAGCAGACTCCACCGGTCGCCGATGACGTCGAGTGCTCGGCTCACCGGGCAGTAGTGGTCGTAGCTTCGGCGGGGCACATCACCACTGTAGCCGAGATCTTGGAAAATCCAAGTGATAACTTGGTATTTCCAAGTAGAGTAGGCGGCACAAACGCCGAAAGGGGATGTTCATGCAGGTCAAACAGTCGAGCAAACTGGCCGGGATTTCCTACGAGATTCGCGGGCCGGTGGCCGAGCAGGCGGCGCGACTGGAAGCCGAAGGCCATCATGTGGTGAAGCTGAACACCGGCAACCCACTGCCGTTCGGATTCGAGGCGCCGGCGGAGATCCTGCAGGACATTGTGCGCACCCTGCCCATCTCCAGCGGCTACTCCTCCTCCAAGGGCCTGCTGTCGGCCCGCCGGGCGGTGGTGCAGTACTACCAGACCCTGGGCCTCGGCGATATCGACGTCGAGCAGGTGTTCCTCGGCAACGGCGTCTCCGAACTGATCATGATGGCGATGACGGCCCTGTTGGAGAACGGCGACGAGATACTCGTCCCCGCGCCGGACTTCCCCCTGTGGACCGCGGCCACCGCTCTCAACGGCGGCCGCCCTGTGCACTACATCTGCGACGAGGGCTCGGACTGGTACCCGGATGTGGCCGATATCGAGGCCAAGATCACCGACCGCACCCGCGCGATCGTCCTCATCAATCCGAACAACCCCACCGGCGCGGTCTACCCGCCGGAGGTGCTGCGCAGCGTTCTCGAGGTAGCCCGCCGGCACAGCCTCGTGGTCTTCGCCGACGAGATCTACGACAAGATCTACTACGACGATCTCACCCACACCACGGTCGCCACGCTCGCCCCCGACCTGCTGTGCCTCACCTTCTCGGGCCTGTCCAAGTCATATCGGTGCGCGGGGTTCCGTTCCGGTTGGCTGGTGGTCTCGGGCCCGATACACCACGCGGAGAACTATCTGGAAGGGCTCACCATGCTCGCCGGCCTGCGGCTGTGCGCGAACGTGCCCGCTCAACAGGCGATCCAGGCCGCGCTCGGCGGACATCAGAGCATCTACGACCTCACCCTGCCCGGCGGGCGACTGCGCGAACAGCGCGACCGCGCCTGGGAAGCGCTCAACGCCATCCCCGGGATCTCCTGCGTGAAACCCAGGGGAGCGATCTACGCCTTCCCGCGGATCGACCTCGACATGTATCCCATCCACGACGACGAGAAATTCGTCCTGGACCTGCTGCTCCAGGAGAAACTGCACATCGTGCAGGGCACCGGCTTCAACTGGCCGCGCCCCGACCATTTCCGTATCGTCACCCTCCCCCACGCCGACGACCTCGAGGCGATCATCGAACGTATCGGCCGCTTCCTGGCCGGCTATCGCCGCTAGCGTTCGGCCATGCCGCCACTCGATGTGCCATTTCTGGAGCAGGTCGGCGTAACTTTCGTTTGCGGCCGGTGACACATTCCTTACCGATACTCCGTTTCGGCGTTGCCGGTCGCCTGGTGTCCGTACTGCCGTGGTCAGGTGCGGGGCGTCAGTGCTGGTGCAGTGCGTGTGCGGCCGTAGAGGCGTCGGGGAAGCGACCGGGATAAGGCGAATCCCCCTCGGCGGCAGGGGGACCCCGGTTGCCGTGAGCGGGGACCACTGCGCGTAGTTGCCGGTAAGCGCCGTCGAGGCGCCACCGTTTGTGGTAAGTGGTTATTCAACCCATCCGCGGAGCAGTGCGCGCAGTTCATCCTTCGGGATATCGGGCCAGGGTTGTTCGGGATGTCGAGACAATTTCGTGTCGTACCAGTCGACCCACTGCTCAAAGCCGCCCGGGTCGGCGGATACGTCGCGTGGCATCGTCCCGGACCACATCGTTACTGCCCTCCAGTCTTCCATCGTGCGGTACATACCGAGGGTTGCTCCGGTATCGACAGCAGAGTTTGCAGGCATTATCCGATCGAGCCACATGTTGGTTGCCTGAGCGCGGGTCGCGTCATCCACCCCTGTCCCCATACGATCGAGGAACATCACTGCGTTGTAGAGCGGATCACCGGGTCCGGCGGTTTCCCAATCTAGAAGCCACAATTTCCCTTGGTCATCGAGCCGGAGGTTGAGCGGATAGAGGTCGTTGTGGGCGAAGACAACCGGCTCGCCCGAGCGGCCGAGGTCCGGCCGGACATAGTCCGACAGCGGCCCGATTCCGAGCTGGTCCTGCCTCGACCGTTGCTCCGGTGGCAGGTTGTGGTACACCTCGTCGCCATGCCGGATCATCTGCTGCTGCCACCCTGGAATATCGAGGTTCATTCCCGCCGGTAGGGGGCGGAGGACGTCAATTGCACCTGATCCAGCAGATCAGGCAACCAGTTCATCACCTCGGGGTCATCGAATTTACACGTTTCACCGGGGACGTACTGCATGATCGTGAATTCGCGGCCGGTCGAGGGATCCGTTCCGGCGTGGAGGATCTTGGGTGTTCGTACACCGCACTCGCGTGCGTAGTTGATGGCCGCGTTCTCCGGCATCCACTTCTTCAACAGGGTCCCGATCGGTCGTTCTAATCCGAATCTGATCACCGCCGGTCCCGCGCTCGTGTCGACAAGACTCACCCGGTTCCCGGTGCCGGCGAAATCCGGTTCCCGATCCCGGACCTGTTCGTACAGCTCTCGGGCCTCTTCCGCAGATATTTCGGATCGGTCGCGACCTCCGCGCCGCGTGTGCTCCTCGATAGACGAGTCCGGTGATCTCCCCTCGGTGGCGGACTGTGTGGCGTCGGTATCTCGGTTCACGTGCCCGGCCGGATCGAGCCTGTCCAATTCGGCTACGGCCTGCTCTGCACCGTGTATGGTCCGGTCGAGGCCATCCCGAACTCCCTGCGGCAATTCGTGATGGGATTCGCTCACTCGCGTGGCACCTTTTTTAGCGAGCGCGTCGACGAGGCGTTGGGCCGCCTGCAGCATCTTCGCGATGATCTCGCTGCCGTCCGACCCATTCACCGAGGTTTCCTGTTGCTGTGATCACACTGTCAGACAGTAGGGTCGAGGGAAGAGAAGCCGAGTTCGGCCGACGTCGGATCGAGTCGGGAAGTGAGTTCGCCGGTGAAGCAGCCGAGCCGGCCGGTGGGGGTTGGTGGGTGCGCAGCGAGCGCGGCGGGCCGGTCGTCGATACCGATCCGGAGCTCCGTGACTGATCCACAGATGACATCGGTTGGGCCGAGAGCGATATGAAAGACCACTGGATCGGCCAACGAGGTCTCGGACTCGATCGGTTTCTCCTAGGTCTTGTGACATTGTCAGCGCACGTCGAAGGAACGCTCTTGACCGAGCAGGGTCCCACATCGGCAACCACTGTGGCGGCCACGCGTGCGGAACGAAACACACCCTAGCGCTCACGAGTTGGGAGCCGAGGAGCAAGGTTTCTCAGAGGAAGTAACACAAGTTACCTGAGGCGCAACGCCTTCATGAGATCGGCATACCCTGGAAGTCGAGGCGAATCGCCGCACCGAAAATTCTTGCGGAGCCGCGTGTCCCGAGGCCGAAGAGCCTGGACCCGCTTTCTCGATCCGGCATGTGAGGTGTCGGGATGGCCGGCACCGAGGACCCGTGCTTGCCGGCGACCGTTCTACGCTGCAACGCCCGGCGCACGCTGTGGAATGCGCGATCAGCCGCCTCGAACAGCCTCGGGCAGTGGCCACCCGGTATGACGAACTCGCCGCCCGGTACCCGGCCACTGTCCGCCTCGCCACGATCAACCTGTGGTTATCCAGCCGCACTTATGAACATGTATCAGCGATCCGACGGCCGGACCCGGCGGGTTCCGGCCGTCGGATCGCCCGGCCGAGCTCAGGGCGAGACGACGATACCGAGGGACAGGGTATCGATGAACCGCGGCCACGTGCCCTTGAACACGTCGATCTCCCGGATGGCAACCGATACACCGATGCGCGCCATCGCCGCCCGAACCGGACAGCGATATGTCGACGAGTACGCCAAACGGTGGCATCCCACCATCGACCTCGCGGCCTGATGCCGTCCGTGCTGCGGAATTCCACCCCGAGACGCCACCCTCGTACGCCACACGCGGTTTCCTCCTGGCGGCCTCCCGGATGGTTTACCGGGCATTATGAACCTCATGCCCGGCTCCGATGACGCACGCGTGGTGTTGGTCCGCCACGGCGAGACCAGTTGGTCGAGCCGGCACCGGCACACCGGCCGCACCGATCTGCCGCTCACCTCGGCCGGGGCCCGACAGGCCGCGACGGCCGGCCGGATCGTCACCGGGCTGCGTCTGCGCGCCCCACGGGTATACGTCAGTCCGCGGCTACGTGCCCGCAGCACCGCAGAGCTGGCCGGATTGGCTCCGGTGACAATCGAACCCGATCTGGCCGAATGGGACTACGGCGAGTACGAAGGCCTGACCACTCCACAGATCCGCGAACAGGTGCCCGACTGGACCATCTGGACCGGCACCGTACCCGGCGGTGAATCCACCGAACAGATCCGCGCTCGCGCCGACCGGGTTCTGGCCACCGCTACCGCCGGCCTCGAGGCCCATGATGTGATCCTGGTCGGGCACGGACATTTCTCCCGCGCCCTCATCGCCCGCTGGCTCGGTTTCGAGGTCCGCGAAGGTCGCCGCTTCGCACTCTTCACCGCGGCGATCAGTGTCCTGGGCTATGAACACGGTGAACCCACCCTGTACGCCCACAACCTCCACCCGGGTGACCGGTCGGGATGACCACGGGGATCACGACATCGCACAGGCGAAGAAGGGTCCGGTACGCACGATGATCGATGAACTCCCTACATACCGGCCCCCGCGGCGCCCGCCGGATTTCGGGCCGGGTGATACCCGCCCGGCGGGCCCTAGATCTCGGTCTTCCGAGAACGCCCTGGATACGTCTTGCGCAGACGGGCGTTGACGGCGTGCAGTTCGGCGACGGTGTCCTCCAAATCCAGGATCCGGCCTATACCCGCGAGATTCACTCCCGCGGCGGCCAGAGTGGTGATACGGCGTAGACGGGTCAGATCGTCGTCGCTGTAGCGGCGGGTGCCGCCCTCGCTGCGGGCAGGGGTGAGCAACCCGTGCCTCTCGTACAGTCGGAGTGTCTGCACACCGACCCCTGCCAGATCGGCGGCGATCGATATCCCGTAGACCCCTCTGGCCGAATCCGGGCGTAGCGGTTCAGTCTGCTCGGACACCATACATGTCGTTCCTTCCCACTGCTCCATATCACTGCTGGTAGGCGCTGAGATTTCCTATTTTAGGTCCTTGCGTCTATGCCAGATGAGTGCTATAAAAAATCTATGCCAGATTACATAGATAATCTGCCCAGTACGAGTTGAGATTGGAGTGAGTTGGAGGTGGCCACAATGCTGATGCGCACCGACCCGTTCCGCGATCTGGACCGTTTGACCCAGCAGGTGTTCGGCACCGCGGCGCGACCGGCGGCGATGCCCATGGACGCCTGGCGGCAGGGCGAAGAGTTCGTCGTCGAACTCGACCTTCCCGGTGTCGATCCCGAATCCCTGGACCTGGACATCGAACGCAATGTGGTGACGGTGCGGGCATCCCGGCCGGAATTGGACTCGAACCGGGAGATGCTCGCGGCCGAGCGGCCGCGCGGCGTGTTCAGCCGGCAGTTGTTCCTCGGTGAGAATCTCGACACCGACCGGATCAGCGCCGACTACGCCGATGGCGTGCTGCGACTGGTGATCCCGGTGGCGGAGAAGGCCAAGCCACGCAAGATCGAGATCGCCCGCACGAACCGGCAGCAGGCCATCGACGTCTGAGCCGTCGAGCTCGACCTTGTCCGGAGGTGGGCCGTGATCGGCGCGAATATCCGACCGGACGCACCCGAACCGGGTGTGCCGACGCTCGACCCCGATCTCGAACTGCTGTTCGCCGAGGTCGACGCGATCATGGTCGCAGCCGAAGCGCCGACCCGGGCGCCGCTTCGCCCCCGTCGGCAGGCTCCGGCACGGCTGATACCGCCCCGCACCGATACCGCACCCCGGAAACCGGTGCGATGGCTGTGTGGCCGACCAACACCCGGTCCGCGCGCGACCCAGCGTGGACCTCCGCCGCAGTGACGGCGTGTCCGATCCACACTCGGTATCGACCGAAAGCGAGGTGATGCCCGTTTTCCATCGATCGATCACTCTTCTGCTCCGGGGCGGGCGCGGACCCTCCGCGTCCCGCCCCTTTTCATGCCCGGCTAGCTCGCCAGGCAGTTCGGGCCGAGAAGGGCCTTGAGATCACCCATCAGCGCCGAGGACGGCGAAACCCGAAGACTGTCGGAGAGCTTGAGCACGGTCGCCTTGTCCCGGGCCCCGATATGGCGCACGTGCACATCGGACGTTCCGGGATGCCGGATGAGCACCCGTTTGAGCTCGCGGATCTTCTCCGGTGTGCACATCCGGGTGGAGATGGTCACCGACAGGGGTTTCGCCACACCGATCGTGGACAGGTCCGGTACCGCGAGATCGTTGGCGATCAACGAGACCCGGTCGTCGCGCACCGAGACCCGCCCGCGCACCAGCACCACCGCGTCCTCGACGACGTCCATCCCGTATACCGAATAGGACTGCGGGAAGAACAGCACCTCGATACCACCGCTGAGATCCTCCAACTGGGCCGAGGCCCAGGCCAGACCGTTCTTGTTGATACGTCGGTTCACCGATGCCAGGATGCCGCCGACGGTCACCTGGGTGCCGTCCTTGACATCGCCTTCCAGAATGGCGGGGATCTGGGTGTCGGCCTGGGCCGCCAGCACATGTTCGATGCCGTTGAGGGGGTGCCCGGAAACATACAGGCCCAGCATCTCCCGTTCCAGCGCGAGGCGGTGTTTGGTCTCCCATTCCTCGTCGGGAACCTTCACGCTGAACACCGACGCCACCGAATCGTCGCCGTCGTCCATCCCGCCGAACAGGTCGAACTGGCCTATGGCCTCGGCCTTCTTGGTGGACATCACCGCATCGATGGCATCGGAGTGCACCATCATCAGACCCTTACGGGGATGACCGAGAGAGTCGAACGCACCTGCCTTGATGAGGGATTCGGTGACCTTCTTGGTGCAGGCGATGGCGTCGATCTTGTTCAGATAGTCGGAGAAGTCGGCGAACTTCGACTTCTCCCTGCGGGCGGCGATAATCGAGGAGACGACATTCGTCCCCACATTGCGCACCGCGCCCAGCCCGAAACGGATATCGGCGCCCACCGAGGCGAAGTTCTGTTCGGATTCGTTGACATCCGGTGGCAGCACGGTGATTCCGAGATGGCGACAGTCCGAGAGGTAGACCGCGGCCTTGTCCTTGTCGTCGCCGACGGAGGTGAGCAGACCGGCCATGTACTCGGCCGGGTAGTTGGCCTTGAGATAGGCGGTCCAGAACGACACCAGACCGTAGCCCGCCGCATGCGATTTATTGAACGCGTAACCGGCGAACGGGAGGATGGTATCCCACAGTGCCTTGATGGCCGTTTTGGAGAAGCCGTTGGCCAGCATGCCCGCTTCGAAGCCCTCGAACTCGGCCTCCAGTACCTCGGCCTTCTTCTTGCCCATGGCGCGGCGCAGAATATCGGCTCGACCGAGCGAGTACCCGGCCACCTTCTGCGCGATCTGCATGATCTGCTCCTGGTACACGATCAACCCGTAGGTATCGGCCAGGATGTCGCGCAGCGGTTCCTCGAGCTCCGGATGGATGGGTTTGACCTCTTGCCGGCCGTTCTTGCGGTCGGCGTAGTCGTTGTGCGCGTTCATGCCCATCGGGCCCGGACGGTACAGCGCGAGCACGGCGACGATGTCCTCGAAGCCGGTGGGCTGCATACGGCGCAGCAGGTCCCGCATGGCACTGCCATCGAGCTGGAACACGCCGAGGGTGTCACCGCGCGACAGCAACTCATAGGTGGGCGGATCGTCCAGCGGCAGGTTGTCCATATCCAGGTCGATACCGCGGTTGGCCTTGATGTTGTCCAGGGCGTCACCGATGACGGTGAGGTTGCGCAGGCCCAGGAAGTCCATCTTCAGCAGGCCGATGGCCTCACACGACGGATAGTCCCAGCCGGTGATGATGGCGCCGTCCTGCGCTCGCTTCCACAGCGGGATCGCGTCCATGAGCGGTTCGGAGGACATGATCACCGCGCAGGCGTGCACACCGGCGTTGCGGATCAGGCCCTCGAGGCCCCGGGCGGTTTCGTAGATCTTCGCGACGTCCGGGTTGCTGTTGATGAGCTCGCGGACCTCGGTGGCCTCCTTGTACCGCTCGTGCTCGGGGTCCATGATCCCGGACAGCGGAATGTCCTTGGCCATGATCGGCGGCGGCAGCGCCTTGGAGATCTGGTCGGCGATGGCGAAACCGGGCTGGCCGAACTGGACGCGCGCGGAGTCCTTGATGGCGGCCTTGGTCTTGATGGTGCCGAAGGTGATCACCTGCGCGACCCGGTCACTGCCCCACCGCTCGGTGGCATAGCGGACCATCTCACCGCGGCGGCGATCGTCGAAGTCGATATCGATATCGGGCATCGACACGCGCTCGGGGTTGAGGAACCGCTCGAACAGCAGACCGTGCGGAATCGGGTCGATATTGGTGATACCCATGGCGTAGGCGACCAGCGAACCGGCCGCCGAACCACGGCCGGGACCGACCCGGATACCGACCTCGCGCGCGTGGCCGATGAGGTCGCCGACCACGAGGAAGTAGGCGGGGAAGCCCATTTCGATGATCACGTCGAGCTCGTAGTCGGCGCGCGACAGATACTCCTGCGGCACCCCGTTCGGGAACCGCCGCTCCAGCCCGCGCTTGACCTCCCGACGCAGCCAGCTGGCCTGGGTCTCGCCTTCGGGCACCGGGAAGACCGGCATCCGGTCCCGGTGCTCCCACACCTCCGCGTAGGACTGCACCCGCTCGCCGATCCAGAGGGTGTTGTCGCAGGCGCCGGGGACCTCGGCCTCCCAGAGGGCGCGCATCTCCTCGGCGGACTTCAGGTAGTAGCCGTCGCCGTCGAATTTGAAGCGCGTCGGGTCGGACAGGGTTTTACCGGTCTGCACGCACAGCAGCGCCTCGTGGTTGCCCGCCTGGTCCTTGGTGACGTAGTGGCAGTCGTTGGTGGCCAGCGGTCGGATACCGAGTTTGCGGCCGATCTCGAGCAGCCCCTCGCGCACCCGCCGTTCGATGGACAGCCCGTGGTCCATCACCTCGAGGAAGAAATTGTCCTTCCCGAAGATCTCCTGCCACTTGGCCGCGGCCTCCAGGGCCTCACGTTCGTGGCCGAGCCGCAGCCGGGTCTGCACCTCCCCCGACGGACAGCCGGTGGTGGCGATGATGCCCTCGGCGTGGTGGGCGATGATCTCGTCGTCCATGCGCGCCCACTTGCCGAGCTGGCCCTCGATGGAGGCGAGCGAGGACAGTGTGAACAGGTTCCGGAGGCCGGTCGCGTTCTCGGCGACCATCGTCATATGGGTGTAGGCGCCGGAGCCGGAGACGTCGTCGCTCTTCTGGCTCGGATCGCCCCATTGGACGCGTTTGGTGTTGAACCGCGACTCGGGTGCGATGTACGCCTCGATGCCTATGATCGGCTTGATGTCGTGTTTCTTGGCGGAGTTGTAGAACTCGGCGGCCCCGTACATATTGCCGTGGTCGGTCATCCCGACCGCGGTCATGCCCAGCCGCTTCGCCTCGGCGAACAACGGCGAGATTTTGGCCGCACCGTCGAGCATCGAATACTCGGTGTGGTTGTGCAGGTGAACGAACGATCCGGACGGAGCGGCCAAGACGGTCCTTCCTCCCAAGGGCTCGCGGGGGTTGGTGTAGCGAGTCTATGCGTGTCCACCGACCGAATCCCCCGGGGTGTGGCATATCGGATACGCCTCGGCGTGTCGGTGCGGGACTCGCGCCGGCAAGATCGCCGAGTCCCGCCGAACCGATTCGAATGACGGTGTCGCACTGGTAGGGTCGGCCCCGCACGCGTCGCAGACATCCTACGATCGACCCGCGAGGAGTCCGATGGCATCACAGAAGCTCGCGTCAGCCGCATCAACGACGTCCGTACTCGCTGTCGCGGCCCTGACCACTGCGACCCTCACCGCCACCGCGGCCCCGGCCGCGGCCGTCTCCGGCGGTTCGTTCGGCACCGTGTACTCGCTCGCCTACGGCATCTGCGTCGCCCAGGTGGAGCCCTCGGTCACCGGCGACGCCTACCCCGAACACGCGGCATTCACGGTCTCGTCGATCATGTTCGGGGCCGGCGACTGCACTCTGCCGGTCACCCTGACCTGGCGCAACCTGGACACCGGGCAGACCGGTACGGTCACCCGGACCCCGACCGGGCCCGGCTACTGGATGAACGACGGGCGGTCGGCGCTGTTCAGTCCCGGGGTCGGTCGCTTCTCCGCGACCGTCACCGTCGGCGCGGCACATATCCCCGAACCCGGCACCGTCGAGTTCACGGTGAGCGAGTACCGGCCCTGACCCGCCGGGACCGCACCGAATCCACCACCGTGCACCGGTAGGTCCGGCGGAATCGGCGTCGGCTCTCGCCGACCCGGGTCGGTCATCGTCCCTGGAGAAGGTTCCTCGCGGCAATGGCGGTTGCCGCGAGGAACGCGGGACGATGACCGGCCCCGGCCGGGCGAGCGGCGAACTCCGAACGTTCGAAGACCCGGCGGGCGCGGAACCGGAAGCGGGTGACGAAGGCGATAATGCGGCTGGAGACCGGACCCGGTCTGTGAGGGGGATCGGGTCCGGTTCTTCGGTCGCCGGAGCTCAGGAAGCGCCCGACATCTGGTCCATCCGCCGCTGCATCTCCTCCGGCTCGATGTCCTCGACATGGGTGGCGACAGTCCACTGATGCCCCCACGGATCGATGAACGAACCGGTGCGGTCACCGTAGAACTGGGTCTCCGGGGCGGTGATCTGAGTGGCTCCGGCGGCGATGGCCGCCTCGAAGGCGGTATCGGCGTCGGGCACATAGACATACAGGTTGACCGGTGTACCGCCCACCGACTTCGGATCGCGGAAACCGATATCCGGGGCCGGGTCCCCGAGCATCAACACGGAATTGCCGACCACCAGCTCACAATGCATCAAGGTGCCGTCCGGGCCCGGCATGCGCATCCGCTCGGTGGCACCGAAAACGTTCTTGTAGAACTCGACCGCCTCGGCGGCGCCGTCGACCGCAAGTCCGGGGGATATGGACGGATAGCCCTCGGGGACAGGGGAGACATCGGACATCGCAGACCTCCAGGTCTCACATCGATTGTCGGACAGGCCGAGCCTATGCCCGCCACCCGTGGATGTCCGTCGATCGACGGTAACGATGCGGCGTGTCCGGGATCCTCATCCCGTCGCCGTCCGTTATTCGCCCCAGCTCACCCCGGTTTCGACGACCTGGCGCAACCTGGTTTCGGTGCGCGGGTCCCGATAGAACTGATGCCCGCCCAGTGTGATCGCCCCGGCGACCGGCATCGGCAGGCCGAGGTCGACGGTGATATTGCCGGTGCCCTGCATGACATAGTCATCGATGTCCAAGGTGCCCGCCGAGGCCGGCAGATCCCAGATATCCGATTTCGGGGTCTGGGTGACATCCAACTGGATGGTGAGCCGGTCACCCGCCCGCTCGATCAGAGTCGCCGTGGTCACCTGGTCGAGCGCGACACCGCCGCCCACCTCCTGCCGCACCGTCCACACGGCGCCGACACCCACCGGAGAGTCCGGGAACATGATCGACCGGTACACCGTCTGGTAGAAGGCCTGCTCCAGGGCCGCGCGGGCCGTATTGGAGGTGTCCGGCGCGGGCGCCAGCCGCAGCGCGGTGATGGCGCCGAGTTCGCTCAGCTGGAAACCGGCGTGCGAACCGTCGACGTCGATCAGCGCCTCCGCCAGGACCGGATCGGGCGTGGTGACCGACCCCAGGGTGAGTTCGACTCCGCCCGCCCCGGCGCGGGCGGTCATCGGAATGGTCAGCGCGGGCGTGGAGAAATCCCGCACCGGCTGATCGTCGATCTGCTGTCGGATGCTGTGATCGGTACGCAACGTCACCTGTTGGGCGGTGCCCTCGGGACATCCGGGCCGCAGCAGCGTCCGGGGTTCGGCCCCGGGGTCCACCACGGTGGCAACCGCGGCCGCAATGGGCACTGTCACCTCGTTGCCGATACCGAGCGGGTCGGTGCCGTCGACATCCGCCCGCGACTCCCCTTGTTCACTGCAGCCGACACCGAATGCCGAAAGTCCGAGCGCGAGCACCATGAGCAGCACCCCGGAACGGGCGATCCGGGGGGTGGGTAGGGAAGACAACACCGTCACGAGCAACAGGGTACGACCGCTTCCTGAGTAACGGCTGGGACATCCGTGCCCGGCGCAGCGGGCCCGATCGGCGACCACGGAATCGCCCGCGCGCGGCCTCGAGGGAAGATGAGCGACGTGAGTGACGACCGGCCGCCGCCCGAGCACAACCCCTCCGAGCAGCCCGACCGGACCGAGAACCGGTCGGTGCGGGCTCTGCGCGAGCCGCCGCGGCTGCTACGGCGGCTACTCCTGACCGCGACGGTGCTGTTCGCACTGGACCTGCTCACCAAGGCCCTCGCCGTGCAGCAGCTCACCCCGGGCGAGCCGGTCTCGATCATCGGCGATGTCGTGCAGTTGCGGCTGGTGCGCAATCCGGGCGCCGCCTTCTCCATGGCCACCGGCATGACCTGGCTGCTCACCCTGGTGGCCTCGGCCGTGGTGATCGGGGTGCTGCGTATCGGGCGTACCCTGCGCTCACTGTGGTGGGCCATCGGTCTGGGCATGGTCCTCGGCGGTGCGCTGGGGAATCTGGTGGACCGCCTGTTCCGCTCACCGGGACCGCTACAGGGACATGTGGTGGATTTCGTCTCGGTGGGCTGGTGGCCGGTGTTCAACGTGGCCGATTCGGCGATCGTCTGCGGAGCGATACTGCTCGTGGTGCTGACCGTCTTCGGCTTCGAGCCCGACGGCACCCGCCACGGTCGCGACGACGCCACCGAGACCGGAGCCGGCCCGGACCGTCCCGCCGATGGCGACAGAACCGGCAAGACCGACAACGACCGGACCGACAACGATTCCGAGGGTCCGACCGCGTCCAACACCGGCAAGGAGAGTGCCGCGTGAGAGAGACCAGAACCATGCCCGTACCCGACGGGCTGGACGGAATGCGGGTGGACGCGGGCCTTTCCCGCCTGCTCGGGCTGTCGCGCACCGCGGTGGCCACCTTGGCCGAGGAGGGGTCGGTCCAGCTCGACGGCGTCGCCGCGGGCAAATCGGACCGGCTCACCGCGGGTGCCTGGTTGGAAGTGGTGTTCCCCGAACCGCGCCGCGAACTCACCATCGAGGCCGAACCGGTGGAAGGGATGAAAATCCTCTACGCCGACGACGATATCGTCGCGGTGGACAAACCGGTGGGTGTCGCCGCGCATACCGGTATCGGCTGGAGCGGCCCGACAGTGGTGGGAGGTCTCGCCGCGGCCGGCTACCGGATCTCCACTTCGGGGGCGCACGAACGGCAGGGCATCGTGCACCGGCTGGACGTCGGCACCTCCGGCGTGATGGTGGTCGCCCAGTCCGAACACGCCTACACCGTGCTCAAACGAGCCTTCAAACAGCGCACCGTGGACAAGCGCTACCACGCGCTGGTGCAGGGACATCCGGACCCGAGCAGCGGTACCATCGACGCCCCCATCGGCCGGGCCCGCGGCACCGAATGGAAGTTCGCGGTGACCGCCGACGGACGCCCCAGTGTCACCCACTACGACACGATCGAGGCGTTCCCGGCGGCCAGCCTGCTCGATATCCACCTGGAAACCGGTCGCACCCATCAGATCCGGGTCCATTTCTCCGCCATCCGCCACCCCTGCTGCGGTGATCTCACCTACGGTGCCGACCCGCGGCTGGCCGAACGTCTCGGCCTACAACGGCAATGGCTGCACGCACGATCGCTGGGGTTCCAGCATCCGGCCGACGGCCGGTATATCGAGATCACCAGCGAGTACCCGGCCGACCTGACCCGCGCTCTGGGCGTTCTGCGCGATGCCTGACCGCCGGGTCCGCCTGCGCCGCATCGGTATGGGAATCACCGCCGGCGCGCTGCCCGTGCTGATCGTATTGCTCGGCGTGCTGAACCCGCCCCGCTCGGAAGGCGTGTTCACCGACCGGCTCGGTCCCGACCAGGGCGAGCCGGTCGTCGACTACCTCGCCCGGGCCCGGGATTCGCTCCAAGGCGCCGACGACACCGAACACTGGGCGCTGGTCTCGTTCGCCGAACACCGCCCGACGACGGCGCTGCCGGACGCCACCCGCGGGCTACGCGTCGGACAGGTGGTCTACCACGTGCCGATCGACCGCGTGGCGACTCCCCTGGTGGCCGTGCAGGTTCCCGCGAACGAGCGGGCGCTGCTGCGTTCCGGCGAGGACGCGGCCTCGGAACTGCTCGACCGCCGGCAGCGCGGCGCGGACCGGGACGAACGCACAACCCGGGTACTCGACGTATCGATCACCCGGCTGCGTGAAAACCGCGCCTGCGCCGTCGGCCTGATCGTCCGCGCACCGCTGAACCGGCTGCGGGAACTGGCCGACGATCCCGGGATCCGGGCGGTGCAGGCCCTGCCCGCCGATGCCGTGGCGGGCCGGTTCGCGGTCGTGCCGCTGTTTCCCACCGAGACCGATATCGTCGGTCCCATGCCCGACGACGGCCCGGTTCCGGAACGCTGATCGCCGCGCCGACGCCGCTCAGTCGTCCAGCGTCACCACACCGTCGAGATAGCGCCGGCACCGCCCGGCGAGCAGCACCCGGTCCCCTGCCAGCTCGACACGCAACGCACCCCCGCGGCGGGACAGTTGACGGGCGGTGAGTTCGGTGCGGCCGAGTTCGGCGCTCCACAGCGGAGCCAACTGGGCATGCGCCGAACCGGTGACCGGATCCTCGGGCACACCCACCCCGGGCGCGAAGAACCGGGAGACGAAATCGACATCGACGCCCGGCGCGGTGACAACCACTCCGCGCGGAACCGGCGGAAACGAGGCCGGCTCCGGACGCAGCTGCCGCACCTGTTGTTCCTCGGCGAGCACGATCACCACGTCCTGCCCGGTATAAGCGCGCACCGGTCGCACCCCCAGGGCGGCGACCAGCTTCGGGTCCGGCTCCACCGCGGTGGACGGCACCACGGGCAGATCGAGCACGTATTCGTCGTCATCGGTACGGTCCACCCGTAACCACCCGCTGCGGGTGTGGAAACTCACCCGGTCGTGACCGGGATGGATATCGGTGAGGATCTGCGCGGCCGCGGCGAGAGTGGCATGACCACACATCTCGACCTCCGTCACCGGGGTGAACCAGCGCAGGTGGAACGCCGGCCACTCCCCCGGCGGCGCACCGGCCTCGGGCGGCAGCTCGGTGGTGTAGAAGGCGGTCTCGGCAAGGTTGTTCTCCTCGGCCAGATGCTGTAACAGCGCATCGGGCAGCCAGGCGGGCAGCGGCATGACCGCCGCCGGGTTACCCGAGAACGGTGCGTCGGTGAACGCGTCGATCTGATGCAGCAGAACCTCCATGGCACCGAAGGTACTCCAGAGGCGAATACACGCTCCTCACAAGGCAATTGAAATTGCGGTGTTCGATTGCGCCGCCTTCGGCGGCGCGGGGTTGCGGCCCTGGCGGGTCTCGACCATTGTGGTGAGGTGCCGGCGGAGGTTCAGGTGGACTGTCCGGGGGCGGCAGGGATCAGTTTGTGTTCCTCGCCGCGGAGGGTCGCGCTTATCCACCAGGCCGCTTCGACGAGGACTATGCCCACTGCACCGCAGAGCAGGGCGGCGGTGGTGAGGGCGATATTCGACGGGTCCAGGGCGAAGAAGTCGCGGGTGAACGGGACCGTGAACAGGAACAGGTACGCCGCCACCGAGGCGGCCAGCAGTAGGATCTTCCACCAGGTGTAGGGGCGGGCCACGATCGCCAGCACCCACACCGCGATCATGATCAGGGTGATCAGGGCGGTCGTCCCGGCCTGCACCTTCTGCTGTTCGGTCGCCTCGGGGCCGGCGTAGGCGATCAGGTACGCCACGAAGGTGGCGGTGCCGATCACCATCCCGGACGGGATCGCCAACCGCATGACCCGGCCCACGAACCCGGTGCGGGCCCGTTCGTTGTTGGGCGCCAGCGACAGGATGAACGCCGGGATACCGATGGTGAACCAGGCCGCGATGGTGACATGCCGCGGCAGGAACGGATAGCCGATGGGTTCGTAGTCGAAGATCTGCGACCCCACCCCGGCCACGCCCACCAGGAACGCCAGCAGCACCGAGTACACGGTCTTGGTGAGAAACAGATTCGAGACCCGCTCGATATTGCCGATCACCCGACGCCCCTCACCCACCACATACGGCAGGGTGGCGAACTTGTTGTCCAGCAGCACGATCTGCGCCACCGCGCGGGTGGCCGGGCTGCCCGCACCCATGGCGACGCCGATATCGGCGTCCTTGAGGGCCAGGACATCGTTCACGCCGTCACCGGTCATGGCCACGGTGTGGTCGCGGGACTGCAGGGCGCCGACCATGGCGCGTTTCTGGTCGGGACGCACCCGGCCGAAAGTGGTACGACTCTCCAATATGTTCGCCAGTTCGGCCCGGTCCTCGGGGAGTTCGCGGGCATCTACCGGACGGTCGCCGTCGGGCAGACCCAGTGAGGACGCCACCGCGCCGACCGAGACGGCGTTGTCGCCGGAGATCACCTTGATGGAGACGTCCTGGCTCGCGAAATAGTCCAGGGTGCCGCGGGCATCGGGCCGCACCTTCTGTTCCAGGACGACCAGGGCGACCGGGGTCACCGCACCGGGCGCGTCGGCGGCGTCGACTCTGCGGTCACCACGGGCCAGCAACAGGACCCGCAGACCCGCGGAACCGAGTTCCTCGGCGGCGCGGGCGGCGGCCGATCCCGCGGGTAGCAGCACATCGGGAGCGCCGAGCAGCCAGTCGCCGTGCTCCCCGTAGGAGCATCCGCTCCACTTCTTCGCCGAGGAGAACGGCGCGACCGCGGTATGGGTCCAGCCGGGGCCGTCGGGCAGGGCCTCGGCGATGGCCTGCACGCTGGCGTTCGGGCGCGGATCGTCGCTCACCATGGCCGCGAGCGCCTGCCGTGCCACCGATTCCTCGTGCCCGTCGAGCATACGGATCTGCGCCAACCGCATACCGTTCTCGGTGAGCGTGCCGGTTTTGTCCGCGCACACCACATCCACCCGCGCGAGCCCCTCGATGGCGGGCAGCTCTTGCACCAGGCACTGCCGCCGGCCGAGTCGGATCACACCTACCGCGAACGCGATCGACGTCATGAGCACCAGTCCCTCCGGCACCATCGGCACCAGCGCCGCCACCATCCCGGTGACCGCGGGACGCCACGACTGGCCGCTGGAGAACAGCTGGTTGTAGATGATCAGCGCGCCGGCGGGGACCAGCAGATAGGTGATGACCTTCAGAATCGTATTGATGCCGCTGCGCAGTTCGGAGTCCACCAGGGTGAACTTGCTGGCCTCCTCCGCCAGTTTCACGGCATAGGCGTCATGCCCTACCTTGGTGGCGCGGTAGGCGCCGGATCCGGCGACCACATAGCTGCCCGACAGCACCTGGGTGCCGGCCTCTTTGTGCATCGGGTCGGCTTCCCCGGTGAGCAGCGACTCGTCGACCTCGAGCAGTTCGGTTTCGACGACGACGCCGTCCACCACGATCTGGTCGCCGGGCCCGAGTTCGATGAGATCGTCGAGCACCACGTCCTTGGGCGCGATCTCCTCCGAGCGCCCGTCCCGGCGCACCGTCGGCTTGGCCTGGCCGACGATGGCCAATGTGTCCAAGGTCCGTTTGGCACGAACCTCCTGGATGATGCCGACCGCACTGTTGGCCACAATGAGCAGCCCGAACATCCCATCTATCACCGAGCCGGTGGCCATCACCAGAATGAACAGCACACCCAGGATGGCGTTGATCCGAGTGAACACATTGGCCCGGACGATATCGCGGACCGAGCGGCTCGCCCGGTCGGGAATATCGTTGGTGAGTCCGTCCCGACGACGCTGCTCGACCTCGGCGGCGCTCAGCCCCAGCGCGCCCGCGGCCTGCACGGTTATCGACATAACGGCAAGCCTAGGCGAGTCCCCCACGCGTCGCCGCCCCATCGGGCCGCCGATTCGGACGGGCACGTCCTCCGGAGACGGAAACCGGCCGGCGCCCCCGCGGGGTGCCGGCCGGTTTCCTCCGTGGACCGGTCAGGCCGCCGGGCACGCGGGCGACTGCAGCTGCGCGGTGGCGAGCATATTGCAGGCCCAGGTCTTCTCGACCTTCCATTCGCCGTTCTCGGCGACGAACGGCACGTCGACCATGTTCTCCTGATCGCCCAGCTTGAACTTGGCCTTGGCGTTGAGGGTGTCACCGAAGGAGCTCACCTCGGTGACCTCGATGGTGGCGCCGGAGTTCTGGTAGGCCTGCGCCAGGGTGGCCGGCAGGTTCGGGTCGGCCTCGGCGCCCTGCACCATCCCCAACTTCTCTTCGTTGGGCACGTTCGGATCGAGCGCGCGCTGCAGCTGAGTATTCAGATCCGCGGCCGTGGGGACCGGCGGCAGGTCGGCCATGGCGGCCCCGGTGGTTTCCTGCTGCGTGGTGGACTTGTCGGCCTTGGTGTCCGAGTTCGAGTCATCGCTACCACACGCGCTCAAGGTCAGCGCGGCCACGGCGGCCAGGCCGGCGATCGCGATACGTCCGGTTTTGCGAAGCTTCAACTGCTCGTCCTTTGCGTTCGGGGTTCGGTGTCGTGCACTGATGGCAGCCCCACCGGAACCGGCGACGCTGCACGGATCACCAAACTACCCGCCGAACCGTCAACACAGGCTGTCGAGCGGATCCGCCGGGGCCAGCTTGGTGTCATCGGCAGCGAACGTACGCGCCGGACCGGGACCTGTCGAGCGGGTCTCGAACCGGACGGTCACCACCCCGTACCCTGCACCCTGCACCCACCCATGTCCGAACTCCTCGTGCCGGACATCCATCCCCGCCCGCCAGCCGGGCCCGGCGGTCGGTCCCGGCGATCGGGCGGGGGCCTGCCCGCCGGGATCGTCCGCGACCGTCCCGTATTCGCCGTCGGTTCCCCCGCTGCCGATGCTTTCCGTGATCTCGGTGCGCTCCTCCTCGAAAATCGGGAACAGCGATTCCTGTCGCACCGTCGACAGTCCGGCGTATCCGACGCCGACCAACCGGATGGGGCCCAGTTCGAGCGGGTCGACGGCGGACCGCTGGGCGGCGGCGGTGAGTGCCGCGAGGTCCTCGGTGGCGTACGGCAGGGTAGTGGAGCGGGTCACGATGCTCATATCGGAGCGTTTCAGCTTGAGCACCACCGTCCGGGCGGCCCGCCCATCGCGGACGAGCCGACGGTGCGCGGCGGCGGCCATCTCCGCGATCGCCGGGCGCAGCCGCTGCATGGAGACGATGTCGTGTTCGTAGGTGGTTTCGGCGCTGATCTGCTTGGCCTCGGCGCGTTCGGCGACCGGCCGGTCATCGATCCCGCGGGCCAGTCGGTGCAGGGTGGCACCGATACTGCCGCCCAGGATGGACACCGCCTCCATCTCGGGCAGCGCCGCGAACGCGCCCACCGTCTCGATCCCGAGCGAGCGCAGCCGGCTCTCGGCCACCGGTCCGATGCCCCAGAGTTTGCGCACCGGCAGCGCGGCCAACAGTTCCCGCTGTTCGCTCGGCGCGATCACCCGGACCCCGTCGGGTTTGGCCAGGCCGGAGGCGATCTTGGCGAGTTGTTTTCCGCTGCCCACACCCACCGAGGCCACCAGTCCGGTGCGTTCCCGCACGGCGGCGCGCAGTCCGGCGCAGAACCGCCGCACCTCGGCCACGCTCGCTCCCGCCAATTCCGCGGGCTCGCCGAACGCCTCGTCGAACGACAGCGTCTCCAGGACCGGTATCCGGGCGCGCAGCGTATCGAAGACCCGCCCGCTGAGCGTGGAGTACAGCGCGCCCCGCGGCGGCACCACCACCGCCGCCACGCCGACCAGTCGCCGCGCCTGATGCATCGGCATGGCCGACCGCGCCCCGAACACCCGTGCCTCGTAGCTGGCCCCCGCGACCACGCCCCGAGCCCCCGTCCCACCGACCAGCACCGGCCGGCCCCGCAGCGTCGGGCGGGTCAACTGCTCACAGGAGGCGAAGAATGCGTCCATATCGATGTGCAGCACCCATCGCCGGGACGTCTCGCCGTCCGAGCTCCCGACACGAGCCGCGTCCCCCGCCGACGCCGGGGGACGCGCACTCGTCACGACGGGCTCCGCGCTGCTTCCCGGACACTTCCCCGGCGCCCGGGAACAACGGCACGAGCGGCCCCGCGGCCGGGCCGGCGAGAGTCGCGTCCCACACCTACCTCCTCCGAAGGGCCCACCACGGCGATCGGCGCCAATCTACGCCCGCCCTCCGACATGTCCGACCGGCTCCGTGTCCGCCGTCGGCGATACGGAACCCGACCGTGCCCGCCGCGCGCACCGACCCGCCGACACCGGATCCGACTCCGGTCGATGACCCGGAGTTCGATGTCCGGTTCTCGAAACAGGGCACCGTGACCCGGCCGGATCCGATCCGCGCATCCACCGGCGCGAGAACGGAGTGTCAACCGCCGCGCCCGACCCGGGCCGGACTTCCCGAGTCGGGCGATATGTGATGATCGGAGGATGATGATCCGCAAGGCCGTTATCCCAGCCGCCGGTATCGGCTCTCGCCTGCTGCCACTGACCAAGGCGATCCCGAAGGAAATGCTGCCGGTCGGCGACAAGCCGGTGATCGAGCACACCGTACGTGAACTGGTGGCGTCCGGGATCACTGATATCACTATTGTCGTCAGCGGTGGAAAATCGCTGATCCAGGACCATTTCCGCCCCAATCCGACGCTGGTCGCCCAGTTGCGCGCGGACGGGAAGACCGCCTACGCGGACGCGGTGGAAGAGGTCGGTGAACTGTCCCGGCTCGGGCATATCACCTACCTGGACCAGCACGGTCCCTACGGCAACGGCACGCCGGTACTGAACGCCGCCCGCGCCCTCGGTGACGAGCCGATGCTGGTGTTGTGGCCCGACGATGTGTTCGTCGCCGAGACCCCCCGCGCCCAGCAGCTCATCCGCGCCTACGAGGCCACCGGCTGCCCCGTGCTGGCGCTGATGCCGATGGACCCCAAGGAATCCCAGCGCTACGGCGTCCCGAAGGTGCGCGAGGACCTCGACGACGGACTGTTGCGCATCTCCGGCATCATGGAGAAGCCGAAGCCGGAGGACGCGCCCTCGGCCTATGCGGCCATCGGCGGCTATGTGGTCACGCCCGGCATAATCGAGGAACTGCGGGCGCAGACCGAGCGCTGGTACACCCACCACACCGGCGAGGTGTATCTGACCGACGCCATCAACGCCTACGCCGCCGACCATGCCGTATACGGCCAGGTCATCCAGGGCCGCTGGTACGACACCGGCAACCCGGCCGATTACCTGGTGGCACAGTTCGCCTCCGCGCTGGCGCATCCGGACTACGGGCCGCTGCTGCGCCAGCTCGTCGACTGACGGCCGGGTCGCCGCGGCCCGCTCAGAAGCGGCGGATGGTCTTGATGACGAACTGGTTCAGCGGGGTGAAACCTACCGGCACTCCACGGCCGTAGGCGTTGAACACCTGCCCGTATCCGGCGTAGATCCCGACGTGTGAGGCGTCCGAGTTCAGGATGACCACATCCCCGGGGGACAGCGCGTGCAGCGGCACCGCGGCACCCACCTCGGCCTGTTCCCAGGTGGTTCTCGGCAGACGCACACCGACCTGCCGGAATGCCCACTGCACCAAACCCGAACAGTCCCACGCGTATGGGCCCATCCCGCCCCATTCATACGGCTTGCCGAGCTGGGTCAGGGCCGCGGTGAGCGCGCCCAGCCCGTTGGGGCTCGAAATCGGCAGCGCGGCCGACCCACTGGAGCTGCCGGAGCTGCCGGAGCTCCCGGCGCTGCCCGAACCACTGGAGCCCGACCCGGTCCCGCTGCCGGTATCGGCTCCCACGGTCGGTGCGAGAACGCCTGCGGCGCAGGCGGCGATGGCGATTCCGAGAGCACCTCGGCGTAGCCGGATTCCGATCACATGCCCACCCTTCTGTCGTCTGGAGGCGGGCCGCCGTACGACGGGCCCCGCAGAGAGGCGGCACCCACTCGTCGACGAGAGGGACCGCAGACCACAGCGACGCGTGTCGAGGCGTACCAGCCCTCGGCACAGCGCATTACAGGTAGAACAGACCGCAACGATCACCGCCGTCGGCGCCTGTCGCGCCACCGGCACGTTCGGCAGGGGCGGCGGCGGGAATGATTGTCCCGCGTGATCCGGGCGAACCCCGAGATTTCGATAATCCGCCGGGATATCATCTACGTCACAAAAATGCGAGGCGACGTTTGAACGCCCCGCACTTCACTCGTGAACTCGGTTCACTGCGTCTGGGTGGCGATATCGTTGAGCGCCTTCAGGGCGACATCCTTGGTCTGCGGCGGCGATTCCGCGTACACACCGACCTGCCAGACCAACGCACCCCCGGCCGGGTCGGCGAAATAGCGGCTGAGATCCACGCTGTAACGTCCACGTTCGTTGGACTGCTCCTCGATATAGAAGGTGCGGTCGTCGAACCGGGTGGCCTGGCCGGCCTTCTCCTTCAGCCAGTCCGCGTTGTACCTGCGCTGTGTGTCCGGATCACAGGTGGTGGGGCACTTCCGCAGGATGATGTCGACGCGCTGGTCGGCGTTCGAATCGGATTCGTCGATACACCTCCAGGCCTGCGCGTCGGGTATCTCCTCGATCGATCCCTTCATACATCCCCAGCTGCCCGCGGTCCGAAAGGCGAAGGGCCACCCCTTGAACGCCATGGTGTAGGTCTTGTCGCTCTCGAGCCAGGTGGGACCGAGTACCGCCACCGGCGGCACGGTGCGCAACTGCGGCTCGCCCTCGGCCAGGGCACTCGTCGGCGCCGCCGAGGTGGTACGAGTGGCGGACCGGCTCGTCGAGGTCGTGGCGGTCGTCGTATCGGCGGTCGCGGTGTTCTTCCCCGAATCCGAACCGCGCAGCACCACCAACCCCACGACACCGGCCAGGGCCAACACCACCACGACCACCAGAACCGCGATCAGGGGGCCGTGGTTGTTCCGGGTGGGCGGTCCGCCCCACCCCCCGGTCGATCCCAGCGGCGGCGCTTCGTACGGACCGGTGGGCGCCGGGCCGTATGGATCGGGCTGCCCCGGACCCGTTATGCCCGGCTGCGACACCCGCCCCGCGTTCTCGCCCCAATGCACCGTCGGGGGTGCGCCCTGGGCCTGCTGCCATTGTCCCGACGAGGACTCCCTCCCCTTCCCCTCCGGCGCCGACTTCCACCATTCACGGGGATCATCCGAAACCATGGGACCTCACCCTAGTTGACACCGCCGCACGACAGCCCGGCCACAGCCCACGCCGTGGCCGGACGGTCGGCCACAGCTCAGCCCGCCCGGGTGATCCGGGCGCGCGCACCGCCGGTGATCTGCGCCGAACCCTCTCCCGCGTCACCGAATTCCAGCTCGACGGCCAAGACCTCCCCGGCGATCAGCTCACGGTGTGTTTCGGCCCAGGCGCGCCGATCCTCGGGAACGGACAGCACCACCCGGATCCGGTCCGAGACGTCCAGGCCGATCGACTTGCGCGTCTCCTGCAGATCGCGGATCACATCGCGCGCCCAGCCCTCGGCCTCCAGATCCTCGGTGACCACCGAGTTCAGCACCACCAGGCCGGTGTTGCCGGGCAGCGCCGCGGTGGACTCGGGTTCGGCCGCCACCAACCGCCGGGTGTATTCCTCGGGCAGCAGTTCGATCCCGGCCGCGCTCACCACTCCGTCGGCGTGGGCGGACCATTCGCCCGCCTTGACGGCCTTGATCACCCGCTGCACATCCTTGCCGAGGCGCGGGCCGGCCGCGCGGGCGTTCACCACCAGCTCGAACCGGCCGTGGGCGGCCACATCGGGGGTCAGATCGACCTGCTTGACATTCACCTCGTCGGCGATGATGTCGGTGTAGGGACGCAGCCGTTCGGCGTCCGGTGCGGCGATGGTGACCTCCGCCAACGGCAGCCGCACCCGCAGCTGCTGTGCCTTGCGCAGGCTCAGCACCGTCGAGCACACGGTACGGACCTCGTCCATGGCCTCGACCAGCTCGGCATCGTGGGGCAGATCGTTCTCGCCGGGCCAGTCCGCCAGATGAACCGAGCGCTCTCCGGTCAACCCGCGCCAGATGACCTCCGTGACCAGCGGCAGCAGCGGCGCGGCCAGCCGAGCGGCCACCTCCAGCACGGTGTGCAGGGTATCGACGGCGTCCCGATCCTCGGCCCAGAACCGTGTCCGCGAGCGGCGCACGTACCAATTGGTCAGCGCGTCGGCGAAGGCACGCAGTTCCTCACAGGCGCCGGCGATATCGTAGGTCTGGAGCGCCGCGGTGATGACATCCCGCGTCTGCGCCAACTTGGCCAGGATGTAGCGGTCGAGCACATGCGGCGAGTCCGTGCGCCACTGCCCCGGTTTCGAGGCGTAGAGCTGCAGGAAGGTCCAAGTGTTCCACAGCGGGCGCAGCGCATGGCTCATCCCTTCGCGGATACCGCGCTCAGTGACGATGAGGTTGCCGCCCCGCAGGATGGGCGAGCTCATCAGGAACCAGCGCATGGCGTCGGAGCCGTCCCGGTCGAAGACCTCGAACACATCCGGGTAGTTGCGCTTGGACTTGCTCATCTTCAGCCCGTCGTCGCCGAGCACGATGCCGTGCGCGACCACGTTCTCGAACGCCGGGCTGTCGAACAGGGCGGTGGCCAACACGTGCAGGGTGTAGAACCAGCCGCGGGTCTGCCCGTTGTACTCGACGATGAAATCGCCCGGGAAGTGCGAATCGAACCAGTCCTTGTTCTCGAACGGGTAGTGCACCTGGGCGAACGGCATGGACCCGGATTCGAACCAGCAGTCCAGTACCTCCGGCACTCGGCGCATGGTCGAGCGCCCGGTGGGATCGTCCGGGTTGGGCCGGGTGAGTTCGTCGATCATGGGCCGGTGCAGATCGGTGGGTCGGACTCCGAAATCGCGTTCCAGCTCGTCCAGTGAGCCGTAGACATCGATCCGCGGATAGGCCGGGTCGTCGGACACCCACACGGGGATCGGGCTGCCCCAGTATCGGTTGCGGCTGATGTTCCAGTCCCGCGCACCTTCCAGCCATTTGCCGAACTGGCCGTCGCGGATGTGTTCGGGCACCCAGTTGATCTGCTTGTTCAGTTCCACCATCCGCTCACGGAACTCGGTGACCGCGACGAACCAGGACGGCACCGCCATGTAGATGAGCGGCTGTCCGGACCGCCAGCTGTGCGGATAGGAGTGTTCGATGGTCTCGTGCCGCAACAGTTTGCCCGCGGCCTTGAGGTCTTTGATGATCACCGGATTGGCGTCGAAGACCATCAGCCCCTCGTAGGGGGGCACCACGGAGGTGAACCGGCCGCCCGGATCGAGCGGCTGCACCAACTCGATCCCGTTGGCCTGGCAGACGTCCATGTCCTCCTCACCGAAGGCCGGCGCCATATGCACAATGCCGGTACCGGATTCGGTGGTGACATAGTCGGCGGCCAACACCCGGTGCGCGTTCGGATGTCCGAGGAAGAAGTCGAACGGCGGGGTGTAGCTCAGGTCCACCAGCGCGGCGCCGTCGAACTCACCGAGCACCTCCGGCTGCTCGCCGAGTTCGCGGGCATAATGACCCGCCCGCTCGGCGGCCAGCACATACCGCTTGCCGTCGGCCCCGCGCACGTGTGCGTACCGCACCTCGGGATGAACCGCGACGGCCAGGTTGGACGGCAGCGTCCACGGAGTGGTGGTCCAGATCAGGGCGTTGGCACCGTCCAGATCGTGGAGTGGGTGGTCGGCGCGCACCCGCAGCGGCATATCCACGGTGACCGCCGGGTCCTGGCGCATCTTGTAGGCGTCGTCGAGCCGGGTCTCCTGGTTCGACAGCGGCGTCTGCTCGTACCAGCTGTAGGGCAGTACCCGGAAGCCCTGATAGATCAGCCCCTTGTCGTAGAGCGACCTGAACGCCCACATGACCGACTCCATGAAGTCGAGATCGAGCGTCTTGTAGTCGTTGTCGAAGTCCACCCAGCGGGCCTGGCGGGTGACATATTCGCGCCATTCGCCGGTGTAGCGAAGCACCGATGTTTTGCACGCGGCATTGAATTCCGCGAGCCCCATCGAATCGATCTGTGATTTGTCCGTGATACCCAGCTGTTTTTCGGCTTCGATTTCGGCGGGGAGCCCGTGACAGTCCCAACCGAAACGTCGATCGACACGCTTACCGCGCATCGTCTGAAAGCGTGGGATGACATCCTTGACGTATCCGGTGAGCAAATGGCCATAATGCGGCAGACCGTTGGCAAACGGGGGCCCGTCGTAGAACACGAACTCCCCCTCCGCCCCGGACGGGGTGCCCCCGTCCACCGCATCACCCGCACCGGACCGGTTCTCGATACTGGCGCGGAAGGTGTCGTCGGCCACCCAGGCGTCGAGTACGGCCCGTTCCAGCTCAGGGAAGGACGCACCGGAACCGCCATCGAGATCGACGCGGGGGTATGCGTTGCTTCTGGAAGTCTCGTCCGCCATCGCGGATAGGTCTCCTCGTGCCGAGCGCTGCGAGCGCGGTTGAATGCGGCACGGGGACGATCACCGACGCCCGGTGCGCCGGAACCGCGGTACCACCCCGCTTGTCCCTCGCCCGCGCACGGGCGACGAACCTCTCGTTACGAGCTGTGACGGGCTCACCCGTTCGGTTCTACTGAGTTGCGCGCCGCGATCACACCCAATGATCGCCGTGGCGCGTCACCGTTCTTCCGAAGGCTCCCCGGTGATGGCCGGATCGATGCCGATTTCCATGTTTGATTCTAGCCACAACGGTCAAACCTGTATTCGGCGCTTACCGGTATCACACCCGGGCGCCGACACTGGCGCGCAACGTGGCGTGTCAGTGTCCGTATATCAGCGTTTGACCTGCCGCTGCGGCGGCATACCGTCGTCGGGGCCACTGATCGACAATGCGCTGACCAGCAACAACACCGCACCGATCACACAGACCACAATGCATCCCCACGCCCAGATCACCGAACCGGTGATCAGTGAGGCGACCAGCAGTACGAAGCCGATCGCGGCGAGGACCAGCGTCAAGACAAGCATGATGACCCCCAGTGGATACCAGGTGGCCTGTTCGCACCTGGTGGTATCGGGCTACTTGCCACCCTTCGCGAACGACGCGGGCGCGAGACTGTTGGCACCGGTATCGAAGGCCTCGCCGCCTTCCACCGGCACCGCCGGCCCACGGTTCTCCAGCTCCTCGAGCTGTGATTCGAGATAGGACTTCAGGCGCACTCGATACTCGCGTTCGAAGGTCTTCAGCTGCTCGATCCGGCTTTCCAGCACCGTGCGCTGCTGGCTGATGGTCGACATGATCTCGGTGTGCTTGCGCTCGGCGTCGGCCTGCAGGGCATCGGCCTTTTCCTTGGCCTGCCGCAGCTGGCTGTCCGACCGGGTCTGCGCGTCCGACAGCATCGCCTCGGACTTCTCCCGGGCATCGGCGACCATCGCCTCGGAGCGGGTACGCGCCTCGCTGACCAGCCGCTCGGAGTTGGCCCGTGCGTTCGCCAGTAGGTTCTCGGCCTCGGCCTTGGCGTCGGTGGTGAGCCGGTCGGCCATCTCCTGTGCCAGGCTCAGCACCTTGGCCGCCTGCAGATTGGCATCGGCGGTGGTGTCGTGCCCGGCACCCGGGATGCCGGGGATCGCGGGCATCGGCTGCGAGGGGGGCGCCGGTATCGGTGCCGGTGGTTTGATCGGTTCGGGAGGGGCCTGCTGAATCGGCAGGCTCGGCCCCGTCGCCGGACCGCGGTTGGCCTTGGCGTCGGCCAGTTCGGCGTCCAGCTCGGCAACGCGCTGGCGCAGGTCGGCGTTCTCCTCGATCAGCCGGGAAAGTTCCTGTTCCACGAGATCCAGGAAGGCGTCGACCTCATCTTCGTTGTAGCCGCGTTTCCCGATCGGCGGTTTGCTGAACGCGACGTTGTGCACATCGGCTGGGGTCAGCGGCATGGAAGGATCCCTTCGCGCGTCTTAGGAGGCCTAACACTTCTGGCAATGTCTACACGGCCCATTCTGTCACACCGGGGCTACCGGCGATCCGAGCCTGCTGACGATCGACATCAGGATGAAGACGATGAAGAGCAGGATCATTATCGACAGATCGAGCCGAATTCCGCCCAACGACACCGGTGGAATCAACCGCCGCAGCAGTTTCACCGGAGGGTCCGTGATCGTGAAGATCACCTCGAGGACGACGACCACGATCCCACTGGGTCGCCAATCGCGCGCGAAGCTCCGGATGAACTCCACGATCACCCGACTGATCAGCAACAGCCAGAAGATGAACAGTACGAAGTACAGCACCGCGAACAAGGCCACGACTTCAACTCTGCCCGAAAATCGGCGCGGTGCAAAATGCCCGCGCCGACCCGAGTGGTTCGAGTCCGGAACACTCCCCGGGACCCGAATCTATTTCTGGTTGTAGAAGCCGGTTTCCGCGATCCTGCGGCGCTCCTCGGCCGAGACGTCCACATCGGCCGGTGAGAGCAGGAACACCTTGGTGGCCACTTTGTCGAATGAACCACGCAATGCGAAGGCCAGGCCGGCAGCGAAGTCGACCAACCGCTTGGCGTCGGCATTGCTGAGATCCACCAGATCCATGATCACCGGGTTGCCCTCGCGGAACCGTTCGCCGATGATCGCGGCCTCACTGTAGTCACGGGGGCGCAGCGTTGTGATCTTGGACAAGGGACCTCCGTCCTCGAAGATCGCGGGACGGCGGGCGACGACGGGATCGGGACGCACCCGCTCCTCCAGACGCCGCTCCTCTGCTTCGGGATCGACCGCGAGCGCCCCCCGCGTGGCCCCGCGCATACCGGCACCGGAGCGGAAGCGAGTGGAGGCGGCCGCATCGATCCGGGTGGGCCGACGCGGACCCTCGTAGTCGTCGTAGGCGTCACCCGGGTATTCGTCCCGCCGTGGCGGGTAGCCGGACTGGTAGGCCGGCTTGTACACCGACTCACGTTCACGGTAGTCGGGCACATCGTAGCGGGAGTCACCATACCGGTCGCCGTATTCGGAACGATCGGCGTAATCCTGCCGCTCGGGGTAGTCACGGGACCGTCGCACGCTGCGTTCGTCCACCCCGCGCGGGGTGCGGTCGTCGACATAGTCGTCCTCGTAGTCCTCGAGCGGAACCATGCCGAAGTACGCCTTGAACCTGTGCAGCGTGCTCATACGTAGACCTTCCTTCGCCCCGGTGGCGGCCGGGAGTTGAAGTCTTGCTCAGCCCTCGTCGGTCCAGCATATGTGTCGAATGTGACTGATGAGGTTTGTTTGCTAGCCCGAGGTTATCGGGCGGGTACCCATCAAAGCGGTACCGACACGCACACAGGTGGAACCGTGCGCGATAGCCGAGTCGAGATCGCCCGACATTCCGGCGGACAATTCGGTGGCATCGGGGTGATCGGCGCGCAGCCGCGCATGCAGCTCCGCCAGCCGCGCGAAGGCCTCGTCGGGATTCGCGCCCAGCGGCGGAATCGCCATCAGACCGACCAACCGCAACGCCGACGACCTGGCGATATGCTCTGCCAGCGCGGGCAGTTGCGCGGGCGGCGCACCCCCGCGCTCCGGATCGGAGTCGAGGCCGGCCTGGATCAGCACCCGCAGCGGAGCGTCACGCTCCTCCGCTTCCAGCGCGACCGTGACGGCCCGATCCAGAGCGGTTGCCAGACGTTCGCTGTCCACCGAGTGCACGGTATCGGCCCACCGCACGACCTGGCGGGCCTTATTGCGTTGCACACGTCCGATCAGATGCCAGCGGATATCCCGCAAATCACTCAGCACCTCGGCCTTCGCCCCCGCCTCCTGCGCCTTGGACTCCCCGAACTCCCGCAGGCCGAGCCGGTGCAGCAGCTCGATATCCGATGCGGGGAAGTACTTGGTCACCGGCAGCAGCCGCACCGTGGCCGGATCACGACCGGTCGCGGCACAGGCCGCATCGATCCGGGCGAGCAGCGCGCGGAGGTTGGCGTCGAGCTCGGCGACCCGTGCGTCGGTGTCGGGGGTGGTGACGGGCCAATTCATGAGAGCTGCATCCAGATCACACTCGCGAACCGTCCGGTCGGCGCACCGCGGCGATGGCTGAACAGGGTCGGATCGGAGATGGTGCACCGGGGGTCCTCGGCGATCGCGCCGATGCCGGCGTCGACGAGCTGCCGGCGAATTCCGGCACGGATATCCAGGCCGGGAGTGCCGCGCACGGTGGTGGTGGCGCTGCCGGGCAGATGCCGTTCGACATCGGCGCGCATCTCGGCCGGCACCTCGTAGTGACGTCCGCTCGCCGCCGGGCCGAGCAGGGCACCGATGCGCTCCGGTCGGGCGCCCACGGAGACCATGGCGTCCAGGACCCGCGGCACGATACCGATCCGGGCACCCACCCGCCCCGCATGCACGGCGGCGACGACGCCGGCCGTGTCGTCGGAGAGCAGTATCGGCACACAGTCGGCGGTGAGCACCACCAATGCCGACCCGGGCACCGTGGTGACCAGCGCGTCGGTGGCGGGGACCGGTTCGGTGCGGGGACCGTCGACGATTTCCACCGTGCGGCCGTGGACCTGCTCCATCCAGATCAGGTGATCACCGGGCAGGCCGATGGTGTCGGCGAGCCGGGCGCGGTTGCGCCGCACCGCCTCCGGGTCGTCACCGACGTGGTCGCCGAGGTTGAACGAATCGAAGGGCGGTGCGGAGCAGCCTCCGGCGCGGGTGGTCACGACCCGCCGAACGGTAAGCACGGGTGCGATTGTCATGACACGAGCCTAGTAGGTGCAGCCGGGAGGCAACCCATCCTCGATCTCGCGCACGACCGCGGCGCAGGCGGGGCTCCGGTCGGTGGGCAGAGTCGAGTGCGCTCGGTCCTCGGACTTCGGCACGATCGGAGCGAGGCGATGAGAGACACGTAACAAGCGCAGGCGAACCGGAATTCGCCCGCAGCGCTTTCCGCACGGCCGACGCCGATCTCGACGCGGGGTGGGAGAACGCCCACCCTCAGCGGTGATTCGCGGTGAACTCGGGCTCCGGCCGCGAACGGTCAGCGGCGCATGAACGACGGAACGTCGACATCGTCGTCATCATCGTCGTCATTGGGGTCGGACGGCTGGATATGCGCCCGGCTGTTGTGCGCGACCGTCGGATCGACCGGCGGGCGCATCCGTTCGGGCTCCCGGTAGTTGGGCGCGGGTCCCCGGGCGACACCCGAGGCGATATCGGCCGAACGGGCGGACGACAGCTCCTCGCCGCGGGCGGGCGGTGTTTCGGCGCCGCGCCCGGCCCCCAATTCGGGGGCGCGCGAGTGCCCCATTTCGGCCTGTCGGCCCGCCCCGAGTTCCCCGGCCCGCCCGGAGCCGATCGCGCCGCGCGCGGCGGCGTCGAAGGTACGCCGGGCCGGCCCGCCGCCGTCGAAACCGGCGGCGATCACCGTGACGCGCACCTCATCACCGAGCGAATCGTCGATAACGGTACCGAAGATGATGTTGGCCTCGATATGCGCGGCCTCCTGCACCAGCGACGCCGCCTCGTTGATCTCGAACAGTCCCAGGTCCGAGCCGCCCGCGATCGACAACAGCACCCCGTGCGCACCGTCCATGGACGCTTCCAGCAGCGGCGAATTGATCGCTGCCTCCGCGGCCTTCACCGAACGGCCCTCACCGCGCGCCGAACCGATACCCATCAGAGCGCTGCCCGCACCGGACATCACGCTCTTGACGTCGGCGAAGTCGACATTGATCAGGCCCGGCGTGGTGATCAGGTCGGTAATGCCCTGAACACCGTTGAGCAGAACCTCGTCGGCGGAGCGGAAGGCATCCATGAGGCTCACCGCGGCATCGCCGAGCTGCAGCAGCCGGTCGTTCGGGATGACGATCAGGGTGTCGCAGGATTCGCGCAGCAGGTTGATACCCACCTCGGCCTGGTTGCCGCGGCGCTTGCCCTCGAAGGAGAACGGCCGGGTCACCACACCTATCGTCAATGCGCCCAGTTTGCGCGCGATACTCGCCACGACGGGCGCACCGCCGGTACCGGTGCCGCCGCCCTCGCCCGCGGTCACGAAGACCATATCGGCGCCCTTGAGCACCTCTTCGATCTCGTCCTTGTGATCCTCGGCCGCCTTGCGCCCGACCTCCGGGTCGGCACCCGCGCCCAGTCCCCGGGTGAGTTCACGCCCGACGTCGAGTTTGACGTCGGCGTCGCTCATCAGCAGCGCCTGGGCATCGGTATTGACGGCGATGAACTCGACTCCCTTGAGTCCCTGTTCGATCATTCGGTTGACGGCGTTCACGCCGCCGCCGCCGATACCGACGACCTTGATCACTGCAAGGTAGTTGTGCGGGGGCGTCATGGGCGCTCGCCTTCCTTCGATCCAAAGCCTGTCGTTTTCGGATGCCCGGTACCGGGCCGCGTCAAGTGGGCACCGGGTCCCAGCGATCCGCGTTTCGGGCAAACCCTAAGCCTCAACCATAGGGTTGGCGTTATGTCAAGTATCCGACTGGTGCGGAACGCTATTCGCCACCGCCGCGATCCGCTCGCAGGCGCGCCGAGGTGAGAACCAGAATCTTGGTTGAACTCCCTCGTACGAGCGCACCGAACGTCATAACGCGAACGGTAGCCCTCCGGCGAAGGCACACATCGTGGTACCCCTCCCGCACCGATACCGCCTACCCGTTCGACAACCGACATACGCCACGCGCATGCACCGTCGAAGCGGGCATGGTGGGTAGTATTCATCTTACCGTGACCAGACTGGGACTCGAGACATCGAACACGGTCCCCTCGCGCGTCAACAGCGGCATTACCACCGCCGATTTGCGTTCGGCGTCCGCGCTGCTCCCCCACAGTACCGTGCGACCGTCGCGCAGGGTCAGCGAAATATCCGATAACGACCGGGAAACGACCTCGTCGACCTGGATCTCCAGCGCCGGTGGCAGCGCGGCCACCACCTCGACAGCGGCCCGGGTGAGCGGATCGCCGCCACCGGGACGCTCGGTCCGCAACCGCGGCACCCCGATCGGCGCCGACTCGATCGCGTACTCGACCCCATCGGCGTCCAGCAGATGGGCGTCCTGGGGACCGCCGTAGTACAGCACCGGAACTCGCTCCTGCACCGTCACCCGCACCGTGGCGGGCAGCGACCGCCGCACCCGCACCGACCGCACCTTCGGGATCTCCGAAACCCGCGTGGCCATGGCCGCGGTATCGATCCGCAGGATCGACAGCCCGTCGGGAATCGCGAGCAGTTCGCGGACCTGCTCCTCGGACACCACGGTCACCCCCTCGACGCGCACCTCGCGCACCGCCAGCGCCGGTGAGAACCAGGCGACGGCGCCCAGGGCCACCAGCACACCCGCGATCGGCACCGCCCACCGCCGAACCCGACGCCAGTCGCCCACGTCGGAGAGTTCGGCCCCGAATCGCACCCCCGATCACCGCCCGTACTGCGGACGTGCGCGTAGTCCGTCGAGGATCTGCGAACCGAGCATCGTCACATCGCCCGCGCCCATGGTGATCACCACATCGCCCGGACGGGCCAGGCCCGCGACCTGCCGGCCGACCCGCGACATATCCGGTTGGTAGTGCACGGGTTTGCCGACCGACTGGGCGACCAAAGCGCCGTTCACACCGGGCAGCGGTTTCTCCCGTGCACCGTAGACATCGAGCACCACCACCTCGTCGGCGAGGTCCAGCGCGGCCCCGAACTCCGCGGCGAAAGTCGCGGTGCGACTGTACAGATGCGGCTGGAAGACCACGATCACCCGACCCTGCCGGGAGCGGGCACCGTCGGCGGCCTCCTGCCGGACCAGTTCGGCAGCGGCGCCGAGCACCGCACGCACCTCCGTCGGGTGGTGGGCGTAGTCGTCGAAGACCCGCACGCCGTTCTCCCGGCCGACGAACTGGAACCGCCGGTGCACCCCGCCGAAACCCTCCAGTCCCTGGAGGATCTCGTCCACATCCGCGCCGGCCGCCCGCGCGGCCAGCAGGGCGGCCAGCGCATTGAGGGCCATATGCCGGCCGGGCACCGACAGCCGCAGCGTGCGCGGCGCGGGCTCGCCGGTCAACTGGAACTGCGCCAGGCCGCCGACATCACGCGGCTCCCAGCTGTGCAGCCGCACCCCGACCGGTACCGGGGCGTCGGTCAGATCACCGGAGCCGTAGCCGAGCACCTGGACGCCCCGGGCCGCCAGCCGGTCGCCGACCCGCCGGGCCAGCGCCGCGGCGCCCGGATCGTCCAGGCACACCACCAGCAGGCCGCCGGGCCCGAGCCGGTCCGCGAAATCGTCGAAGACCTGGACGTAGGCCTCGGCGGAACCGAAGAAGTCCAGATGGTCGGATTCGATATTGGTGACCACTGCGACATCCGGGTCGTACTGCAGCAGCGACCCGTCGCTCTCGTCGGCCTCGGCGACGAAGATATGGCCGTTGCCGTGATGAGCGTTGGTGCCCGCCTCGTTGAGTTCACCGCCCACCGCGAACGACGGGTCCAGCCCGCAGTGCTGCAGCGAGACGATCAGCATCGACGTGGTGGACGTTTTGCCGTGGGTGCCCGACACCAGCAGGGTGCGGTGGCCGCTCATCAGCGCGGCCAGCACGGCGGGCCGCAGCAGCACCGGGATCTCGCGTCGATGGGCCTCCACCAGCTCGGGATTCGTCTTGGGGATGGCCGCGTAGGTGGTGACCACCGCGGTCGGGCCACCGGGCAGCAGATCCAGCGCACCGGCGTCGTGGCCGATCCGCACCTGGGCGCCGCGGGCGCGCAGGGCCAGCACCCCCCGGCTCTCCTTGGCGTCGGACCCGGAGACCGCGCCGCCGCGGGACAGCAGGATCCGCGCGATCCCGGACATTCCCGCCCCGCCGATACCGACCATGTGCACGCGCTCCAGCTCCGGCGGCAACGCCGAGCGGTCAACGGCCGCGGAAGCCGGATGCTCCTCCGTCATCGGCCCGCCACCTCCAGCACGATCCGCGCCACCGTATCGGCGGCGTCCCGATGGCCGGCGTGCGCCGCGGCGCGCCCCATCTCCTGTACTCGTGCCGGGTCCATGAGCAGCGGTATCACCTCATCGATCACGTATTTCGGGGACATTTCCGAATCCGGCACAATTCTGCCACCCCCTTGGGCCACCACGGGTCGGGCATTGAGTTCCTGTTCACCGTTTCCGTGTGGGAGCGGTACGTACACCGCGGGCAGCCCGACCGCCGACACCTCGGCGACCGTCATCGCCCCCGACCGGCAGACCACCGCGTCGGCGGCAGCGTAGGCCAGATCCATCCGGGACAGGTAGGGCACCGCCACATACGGCACGTCGGGCGAGTCGGCGCCGGACACGTCGAGGGTGTTCTTGGGGCCGTGCGCGTGCAGCACGGAAATCCCGGCCGCCGCCAACTGCGGTGCCGCCCCGGACACGGCCTCGTTGAGCGAGCGCGCCCCCTGCGATCCGCCGAACACCAGCAGCACCGGCCCCTCGGCGGGCAGCCCGAAATGTGCGCGTGCCTCGGCGCGCAGCGCGGCCCGGTCGAGCGAGGTGATGGCCGAACGCACCGGAATCCCCACGACGTCCGCGGCCAGCCCGGAACCGGGTACGGCCGCCAATACCCGGACCGCCCGGCGCGCACCCACCTTGTTGGCGATACCGGCCTTGGCATTGGCCTCGTGCACCACCACCGGAACCACGCGCCGCCGCCGGGACAGGCCCCTGCCCGCCGCCAGATAGGCGGGCAGCGCGACATAGCCGCCGAAGCCGACGATCACATCGGCCCGTACGGCGTCGATGATCTCCCGGGTGCGGCCCACCGAGGCCCGGACCCGGCCGGGCAGTCGCAGCAGGTCCATGGTCGGTTTCCGGGGCAGCGGGACCGGCGGGATCAGTTCCAGCGGATAACCGCGGGCGGGAACCAGCCGGGTTTCCAGCCCGCGGGCGGTGCCCAGGGCGGTCACCCGGATCGAGGGGTCCATGCGACGCAGCGCGTCGGCCACGGCCAGCGCGGGCTCGATATGGCCGGCGGTGCCACCGCCGGCGACGACCACCGACAACCCCGAACCTTCCGCACCCGTGGCCGAGTTCTCGTTCACGGACCGGTTTACGCTCACCTGGATCTTCCTCGTTCTCGTGCGTGTGTCACCGGGTAGCTGGGTTCCCAGGCCCGGGTGGTGCGTAGCGACCGGGTCCCGCGACTGCTCGTCTCGGGCCGCGCACGGCCCCCGTCGCCGTTTCGGGGCCGGGCGGGGGCGGAATAGGCCCGTCCCGGGGAGTACACCTCCGGCTGCGGCAGCCGCAGCAGTCGGCTGACCCGCCCGTCCCGACCGGCGTGCAGAGCGGCGACGGCCTCCGGTTCGTGTCGGGCGGCATTGGCGATGATGCCGAACATCAGCAGGGTGATCGCCAGCGATGAGCCGCCCGCCGAGACCAGCGGCAGCTGCAGGCCGGTCACCGGCAGCAGCCCCACCACATAACCGATATTGATCAGGGCCTGTCCGGCGATCCAGGTCGTGGCCGTCGCGGTGAGCAGCCGCAGGAACGGATCGACCGACCGGGCTGCGATCCGGAGCCCGGTGTAGACGAACAGCGCGAACAGGCCGAGAACCAGCGCGCAGCCGAGGAACCCGAGCTCTTCGCCGATAATGGCGAAGATGAAATCGTTGTGCGAGTTGGGCAGATAGCTCCATTTGGCCCGGCTCTGCCCCAGCCCGCGGCCCCAGATACCGCCGTCGGCGAGCGAGTACATGGCCTGCCGGGCCTGATAGTTGATGCCCTGCGGATCGTCACCGGGGTTGAAGAACGCGCGCATCCGGTCGGACCGGTAACCGGCCGACAGGGCGAGCAGGCCGACGGCGACGAGACCGGACACGGCCATGGTGACGAACAGCCGCACAGGCACCCCACCGAACCACAGCAGCGCGGCGAGCACGATACCCAGCGCGATGGTGGTCGACAAGTTGGGCTGGAGCACGATGAGCAGGCAGACCAGCAAACCGGCCGGCACCAGCGGCACCATCATATCCTTGAGATTGGCGTGTTCGGCACGCCGCGAGGCCAGCAGATGCGAGCCCCACACCACGAAGGTCACCTTGACGACCTCCGACGGTTGCACCGAGAACAACCCCAGATCGAGCCAGCGTCGCGCGCCGTTGACCTTGCTGCCGATCCCGGGAAGCAACACCAGTACCAGCAGCAGTACCGAGACCGCGAACAGCGGGAAGGACAGCTGCCGCAGCCGGCGCACCGGAATCCGCAGCGCGATATAGAACAGCACCGCCCCGATCGCCGCATACAGCGCCTGCTGGATGAACAGCGAATAGGCCGAGCCCCCGTCGGCATAGGACTCCACGCTGGAGGCCGACAGCACCATCACCAGCCCCAGCACGGTCAGCAGGGTGGCGATGGTGACCACCAGGTGGAACGACGCCAACGGCCGCGCCAGCCAGGCCCCGAAGCGGCCCACCTGCGGGTGCCGGGCACCGGACGAGCTCATAGCCGCCGCCCGAGATCCCCGTCCTCCAGGGCTTCCACCGCGGTGACGAAGCTGCGGCCCCGATGGGTGTAGTCGTCGAACATGTCCAGCGACGCCGCGGCGGGCGCCAGCAGCACGGTGTCGCCGGGACCGGCGAACGCCGCCGCCTCCCGGACGGCACGCGCCATCACGATCTCGGCGATATTCGGCTCGGCGTCGCCGGTTTCACCGGCCGCCCGTTCCAACAGTGCCTGCCCCATGAACGCATCGTCCCCCGCGTCCAACTGGACTACGGGGACCTCCGGCGCGTGTCGCGCCAGCGTGTCCGCGATCACCGGCGCGTCGACGCCGATGAGCACGGCGGCCACCAACCGGTCGGCCACCTCTTCGACCAGGTCGTCCACGCTCGCGCCCTTGAGCTGACCGCCGGCCAGCCAGACCACCTGCTGGTGGGCCAGGATCGACGATCGGGCCGCGTGCGGGTTGGTGGCCTTGGAGTCATCGATGAACTCGACCCCGCCCAGTTCCCGCACCAGGGCCGCGCGATGCGGGCCCACCTTGTGCTCGACCAGGCCCTCCCGCACGAACTGCGGCGCCACGTCGATGGCGCGGGTCAGCGCCGCGGCCGCCAGCGCGTCGGCGACACCGGCCGGTCCGGGCGGACTGATCTCCTTGGTCTCGGCCAGGATCGCGGCCTTGGTGAAGGCGCGGTCGAGCAGTTTGCCGTCCACCACACCCAGTTCCCCGTCGGCGGGCACCCCGACCCGAAACCCGACGGTGCGGCGGGCCTTGGAGCGGCGGGCCAGCGCGGCGGCAACGGGATCGTCCAGTCCCACGACACCGACCCGGCCGAGCAGCGCCCGCGCCTTCGCGGCCGCATAGGCGTCCAGGCCGCCGTGCCAGTCCAGATGGTCTTCGGCCACATTGAGCACCACCCCGGCCTCCGGTCGTACCGACGGCGCCCAGTGCAGTTGGAACGATGACAGCTCCACCGCCAGCACCTGCGGCCCGGGGGTGCGGCGCAGCGCGTCCAGGATGGGCAGCCCGATATTGCCGCACGCGACACTGGGGATACCCGCCGCACGCAGGATCGAGTACACCATCGAGGTGGTGGTGGTCTTACCGTTGGTACCGGTCACCACCAGCCATTTGCGGGCCGGGCCGTAGATACGGGCCTGATCCACCCACCAGGCGAACTCCACATCCCCCCAGACGGGGATGCCCTCGGCGACCGCCGACGCCAGCACCGGCGAATCCGGACGCCAGCCCGGACTGGTGATCACCAGCGCGAAGCGCGACCAGTCGCCGCTTTCCAACTGCGCACTCGAGGCCACTTCCAGCCCCAGTTCGGCGGCCTCGGCCAACGCCGCGGCACCCTTGTCGGTGACCACCGGACGGGCGCCGATATCGCGTAGGGGTTCGACCAGCGATCGTCCCGAAATCCCCCACCCGGCGACCAGCACATCACGGCCCCGCAGGAATTCCAGCATGGGTCCCGGGGAGCGCAGGGCCCGCGGAGAATGTTCCACCATCGTCAGCTCACCCGACCGCCGAGAGATATTCGCTGTAGAACAGGCCCAGGCCAACCGCCGATGCCATGGCGGCCAACAGCCAGAACCGGATGATCACCGTCGTCTCCGCCCATTTGCTGAGCTCGAAATGGTGATGGAACGGCGCCATCTTGAACAACCGGTTGCGCGTGGTGCGGAACACCGCTACCTGCAGTACCACCGAGGCTGCCTCGGCCACGAACAGCGCGCCGATCACGATCATCAGCAGCTCGGTGCGGGTGGTGATGGAAATACCCGCGAGCAGACCGCCCAGCGCCAGCGAACCGGTATCGCCCATGAAGATCTTGGCGGGCGCGGCGTTCCACCACAGGAAGCCGATACAGGCCGCCGTGCCCGCGGCACAGACCAGCGCCAGATCCAGCGGGTCGCGCACGTTGTAGCAGCCGGTCTCCGGTTTGGTCTCGCACGCGTGGTAGTACTGCCAGAACGTGATGATCACGTACCCGCCCAGCACCAGGCTCATGGATCCGGCGGCCAACCCGTCCAGTCCGTCGGTGAGGTTCACCGCGTTCGACCAGGCGACCACCACCAGGCAGACGAACGCGAGGAACACGACCACGCTCATGGAGACCGTGTTGATATCGCGCACGTAGGACAGTTGGCGGCTGGCCGGGGTGAGCCCGCCGTTGGAGAACTGCAGGGCCAGGACACCGAAGGCCACCGCCGCGGAGATCTGACCGATGTACTTGCCGGCGGCGGTGAGACCCAGATTGCGGCCCTTGCGGATCTTGATGAAGTCGTCGATGAACCCGACACCGCCCAGGGCGGTGGCCAGTCCGAGCACCAGCAGCGCCGACGCGGTCGGGCCCTCGGCGTCGTAGCCGATACCGATCAGATGCGAACCGAGGTACCCGGCCCACATACCGACGAGGATGGCGACACCGCCCATGGTCGGGGTGCCGCGTTTGGACTGATGGCTGGCCGGGCCGTCGACCCGGATCTCCTGTCCGAAGCCCTGCCGGGCGAATATCCGGATGAGCAACGGGGTCAACATGATCGACACCGTCAGTGCGATCGCCGCCGCGAACAAGATCTGCCTCATCGCACTGCCTCCGTACTACCCCGGCCCGAGACCTGGTGAGGGTCACCGGCCTGCTGCCGGCCGTCCTCGGCCAGCAGGTACTCTGCCACGGCCCACAGTCCCACCGACTGCGAAGCCTTGACCAAAACCACATCGCCCGCCTCGACTTCGGTGTCGAGCAGCGCGATCGCCGCATCGATATCGGGGACGAGTACCGATTCCTCACCCCAGGAACCTTCCATGACCGCACCTTGGTGCATGCCCCGCGACGGCCGCCCCGTGCCGACCACGACCAGCCGGTCGACATCCAGGCGGACCGCGAGCCGACCGATGCGATCGTGTTCGACCACCGATTCCTCGCCGAGTTCGGCCATTTCGCCGAGGACCGCCCAGCTGCGCCGCGGGGGCTCGCCCGCGCGGGCCATGGTGACCAGCGCCTTGAGCGCGGCCCGCATGGAATCGGGGTTGGCGTTGTAGGAGTCGTTGATGACCGTTACCCCGCGCGTGGTGGTCCGCACATCCATCCGCCGCGCCGACGCGGCCTTCGCGCCGGAGAGGGCGGCGGCAACGGTGTCGAGATCGGCGCCGCATTCCAGCGCCACCGCGGCCGCGGACAAGGCATTGCCGACCTGATGCTCACCGTGCACGGCCAGCCGGATCTCGGTGCTGCCGGCCGGGGTGTGCAGGACGAAAACGGCCCGCGCCTGCTCGTCGAGGGTGATATCGGTGGCCCGGATATCCGCGCCGGCGCCCTGCCCGACGGTCACCACTCGGGCCGCGGTGCGGCTCCGCATGGCCGCTACCCGCGGATCGTCGGCGTTGAGGACCGCGAGACCGGTGGCCGGCAGCGCCTCGACGAGTTCGCCCTTGGCCTGCGCGATTGCCTCCCGACTGCCGAATTCACCCAGGTGCGCGGTGCCGACATTGAGCACCACCCCGATACTCGGCGGCGCCACCCGGGCCAGGGCGGCGATATGGCCGGGGCCGCGCGCGGACAGCTCCAGCACCAGGAACCGGGTCTGGGCATCGGCGCGCAATACGGTCCACGGATGGCCCAGTTCGTTGTTGAAGGAGCCCGGGGGTGCGACCACCGGCCCCAGCGGGGCCAGCGCCGCCGCCAACAGGTCCTTGGTCGAGGTCTTGCCGGAGGAACCGGTGACTCCGACGACGGTCAGACCCCCCGCGGCGACCAGGCGCCGCACACTGGCTTCGGCCAGCGCGGCCAGCGCGGTGAGCACCGCGGCGCCGGAACCGTCGGAATCATGGGCCAGCGCAAGCGAACCCGGCGGCACCGCGCCGGGCGCGGGGGGAACCATGATGGCGGGCACCCCCACCGGGCGGGCGGCCAGCACCGCCACCGCGCCCGCTTCGATCGCCGCGGCCGCGTAGTCGTGGCCGTCGGCGCGCTCGCCCGGCAGGGCGAGGAACAACCCGCCGGGACCGATGCGTCGCGAATCGAATTCGACCGTCCCGGTCACCGGCACCTCCGGGTCGTCGACGTCGTGCAGCTCGCCGCCCACGACATCGGCAATGTCCCGCAGTGTCATGTCGATCATGGAACCGTCAAGTCCTCCGCATTCGTATTCTGCGGACCGTCCTGTTGTAACGCCTCGATCGCCGCCGCGAGCACTTCGCGGTCGTCGAACGGATATTTCACGCCCTGGATCTCCTGCCCTACTTCGTGTCCCTTGCCGGCGACCAACACCACGTCTCCAGGTCGCGCCCACCGGACCGCTGCCTCGATAGCAGCGGCCCGGTCGCCGATATCGCGTACCTCGCCGCGCTGGGTCTCGGGAATATTCGACGCGCCCGCGCACAGCGCGGCGCGAATAGCGGCCGGGTCCTCGCCCCGGGGGTTGTCGTCGGTGACGATCAGCAGATCGGCGCCGCGCGCCGCCGCCGCACCCATCAGGCTACGTTTCCCGGTGTCCCGGTCACCGCCCGCGCCGACCACCACCGCCAGCCGCCCGCCCGCGCCCGTCGCGGCCAGGTGCCCGCGCAGCGTGGCGATCACCGATTCCAGCGCGGCGGGTTTGTGCGCGTAGTCGACCAGCGCGAGGAACGGCTGGCCGCGCTCCACGCGCTGCATCCGCCCGGGCACGTCCACCGTCGCCAGCGCGGGCGCCGCGACCCACGGTTCGACCCCCGCGGCCGCGCAGACCGCCACGGCGAGCAGTCCGTTGGCCACGTTGTAATCGCCGGGCAGACGCAACCGGACCACGGTCTCGCCACCGGGGCCGGACGCGGTGAACTCCTGCTCCCCGTCGTGTGACCGGGCGTGGGTGGCAAGCGACCAGTCGGCGTCGATGGTGGTGGTGGTGACCCGGATCGGCGCGGCCAACCCATCGGCGAGGCGACGTCCCCACGCGTCGTCGACACAGACCACGGCAGTGCGCGCGGCGACCGGCGAACCGGGTTCGAACAGCCGGCGCTTGGCCGCGAAATAGTCCTCGAAATCGGCGTGGAAGTCCAGATGGTCCTGCGACAGATTGGTGAACGCCCCCACGGCGAACCGCACCCCGTCGACCCGGCCCAGCGCCAGTGCGTGACTGGACACCTCCATGACCACCGCATCAACGCCCTGTTCCACCATCAGCGCGAACATGGCGTGCAGTTGCGGCGCCTCGGGGGTGGTCAGGGCGCTCGGCACCCGCCGACCACCGATACGGGTTTCGATGGTGCCGATCAGCGCGGTGGACAGGCCGGCGGCGGCCAGCCCGGCTTCCACCAGATAGGAAGTGGTGGTCTTTCCGGAGGTGCCGGTGATCCCGATGATGCGCAGCCGCTGCGACGGATTGCCGTAGACGACCGCCGACAGCTCCCCGAGCACCGCTCGCGGCTGTTGTCGCACCAGCACCGGCACGGCCAACTCACCGGCCAGCTCGGCGCCTTCGGCGTCGGTGAGCACCGCCACCGCGCCGCGCTGCACCGCGGCCCGGGCGAAGCGGGCACCGTGCGCGCGGGAACCCGGCAGTGCGACGAACAGGTCACCGGGCAGCACCGCGTCGGAGCGCTGTTCGATACCGGTGACCACGAGATCGGCGGGGACGTCCTGCCGCGGCTGCGCGGCGATCAGTTCCAGCAGGTCGGACAGCGGCGTCGACGGAGGCCGGGCCGGCCGGAGCGCATGCTGGCTGGACTGCGCGGGCACAGGGATCCTCTCTGCGTTGGTTGTGGAGCGCGTACACGGACGACGAGTCAGGTTACCGACGCCGGGTCTCGGGGCCGAACGCGGTTCACCGATTCACGATGCCTGCAGCACGAACTGCCGCTCGGGCTCGGTCGACGGCGGGATGCGGTCGCGCTGCAACACCCAGGAAGCGATGTTGTGGAACAGCGGCGCCACGGACTGTCCGCCGCTGCCGTCGGAGCTGCGGACCGGGGCGTCCAACATCAGACCGATGACGTAGCGGGGGTTGTCGGCGGGTGCCATCCCCGCGAACGTGATCCAGTACGAGGACGTCGAATAACACTGACAGTTCGGGTCCACCTGCTGTGCGGTACCGGTTTTGCCCGCGATGCGGTAGCCGGGCACCGCCGCGGGTGCGCCGGTGCCCAGCTGCACTCCCCTCGGATCGTCCTGTACCACCGCCTGGAACATGGTGCGCAGAGTACGCGCGGTTTCCGGGCTCACCACCCGCACCCCGTCCGGGGTGGGTTCCTCGGTGCGGGCACCGTCCGGGGTGGTCGTGGCGCGGATGATCCGTGGCGGAATCCGCACGCCGTCGTTGGCGATGGCCTGGTACATACCGGTCATCTGCAGCGTTGTCATCGAAAGGCCCTGTCCGATCGGCAGGTTGGCGAAGGTGCCGCCGGACCACTGGTCGCGGGCGGGCAGCAGACCCGCGCTCTCTCCGGGCAGTCCGACACCGGTGCGGCTGCCGAGCCCGAACCGGGTGAGCATATCGGCGAACCGATCCTCACCCACCCGCTGTGCCAGCATGAGGGTGCCGACATTGGACGATTTACCGAAGATGCCGGTGGTGGTGTAATGCATGACGCCGTGATCCCACGCGTCGCCGACCGTCACCCCGGCCATCTGGATACTGCCGGGCACCTGGTGCACCTCGTCAGGGGTGGTCAGCCCGTATTCGAGCGCGGCGGCGGCGGTGACGATCTTGTTCACCGAACCGGGCTCGAACGGCTGGGTCACCGACGGATTGTCCAGGCCGGAGGGCTTCCAGTGCTGCGGTCCCAGCGCCGGATTGAACGTACCGTCGTTCGCCATGGCCAGCACCTGGCCGGTTTTGGCGTCCAGGACCACCGCCGAGGCGGAACGGGCACCGGATTTGTCCTTGGCCTGCTGCACCTGCTGCTGGACGTAGTACTGCAGATATGAATCCAATGTCAGTTCGACGGCCTGCCCGTCGACGGCGGGCTGGTGGTCACGCCGACTGCCCGGGATGACCGCACCGTCGGAGCCACGGTCGTAGGTATGCGATCCGTCGGTTCCGGCGAGTACCGCGTCCAGCGCCGATTCCAGCCCGATCTGTCCGTGCCCGTCCCAACCGGTGGCGCCGACGACATTGGCGGCCAATGATCCGCCCGGATACTCCCGCAGATCCTGTCGTTCCGCACCGACCTCGGGGAATTCCTCGGTGATCTCGCTTGCGATCCGCGCGTCGACATTGCGGACCAGGTAGACGAAGGGCTCGTCGCTGTGCAGCTTCTCCGAAAGCTCTGCTTCCGACGGGGCGCGCGAACCGAGCTTTTCGTGGATGGTGGCGGCGATATCGCGCAGCCGTTCCTCCGGCTCGGGAGCCGTATCGTCCTTCGCTCGCGCCTCGGCGAGCTGTTTGCGCACCCGGACCGGTTGGAAATTCAGCGCTTTCGCGATGAGGGTGAAGGCCAGCGCTGTGCCGTGACGGTCGGTGATGGTGCCCCGGGTCGCCGGTTCTGGCTGATGAACAGTGCGTTGGCTCGCCGCCTGCGCCGACAGTTCGGGCGCGGAAACCGTCTGGACCCACAGCAGTTGCAGGGCGACGATCGTGAGCGCCACCAACATGACGATCCGACCGGCGCCCATCCGCAGCCGAAAGGACCGGTCCGCCGCCGGCACCGCGGTACGCGGCCGGCGCACCGGCTTGGGTGGAACCGCTTTCCCGGACGTCGATTTCCGCGGCGCTGCCCTGCCCGGCGCCGTCGCCCGCGACGCGGACCGGCGGGCGGGTCCCCGTCCCCGGCCGGTGCCGGACCTGCCCTGGTTCATCGCGCCTCCTCGCGGGGCATCCGCGGGTCGGGTGATTGTCCCGGCGCGTTCTCCGAGGTGGCCGGAACGGACACCTCGGCGGGAGCCGCGGCCGGCGCGGGGGTGGGTGCGACACCGTCCGCCGGCGCGGGGTCGATACCCTCCGCGGGCGGATTCGTCGTACCCGCCTCGGCGGGAACCGCGGGCGGCGGCGGAGCGCCTTCCGTGGGCGCCGGGTCCGCCGCTCCGTCCGCCGGTGCCGGGGTGCCGTCCCCCGGTGTCTCACCGCTCATGGGCGGCGGCGATGCGACCACGCTCCCCTCCTCGGCCGGCGGCGCGGGCAGCGGCGGCGTGGTGGTGGTGACGGGCACGAGCCGTTCTCCTGGCGCCGGGCCTTGGCGGGGTGTGGGCGGCGGCGGGTTGAGTGGCGGCGCCGGGGTGCCCTGTGCCGGTGCGGGTTCACCGATCACGGTGACCATCCCGTCCGGGCCGACCAGGAGACGCGCCGGATCCTGCGCCGGGATCATCCCGAGCTCGCGGGCCCGGGTGGCCAGCTCGGGTGGGGAGTCGGCCGCGGCCACCTCCCGCTGCAGGGCCGCGCGCTCGTCGGCGAGCTTCCGGTTGATCGCGCGGGCGTCGCCGAGCTGGTAGCTGGCCTCGGCGGCCCGCGTGGTCAAGAGCAGGGTGAGCGCGAGACCGCAGCCGATCATCACCATGATCGCCACGACGAACGGTATCCTCCCGGCCGTTGCCGACCCGTCCCGCGCCGCCAACACCGAACCGGCGGACCGACCCTCGACCCGGCGGTTCCGTCGTGTGTAGGCGCGTTGCGCGGCACCGGTTTTCACCTGTTCGGCCGCCGGAACCCGGCGGGCCGGCCGATCGGCCTCGCTGTTGTGTGTCCGCACGCTCATCCAGATAACCCCCGCTTCCGCGCGGTCGGTCCGGTCGTCGAACCGCGCACTGCCGTGCCGCACGGGAACTTCCGCACGCCGACGGTGCGACGGACCGCTGCGCGCTCGAGTTCCATCACACCTCCTGTTCCGAGATCCGTTCCGCCGCACGCATCCGCACGGGGGCCGCACGCGGATTGTCCTCGATCTCGGCTGCCGTCGCCTGTTCCGCACCTCGGGTCAGTACCCGGAATTCCGGCCCCATACCGGGGAGTTCGACCGGCAGGTCGATCGGTGTCCGGGATACCGCACGTCGCGTCAGTTCCTGTTTCACCACTCGGTCCTCGAGCGACTGATACGACATGACGACGATCCGGCCGCCGAGGCGCAACGCGTCCAATGCGGCGGGCATTGCGGCACGCAGCGAATCGAGTTCGCCGTTGACCTCCACCCGCAACGCCTGGAAGGTCCGTTTGGCCGGATGCCCGCCGGTGCGTCGGGTCGCGGCCGGAATGGTGTCGTAGAGCAGCCGTACCAGTTCCGCACTGGTACGGAACGGCCGTTGTGCGCGCCGACGCACGATCTCGGCCGCGATCCGGTTCGCGAATCGTTCCTCTCCATAGGTTTTCAACACCCGGGTCAGTTCGGCACGGTCGTAGGTGTTGAGCACATCGGCGGCGGTGGGCCCGGTGGTGGGATCCATTCGCATATCCAGCGGCGCGTCCACCGAATAGGCGAAGCCGCGGTCGGTGTCGTCCAACTGCATGGACGACACCCCCAGATCCATCAGGATGCCGTCGACCGCGCCGACGGCGGACAGTCCCGCCTCGGCCAGTGCGGCGGCGATACCGTCGTATCGGGTGTGCACCAGGGTGATTCGGTCCCGGTACACCGCCAGCCGGGCGGCGGCGTGTTCGAGCGCGGCGGTATCGCGGTCCAGCCCGATCAGCCGCAGGTTCGGATGGGTGCGCAGGAAATATTCGGCGTGTCCGCCGAGGCCGAGGGTGGCGTCGAGGTAGACCGCGTCGGGCGCGTCCAACACCGGGTCGAGCAATTCGGCCGCGCGAGCGAGGAGTACGGGAATGTGGCGAGAGCCGTGGTCTGCACGGTTCACCTCGACCTCCCGGATCTACCTCGCTTCTTCGCGTACCGCACACGCTCGCGCCTCGGTACCGGCGCGGGGTACGCGGATATCCGCGGCTGAACAACTGTTGGCTGACTCACGTCCACAGACTGCGCGGCGGAAGGAATCCGACGGTGATACGAATGCCGCGGGGTCTCTGACCGAAGCGGCACCTGGCGTCGGGGAAGTACGTCAGGGTCCGCGTCCGGGCAGAGGCCGCGTGGCACTCGCGCGGACTAGAAAATTCCGCCCAGCGCCTCGTCTCTCGCTTGTGCGTAGTCCTCCTCGTGCTCGGCGAGGTAGGACTCCCACGCCTGCTTATCCCATATCTCCAGGAAGTCGACCGAGCCGATCACCACACAGTCCTTGTCGAGACCCGCGTAGCGACGGTGCTCCGCCGACAACACGATCCGGCCCTGGGCGTCCAGCCGCTGTTCGTCCGTCCCGGCCGCGAGAGCCCGCACGAACGCACGTGCCTTCGGGTTACTCCGCGAGGCCGCGGCGGCTCGACGGGCGAGCGCGGCGAACTCTTCTTTGGGATACACGGCAAGGCTGTGGTCCTGTCCCTTCGTGACCATCAACCCTCCCGCCAGATCGTCTCGAAACTTCGCCGGCAACGTGAGTCGCCCTTTGTCGTCCAGCCGCGGTGTGTAGGTACCGAGAAACACCCCGATACCTCCCTACCGGACCACCTCGGCTGATGTGTGGCCGGATACTCCGGCCGAGTGCCTTACGGCCTCTCCTGTAGTGCGCGCTCCACATTACCCCACTTTCCCCCACTTTCAATCGAAACACGGGGTGATCTCCCTCCCCGATTCGCCGATTCCGCAGGTCATCTCAGCTATCACAGCGGTGGAGAAGTTTCGGCACGCCCTGCCTCCCTCCGCGCGTCATCGCCTCACAACTCCGTCCGAGCCCGAAAACTTCCAGCAAACATGCTGTTCGGGACATCTCGGACGGGCAGCGGGGCCCGGCGTGGGCCGCGGGTGGGGAGGTGTGGGAAACAATGTGCGCGCAGCGTTCGACACCGGGAGGGTGGAGGCGGATACAACGCAAACGGCGGTGCCGCACCGGTTCTCGGTGCGGCACCGCCGTTTGCCGATGCCTGCCGCGAGGCTCCGCGGCTACTCCTGCTCGAACCTTCTGCGGAAGCGGTCCTCCATGCGCTCGGAGAATCCGCCGGAGCGGCGCTGCCGACCTCGCCCGCCGGGCGAACCCGGGGAAGTCGAGGAGGCGCTGCCGCCACCGCTGCCCGAGGCCCGCTTGGAACCGCTGCCGAGCAGCACGAGCACACCGGCACCGAACATGACAATGAAACCGATCAGACTGATGATCGGGAAACCACCGGGCTTCACCGGAGCGGCGATACCCGCGACGAGTAGGAACAGGCCGAGGACGAACAACGCCGCGGCCTGAAGTCTACGACGACTCGATGTCGTTCGGAGGCGTCCGCCACGGACGGACGAGGCGAACTTCGGATCCTCAGCATAGAGAGCGCTCTCGATCTGTTCGAGCATGCGCTGCTCGTGCTCGGAGAGTGGCACGGTACCTCCCCCGGCACTAGGACGTGGCTGCCGTCTCCGGGTTGACGGCAGATAACCCATTGGCGGCTATCTGACACCAATGATACGAGTTCGGTCAGGGCCGTACCACCTACTCTCCGATAACTCACCGGTCGTTTGCTGCGCTGTGATCTTCCGCGGCCCGCAGCCGACCGGCCGGAGCAACCAGATCCTCCACATCGTGCAGGAAGGCGGCGACCCGGGAACAGAACTCGTCCGCCTGATCGTCGTCGACCTCCCGCGGTATCCCGGCCTCCAGCGCCGCACGGGTATCGGAGTGCCCGCTGAAGTAGTCGGCCCACATGATGAACTCGGGCGCGGCGCGCTGTAGCATCACCCACGCATTGCGCGAGCGTGCTCGTGGCGCCCGATCGGCGCCGGTGAGCGCCAGTACCGCCCCCGCGCCGCGTAGTGCGCCCAGGTAGGCGGTGCGGAATCGTTCCCGAGGATCTCGCTCGCCCGCCGCCTGCATCAGCAGTCCGTCGGCGCGCCGCAGCAGCATCCCCGCCCGGCCGGGCTGTCCCGGATGAACGCTTCGACCCGACATAGCCCTCCTTCCATCGGTTACCCACCGCCCACCACGGCGGCCGGCCGATATGGCAGGCTGGTCGAGCACCGCGGAGAACGAACAGGCATTCGAACGTTTGGCTCGAGCTTGAATATAGAGAGCACCACCGACAATTTTGCGCGCCCGCGTTCGGGCAGCGCCGGAGCCGACCGCGAAAGAACCGCCACCGAAGCAATGACCGCCCTCGAGACCGATCACCTCCCCGCACCGGTTGTCGTCGACCTGTCGGTCGCGGAACTGCGCGCGCGACTGCACGACGCACTCGCGGTGTACGTCGCGGCCATGGGTTATCCGCGCGGCACCGAACACCACCGCGCACCGATGTGGACCGAGCACGCCACCCGCCTCGGCTGGCAGGCGGTGGCCGCACTCCTCCCCGACGAGACCGGCGGTATCGATCCGCGCCGCTCGCCACTGGTGGCGATCGGCTACGGCTATCACGGCGGACCGCATCAGTGGTGGCAGCAGCAGGTCCAGGCGGGGATGCGGCACGCGGGCTGGCCGGACCAGGCCATTCGCAACCTGCTCGGCGACTATTTCGAGCTCACCGAACTGCACGTCCACCCCACCACCCAGGGCCGCGGTATCGGCTCGGTCCTGTTGGAACGGCTGCTGGCCGGCCGCCCCGAACGTTCGGTGCTGTTGTCCACCCCCGAGGTGGCCGCGGAGGACAACCGGGCCTGGCGGCTGTACCGGCGCCGGGGCTTCGGCGATGTGCTGCGGAATTTCGTCTTCGCGGGCGACAACCGCCGTTTCGCCATCCTCGGCCGCTCCCTGCCCCTGTAAGCGCCGCCGTGAGTGTTCTGGTCGTCGGGTCGGGCCACAACGCGCTGGTCGCGGCCTGCTATCTGGCGCGGGAGGGTTACCGGGTGCGGGTGCTCGAACGCGACGAGGTACTGGGCGGGGCGGTGTCGACGGTGCCGCGCCTGCCCGGGCATCGGGTCGATCGCGGCTCGTCGGCCCACTTGATGATCCGGCACACAGGCATCATCGAGGAGCTGGACCTGGCCCGGTTCGGGCTGCGCTACCTCGACTGCGATCCCTGGGGTTTCACCCCCGCGTGCCCGCGCACGGGTGCCGCCCCGATCGTCTTCCACCGCGACCTCGACCGCACCTGTGCTTCGATCGCCACCGCCTGTTCCGAACGCGACGCCACCGCCTACCGGCGGTTCGTGCGGGTCTGGGGGCCGCGCGGCGCGCGGGTCATGCGCGCGTTCGGCGCGGGTCCCACGCCGGGCCATCTGCTGCGCTCGTTCTGGGGACTGGATACCGGCGACGGCGGCAGCGCACTGGCGCGCGAGTTCCTCCAGTCGGGGGACGCCCTGCTGGACTCGTTCTTCGACGACGAACGGCTCAAGGCGTCGCTGGCCTGGTTCGGGGCACAGTCCGGGCCCCCGATGTCGGAACCGGGCACCGCCCCGATGGTCGGGTTCGCCGCGCTCATGCACGGTATCCCGCCGGGACGCGCGGTGGGCGGTAGCGGCGCGCTCACCGAGGCACTGGTGAACCGGTTGCGCGCCGACGGCGGCGAGGTGTCCGCCGGCGAGGAGGTGACCGCGCTCGTCCGGGACGACGCCGGCTGGCGGGTCCGCACCGCCGCGGGGCGGGAGTTGCACGCCCGCGCGGTGGTCACCGGAACCCATGTGCTCACCACCCTGGATCTGCTGCGCGCCGGCGGTTTCGACGCGAGCGTCCTCGACGGCTGGTATCGGCGTATCCGCGTGGGCCCCGGTATCGGCATGGTCGTCCGCGCCGCGACGAGCGCGCTGCCCGCCTATCCGGGCGCCCCGACGACCGACTCCGCGACCGGCCTGCAGTTGCTGGTGTCGGATCGACGGCAGCTGCGGCTCGCACACGGCGCGGCGCTGGGCGGCCTGCTTCCGCCGCGCCCCGTGGTGCTGGCCATGAGCTTCAGCGCCCTGGACCCGAGTATCGCCGCCCCCGGCGAACATCAGCTGTCACTGTGGGCGCAATGGCACCCCTACCGGCTCGCCGACGGCGGCGACTGGGCCGCGCACGCGGACACCGAGGCCGACCGGATCATCGCCGAGGTGGACCGCCACGCCCCCGGTTTCGCCGATACCGTCCTGCGCCGATATGTGCAGACCCCGGTCGACCTGGAACGGGAGATGGGTCTGCGCGGCGGCAATGTCATGCATGTGGAGATGGCGCTGGACCAGATGATGATGTGGCGGCCGCTGCCGGAGCTGTCCGGTCAGCGGGTACCCGGCGCGCCGGGCCTGTACCTCACCGGCGCCTCCACCCATCCCGGCGGCGGGGTATCCGGGGCGAGCGGCCGCACCGCGGCCCGGCTGGTGATCGGGGACGACCGGGGTATCCGGCGGTGGCTGCGCCGATGACCGGGCGGGTGGTCGGCGTGGGTCTGCGCGGGCCGGTGTCCCTCTGGCCGGCAGTGCTGCTGATTCTCGCGCAGATCTGCTATCCGCTCACCAACGGACCGGCCCGCGACCGGGTGACGGTGGTGGTGGTGTTGTTGTCCGCCGGTACGGCGCTATCGCATGCGGCGGCGGCGCGTGGGACCCGGTACGCGGTGGGGTTTCTGGCGATCGTGTCAGGTCTCGGGTGGGCGGCGGAAGCGGTCGGCACCGCGACCGGGATACCGTTCGGCTGCTACGACTACGCCCTCGATCGGCTCGGACCGGCGGTTGCCGGGGTGCCGCTGGTGGTTCCACTGGCATGGACGGGAGGGATCTACCCGATCTGGGTGGTCGCGGGGCTGCTGACCGATCGCACGGCGCTTCGGATCGGCGCGACCGCGCTCGGGGCGGTGGGGTGGGATCTGTTCCTGGACCCGCAGATGGTCGCCGACGGGCATTGGCACTGGTGCGTGACCGATGCGGGCCTGCCCGGACCGGCCCCTGTTCCGTACACGAACTATCTGGGCTGGTTCGCGGTGGCGTCGATCATGGCCGCGGCCGTCGCGCTGTGGGAACGCACCGCACCGGACCGGGGCGTATCGGTCGCTGTGCCGGTGGCGGTATTCCTGTGGACCTGGCTCGGTTCCGCGCTGGCACACGCGGTCTTCCTCGACCTGCCCTATTCCGCGGCCTATGGCGCCGCCGGGCTGGCCGTGCTCGGGATTCCACTGCTGGCCGGCCTGGTTCGACGGGTCCGAACAGGTCGTGTGTGTACCGCGGTGGGGTAGTGGAATTCCGCTCCGCGTGCTTGCGCCCGTCGCGTGGCAGGCACGGCGGGCGGCCTGGCACGATGTCATCCGTGCAACAGCCGAGCCCCGTTCCCCCGACGCCCAACACCCCGGTCCGATCGTCGCGCCCGCGGCATCCGCGAAACCTCCGCCTTCGCTTCGGCCGTGCGCGTCTGCGGGCCCGGGTGACGGCGATGGTTCTGCTGACGGTCCTGTTGGTGCCCGCACTCGCCGGATGCCTGCGGCTCCAGACATCGATGGGTGTGTCGTCCAACGACCGGGTATCGGGGCGGATCGTGGCCGCGGTGGTGCCGGAGAACGGCGAGGACAAGGGCCCGGAGCCGAAGGCGCCGGAGGCACTGGCCGGCAAGGTACGGGTCGAACCGTACAACCAGGACGGCTACGTGGGCAGCGAAGTGTATTTCGACGACCTGAACTTCGGCGAGGTGCAGCAGTTGGCCCAGATGTCGGATCAGGCGCAGGGCATGTTCCAGCTCGAATTCCGGCGCAGCGGTGATCTGGTCACCCTGGAGGGGCGGGTCGATCTGGAATCGGTACCGCCGCACGGATCGGATGTGCAGCTCAGCGTGGCGTTCCCGGCCCGCGTCGCCAAGACCAACGGAACCCGCGAGGGCGACACCATCGTCTCCTGGAAACTGCCGCCCGGCGAGGTGAGTCTCATTCGCGCCGAGGTCGGCTACGCCGATCCGAATACCCGCTCGTTCGCCGGGTGGGCGGGCATCGTCGGGGGTGTCACCCTGGCCGTCGCGGCGCTGATCGCCGCACTGGCCTATCTCGACCGCAACCCGCCGGCACCGGGTGCGCCCCAGGGGGTCTCGCTGCGCCGCTGGTGGGAGCTGGTCCGCAGTCCCGAGTAGGCGGTCGATGTCCCCCGCGGCGGGCGGCCGAGGATTCCGAGCACCCGCCATGACACGTCCGGTCGCCTGCGGGACCGGTATCGCCTTGCTGGGCTGTGCCCTCACCGCCTGGAACAGGCTGACACTGCCCCGGCTGCCACGCGACCCGGCCCCGGTCGTCGAACCGGTGACGGTCTGTGTCCCCGCCCGCGACGAAGCCGACCGCCTGCCCCGGCTGATCCGAGACCTGCGTGCCCAGACCGGATTACCCCGACTGAGCGTCCTGATCCTGGACGACGACTCCACGGACGGGACGTTCGCGGCGGCGACGGCCGCCATGGACGACGACTCGCGCTGTGTCCTCCTTCGCGGCACCGCCGCGCCGCCGACCGGATGGACGGGCAAGTCCGCCGCCTGCGCGACTCTCGCCGCCCGGGCCACCGCCGCGCAACCCGAACCCTCCGTCCTGGTCTTCGTGGACGCCGATGTGCGGCTCGCCCCGACGGCCGTGGCCGCGGCGGTCGGGGAACTGCGCAGACGAAACGTGGCGCTGCTGTCGGCGTGGCCCCGACAGCGGGCCGAGTCGCCGGCCGAACGGCTCGTCCAACCGCTGTTGTGCTGGTCGTGGGCCTCCACCCTGCCGGTGGCGTGCACCGATCGCGGGCTGCGGCCGTCGACGGCGGTGGCCTGCGGTCAATTCCTGGTCATCGATACCGCCGCCTACCGCTCCATCGGGGGACACGCGACGGTGGCGGACAGTGTCACCGAGGATCTCGGTATCGCCCGCGACCTGCGCCGCGCCGGATACCGCACCGCGCTGGCGGCCGCGGGCGGGCAGGCCGCGACCCGGATGTACCGCGGGGCGGCCGAGGTCGAGGCGGGGTACACGCGGTGGCTGTGGTCCGCCTACGGCGGCTCGCCGGCGGGTGGGGCGGCGGTGGCCGTGGTTGCCGCGGTGGCGTATTGGCTGCCGCCGGCGGCGGCCGTATTCGGGCACGGGCGTCTCCGGCGGATCGGGCTGCTGGGCTACGCGGCGGCCGTCGTGGGGCGGCTACTGGCGGTGTCCATCGATACCGGCGGTCGACCCCGCGGTGCCGATATCGCGGCCGGATCGGCACATCCGGTGTCCATCGCCGTATACCTGCTGCTGTGGGCACGATCGCATCGGGCCCGGCGCCGTGGCACGCTGAGCTGGAAGGGTCGCGGTCTGCCACCGCGTCCCGCCCGGCCGCCGGGGCTCAGGCGCTGATCGGTACCGCTTTTCCGTATCCGAGGTTGACCAACACCTCGCTGGTGGCCTTGGCGAAGTTCAGGGTGATGAAGTGCAGACAGGGGGCGCCCTCTTCGATGAGTCGGCGGCCCATCTCGGTGGCGATCTCGATACCGACCTCGCGGACGGCGGCGTTGTCGGGTTCCGGGCCGTCGCCTGCCGCCCGGTGCAACCGCCGCATCACTCCTTCCGGCAGGGGGCGCCCGCACAGCTGTTCGGCGCGGGCCACATTGCGCAGCGAGGTGATCGGCATCAGTTCGGGAATGATCGGTTTGGCACCCTCGACCGGGTCGTGGCCGGCGAGTCGGTCACGCAGCCGCAGATAGTCGTCGACCTCGAAGAACATCTGCGTGATCGAGTACTCCGCACCCGCACGGAGTTTCGCCGCCAAATGCACGGTATCGGTGTCCAGGTCCGGCGAACGGTGGTGACCCTGCGGGAAGGACGCCACACCGACGTGGAAGTCGCCCAGGTCGCGGACGATTCGCACCAGTTCCTCGGCGTATTCGACCCCGTCGGGGTGTTTACACCATTCCGCCAGCGGATCACCCGGCGGGTCGCCGCGCAGCACCAAAATATTGCGGATCCCGGAATCGGCGTACGCGCCGACGATGGATCGCAGCTCGGCGACACTGTGGCCGACGGCGGTCAGGTGCGCCACCGGCAGCAGGGTGGTGTCCTCGGCGAGCCGCCCGGTTACCCGCACGGTGTTGTCGCGGGTGGTGCCGCCGGCCCCGTAGGTCATCGAGACGAAGGCGGGGTGCATCCGTTCGAAGGTGCGCACCGCGCGCCACAACCGCTGTTCACCCTCGGCGTCGCGGGGTGGGGAGAATTCCACCGAAAATGGTACTCCCGTACCGGAATACTGGCGCAAACTCTGCACAACCGACGGCGTCGTGGAGACGATCGGTGACGTGGAAGACGGCCGGCCTGGAGTCGGGAGTCCCCGCGCGTTGTCGAAAGTCACTCGCCCAGTCTAAGGGGCCGCGGCCCGCGACAGGCCGCTTACGTCGCCGAATGTGATATCGCGTGGCGGACGGTACACCCGTTGCGCGCCCTCGCCCCCGTCGGACGCGTATCCTTCGGAACACGGCCCGCCCGTATCGGCTCCCGGTACCCACGGCCGCGTCATCGGCGGCGGTATATCGCCGCTCCTCACCACCGCAACGATCCGGGAGGTCACCCTGTCCGTCGGACCAGGTACCCCGACCAGGCCGGGCCTCACCTCGGCCGCACCAGGGACGCAGGCCTTCACCACCGCCGTGGAACAGGCGCTGACCGCCTTCTTCACCACCCGCCGGGAAAGCGTGGTCGCGCTCGGACCCGTCTTCGTCGACGCCGTCGCGGCGCTGGAGTCATTCGTGCTGCGCGGCGGTAAACGCACCCGCCCCGGCTTCGCCTGGACGGGCTGGCTCGGCGCGGGCGGCGACCCCCAAGGCGCCGACGCCGACGCCATACTCACCACCTGCGCCGCCCTCGAGCTGATCCAGGCGTGCGCACTGATCCACGACGACATCATCGATTCCTCGCGCACCCGCCGCCGCTTCCCCACCGTGCACGTCGAGTTCGAACAACGCCACCGCGACCGCGGCTGGGCCGGCGACTCCGCCCGTTTCGGTGAATCGGTGGCGATTCTGCTCGGCGACCTCGCGCTGGCCTGGGCCGACGATATGGTGCAGGCGGCCGGACTGAACAGCGCCGCGCGCGCCCGGTTCGCACCGGTGTGGGCGCTGATGCGCACCGAGGTGCTGGGCGGACAACTGCTGGATATCCACGGCGAGGCCGGCGGCGACGACTCCGTATCGGCCGCGCTGCGCATCAACCGGTACAAAACCGCCGCCTACACCGTGGAACGCCCCCTGCACCTGGGCGCCGCCCTCGCCGACGCCGACCCGGAACTGATCGCCGCCTACCGTGCCTTCGGCACCGATATCGGCATCGCTTTCCAACTCCGCGACGATCTACTCGGCGTCTTCGGCGATCCCGCCGTCACCGGTAAACCGTCCGGTGATGATCTGCGCGAGGGCAAACGCACCGTTCTGCTGGCCGAGGCGCTGCAACGGGCCGAACGCGACGATCCGAGCGCCGCCACCCGTATCCGCGCCGAAATCGGCACCGACCTGAGCGCCGACCAGGTCGACCGGCTGCGCGCACTGTTCACCGAGCTCGGCGCTGTCGACGCGGTGGAGGCCCGTATCACCGAGCTCACCGAGCGGGCCCTGGCCGCGATCGAGGAAAGCTCCACTACACCGGATGCGAAGGAACGGCTCCGTGTCATGGCACTGGCGGCCACCCGGCGCAGCGTCTGAGGATCGTGCCGATGGGCCCGCCGGGGCGCACACCAGCGATGCTCTCCTGCCCCGGTCCGTCGCCGTGAACGGTTACCGGCGCGCGGGTCGGCCGACGGTGTCCCTCCCGCACCGGTGGACGGTCACGGGGACCTTCATCGAGATCGCCGGCCTGCGGCGCAGCAGTGTCCGTGGACGGTGGACAAGGCCGGGACCGGCCCGACGCCGCCCCGGGACCGGCCGCGGTGCCGGGCCCTGGTATACGAGATATGGACGAAGCGCCATTACGGGCGCCCACAGGCCGGCCGGTCCGGCGATCCACCGTTGACCTCGACCCGATTCACCGACCGGACCAGGAGTTCTCTATGCGCACCGTGAGCGGACCCGCCGATCATGTCGTGGTGATCGGCGGCGGGCTGGCGGGGCTCACGGCGGCGCTGTACCTGACGGGGGCCGGGCGCACGGTGACCGTAGTGGAGCGTGACGGCCATGTCGGCGGGCGGGTCGGCAGGTACCGGTTCGCCGACTACGAGATCGATTCCGGGGCGACGGTGCTCACACTGCCCGGATTGATCGACGACGCTCTCGCAGCGGTAGGCACCGACCGCGCCTCGCTCGTGCCACCGCTGCGGATCCGGCAACTGGCCCCGGCGTACCACGCGCGGTTCGCCGACGGATCCGATATCCGGGTCTTCACCGATGTGGACCTGATGAGCGCGGAGGTGGCCCGCGTCTGCGGACCGGCCGAGGCCAAACGCTACCGGCGGCTGCGCGACTGGCTGGGCCGGATCTACCGCGCCGAATTCGGCGAATTCATGGACACCAACTTCGATTCGCCACTGGATATGGTGTGGCATCGGCAGAAGCGGGCCGCCCTGGGTGAACTCGTCCGGCTCGGCGGTTTCGGCAGGCTCGGCCCACGGGTGCGGCGGTTCCTGCGCGACCCGCGACTGGTCCGGCTGTTCACCTTTCAGGCGCTCTACGCGGGAATGGCACCTGCCGAGGCGCTCGCGGTATACGGCGCGATCCCGTATATGGACACCGCCCTGGGCGTCTACTTCCCGCGTGGCGGTATGCGCGCGATCGCCGAGGCCATGGCGCAGGCATTCACCGATGCGGGCGGGCGACTGGAGTTGGGGGCGGAGGTCACCGGCATCGACTACGGCCCGTCGACCCGGCCACTGGGATGGGGGCGCGGCCGCGCGCGGAGCGTTCTGCTGGCCGACGGGCGGAAACTGCCCTGTGAAGCGGTGGTGCTCACCGCGGATCTGGGGTCGCTCGACCGTTTCGGGCTGCGACGCCGGCGGTGGCTGCGCGCGGCGCCGTCGGCGGTGGTGGCGCACGGCACCGTTCCGGTGTCGGTCGCCGAGACCTGGCCGGTGCAGGCGCATCACAGCATCGAATTCGGCGCCGCCTGGGACACCACCTTCGCCGAGATCACCCCCCGCCGCGGTGGGCGGCCGATGAGCGACCCGTCACTGCTGCTGACCCGCCCCGCACTGAGCGACCCCGGTCTCTACATAGGCCGCCCCGACGGCCGTTACGAACCGTTCTCCCTGTTGGTGCCGTGCCCCAACCTGGATTCGGCACCGCTGGACTGGGACCGGCTCGGCCCGGCCTACCTGCGGGAACTGCTCGAGGGGTTGGAACGTCGCGGCTACCGTGATATCGGCACCGCGTTCACGGTGGACCGCCTGGATACTCCCCGGACATGGCAACACCGTGGCATGCTCGCCGGCACCCCGTTCTCGGCGGCACACGTATTCCGGCAGACCGGCCCCTTCCGAACGAACAACTTCCCCTGGACCAGCGAGAACGTGATCCTCGCCGGCTGTGGCACCACGCCGGGGGTCGGTGTGCCCACGGTGCTGCTGTCCGGAAAACTCGCGGCCCAGCGCATTGTGGGGAAAAATCGCACCGGCCGGCGCCGCACCATCCGGATGGCCTCCGGCGCCGACGCCGTAGACTAAGCGCCGACCTATTCGCCCGCGGTTGCGACCGCCGACAGAATCCCGGGGGGACCGACACCAGATGCCACCCCCCGATATGAGCGCCACAGTCACCACCACGTCCGCGCGTACCACGCCCGCCCGCGCCCCGGAGACCGGGCGGAACACCGCGGATACGGGCCGGGGAACCGACTCCGGTCAGGGCCTGTGGGCGTGGCTGCGGTTCTGCGCGGTCTTTCTCCGCAGCCCGGAGGGCAAGGCGGCACTGCTCGGGTTCTTCGGCGCGATCATGATCGCCTTCGGCGGGTTCGGCGCCGGCGGGGTCCGCAAACGCGATCCGCTCCTGGAAGCGATGCACCTGTCCTGGCTGCGCTTCGGACACGGCTACGCGCTGTCGACGATCTGCGTCTGGGCGGGCGTGCTCATGATGATCACCGCCTGGGTCCGGCTGGGCCGTGCCACCCTCGGTCACAGTGACAGCGACGGGGTCCGGTTGAACGAACTACGCGCCATCGTCGGGATCTGGATCGCCCCGCTGCTGGTCGCGGTGCCGATGTTCAGTCGCGACGCCTACTCCTATCTGGCGCAGGGCGCCCTGCTGCGGGACGGCTTCGACCCGTATCAGGTGGGGCCGGTCGCCAACCCGGGCGTGCTGCTGGACAACGTCAGCACCGTCTGGACCACCACCACCGCCCCCTACGGCCCGGTGTTCCTCCTGCTCGGGCGGGCCATCACCACCGTTACCGGGGACAGCGTGGTGGCGGGCACCATAGCGCTGCGGCTGGTGATGCTGCCCGGTCTGGTGCTGATGATGTGGGCGGTGCCGTATCTCACCAAACACCTCGGCGGCAAACCGACCGTCGCGCTGTGGCTGGCGGTCCTCAACCCGCTGGTGCTGATCCATCTGATCGGCGGCGTCCACAACGAGATGCTGATGGTCGGCCTGATGTGCGCCGGTATCGCGCTGGTGCTGGAACGCCATCATGTGGCGGGCATCGTGGTGGTCGCGATCGGCGTCGCGATCAAGGCGACCGCGGGTGTCGCACTGCCCTTCCTGGTGTGGATCTGGATGCTGCACGAACGCGACCGGCGGGCAGAGAACGCGCAGCGGACCGGCACCGACAACAGCGACCGGGAGGTGCTGCCGCATCCGGCGATGATGTTCGCCAAGATCGCCGGTCTGGGGCTCACCGTCTTCGCGGTGGTGTTCGCGGCGGCCTCGGCCATCGCGGGGGTAGGGATCGGCTGGCTGACCGCGCTGTCGGGCTCGAAGAAGATCATCAACTGGCTGTCGCTGCCGACGGTCCTGGCCCATATGACGACCTGGGTCACCCCCTTCACCCTCGATCCGGCGCTCGAGGTGACCCGGCTACTGTGCATGCTCACCCTGGTGGGTCTGCTGGCCTGGACCTGGTGGCGGTTCAAACACGGTGAGCGCGATGCCGTGTTCGGCATCCTCATCGCCTTCGTCGCGATCGTCATCCTGTCGCCCGCGGCGCTGCCCTGGTACTACTCGTGGCCGCTGGCACTGGCCGCCGGGTTCGCGTTGTCCACCGGGACGCTCATGTGGCTGGTGGGCGTGTGTACCTGGCTGATGCTGGTGTTCAACCCGGACGGTTCCATCGGGCTGTACAATTTCTGGCATGTCGCCGCGGCCACTTTCGTGTCCGTGGTGGCGGCGGTCTCGCTGCGTACCGTCGACCCGCTCCGGCTGCGTAACACACCGCCGCCGGTGATCGAACCCCCCGTCGTCGCCGGCCGGGCATGACCCGGCCCTCCGTCGACGGGGGGAAGGCCTGGACCGGGTGCGAAAACCATCCGGCGGAACCGGCACGCTCCTACCGCCACTGCCGCCGAATCGCCGGCACTCACGGCCGCTCCTACTACCTGGCGACCCGGCTGCTACCGGCCGGACGCCGCCCGGCCGTACACGCCCTGTATGCCTTCGCTCGGGTCGTCGACGATATCGTCGACGACCCGGTGCGGCATTCGGCCGCGACACCGGGCGCCCCATGGGATCCCGCCCCCGTCCTCCCCGCGCCGACGGCACTGGACGAAACGCAGCGGCGACTACAGCTCGCCTTCGAGTACGGCATCCACGCCGCGAGCCGCCCGAACGATCCGCTCACCCCCGTCCTGCCCGCACTGGTCGATACCGTCCGCCGATACGGTATCGACCGGCGACATTTCGGGGTGTTCCTCGATTCCATGCGCATGGACGTACCCGGCTCACCCCTGTTCCGCAACCGCTACGCCACCCTGGCCGAGCTCGACGAATACATGCGCGGTTCGGCGGCCGCCATCGGACTGCAGCTGCTGCCGGTACTCGGCACCGTCGTCCCGGCCGCGGAGGCCGAACCGGCGGCCGCCGCGCTGGGCGACGCCTTCCAGCTCACCAATTTCCTCCGCGATATCGGCGAGGACCTGGACCGCGACCGTATCTACCTGCCGGGCGAAGAACTGGCCGCCTTCGGCGTGGATGCCGACCTGCTCGCCCACTGCCGTGCCACCGGCCGTACCGATCGCCGGGTGCGACGGGCGCTGGCACATTTCATCGCGGTGAACCGCGCACTCTACCGCACCGCCGACCCGGGCGTGGACATGCTCGAGCCGCGGGCTCGTCCGGCGATCCGCGCGGCCCGCGCCCTGTATTCGGGGATCCTCGACCAAATCGAGTCGAGCGATTACGCCGTTTTCGCCGGGCGCGCCGTCGTCCCCACCCGTCGGCGGCTGCGGATGGTTCTCACCGCGGTCACCACGGGCCGGTGACAGCGCGCCCGGCGTCGGCGTCAGAAGGGTTCCGCGGCGGCGCGGCGTAGCACCTCCCGGGCCAGCGGACCGTGCAATGCCTCCACCGGTTTCCCGGGAAGCGAATCGTCATCGGCGAAGATCCATTCGAGGATCTCCTCGTCGGTGTATTTCGCGTCGCGCATCACGGTGATCAGCCCGGGCAGCGGTTTCACCACCGCACCGGTCTCGTCGAAGAAGACTTCCGGGACGCCGACCACCCCGCCGCGACGGATGGCGAGCAGCTGGTTGTCGCGCAGCATCTGATGGACTCGGGTGACCACGATTCCGAGCCGGTCCGCGACCTCGGGGAGTGTCAACAGGGTGACCGAGGGGGGCAGGACATCGGAACTGCAAGGAAAGGCACTCACGGCGATAACGGTAGACGCTGCCCGCGAGACTGTGGCGCGACACCCGGACTCGAGCCTCCGATTACGATCGGGGGAGCCGCAGGGTGCGGCCCAGACGTGCCCTGGCACGTACCGAGGGTGGAGAGGTTTGTGACAGCCGGAAGACATCATTTGATCGGCGAGATGCTGGAAGGGCGCTATCGCATCGACGCGCCGATCGCCCGGGGTGGGATGTCGATGGTGTTCCGGGGGGAGGACACCCGCCTGGATCGTCCGGTGGCGATCAAGGTGATGGACCCCAAATTCGCCGGTGACCCGCAGTTTTTGACCCGATTCGAGTTCGAGGCCCGCGCCGTTGCCAAACTCAGGCATCCGTCGCTGGTGGAGGTGTACGACCAGGGCGTGGACGGTGAGCACCCGTTCCTGATCATGGAACTGGTGCAGGGCGGCACCCTGCGGGAGTTGCTGCGCGAACGCGGCCCGATGCCGCCGCATGCGGTGCGTGCGGTCGCCGAACCGGTCCTGGAGGCCATCGGGGTGGCGCACAAGGCCGGCCTGGTCCACCGCGATGTCAAACCGGAGAACGTGCTCATCTCCGACGGCGGCGAGGTGAAGATCGCCGATTTCGGTCTGGTTCGGGCGGTAGCGGCGGCCAAGACCACCTCCGCCAGCGTCATCCTGGGCACCGCCGCGTATCTGTCGCCCGAACAGGTCACCTCCGGCACCTCCGACGCGCGCAGCGATGTGTACGCGTTCGGGATCCTGATCTACGAACTGCTCACCGGCGAGGTGCCGTTCACCGGCGACAACTCGCTGTCGGTGGCCTATCAGCGGGTGGAGAACGACGTGCCGAGCCCGAGCGCGTCCATTCCCGGCGTGCCGTCGGAGTTCGACCGGCTGGTCGCCCGCGCCACCGCCCGCGAACCGGGACACCGCTTCGCCGACGCGGGCGCCATGGCCGCCGAGCTGCGTGCCATCGCCGCCGCCTTGGACCTGCCGGACTACCGTGTGCCCGCCCCCAAGGACTCGGCCGAGCATCTCAGCGCGCGCTTTCCGGTGGTCTCCCCCGACGCCCACCAGCTGCCTCCACCCGCACCGCCGAGCCCCGCACCGCATCCCGGCCCCCGGCCCGGGCCGGCGCCGGGGCCCCAGCCCACCAGGGTGGTGACCATGGCCCGGGACCGGTCGGACCAACCGGCGGCCACCTACCAGGCGGCACCACCGCACTCGTTCATGTCCCATCCGACGGCGGCCTACGCCGATAACCGCGCCCGATCCCGCCGCACCGCCATGCTGTGGGTGGCGATCGTCGCCGTACTCACCCTGCTCGTCGGTATCGGCGGCTGGTGGCTCGGCGTGGGCAGGTTCGCGTCGGTTCCGCCGATCGCGGGCCTGGACGTCGACAACGCCACCGCCGAACTACAGGCGGCCGGGTTCGACACCACGACCCGGCAGAAGGCATCCGATACCATCCCGGTCGGCAATGTGGTGGGCAGCGATCCGGGCGCGGGGGCCAAGATCACCAAGGGTTCCACCGTCGCGATCCTGATCTCCAGCGGTAAACCCAGGGTTCCCGATGCCGCCCCCGGCACCGATATCGACACGGTCGACCAACTACTGCGCGATCAGGGCCTACAGCCGGTGAAGGCGGGCGAAGTCGCCAGTACCGCCCCGGAGGGCACCCTGGCCCGACTGGAGCCCGGTCCCGGCACCGTACTGCCCGCAGGCGCCCACGTACAGGTGTTCACCAGCAGCGGCTCCAAGCCGGTGCAGCTGCCGAACCTGCGTGCCAAGACCCCGGAAGAGGCCACGGCCGCCCTCCGGGACCTCGGCCTCACCGTGTCCGGTACCCGGCCCCAGTACGACAATCGGGTCGAGGTCGGCCGGGTCGTCGGCACCGATCCGACGACCGGCACCACCGTCGCCGCCGGCTCCGCCGTCACTCTCCTGGTCAGCGACGCCGTCACGATGCCCGAGGTACTGGGCCGCTCGGTCGCCGACGCCCGCGCCACCCTGGAAGGCCTCGGCCTTCAGGTCCAGGTCCGCCAGTTCGCCCCACTGAATTCGTCGGTGGTGGTCTCCCAGACCCCCGCCGCCAACGCCAACGTGGAGAAGGGCGGCACCGTAACAATCGTCGCCATCCCCTGACCCGGCGAGTCACCACCTCCCCGACTGCCCCGCCTCTTGCAGGTGGGGCAGTCTCGGCTCCGGCCCGACCGAAGCGAATCCGCACCGGCGGATCCACGCAGGAAGAGCAAACCCGGCCACGGAGGACACCAAACCGACACAACCGTCAGGAAGCACATCACCCCATGGTCGGGGCCCGCCCCGGGTCTGAGATCGACCGAAGCGAATTCGCGTCAACGGATTCGCGGAGGGAGGGAAGACCCAGGGCCACGAGGGCCCCGATTCGCGCCGCCGCAGGCGGCGCCAGCAAACACAGCCCCTACCGCAACATCTCGGCAACGAGGAACGACAACTCCAACGACTGTTGTGTATTCAGTCGCGGGTCACACGCCGTCTCGTACCGCCCGGACAGGTCCAGATCGGAGATGTCCTGCGCCCCACCCAGACACTCCGTCACATCCTCGCCGGTGAGCTCGATGTGCAGCCCGCCCGGATGTGTACCGAGCGCGTGGTGCACCTCGAAGAAGCCCTGCACCTCGTCCACGATCCGGTCGAAGTGCCGGGTCTTGTAGCCGGTGGACGATTCGTGGGTGTTCCCGTGCATCGGGTCGCACTGCCAGATCACCTGGTGACCCGTGGACTGCACCTTCTCCACGATCGGGGGCAGCACGTCGCGCACCTTGGCATGTCCCATCCGCGACACCAGCGTCAGTCGGCCCGGTTCGTTGTTGGGGTCCAGTCGCTCCACGTATTCCACCGCCTGATCCGGGGTGGTGCCCGGCCCGATCTTCAGACCGATCGGGTTCGCCAGCAGTTCGGCGAAGGCGATATGCGCGCCGTCCAGCTGCCGGGTCCGTTCGCCGATCCACAGGAAGTGCGCCGACAGGTCGTAGAGCAACGGCTGCCCCATGGGGCCCTTCGCGAGGCGCAGCAGTGCCCGTTCGTAGTCGAGGACCAGCGCTTCGTGACTGGCGTAGATCCGCGCGCTCTGCAGGCTGGGGTCGTGGACCCGGCACGCCTGCATGAAACGCAGGCCCTTGTCGATCTCCGCGGCGAGTGCCTCGTATCGGGCACCGGCGGGAGATTGTGCGACGAAATCCCGGTTCCAGTCGTGCACCCGGTGCAGGTCGGCCATTCCGGCATCGGTCAACGCCCGCACCAAGTTCATGGCGGCGCTGGCGTTGGCGTAGGCGCGCACCAGTCGGGAGGGGTCGTGTGCGCGCATTCCCGCATCGGCCACCAGGGAGTTGATCATGTCACCGCGATAGGACTTGAGGCCGAGCGCGTCGGTATCCGCAGAGCGTGGTTTCGCGTACTGGCCGGCGATCCGGGCGACCTTCACCACCGGCAGACTGGCGCCGTAGGTGAGCACGACCGCCATCTGCAGCAGGGTGCGGATATTGCCGCGGATATGCGGTTCGGTGTTGTCGGCGAAGGTCTCCGCGCAGTCACCGCCCTGCATCAGGAATGCCTCGCCGCGGGCGACCTCGGCCAGCTGCTCGCGCAACTCGTCCACTTCGGCCGGTACACAGATGGGCGGCACGCTCTCCAGGACCGTGCGCATTTTCGCCGCTTCGTCGCTATCCCAGGACGGCTGCTGCAGCGCAGGACGGGCCAGCGCCTCATCGAGGCGTTCGCGCAGCTCGACAGGCAACGGGGGCAGTTCGGGCAAACGATCGATGGGTACGTCGACGGTCCAGTTCACGGGTCCAGAATACGGCCGTGCCGATGGCTCCGCCGCTACGACCGTACGAAAACGGAGCAAGAAAACCGGCTGATCAATCCACTCGCCCCTCCGCAAGCGCCCACCCTGTGGGTCGGCCCCCTCCCGGCCTGGCCGACACCCCCTCGGACTCCTCACCCCGATGGCCGGGCCCCCTGGTGACACCGCGCCGCCGGAGGCGACGCCATTGAACACAGCCCGGCGTACCGAGTGGTTCGGTTGAGCCCGTACCCTCGGGCCGTCGGTGCGCTTGTCTAGGAGATTGCTACTTGAAGTATTTCTATGATTCCGAATTCATCGAGGACGGCCGGGTCATCGACCTGATCTCGATCGGTGTGGTCTGTGAGGACGGGCGCGAATACTATGCGGTCTCCTCCGAGTTCGATCCCGAGCGGGCCGGGCCGTGGGTGCGCAGACATGTCCTGCCGAAACTGCCGGATCCGTCGTCACCGCTGTGGCGCACTCGGGAGCAGATCCGCGACGAGCTGTACAAGTTCCTGGTGCCGCGCCCGACCGTGCAACCGGAGCTCTGGGCCTGGGTGGGGGCCTACGATCATGTGGCGCTGTGCCAACTGTGGGGGTCCATGATCGATCTGCCGAACACGCTCCCCCGCTATACGAACGAACTGCGTCAGCATTGGGAGGCACACGGTCGGCCCGGACTACCCCCGGTTCCCGCCGATGCGCACGACGCGCTCGCCGACGCCCGCCACAATCTCGCCAAATACGAGGCGATCGAAGCGGCGCGCCGTCTCGGCGGCGGATGAGCGGCGCGGCGACACCTCCTGGGCACCCTCCGCCAACTCTGCCGGCCCGGCACTCACCCACCGACTATCCGGGCATGACACAGATCAGGCCCCCGGGTCGAAACCCGGGGGCCTGATCGTCGACCGTCCGAACCCGTCAGTGTCCGTGTCCGTTGGACGATGTCTTCTCCTGGACCCGCTTCAGTACCGCGAGCTGCCGGTGTTCTTCCTCGAGTTCGGCGGCGAAGTGGGCCTCGATCTCCTCCGGCGGGTCCGCCCGCAGGAAGCTGCCGGTACCCGGCTGACCGGCCGAGCCGAGCTTGTTCATCTTCTTCGGCACGGTCGCGCCCTGATAACCCAGCGGCACCGGGTGACCGTGCTCGTCCACCGGACCCAGCGGCTGATGCACCTCGATGTACTCACCGTGCGGCAGCCGCTTGATCACACCCGTCTCGATCCCGTGCTCGAGTACCGTGCGGTCACTGCGCTGGAGGGCGATGCAGAACCGGTAGGCCAGGAAGTACGCGATGGGCGGCGCGAGCAGCAGACCGATACGACCGATCCAGGTCGTCGCGTTCAACGAGATATGGAACTTCAACGCGATGATGTCGTTGACACACGACAGGGTCAACACCAGGTAGAACGTGATCGCCATGACGCCGATCGCCGTGCGCACCGGCACATCGCGGGGCCGCTGCAACAGGTTGTG
>NZ_BAFU01000045.1 GCF_000308495.1 Nocardia brevicatena NBRC 12119 | reverse complement strand
GCGCCGACCGCGTCGTCGAATTGGGCTGCCCCGCGTCCAGCGATCGGTGTGCCGATCGGGATGTCACTGCTGCCGCTCATTCGAGCGAACAGAATCGCCAGCGTGGCGTGGACCACCATGAAAAGCGACGAATCGTGCCGGCGTGCGAATCCCTCCAGCGACCCGACCAATTTCGCGTCCACCGTGGAGGTGAGCGTGGCACCCCGATGCGACGCCACCGCCGGCCGTGGCCGGTCCACCGGCAAACGAAGCTCCGTCGGAAGGTCTGCGAGCGCGGCGCGCCAGAATGCGAGATCCTCACGGCGGCTCCGGTTCCGGGCAGCTTCGCGGGCACTGTCGGGGTGAACCCACCCGAGATCAGTGCTCGGCGCGGCGGCGGCGAACGCGTCGAGGAACTCCATGAATTTGGTTTCGTGCGCGGTCAATTCGGGGCCGGTGTAAAGATTGGGATTGGCCAGAAGGTGCAGGATCGTCCGTGGCGGGTCTCCGGTCTGGTACAGGTCGACAAGCAAATCCTCGACCGGCCCCGAGCTGAGAATATGGAATTCCCCGATCAGCGAACCGAATTGGATCGCCTGAGGGAAGAACATGACGTTCACCACCGGCCCTGCGAACCGCCGCTCTCGGCTGTGTCCGGTGGCGGCGCGAATATCGGCGAGGCCGCACCGCTGGTGCCGTAACACGCCCACCAGGTCGGACTGCACCCGCCGTACCAGCGTCTGGACCGTGTCCCCGGTACCGAGTAAGATCGGAAGCGGCGCGACATTGACGAAAACCCCTCCGGACCTGCGCAGCACGGCCGTTGTGCGGCCTGACACGGGAATATCGACGAGAATCTCGTCCTGTCCGGTCATCCGGGCCAGATAACATCCGAACGCGGCGATCACCACCGCGGCCGGGCTCGCGCCCAACACTTGCGCGGAATCAGCGATCCGTCCTACTGTCGCCGTAGACAGTTCGGCCATTGCGACCACACTGTCCGCGCACGGCGGCGCGCATCCGGCGGCCAGGCTGGTCCCGTCGCCGTCGACGTCTGCGAGCCTGCCCACCCAGTATGCCTTGTCATCGGCAAACCGCTTCGATTCCCGATAGCCACGGTCGGCCTCGTAGAGAGTCCTCAGGTCCGCCGCCCGGTTCGGCTCCGGTGTCCGGCCCTGCACTGCCGCCGTGTACAGGGTCGCGACACGATTCACCATCATCATCGCCGCGTAGCCGTCCAAGGCGATATGGTGAATCCTGCTGTACATCAAATAGTGTCGGTCCCCGACCTGCAGCAGGCCCGACGCGATCAACCGATCCCGAGTGATATCCAGCGGTGCGGTGCTCTCTCGGTGCATCCACTGCAAGGCCGCTGCCATGGGGTCCGGTTCGGCCCGCATATCGAGCACCGCCCCCGTCGACTTCAGCGACGGGTCGAACAACTGATACGGCTCACCGTCGACCTCTACCAGCCGCAGATATCCCGACTGGAACTCGAGGGCCGCTTGAATCAACGCCTTACGTAGCAGGTCGACATCCAGATCCCCGCGAAGCTCGATGTACTGCGCCTCGCATATCGGTACGTCGGGGCTCAATTGCTGCGCCAGCCACAGTCCCCGCTGCCCAGCGGACAACGGCACCGGCTGTGTTGCTGACACGTTCCGTACGGCACTCGATCCCGGATGGGGATGGAATTGCGGTCGCGGAACGGTCATGGCCTTCCCTCCAGACCCCGACCACGTATTATTACAATGTTCTATGACGATATTCTATGCCGACTGGTTCGTTTGCGTATACCCCCCGATACAGATACCGAGCAGCTCGATGTGATCGGTCCACGCGCCCGGGCGCGTCGTTCACCGAACGGGGGTCGACTCCCCGATGAGGCACTCACGGTCCGGCCGGAGCCGGTGACATGCCGGACCACAACACTTCCCGACCACACCGAGATCGCCCTGGCACCGACGGTCGACATGCCGCCGATACTCGTGGGTTCCGACGGAACCCGCGCCCGCCGCCACCCACACCGACGACCGGATCACCATCTGCCTCGGAAGCGACGCACTACCGGCCACCGACCCGATTCGCCTACGAATACGACAGGCCCACACCGGCCGTCACGATTGTCGGCCCGCCTACTGTCCGACGGTCCCACCCACGCCGCCGAGCAACCGGTCGAGTACGCGACCCGCGCCGCCGCGCGGGCGATCATCGCCCCGAACGACCCGGACCGGGAACGCCGCTCCGAATTCGCCGCGTGGGCGAAACAGACCGTATGACAGGCGGTATGCCGACTCGCCCTCCGAGCTGCCCACTCTGAACGGTAATGGCCCCGACACGCCGGTCCCGCCGGCCGACCGGAGCCGTTCAGAGCGATCACCGGGCAACCGTTGGCCGCGAGCTGCCGTAACGATACGTCCGGCCTCCGCCCCAGCTCTCCCATCCGGCCGCGGCCGCTCGGAGCCTTCGGGTACCGCATCAGGACATCCACCACAATGGAGCCGGCCAGACCGGTTGCCTTCTCGATGTAGTCGGTACCGACGTCACGGTTGTCGCCGGCATAGAGCTCGAATGCCCGAGCCGCGTGGGCAGCCGACATGATGATGTGTCCGCCCTGGGTCGCCTTCGCCGGCAGGTGTAGGTACGCGACGGCTCCCGTATGACCGGCGGCGCGTGCCGCGTCGACAGCGACCGGCGAGAGCTACCGTCACCGCGGGTGGGCTACTCGGCAGCCAGGAACCGCCAGCGTTGGTGTGCACTGCTGCCGCGGGCGGCCATGATCGGCTTTCCACCGTCGGGAACGTAGGCGATCACCGAACGGGGCCGGCCCCTCTCGAAGATGTAGCCGTCCTCGGATTGCCACGCCAGGGCGTTGTTCGACCCGACTCCCACGAGAGCGACATCGGCCCGCGAACCGAAGAGATCGCGCCGGTAGGTCAGGGCGAAGCGACCTCGGGTGCCTTCTTTGACCGTGTTGACCAGTAAATAGCGTCCCTCGGAATAGGTGCCGGCCCCACTGGTGTCGAAGTACCAGCGCTGCCGGTCCGAACCGTCGCAGGCGCGGGCGTGAACGGTCGGATTGAGAGTGTGGGTGGACCGATCGCGGCGCCGGCCGTACTCCCGGCCGTCTCCGCGCTCGACCACCTCGCCCGCCCGAGAGGTCAGGCACAGTCCGGACTCCTCGTCGACGATCGAGAATTCGCCGTCGGGAAACCCCATGGCGAGAAAACCCGGTCCACTGCCATTGTCCGGTTGCGCCGCAGCGGGCCCGGTCAGCAGAACACTCGCCGCCGCGGTAAGGGCCAGCACCGTGGCGACGGCCGGCTTCTTACGCATACGACCTCCTCATCTCAGTGATCGATCCGCACGTACTTCACTGGATTCGAGGCCGTCACCTCCGAAGATGGGCTCCGCGCCGGGCCGCGGGTCCGGCGTGGGCCTCTGCCTGGCGGGGTCCGTCCAGGTCGTGCCCGCCATGGCAGCGAACGACCACCTCTACGGGTTGGCCGCAGTCGCGGTGTGCGACGATAAGCGACGGGCCTTCCGGATCGGCGCAGTATTTGTCTCCCCATTGCAGCAAGGCGAGCAGGATCGGGTAGAGGTCTCTGCCCTTGTCACCGAGTCGGTACTCTCGGCGGGTTCGGCTGCCTGCCTCCCGGTAGGGCACCGCGTCGAGGATCCCCGCGTCGACGAGTTTGCCCAGCCGGTTGGACAACACCGATTCCGAGATTCCGGAGTGCTGCCGTATCTGCTCGAAGCGGTGCACGCCGTTGAACAGTTCGCGCAGGACGATCATCGTCCAGCGGTCCCCGATAATGTCCAGCGTGCGCTGAACCGAACAGTTGGCGGTGCTGTATTCGAGCCACTCCATACGGCAAGCGTATCTGACTTCAGGTTTGACAGGCAGCGGTCAACCATACCTAACTACTATATCGAAAGTCAGATGAAGGAGCATCCCATGCCCGATTCCCCGAAGTCCTCGCGGCAATTGCCGAGCGTGGACCTTACCGACGCCGGACGTTTCGTCGCCGCGAGCGGATTCGTGGTGGACCAACTCTCGGCGACGAGTGTGTCCGGCCATGTCGACCTCGGCCCCGACCATCACACCCCGTGGGGCGTGGTGCACGGCGGGGTGTACGCCACGATCGTGGAGACCGCGGCAAGTATCGGCGCCAGTGCCGCGGTGATGGACCGTGGCGAATTCGCGGTCGGAGTGCACAACGCGACCGATTTCCTGCGACCGACGACCGAATGCCGCGCGTCGGTGGTGGCCGAGCCCCTGCATCAAGGTCGGACCCAGCAGCTGTGGCAGGTGGTCATCGCAGACAGCGCTACCGGTAAAACGCTCGCGCGGGGGCAGGTACGGCTACAGAACATGCCGCTCGCGAACTGAACCCCTCAATCCGAGGACGCCCCCGCCGGACGACCGTTTCACGGTGACGGGGCCGGGTAGGTCGAGAACGGACGTACTGTTCGCCGCGTTCACGCGGTGCGGAACCGGAGGGAGGAGCGGCATGCGAGACAAGCGGTTCCCCGACGGACCGGATCGCCTCACCGGGCCACGGTATTCACCTGACGAGGCGCTCTGATGCCCGCGCCGAGCGCGGCCGAATTCGTGCCGGCGCACGCGGACCTCGCCCTGTTGCGGGAGGCCGCGGCGGGGTGCCGGGGTTGCGATCTGTACCGCAACGCCACCCGAACGGTCTTCGGCGAGGGCCGCGACCGGGCACGAATCGTCATGATCGGCGAACAGCCGGGCGATCGGGAGGACAGAGAAGGACACCCGTTCGTGGGCCCGGCCGGTCGGCTCCTGGATCGGGCCCTCGACGAAGTGGGCATCGATCGCGACACGGTGTACCTGACCAACGCCGTCAAACATTTCAAGTTCATCGAACGCGGAAAACGCCGCATCCATCAGCAGCCCAACCGGGCCGAGGTGGCCGCGTGCTCGGCCTGGCTGGCGGCCGAACTGGACCTGGTGGCGCCGGAACTCGTGGTGTGTCTGGGCGCGGTGGCGGCCAAGGCGGTACTGGGTCCGGCGGTGAAGGTCACCGAAATCCGCGGCCGGGTCATGCCCCCGCCGCGGCGCCCGGCCTATCTGGATCCCGACGTACCAGCGCCCGCCACGGACTACCGGGTCCTGGTCACGGTCCACCCGTCCTCGATCCTGCGGTCCCCGGACCGGCCCGCGGCATACCGGGCGTTCGTGGCGGATATAGCGCGGATCCAGGCGCACGTCGAGTCCGACCGATCGGGAGGGTGAACAGTGGACGGTGCGAATCGCGGGGCCGGCGACCGTACCGAACCGGCCGCGGACGGCACCGGATCCGGTGCCCGGAGCGCGAACCGGCACGACCCTGGGCAGGCGGGTTCGGTATCCACCTCGACCGGCGGCTCCGAGCGTGATCTCGGACCCGAGGCGGTGAAACAGATCGCCCACACGCATCCAATCGTGGTGGTACTGGGTGAGGCGGTCCTGGACGTCTGGCGCCGGGGACGCGACGATCGGCTGTCTCGGGAAGCGTCGGTGCCGGTGGTCGAAATGGAATACACCGAGACCGCGCCGGGCGGCGCGGCGAACACCGCCGCCCATCTGGCCGCACTCGGCGCCCGGGTCCGGCTGGTCGGCCTGGTCGGTGACGACGCCGCCGTGGCCACCCTGCGCGCGGAGTTGGACCGTGCCGGTGTCGATGCGAGCCGGCTTCACACCTGCCCGGATCGCACCACCACCGCCAGGAGCCGTATCGCGGCCGGCGATCGGATTCTGCTGCGCTATGACGAGGGCGCACCGGCTCCCGCCGGCACCGCCGAGACCGAGACCCTGCTCGACCTCCTCGACGACGCCTTGGCAGGAGCGCAGGCCCTGGTCGTCGAGGATCACGACGGCGCACTCGTCGAGGACTTGGGGGCTCGCCTGGCGGCCGGCCGCGAACGGCTTCCACTGCTGATCGTCGACACCCACCATCCCGTGCGCCGGCAAGGGGCGCAGCCCGACCCGGTCCGCACGAACGCCGACGAAGCGGCGGATGCCCGCGACCTACCCTCGGCCGACGATCCCGCGATAGCACCGGATATCGGTGGAGCGCCGAAGCGGAGAGAGTTCTTCAACCGCCATCACGACCGCCTGTTTGGAGGCGCCGGCTCACGTGTTCTGATGGTGACACCGCACCGCGACGGCACCCGTCCCCCGCCTCGCACCTGGGCCCAGCCGGTCCCGAACGGCCGTTCGGCCGAGGCCGGCGATACTTTCGTCGCCACGCTGACCCTGGCGCTGGTCGACGGTATGCCGGCGGTCTCGGCCGTGGAACTGGCCCAGGCCGCCGGCGCGCGCCGGCCGGGCAGCGCGGTAGGCGGGTCAGCGCGATTGCGCGAACAACACGACCGCAGCGGCGACACGGTACTCGATCCGCCCCGACTCCATGCCGCGGTCCGCCGGCATCGGGCCGGTGGGGCCCGCATCGTATTCACCAATGGCTGTTTCGATGTACTCCACGCCGGCCATATCGCGTATCTGAACGAGGCGAAACGGCTGGGTGATGTGCTGATCGTGGCGGTCAACTCCGACGCGGGCGTGCGTCGACTCAAGGGCCTCGATCGTCCGGTGAATCCGGAGCAGGATCGCTGTGCCGTATTGGCCGCGCTGAGCTGCGTAGACCACGTCACGATCTTCGACGCCGATACGCCCGTCGGGCTGCTGCGCGACATCCAACCGGACCTGTACGTGAAGGGCGGCGACTACCGACCGGACATGCTGCCGGAGACACCCGTGGTCCACGGTTACGGCGGTGAGGTACGCATACTCGGCTATCTCGACGATCATTCGACATCCGCGACCATCGAACGGATCCGTGCTCGGGGGGTGGCGGGAGCCTGACATGGCCTGACCGTGGAGCGGTCACATCTGGTCCACGGCCCGGACGCGCCCGAATTCGCGGTCGCCGGACGAGGTGCGGACCGACGAGAGCAGATCGCACAGTTCCCCCCGTACCTGGGCGACGGACACCGTGTCGACCACCGAGGCGTCGTGCGGGCAGGGAGGCGCCGTCTCGTCGGTGATATCACGGCCGCACACCGAGCAGTCGGTGCGCCACGAGATGAGCACCCGGTCCCGGGTGCGGCCGACCGGCCCGGCATTGATCACATTGCCCACCCAGAACACCCCCACGGTGGGTACGTCGAGCGCCCGGGCCAGATGCCGCGGCCCGCTGTCGTTGCCGACGAACACGGTGCTGCGCGCGAGCACTCCGCACAGCGTGGATATATCGGACCCGGCCAATTGCCGCACTCCGCAGTCCCGTCGCTGCGGGGCCCGGGCCCGCGTCTCCACGGCCACACTGTCGAGCAGATCGAGCTCGGCCGTGGCGCCCAGCAGCACCACATCGAGCCCGCGGTCCACACATTCGGCGGCCACGGAGGCGAAACTGCTCACCGGCCAACGGCGGCGCGGGTCCGTTGCGCCCGGATGGATGGCGACCAACGACCGGTCCGAGGGGCCGAGCGCGCGGTCGGCGACGGCGATATCGGCGGCCGTGGCCTGGATACGCGGTTCCAGCACCACCGCGGGCGCACCGGCGGCGCACACCACCTCCAGCGCGCGCATGGTCTCGTTCTGGTAATAGCGGAAGGGCACATTGCGGTCGAGCGGCTCGGCGCCCTCGGCGCGGCAGCCCACGGTGAACCGAGGCCCCAACCGAAGCAGGAACGGATTCGACCAGGCGCCGCCGCCGTGCAACTGCACGCCCAGATCCACCGGCCGGTGACAGACCCGGCGCCGGAAGTCCTCGATATCCCGCTCGGTGGGGTCGGCGCCGCCGCGGCCCCCCTCCGGCAGCACGATCACCTCGTCGACGGAGCTCGGCCGCCCCTCCAGGAGCCGGGCGTGCAGCCGGGAACCGAGCAGCACGATCTCGGCGTCCGGGTAGGCCGCCCGCAAGGCCTCCAGCGCCGGCATGGCGAAGAACAGGTCACCGAGTCCACCACCGCGTAACACAGCGATCCGCCGCACATCCGGAAACGGCTCACCGAGCGGTCCGACGGTGGGTCCGGCGGGTTTTATCGGCCGATGAGGTCGCACGTCCATGAAAGCTCCCTCGGTACGGCGGGACAGCAGCGGCGACCGGACGTCCCGGAATCGGGATGCCCGCTCGTTCAGTCCCGCAGCGCCTGATCGCGCAGCCAGCCGAGCGTCCGGGACAGGATGCGCGAAATATGCATCTGCGATACTCCGAGCCGCTCGGCGATCTGGGATTGTGTCTTGGATTCGAAGAACCGCATCCGCAGTACCTCACGCTCCCGATCGGAGAGTTCCTCGAGCAGCGGTTCGACCGCCAAGTAGTCCTCCACCCACCCGTAGGACGGCTCCTCCACGCCCAGCGACTCCACCAGCGGCAGCGATGCGCTGTCGCTGTCCTCGCCGACGGTCGAATCCAACGAAGAGGTCTGATAGGCGTTGCCGGCGATCAGCGCCTGGGTCACCTCCACCACATCGATATCGAGTTCCGCGGCGATCTCCCGGGCCCGCGGCACCCGACCGAGTCGCTGCGACAGCGCCTCGACGGTGGGGCCGAGAGTCAGCTGGATCTCCTTCACCCGTCGCGGCACCCGAACCGACCAGGTGTTGTCCCGGAAGTGCCGGCGCACCTCGCCCATAATGGTCGGGACCGCGAACGACAGGAACGACGACCCGCGGGAGACGTCGAACCGGTCCACGGCGTGTAACAGCCCCAGCCGGGCCACCTGCAGCAGGTCGTCGTACGATTCCCCGCGCCCGGCGAATTTCCGGGCTATGTGTTCGGCCAGCGGTAGGCACCTGTCGATCACCTCGTCGCGTATCGCGGCCCGACGCGGGTCACCCTCCGCCACTTCGGCGAGTTGGCCGAAGAGCGGTTCGATATCGTCGTAACTGTCGTTGCCGCGATGGCGGCGCGAAGGCCCGGGATCTACCCGTGGTCCTTCATCCACCATCCGATCCTCCTCTGGCCCAGGTGAATTCGACATCGGTCGGATAACCACCTGCCACTGCGTCATAGGGTTGTTGAACCACCTCGACCGAGCGGGTCAAGGTCCGCACGATATGCCAGCCGAAGCTCTCCTGGTGCTGCAGCGAATCGGAAACCGCAGTCGCGGTCACATGCACGGTCATACGGTGGTCGTTGTAGGTGAAATCACACCCCAGGGCGGTGCCCAGGGCGGCATCGACGATCAACGAGGTGGCCACCTCGTCCAAGGCGAGCCGAATATCGGTCACTTCGTCCAGTCCGAAATCGGCGATCAAGGAGACCGTCTCCGCCAGCGCGCGCAACATGACCAACTGTTCCAGCCTGGCCGGTACCCGCACTCCTATCGTTGTCGTGTCCGCGGATTCCGCGACACGATCCACCATACCCACCACCACCTTGTTCTGCCTCCCGCCCACGGCGGTCGGGGCGTCGGCCCGGACGAACACCGGGGCCATCGGTGACGCCGTTGTTGTCGGTATTGCTCGTCGGCGATTGTCACATGCGCACTTACCCCGGGGCACGACACCGAAACCCGGTGTCGTCCGATCAGTCCCCGGGGACGCGCTCGTGCACGGTCAGCAGCAAATGGTCGAACTCGGTGCGCAGGGCGTGCGAGGCGTGTTCGAGCGAACCCATTTCGGAAACCAACTGCTCCGCCAGAACACGCAGTTTGATGTTGGTTTCCTGGGAGCGCCAGATCAGCACCCGGAACGCCTGGTCGGCGTTGATACCGTAGACGAGCATCAGCGCGCCCTTGGCCTGTTCGATCACGGCTCGGGATGCGTACAGCTGCGGCAGGGTTCCGTGCAGTGTCTCCTTGCGGTGTTCTTCCAGCGCCTCGGTGACGTCCACGTAGTAGCCCGCGGTACCGACGACGGTGCCCTGCTCGTCTGTCATGGTGTCGGCGACGACGATGACGTTGCGGGTATCGCCGTGCGTGTCCACAATGCGGTGACTACTACAGAACGGCTCGGCATTGGCGATGGATTTGGCCAGTGCGCTGGCCACCTGCTCCCGGTCATCGGGGTGTTTGTGGCTCAACAGCAGACCGGTGCTGGGCGTCATCGGCTCGGGCGGGTATCCGTGCATATCCGCCACACCCGCGGACCATTCCCAGCGCTCGCCATCGAACCAGAACTGGAAGGCGCCGACCCGTTGCGGGGTGCCCGACCCGATAATCCGGTCGAGCACCTCGGCCTCGGCGCCGGAGGCCGCATCATGTTCCATCACCGCTCGATTATCGACGGTCTCGGACATTTGTGCGAACCCCCTGCCCGCGCCCCTTCCGCCCGCCACCCCTCCGCGAGCGTTCAGGTGTAGCCGGCGATCTACCGCGGCGGCATCAACCCGCTTGGGCGGCACGCATGGTCGGGTAGTACCGGAACAGGTGCCGCACTCCCGCGACCGCCAGTGCCCGTTCGACCTCTTTGCGCCCGCTGACCACCCGCAGCTCCACTCCGGCACGCCAAGCGGCGAGCTTGGCCTCCGCCAGCATCGTGGCGGTTCGGATACTCATGAAAGTGGTGGCCCGCAGATCGAGGACCACCACGCGGCAGCCGACGGAGTGACAACCGGTGAGAAGGGCCCGCAAATCATCGTGCAGGACCGCGTCCAGTTCTCCTTCTACACGGGCGATCACGCACTCGGAGTGATCTACGCTTCGTCGGGACCACATTCGACTCGCGTGTGAGGCGCGCGCCTCGTGCCGACGCAGTTCCTCGAGCTGATACGCAGTGGCAGTTACCGACATATGAAACCCTTCCCTACGGCAGGGGGTTTCCGGTTGTGTGCGACGAACCGCTCATGGTGCAGACGAGGCGAACATGGCCTCGCCCATCACGACGCTTCGGAGACCAGCGCACACGAATTCCGGGTTCGGCTGCATATTTCAACCTGGACCCATTCTGGCACGAGGGAAGCTCGCCTGTATACCACGCGCTCACCCGTTCACTTCGCGTAGGGCACCGACCTGCTGCTATCTCTTCAGGCCGGGCCGGTTGCGGTCATATTCGCCCCTGCCGGCGAGCCCGGGAGCGGTCGGGGGTTTGTCTCGCCACCGGACGGCTATGGCGGTGGAAACCGGCCGATGACGGCCGGCACACCGAACGACGTCGGAGGTTCGTCACATGGCCCCACTGACCGTGCTCGCCCTGGTCTGCACGCTGAAGAAATCGCCGGCCGAATCCAGTAGCGATCTCATGGCCCGGCAGGTTCTCGACGAACTGTCCCGACACGATGTGTCCGGTGAGGCAATCCGGGTGGTCGACCACGATATTCGACCGGGAGTGAGCACCGACGAAGGCGATGGCGACGAATGGCCGCGGATCCGGGCGCGGATCGCGGCAGCCGATATCCTGCTCGTCGCCACCCCCACCTGGCTGGGACATATGTCGTCGGTGGCGCAGCGGGCGCTGGAACGGCTCGACGCGGAACTGTCGGAGACCGACGACACGGGCCGGCCGGCCATGTTCGGCAAGGTGGCCGTCACGGCGGTGGTCGGAAACGAGGACGGTGCACACAAGATCACCGCCGACCTGTTCCAGGCATTGAACGATATCGGCTTCACGGTGCCGGCCCAGGGCGGGACCTACTGGAACGGCGAGGCCATGAGTGGTGTCGACTACACCGATCTGGACAAGGTGCCGAAGGCCATCGCCTCCACCACCGCCACCGTGGCACGCAATGCCGTCCATCTGGCCCGGGTGCTGCGCGCCGAGCAGTACCCCGCGCCGCCCGAATGAGTCCGGGGCGAGCCGCCCGGGACGAGCGTGGTGCCCCATCGCCCGAGGGCGGCGTCCCGCTCGCGCCGCAGGGTGGTCGATTGCCTTGCAGCAACGGGGGTATGCGGTCGCCAGGAGGTGTATCCATGACCGAGACGCTCTCCGTCGGCACCCGGGCCGCGCGCTTACCCCTGCCTCGTGGTCCGCTGTCGGCAGAACTGGTGGAACTGCTGTCGAGCGAACCGGGCCGGCCCGTCCCTGAGCCGCCCGACGACCTCGATCCCTACGGCGAGGATTTCCATCTCACCCTGCACACCTGCTACGAACTGCACTACCAGGGCTTCGACGGAGTGGACGCCGACTGGGAGTGGGATATCGGTCTGTTGCGACTGCGGACGGAACTCGAGCGGCGTTTCCTGGCGGCACTGCGCGCTGATGTGCCCGGAGGCGACGATGTGGACGCCGAACTCGACCGGCTGCTCACCGTCCCGGCCGTGGGCGGCGTACCCCGGTGGCTGCGCGATGAGGGCACCTGGTGGCAGATGCGCGAGTACTTCGTGCACCGCTCGATCTACCACCACAAGGAGGCCGATCCGGTCGCCTGGGTGATCCCGCGATTGCGCGGTCAGGCGAAGGCCGGGCTGGTGGCGGTCGAATTCGACGAGTATGGCGGCGGCCGCGGTGATCGGGTGCACGCACGCCTGTACGCCGACCTGCTGCACGGCGCCGGCCTCGACGAGAGCTATTTGCACTATCTGGATATCGTGCCCGCACCGATGCTTACCCTGGTCGACATGATGTCACTGTTCGGTTTGCATCGATCGCTGCGCGGCGCGGTGGTCGGTCATTTCGCCTCGGTGGAGATCACCTCCCCACCCGCGTCGCGGCTCATGGTCGAGGCGCTCGAACGGTTGCGGGCGCATTCGGCCTGTCTGCGGTTCTACCGCGAGCACGTGACGGCCGACGCCGTACACGAGCAGGTCGTGCGCCGGGACGTGATCGCCGACTTGCTCGCCCGCGAACCCGAACTGGCCGCCTCGGTGGTGTTCGGCATCCAGGCGACCGATCTGCTCGAGGACCGCTGCGCCGACGCGATGCTGCGGTGCTGGCGGGCCGGCACCGCTTCGCTGCGCACGGTGGGACGGTGAGGCACATGCTGGTACGAGCTCCCGGGGTGTACCGCCCACAGCCGGATACCTGGCTGCTGGCGCGAGCGATGACCGAGGCGACACTGCCGACCGGTGCGCACGTACTGGATGCCTGCACCGGTACCGGTGCGCTCGCCATTCATGCCGCGCGGGCGGGCGCGGACGCCGTGACCGCGGTGGACATGTCGCGGGCCGCGGTGGCCTCCGCCTGGCTCAACAGCCGGGTACGCGGTATCCGGCTGGAACTGTTGTGTGGGGATGTCACCCGTATCGTCGGGGACCGCAGTTTCGATGTGGTCCTGGCCAATCCGCCGTATGTCCCGTCCGCCTATCCGACGCCGACGAGTCGAGCGGCCCGGGCCTGGGACGCGGGACGACATGGCCGGGCCGTCCTCGATCCGCTGTGCGCCATGATCCCGCGCGTCCTCGGCAGCCGCGGGATAGCCCTGATCGTGCATTCCGCGATCTCCGGCACCGACACCAGCCTCGACCAGCTGCGGGCGGGCGGGCTGAAGGCCACCGTGGTGGCGCGCGCGACGATCCCCTTCGGGCCGGTGATGCGCCGCCGTCGGGCCTGGCTGCGGGCCACGGGCCTCATCCACCCGGAACAGCAATACGAGGAGTTGGTGGTGATCCGTGCCGATCGACCCCGATGAGCTGTTGGCCGTTCTGCGCGCACCGGGCGCGGTCCACGGCGTGGACGACACCTGTGTCCGGGACGACCACGCCCGACCGCGGGACACCGCCGAGGGCGAGGGCACGGCCACACGGCCCGAGGCCCATCCGGCGTGGGATCGGGATCACTCGGCGGATGAAGGGCATATGAGGACGGACCGGAACCGACCGCGGCCGGAACGGGCCGGTCCGGCGTCGGATCGTGGCCGCACGACGTGGGAGGGGAACCGGATCGAACCGGACTCCGGCGGGGACCGCATGGAGAATTCGACCGCGGAACCCACCCGGATCAGGTTCACCGACGACGGCCCCGCGCTGGTCGAAGGTCCGGTCGAGCTGATCACTCCCGACGGCACCACGATCCGCTCGGACCGTTTCCTGGTGGCCATCTGCCTGTGTAAACGCTCACGCACCTACCCGCTGTGCGATACCAGCCACCGTCGGTGTCGGCGGTCGAGCGGCGACCGGGCGGCGCCGACGGACTGAGGGGACTCGGATGCCGCCGGGCACCCGGGCGGCCGCGCCTCGGCCGCGAGTGCGGCCGTCCGGGGCACCGCCCCGGACATCGGCTACTTCGCGGACTGTCCGCCCGCACGTCGCGCGGGTGGGCGACTCCACCGAGTCGCCCACCCGCGCGAACAGGTGCGCTCACCCCACTCAGGCGGGAATGGTGGCGGTCTCACGCTGCCAGACCCGATGGTTCTGCAGCGCCAGGGCGAACGATTCGACGAACCGGTCGGATACCTGCGAGCCCTCCCCTGCATTCGCCACGACCCCGTTGGTATCGGCAAAGGATTCCCCGAGCGGGATCTCGGTGACGATCCCGCCCGCACGCAGCACCTCCACGCCCGCCCCGATGGCGCCCACCGGTTTGGCGTGCTTGTACGCCTCGGTGGCGAAGTGCACCGTGGGACCGTCGTCGGCCATGGTGCGGGCCGCGGTCGGTCCGCCGGCCACGATCACTCCGTCGTAGAGCACCGACGCCATGGTGGCCAGGGTTTTGTCCACGGCCAGGCCGCCGCTGTCGGCACCGCTCAGCTCGCCGCCGTGGCCGGCAAGGACCTCCACCGTCGCGCCGCGTTCGCCCAACGCCGCGCGCAACCGCTCCACCCCCTCGACGTCCACTCCATCGGCGGCCAGGACCGCGATCTTGCGGGTGGCGATGGTCCGCGGCGGGGCGTTCAGCTGCGAGAGCGCCGGTGAGATCGGCACATCGTCCACCGGCACGGGGTCCGGTGCGGGCAGGCCGAGTTGTTCCGCGACCCGGGTCGACAGGTCGGGATCGATGCGAACCAACTGATCCAATATCCGGGCGCGAATCTCCACACGCCGACATTTGCCCAGTTCGAAGGCGAATGCCGATACGATGTGCTCCGCCTCCGGCTCGGACATACTGCGCCAGAACATGCGCGGCTGCCGGTAGTACTCCTTGAAGCTCTCACTCCGGGCGCGAATCGTATCGCCCTCGACCCGGCGGGTGTAGTGCCGGAAGACACCTTCATCGGCCAGGGCCGGGCATCCGCCGCCGATGGTGTTCTTCGTGTAGAACGCCTCGCCGTGCGGGATATCGTGCCGGCTGTAGCCGTCCTGCTGCTGGGTGCGCACATCGGCCAGCGGGCGGTTCACCGGCAGATGCGCGAAGTTGGGCCCGCCGAGCCGGATCAGCTGGGTGTCCAGGTAGGAGAAGTTGCGCATCTGGAGCAGAGGATCGTTGGTGAAATCGATACCCGGCACCACATTCGCCGTGTGGAAGGCGACCTGTTCGGTCTCGGCGAAGAAGTTGTCCGGGTTGCGGTTGAGCACCAGTTCTCCCACCGGCCGCACCGGTATCTGTTCCTCCGGGATGATTTTGGTGGAGTCGAGCAGGTCGAAATCGAAATCGAATTCCTGCTCCTCGGGCACCAACTGCACCCCGAGTTCCCAGCGCGGGAAATTGCCCAGCTCGATATTCTCCCACAGGTCCCGCCGGTTGTAGTCGGGGTCACGGCCCGCCACCTGCTGACATTCATCCCACAGCAGCGAATGCACACCCAGGCGCGGCTTCCAGTGGAACTTCACGAAGGTACCCCGCCCTTCGGCGTTCACCAGCCGGAAGGTGTGCACCCCGAATCCCTGCATCATCCGAAAGCTGCGCGGCAGCGCGCGGTCGGACATGAGCCACATGATCGCGTGCAGTGTCTCCGGCTGCTCGGCCACGAAATCCCAGAGCGTATCGTGCGCGGACTGGGCCTGCGGGATCTCGTTATGCGGTTCGGGTTTGACCGCGTGCACGAAATCCGGGAACTTGATGCCGTCTTGGATGAAGAAGACCGGGAAATTATTGCCGACCAGGTCGTAATTACCCTGTTCGGTATAGAACTTGGTAGCGAATCCGCGGACATCGCGCACCGTGTCGGCCGAACCGCGCGAGCCGGCGACGGTGGAGAACCGCACGAAAACCGGGGTCTGCACCGTCGGGTCGGTGAGGAATTTCGCGACCGTGTACTCACCGAGCCAGTTGTCGTAGGGCTGGAAATAGCCGTAGGCGCCCGAACCGCGGGCGTGCACCACCCGTTCCGGTATGCGCTCGTGGTCGAAATGGGTGACTTTCTCCCGGGCATGGAAATCCTCGAGGATGGTGGGCCCACGCTCGCCGACGGTCAGCGAATCGTCGGTGTGGTCCACCCGCACCCCTTGCTGTGTCGTCAGATAACCGCTTTCGCGGTCCTGGCGGTGCGGATCCAACTGACGCTGTTTGGCCTCACCGCCGCTCGGGTCCCCGCCCACCGGCCGGCGACTCCCGTCCGACGCGGCGGGCGTACCCGATGTCTGCTCGGAAATTCGGTCCACGCTGTCCTCCTCGCTCACGCGATGGTTTTCTTCTCGGGTCCTGCCCTCCCGGGTCACCGGCTGTTCGGGTTTTCACCCGCTCCCGTTCCGGCGGCTTCCCGCCTCCGATCGCGGTAAACCCGACTCGACGAACAGGTCCCTCGACCTCGACCGGACGACATGGGAAACCATCGAGCGCTCACCCGATTGACGGAGGCAGAAGCGGGTATGCGCGGCACATGGAGCTACTAGTGATCATCGCCCTCGTGGTGTTGGTCGCTGCGGACATCCTCTATCGCAAGATGACCGGAAAACGACCGAACAACCCCGAGATGCCGGCGAACGACGGCCAGTAGGGAGCCGATATGTCATCGATGGATCCCGACCCGGCCAAAACCCCCGACCTGGAGCCCGGCGGCGGAGTGCCTCCGGGCTCGACGCCGTCCGATACCCCGCAGACCTCCGGACTGTCCGCGCCCGAACCCGAGACCAGGCACCATTTCCCACGCACCGGCGTGCTCGCCATGGTCGTGGTGGTCGTGCTGGTGGCGGTGTTCCTGGCGGTGGCGGTCGCGCTTATCGCCTCGATCTGGTGATCACCGCCGCCCCGGCCGCCCCGGCCGGAACGGCTCCGGCCGGAAGGCCACGGTCAGAAGGGAGGACCTCGTGCAAATCGCCATGGTTTCCGAGCACGCCAATCCGCTCGCCCCCCTGGGCGGTGTGGACGCCGGCGGACAGAACGTGCACGTGGGCGAGCTGGCGGCCGCCTGTGCGCGGCGTGGACACGATGTCACGGTCTACACCCGCCGTGACGACTCGGTGACCGATACGGAGGTGGTGACCGGCGCGGGCTACCGCGTGGTGCATGTGCCCGCCGGCCCCCCGGAACCCATCCCCAAGGACGATATCCTGCCGCATCTCGGCGATTTCGCGGGTTTCCTGCGCAGACGGTGGTCGGCCGAGCCGCCGGATATCGTGCACGCGCACTTCTGGATGTCGGGGATGGCCAGTGAACTCGCGGTCCGCGGCCTCGATATTCCGGTGGTACTCACCTTCCACGCCCTGGGCTCGGTCAAACGCCGATACCAGGGCGCCGCCGATACCAGCCCCGCGAGCCGGATCAAGTTCGAACGCCTGATCGCCGCCCGAGCCGACCGGATCATCGCCACCAGCCGCGACGAGGTGTCCGAACTCGGCCGGATGGGCGTGCCGCGGGGCCGGGTGTCGGTGGTGCCGTGCGGGGTGGACCTGGCGCTGTTCACCCCGGACGGGCCGGCCGCCCCCCGCGGCCGGCGCCACCGTCTGGTGTCGATCGGGCGGCCGGTACCGCGCAAGGGTTTCGACACCGCCATCCGCGCGCTGCGGCACCTGCCGGACACCGAACTGCTGATCGCCGGTGGGTGCGCGGGAACCGAAGCGGATATGGATACCGTTTCCGTGAACGAGCCCGATCATGCGGCGATTCTCCCGGCGGATGCGCCCCGGGTGCCGGAGAGCAACGAGGATGTCGAGATGCACCGGCTGCGCCGGATCGCGGCCGAATCGGGGGTCGCCGACCGGGTCCGGCTGCTGGGTCGGGTTCCGCGGGCCCGGATGCCCGAACTGCTGCGGTCGGCCGACATCGTGGTGTGCACTCCCTGGTACGAGCCGTTCGGCATGGTGCCCTTGGAGGCAATGGCCTGCGGTGTTCCGGTAGTGGCCGGCGCGGTCGGCGGCATGCTCGACACCGTGACCGCGGATATCACCGGCCTCCACGTCGCCCCGCAACCCGCGCCGGTGGCACGGGCGCTGGCCTGCCTGCTCGAGGATCCGGCCCGCCGACAGGCCATGGGCGCGGCCGGACGCCGACGGGCATGCACCCATTACTCCTGGGATCGGGTCGCCGACGACACCCTGGAGATCTATCGACAAGCGGCTCCCACTCGTTCGGCCCCCGTCGCGGCCGAGCCCTGACCGCGTCCGCGAACGGCGAACCGAACAGCAGAGATCCCGAGCTGATCCCGACGAGCAGAGGAGCACCGTGCGCGAACCACACGAATCGACCGCCGTACCGAACGCCCCACGCCAACCGGGCACCGTCCTGATCACCGGCGGCGCCTCCGGCCTGGGGGCGGCCACCGTCGAGGCCGTCCGCCGCGCGGGCGGGACCCCGCTGGTCATCGATCGGGTCGAGCCCACGGCCGGGGTGGACTGGGAAAAGGCGGACCTGGCCGATTCCGGCGCTGCCGCCCGCGCCACCGCCGCCCTGATCGAACGCTGTGGCGACCGGCTCGACGCGGTGTTCACCGCGGCCGGCATCGATTCCTGCGGAAAACTGGACGAGGTGCCCGTCGACGACTGGGAACGGGGGGTGCGGGTGAATCTGTTCGGCACCGCAGCGGTGGTGCGGGCCGCCCTGCCGACCCTGCGTGCCCGGCACGGCACCGTGGTCACCTGCGCCTCCACCCTCGGATTGAAAGCGCTACCCGACGCGACCGCCTATTGCGCGTCCAAATTCGCGGTAGTGGGTTTCACCCGCGCGCTGGCGACCGAAACCGCGGGCGAGATCGGTGTGACACTGCTCGTGCCCGGCGGTATGGACACCTCGTTCTTCGACGGCCGCCCGGCGCAGTATCGGCCGCCGCCGGACGTGCGCCTGAACAAACCCGCCGATGTCGCCGCTGCCGTGGTATTCGCCATGACCCAGCCGCCCGGTTGTCAGGTGCGGGAAATGGTGGTGTGCCACGAAACGGAATCTTCGTGGCCGTGAGCGCCGCCGTCGAGGCAGTCCACGCCGTGGGGGGCGGGGCCCGGGCCGCCGGCGCTGATTAACGGCCACGGTTGCGGGTAGCCGAGCGGTATGGTCCCGACCAACGAGCAGCTGTTGCATGCTCTGACCCGCGCCGCGAACGCGCTGACACACAACGGGATCCGTTTCGCGGTTGCAGGCGGCTGCGCGGTGTACGCACGCGGCGGGCCGCCCTCGGACCACGACGTCGACCTGTTCGTCAAACCCGAAGACTGCCCTCGCGCCCGCAGCGAACTGGCCAAGGCCGGTCTGCGTATCGCCGACGCGGCCGAGGACTGGCTGACCAAGGCATACGACGGCGACACCCTGATCGATATCATCCACCGCCCCAACAATCGTGAGGTCGACGACGCCCTGCTGGACCGCGCCGAGGTCATGCGCGTCGGCCCGACCGTGGCGCCGGTGGTGGACGCCACCGACCTGCTGGTCGACAAACTACTGGTCTTCGACGCCCACCGGCTCGATCTCAGCCCCCTGCTGCGCATATCCCGCGATCTGCGCGAACAGGTGGACTGGCCGGCGGTACGCGCGCAGACGGAGCATTCGCCCTATGCGCGGGCATTCCTCGGCCTGGTCGACGACCTCGGTATCGCCGACACCCGGGCGACGGACGATACACGCGAAAAGCCCTCACGACCGGCGCCGGCGGCGGCGTCCCCAGGAAAGGTGGAGTAGATGCCCGGTATCTCTGATCGACCCACAAACCGCCCACCCGAGTACGTGGCCGCCGCACTGCACCGCGCCCTGGCGGAGGACCCGCGCACCGCGGAACAGGGTGTACGGGTGCGTATCCGCGGGGACGTGGTGGCGCTCGACGGCGAGGTGAGCACGGTGCAGCGGCGAAACGCGCTGGAGGACGTGGTGCACGAGATCCTGCCGAAGGCGCGGATCCACAACGATGTCCACGTCACCGGGGTCCTCTGCCCGGAAGAGAGCGAAGACCTCCGGTGAGCACAGGCGAGCGAAAGGAATTGGCAGATGCGGATCGCAGCGGTCGGGGACGTCCACCTGGGTACCGATTCGCGTGGGCTGCTGCGGCCCGCGCTGCGGGAACTACCGGACCGGGCCGATGTGCTGTTGCTGGCCGGTGATCTGACCAGATACGGCTCCCCGGCCGAGGCCGAGGTGGTGGCCACCGAATTCGCGGATGTCGGCGTCCCGGTGGTCGCGGTGCTCGGCAACCACGACTACCACAGCGACGCCGAGTCCGAGATGATCGACCAGCTCGAATCGTGCGGCATCACCGTACTCGAGGGCACCGCCACCACGATCGAGGTCGACGGACAGACCCTGGGCATCGCGGGCACAAAAGGTTTCGGTGGCGGTTTCGCCGGTAAGTGCGCCAGCGTGTTCGGGGAGCCGCTGATGCGCGAATTCGCCGGGCATACCCTCGAATTGGCCGAGACCCTGGACCGTGCGCTGGCGGGCCTGGACACCGATATCACGATCGTGCTCACCCACTACGCCCCCGTCAGCGACACCTTGCACGGCGAACCCCGCGAGATATACCCGTTCCTGGGTTCGTATCTGCTGGGCGAGCCCATCGACGAGCACAATGTCGACCTCGCCGTGCACGGGCACGCGCACGCCGGCACCGAACGCGGCACTACCCCCGGGGGTATCCGGGTCCGCAATGTCGCCCAACCGGTCATCCGCACCGCCTTCGCGGTGTACGAACTGCACCCGCAGCACGACCGGCAGCGGCAGGTGCGCGAGGAAAAGGTGCTGTCGGGATGAACTCGCGGACACCCGATCCCACGATCCCGTTTCGGAGCTCGATTCGAGGGCATACGCCGCCCATGGAAGCTGCAGCGAACCGGACCCCACCGGATGGGCGCGCGCTGAACGTGCTCGTCTGGCATGCGCACGGCTCCTGGATGACCTCGTTCGTGCAGGGCGGACACAACTATCTGCTGCCCACCGACCCGAAGTATCCGGAGAGCAACGAATGGGCACTGGGACGGTGCGGCCGTCCGTGGCCGTATACCGCCCGCGAGGTCGCACCGAGCGCGCTGGCACACGAACACGTCGACGTCGTGGTACTGCAACGGCCCCGGGAACTGGAGCTGGCGCGCGAATGGCTGGGCCGGACACCGGGCGTCGACCTACCCGCGGTATTCGTCGAGCACAGCACCCCGCGCGAACATGCCGCGCTGAGCCGGCACCCGCTGGCCGAGCGCTCCGATATCCTGCTGGTCCACGTCACCCAGTTCAATCGGCTGATGTGGGACAACGGGCGGGCGCCGGTCACGGTGATTCCGCACGGAATGCGCGACCCGGGCCATCGCTACAGCGGCGAACTGCCGCGAGCGGCGTCCATCATCAACGAACCGGTGCGGCGGTGGCGGATCACCGGCACCGACCTCCTCGCCCCCCTGTCGCAGGCGGCACCGATCGACGTTTTCGGGATGGGCACCGAGAACCTGCATCAGGCCGTGGGCACCACCCCCGAACGGGTGTACGGCGCGGGCGACCACGAACAGCAGCACTTGTACGTCGAACTGGCCCGGCGCCGCGTATTCGTGCACACTCCGCGGTGGACTTCGCTCGGACTGTCGGTGATCGAGGCGATGTACCTCGGTATGCCGATCGTGGCGGTGGGCACCACCGAGGCACCGGCATCCATCCCGACCGAGGCGGGTGTGATATCGACGGAACCGGAGGTGCTGGCCGAAGGTATCCGGCAGTTCGTGCACGAGCCGTTCTTCGCCGAGGCGGCGGGGAGAGCGGCGCGGCACTGGGCGCACGCCAATTTCGGGATCGACAGGTTCACCGACAGCTGGGATCGGCTGCTCACCGGACTCGCCGCCGAGCGGCCGGTACGGTCGTGACCCGACACGTGCTCGTCGCTCGGTTGGACAGTGCGGGCGACGTCCTGATAACCGGTCCGGCCGTGCGCGCCGTCGCAGAAGAGGCGGACCACGTGACATTCCTGGCCGGCCCACGGGGCCGGGACGCCGCCGAACTTCTGCCCGGCGTCGACCGGGTCCTCGTATTCCACGCCGGGTGGGTCGACTTCGAACCGCAACCGGTCACCGCCGCGGCGGTGGACGAACTGCGCGCCATCATCGCCGCCTACCGCGTGGACGAGGCGCTCATCTTCACCTCGTTCCATCAGTCGCCGCTGCCGTTGGCGCTGATCCTGCGGATGGCCGCAATCCCGCGGATCGCGGCGATCACCACCGACTATCCGGGGTCGCTGCTGGACGTGCGACACCGCGTCGACGACGATATGCCCGAACCCGTCCGGGCGCTGTCGCTGGCGGCCGCGGCCGGATACCCCGGCCGCGATGACCGGCTGCGGGTCCGCGCCAACCTGCCCGACGTGCGCGCCATGACCGGGCCGCCCGGCTACATTGTGGTGCACCCGGGCTCCGCGGCGCCCGCGCGGCGGATGTCCGCGCACCGCTGTCGGGAAGTGGTCTCCGCCCTGCGCGCCGCGGGCCACCGGGTGCTGGTGACGGGGGCCTCGTCGGAATGCGCGCTCACCAAGGCCGTCGCGGGAACGGACGGTGTCGACCTCGGCGGGGCCACCGATCTGCCGAGCCTGGCGGCCGTGCTGCGCGATGCCCGGGTCGTCGTGGCCCCCAATACCGCCACGGCCCATCTGGCGGCCGCGGTCGACACGCCGGTGGTCTCCCTGTTCGCGCCCGTCGTGCCCGCCCAGCGCTGGGCGCCCTACGGCGTTCCCGTCGTCCTGCTCGGCGATCAGCACGCTGCCTGCGCCGACACCCGTGCCCGCGAGTGCCCGGTTGCCGGACACCCGTGCCTGGAAGGGATCTCGCCGGACGCCGTGGTGGAGGCGGTGGAGAAACTCCTCGATTCCCCCGGCTGATTCCGTTACCGAGGAGAAGTAACAGGGTGTGAAGAAGTAGCAAGGAAGCGGTTTCAAGTACTTCTCCCCGGGCATCACGCCCGCATGAGCAGGAACTGCGACACCGGCGGGCTCCGCTTACCGCGGTCCCGCCCTGCCGTGGTCCTGCTCGACCGTGACGACACCCTGATCACCGATATCCCCTATCTGTCCGATCCCAACCTGGTCCGCCCGGTCCCGGGGGCGCGCTCGCAGCTGCGTCGGCTGCACCGCGCGGGGGTGCGGACGGGAGTGGTGAGCAATCAGTCCGGGGTGGCGTCGGGCCGGATCACGCCGATGCGGCTGGCTGCCGTGCAGGCGCGGGTCGAGGAGCTGCTCGGACCGTTCGACACCTGGCAGGTGTGTCCCCACGGTCGCGACGAGGGATGCGGCTGCCGCAAACCGGCACCGGGGCTGGTGCTCGCCGCCGCCGACGCGCTCAGGGTCGAGCCGCGCCAGTGCGTGGTGATCGGGGATATCGGTTCCGATGTCGAGGCGGCGCTCGCGGCCGGTGCCGCGGCGGTGCTGGTGCCCACCTCCCGCACCCGGGCGGGCGAGATCGCCCATGCCGAACGGTACGCCGCGGTCGCTCCCGATCTCACTGCGGCGGTGAGTCTCGCCCTCGAGGGCGCGCAGAGGAAGGAGCAGCCACTGTGAGCACCAAGGACGCACCGGACAGCCCGGACCGTTCCCGCCGCCCTGCCGCCGGACCGACAGAGCATTTCGAGGCGCTGCGGGCCGCATTGGACGGTAACCTGCGCCCCGCCTGCGCGCGGATAAATATCTGGGGGGACCAGCTGGCGCGGGTATATCAGCACGATGGCAGGCTCTTCGCCAGCGGCAACGGCGGCAGCGCGGCCGAGGCCCAGCATCTGACCGCTGAGCTCACAGGACGATTCCGCCACGAACGCCAACCACTGTCGGCCATCGCACTGCACGCCGAAACCTCCAGCACCACCACCATCGTCAACGATCACGGGCCCGAGGAGATGTTCGCCCGGCAACTGCGCGCGCACGGGCGAGCCGGCGATGTGCTGATAGCCCTGTTCACCAGTGGCGCCAGCGCCAATGTCGTCGCCGCCGCCAAGACCGGACAGGAGATCGGAATGCTCACCTGGGCGCTCACCGGCCCGTCACCGAATCCGCTGGCCGCGCTCTGCGACGACGCCATTGCGATCGAGGGCGCCGATGTCCCGACGGTACAGGAGATACATCTCGTGCTGGTCCACGCGCTGTGCGACGTATTGGACGAGGCGCTGGAGGGGGGTTCGTGACCTGGAGCGCGCCGCCCGGTCACGTAGTGGTGGTCGGCGACGTCTTCCTCGATATCGAGGTCGAGGGCCGCGCCGACCGCCGCAGCCCGGACGCGGCCGTGCCGGTGGTGGACGTCGTCGGGCGGGCGCACCGCCCCGGCGGGGCCGGGCTGGCGGCGCTGCTGACCGTTTCCGAGACCGCGGTAACCGTCCTGATCGGCGGGTTCGCGGACGATGAACCAGGCCGGCGGTTGCGCACGCTGCTGAACGGCGCCGTGCCGAGCGGTTCCCCACCGACCGGCCCGCTACGACCGGACGGCACGGTCGGTGTCGTAGCGCTTCCGCTCACCGGGGGAACAGTGTGCAAGGAACGGGTGCGTGCGATCGGCCCGTGGGCCGGCCCGGGCGGTCGCGAGATGCTCACCCCGATCACCCGGTTGGATTCCGGTACCGGTCGGGTCACCGACGGTCCGCTGCCCGACGCGGTGCGCACCGCACTGGACGCGGCCGATGCGATTCTGGTGGCGGACTACGGCCGCGGGACCGCGGACCATCCGCACCTGCGCACCCTGCTGACGGCCCGTGCCGCGCAGATCCCGCTGATCTGGGATCCGCATCCGCACGGCCCCGATCCGGTACCGGGCGCCGCCCTGGTCGTTCCCAACCGGATCGAGGCGGAACGGCTGGTGCCGGACCGGGAGGGGTTCGGCGATCGCGCCCGGGAACTCACCGAGCGGTGGTCGGCCGATGCCGTTGCGATCACCCTGGGCGCCGACGGTGCCGTGCTGTACCGGCAGGGGCAGACCGCTCCTCGGCATTTCCCGGTACCTGCCGAACTGCGCGTGGGATCCGAGGGGGACACCTGCGGTGCGGGCGACCGATTCGCCGGAGCCGCGGCGGCCGCCCTGGCCGCGGGCACCGACACCGAGCAGGCGGTACTGCGTGCGGTCTCGACCGCCGCGGAGTTCGTCGCGGGCGGAGCCGCCGCCTCCATCGCGGTGCCGGAGATCTCCCCGGACGAGCACTCCGCCGTACGATCGCGCGGTATGACAACCGCGAGCGCACGGCCACACACGACGGCCGGTCCCGCAGGCACCCGGGTCGGGTGATCCGTCGACCACCACCGTGTCACCGGCGAGGACCGGCATATCCGCCGTTCGTGTTCACGCGAGTGATTGACCTCCTCCCCTCCCTGAAGGGAGAGGATTCCAACCCTCACGAGTCGGGTTTCCTGTTTCACCGCAGACAGCTGAAAAGGCAGACCTTTTACAGTCTTACGTCCGCTCCGCAGGCGTTTATGTCTCCACCGGCCCGGCGGCGACAGTCCAGGACTATGCCAGATGCGCTGGCCTCCGCCTGAACGCGGAGGCCAGCGCGCTACGTTCGCTTGGTCACCGCCCTTGCCTCGGCGTGGGAGTAACCGTCTCTCCCTGCTGTGGGGCGTCCTGCTGGGCGCGCTGCCGGCGTTCGTCCACATTGGCCTCCGCGCGCGCCTTCTCGGCCTCCGCTTCCTTCTGGGCGGCGGTCCGCTGGGACTCGGCCTTGTCCTGCTGGGTCCTACCCTCCTGACGGAGTCCCTCCCTACCGAGGACCGCACCCGCGACCTCCTTGGCCTTGCCTTTCGCGCCTTCCACAGCGCCTTCCAGCCCCTCCTGAGGACCACTCTTCTGCTCGGCCACGATTCCACCTCCGAAAGATCGGTTGTTCGCTCGGATACCGGGCGCATACCCGGCACGAGCAGCTTCAATCCGAGGTCCGGTCCGAGAGGGGATGTCGCCGGTCACATGCTATTTCCGGGCGCGCTTCTCCCGCACCCGCACCGAGATCCGCAGCGGTGAACCGGCGAAACCGAACTCCTCCCGCAGCCGCCGCTCCAGGAACCGTCGATAGCCCGCCTCCAGAAAACCGGTGGTGAACAGCACGAACGTGGGCGGACGAGTACCGGCCTGGGTGGCGAACAGCACTCGCGGCAGCCGACCGCCACGCATGGGCGGCGGGGTGGCGGCGACAACTTCCTTCAGCCAGGTGTTCAACCGCCCGGTCGGAATGCGCTTGTCCCAGGATTCCAGGGCGGTCTCCATGGCCGGCACCAGCTTCTGTACCGCCCGCCCCGTCTGCGCGGAAACATTGACCCGCTGCGCCCACGGCACCCGCATCAGCTCGCGTTCCACCTCCCGCTCCAACTGCAGGCGCCGGTCCTCGTCGACCAGATCCCATTTGTTGAACGCCAACACCAGCGCCCGTCCGGAATCGGCGACCATGCCGATCACCCGCAGATCCTGTTCGGTGATCGGCTGCGACGCGTCGATGAGCATGACGGCCACTTCGGACGCCTCCAGCGCCGACCTGGTGCGCAGCGAGGCGTAGAACTCGGTGCCGCTCGCATTGGCCACCTTGCGCCGCAACCCCGCGGTATCGACGAACCGCCACACCTTGCCGCCCAGCTCGACCAGCGAATCGACCGGATCGACCGTAGTGCCCGCGATATCGTGCACCACCGACCGCTCATCACCGGTGAGCTTGTTCAGCAGGCTCGATTTACCCACGTTCGGCTTACCGACCAGCGCCACCCGCCGCGGCCCGAGACCGCCGCCGCCTTCGCGTGGCGTCTCCGGCAGCACCTCGAGCACATCGTCGAGCAGGTCCCCGGTGCCCCGCCCGTGCGAGGCCGACACCATCCGCGGTTCTCCCAGACCCAGGGACCACAGCGCGGCCGCGTCCGCCTCCAGGCGCTGATCGTCAACCTTGTTCGCCACCAGGATCACCGGGGTCTTCGCCCGGCGCAGCACCTTCACCGCGGCCTCGTCGGTGGCGGTGGCGCCGACGACGGCGTCCACCACGAACAGGATCGCGTCGGCGCTGTGCATGGCCAGCTCCGCCTGCCGCGCCACCGACTGCTGCAGCCCCTTGGCATCCGGCTCCCAGCCGCCGGTGTCCTGAACCAGGAACCGGCGCCCCGCCCAGCTCGCCTCATAGGAGACCCGGTCGCGGGTCACGCCGGGAACATCCTCCACAACGGCCTCGCGTCGACCCAGAATCCGGTTCACCAGGGTCGATTTGCCTACATTCGGGCGTCCGACCACGGCCACCGTGGGCATCGGCACATGGTCGGCCACCTCCGGGTCCCCCGCGAAATCCGTGAGCTCCCATTCGGATTCTTCGCTCCACACACCGTCACCGGCGAGTACGTCGCCGGTCGTGTCCGCGCTCATTCGCCCACTCCCGACCTTCTCGCCGAAATCTGCCGCGCCACCACGCGGTACAGCTCCTCGATGACCTCGTCCATACTCAGTTCGCTGGTATCGACCAGCACCGCGTCGGCGGCCGGCCGCAGCGGCGACACCGCCCGGGTGGAGTCGAGCCGGTCACGCCGTTGCACATCGGCGAGCACGCCGACGTAGTCGTCGCCGCGGCCCTCGGCGATATTCTGCTGATTGCGCCGCTGCGCACGCGCCTCCGCCGAGGCCGTCAGATAGATTTTGGCGTCGGCCTCGGGCAACACGACGGTGCCGATATCGCGTCCCTCGACCACGATTCGCCCGGTCCCGACCACGATGTCGCGTTGCAGCGCGACCAACAGCTCACGCACCTCCGGCACGGCCGAGACCGCCGACACCGCCGCGGTCACCGCGCCGCCGCGGATCTCGGCGGCGACGTTCTCCCCGTCCAGTTCGATGACCTCCCGTCCGGGGTCGGTGCCGATGCGCAGCGGCAGTTCCTTGACCGCCGCCGTCACCGCCGCCGGATCGGCCGGATCGACCCCGGCGCGCAATACCTGCAGGGTGGCGACCCGGTACATGGCGCCGGTATCGAGGTAGGCGGCACCCAGGCGCGCCGCCAACCGGCGCGACACACTGGATTTACCGGTCCCCGAGGGACCGTCCATGGCGATGACCAGCGGTCCCGTCCCGGACACCCGCCCGGGGATCTCGACCGGAATCTCCACACCGTTCACAAAGACACCGCCTCGTAGAGTTTGCCGATTTCGTCCCGGCCGAGCACCCGCAGCGTGCCCGGCCGTTGGTCGCCCAGCGCCACCGGGCCGATATGGGTGCGCACCAGTCGGATCACCGGATGGCCGACCGCGTCCAACAGTCGGCGCACGATGTGCTTGCGACCCTCGTGCAGCACCACCTTCACCAGCGACCGACCCTCCCCCAGCTCCAAGACCTGGAATCGGTCCACCGCCGCGGGTCCGTCGTAGAGTTCCACCCCTTCGCGCAGGATTTTGCCCATCGAACGTTGCACCTCACCGTGCACGGTCGCCAGATAGGTTTTGGACATCCGATACGACGGATGCATGAGCCGGTGCGCGAGATCACCGTCGTTGGTCAGCAGCAGCAGTCCCTCGGTATCGGCGTCCAGCCGCCCCACATGGAACAGCCGCTGACCGGCCGTCACCCGCTCGGCGACGATATCGCCGACGCACGGGCGGCCGAGATCGTCGGACATGGTCGACTGCCAGCCCTTGGGTTTGTTGAGCGCCAGGTACACGAGTTCCTCGCGCACCACCACCCGGGTTCCGTCGACCCGCACCACCGCCTGCGCCGGGTCGATCCGCAGACCCTGTTCCCGGACGATGATGCCGTCCACCTCGACGCGGCCCTGGGCGATCAGTTCCTCCGCTGCCCGGCGGGAGGCGACACCGGCCTTGGCCAGCACCTTCTGCAGACGCTCGCCCTCCCCCCAGGGCAGTTTCGCGTGGGTGGGCTCGGCCGGTTCCACGTACTGGTGCCGGGCCGGTTTGGCGTTGCTCAGCTGCGGCGGCCCACCGGCCTGACGCTGCGGCCGGGCCGGTTTCCCGGTGCCGGAGCGGGGCGGGGGCGCGCCCGCGCGGCGGGAGGCGGCACTCTGACGGCCGGTTCCCCGCGGGTCACCCCCGGAGGACGCGCCGCGGCGGGTATCACCCGACTGACCGGCACCGCGTGCGGCACCACCCCGCTGCGCGGCGGCACCGGCGGCGCGGACATCGCGGCCGCTGCGCTGGGCGTCACGGGCACCGCGCCGGCTGTCCCGCGCTTCGCGTGGAACGCCGCGGTTGCCGCGTCGGCCCGCGCCGGGCTCATCGCCTCGTCTTCTTCGTTCCGGTGTGCCATCTCGGCGAGCGGAGGTATTCACGTTTGTCCTTCAGTCCTCGGTGCCGAGGTCGAGGTCGTCCTCGGCGGGTTTGCGCAGCCTGGTGTAGCGGGGGTCCGTCTCCAGGCTCTCGTTGATCTCATCGATCAGGTCGACGCCCGGTAGCAGCGGTGCCAGCGGTGGCAGATCGCTCAACGACGCCAAACCGATCCGTTCCAGGAACAGTTCGGTGGTGCGGTAGAGCGTGCCGTTGGTTTCCGGGTCGGTGCCCGTCTCGGCGATCAGGCCCCTGGCCAGCAGGGTGCGCATCACACCGTCGACGTTCACCCCGCGCACCGCGCTCACCCGGGCCCGGGTCACCGGCTGACGATAGGCCACCACCGCCAGGGTCTCCAACGCGGCCCTGGTCAGCTTCGTCCGAGCGCCGTCGAGCAGCATCCGCTCCACATACGGCGCATACTCGTTGCGAGTATAGAAGCGCCACCCGTCCCCGACGAAACGCAGATCGATACCGCTGCGCCGGGCAGTCAGTTCCGCCGCCATCTCCCGCAGCGCCCGTTCCACCCGATCGGCGGAATCGTCCAGGGCGGCGGCGAGCTGTTCGGCGGGCGCCGGGCTGTCCACCACGAGCAGCATCGACTCCAGGGCGGACCGGAATTCGTCGTCATCGAGCGGTTCGGGTTCATCGAGCGGTTCGGGAGCGCCCGACGACCCGGACGCCAACCTCGGCACTGTTTCGGTCATCCGTAATCCTCTTCGGTAGTCACCGGCGCCGCGGATGCCGCGCCGGCGTCCTCCCCGGTCCAGCTCACCGCGAGCGGTCCCAGCGGATCGGGCTGGTCGAACTCGATCGATTTGCCCCGATAGAGCTCGAGCAACGCCAAAAACCGTGCCACGATCTCGATCGGTTCCGAACAGTCGGCCACCAGTTCGGCGAAACTCGTCCAGCCGCCCGGCCCTCGCTGTTTGAGCCGTTCCAGTATGATCGCGGCCTGTTCCGCCACCGACACCGTATGCGCGTGCAGATGGTCCAATCCCACCTTGGGTACTGGACGGGGCCGGAACGCCGCCACGGCGATCTCGGCGAGACCGGCCGCGTCAACTCCGAGGGTAACCTCCGGCAGCAGACCGGAGTACCGCTCTTCCAATGCAACCGCCCGCGGATATCGGCGCAGTGCCGCCGCCTCCAGTTCCCCGAGCAGTTCGGCGACCTGCTTGAACGCCCGGTACTGCAGCAGGCGGGCGAACAGCAGGTCGCGCGCCTCCAGTAGTTCCAGGTCCTCGGCGTCGGTCATCTCGCCGGCGGGCAGCAACCGCGCCGCCTTCAGATCCAGCAGGGTGGAGGCGACCACCAGGAATTCGGTGGTCTGATCCAGGATCTTGTCGGCGCGCAGCGTGCCCTGGTGGGCCAACCCGGCGGTCAGCGCCTTGGTGTAGGCGATGAACTCGTCGGTGACCTGGTGCAATGCCACCTCGGTCACATCCAGCCGACGCTGGGAGATCAGCGTCAACAGCAGGTCGAACGGCCCCTCGAAATTGCTCAACCGCAGATGGAAGCCGTTCGGACGCACCGGCTCGGCACTCGAGGCCGGCGTGGGTTCGGCGGGCGTTTCGGTGGTCGGTGCGGGTTCGCGCTCCCCGCTCACCGGCCGGACCGGTGGATGACTTCCCGCGCCATCGCCCGATACGCCTCGGCTCCCCCGGACCTCGGTGCCCAGGTGGTGATCGGCTCACCGGCGACGCTGGCGTCGGGGAAGCGTACGGTACGCGCGATCGCGGTGTCGTACACCAGATCGCCGAACACCTCGACCACCCGCGCCATCACCTGGCGGGAATGCAGCAACCTGGCATCGAACATGGTGACCAGGATGCCGTACAGGCTCAGCCGATTGTTGATCCGGGCGCGCACCTTCTCCACGGTATCGGTGAGCAACGCCAGTCCGCGCAGCGAGAAGTACTCGCATTCCATCGGGATGATCACCCCGTCGGAGCAGGCGAGCGCGTTCACGGTGAGCAGACCCAGTGACGGCTGGCAGTCGATGAGGATGTAGTCGTAGTTCCCGCGCACCGGTTCCAACGCCCGCCCCAGCGACTGCTCCCGCCCCACCTCGTTGACGAGTTGGATCTCCGCGGCCGACAGATCGATATTGCTCGGCAGCAGGTCCATGTTCTCGACCTTGGTCTGCATGAGCACGTCGTCGATACTGCAGGGGGAGCCGATCAGCAGGTTGTGCACGGTCAGCTCGAGATCGTGGTGCGCCACTCCCAGCCCCGCCGACAGCGCGCCCTGCGGGTCCAGATCCACCAGCAGTACCCGCCGCCCGTATTCGGCCAGCGCGGCACCGAGGTTGATGGTCGAGGTGGTTTTGCCGACCCCGCCCTTCTGATTGCACATGGCCACGACCAGCGCCTCACCGTGGTGTGCCGCGGGCGGCGGGTCGGGCACCAGGCGCAGAGGGCGCCCGGTAGGTCCCAACGTGGCGTCGGCGGGGACGGGTTCGGGTCCCGTACCCCATACCGACGCGGCCCGTTCGTCGGGGTCGACGGCCGCCCGGTCGACCTTAAGCGGCTCCGGGCCGGCGCCCCTCGGCGATTCCGCCGCTCCGGCTGTCGTCACGATCCGCTGCTCCTTATACGTTTCTGCCCGTCGCCTCGTCGAGCGTAACGAGACCGATAAGGGATGGCCTCGCTTTCGCCACGGTCCGGCTCTCGGTAGACGCTACCGCTTGACCGCACTCGCGCGCCGCGCGTCCGTGCGGCGTGTTCACATGCGGGATCGCACGGCAGTTACCGAAACGCTACCGGGTCCTGGATACCACGCCGCACATCACGGCGTCGAAACGTGTTCGAGGCGGCGTCACCGGGCACGTGGATGCGCCGTCGCCCAGACCTCCCGCAGCGTACCGACCGTGACGAGGGTGTAGATCTGTGTCGTGGTCACCGAGGCGTGTCCGAGCAGTTCCTGCACCACCCGCACATCCGCGCCGCCGTCCAGGAGGTGGGTGGCGAAGGAATGCCGCAGTGTATGCGGCGATACGTTCGCGGTGACCCCCGCGTGCTCGGCGGCGCGGCGCAGCACCTGCCAGGCGCTCTGCCGGGACAGCCGTCCTCCGCGTACATTGAGGAACAGCGCCCCGGCGTAGCCGACCGTCCGTCCGGAGCGGCGGGCGGCCAACACGGGCCGCCCGCGCACCAGGTAGGCGTCCACCGCCTCCAACGCGGGTCGCCCCACCGGGACCAGACGCTGTTTGCCCCCCTTACCGCGTAAGACCACCGTGCGCTCGGTGGTGTCGAGATCATCCAGGTCCAGGCCCACGGTTTCCGATATCCGCGCCCCCGTCGAATACAGCAGTTCCAGCAGCGCCCGGTCCCGCAGCCCCCGCGCCGCTCCCGCACCGCCGGACCCGGTATCCGCCCCGGCCGCTTCCAGGACCCGCAGCACCTGGTCGTAGGGCAGCGCCTTCGGTAGTCGCCGTCCCGGTGCGGGTGGTTTCACCCCACGGGCGACATCGGCACCGACCAGGCCCTCGGCGGCCGCGAACCGATGCAATCCACGCACCGCGATGAGCGCCCGCGCCACCGATCCGGGTGCCAGCGGCGCAGACTCACCGCCACCGCCGCGCAACGCCATCGTGAATTCGGCGACGTCGCGCTCGGTGACCTCCTCGAGGTCCACGATCCCCCGGCCGGTCAGGAAGTCCCGGTAGCGGCCGAGATCCCGGCGATAGGCGGCCAGGGTATTGCGCGCGGCGCCGCGTTCGACCGCCAGATGGTCGAGAAAGGCGTCGACCTCCCGCACCGTCGGCCCGTCTCAGTCTTCGAACCGGCGGGCCGCTTGCCGGCGCAGCAGTGCTGTGGACTGCCCCGGCCACGGCGCATCCGCCGGCCTCAGGGGCAGACTCCCCGTTTCGGCGGTGTTCAAAGCGAGCAGACCGGCCACCGCGGTGGCGTTCACGATCTTCCCGGCCAGCGCGGCACGCACCGCCTCGGACACCGGCATCCGCACCAGTTCCAGATCGGCCTCCTCCAACTCCGGCTCCGGCCGATGGGTGTCGTAGAGGTCACGCGCCAGATACACCCGCAGCGTTTCGTCGGTAAACCCCGGCGACAGCGCCATATCCACCAGGACCGACCAGTCGCGGGCCGCCAAACCTGTCTCCTCGGCCAACTCCCGCCGCGCCGCCTCCAGCGGGTCCTCCCCCGGCACATCGAGCAGCCCGGCGGGCAACTCCAGCAACCGCTCACCGAGCGGATGCCGGTACTGGCGGATCAGTACGACCGAACCGTCGTCGTCGACCGCGCACACCGCCACCGCGCCGTGGTGTTCCACCACCTCGCGCTCGGCGATTCGGCCGCCGGGCATCCGGACCCGGTCCAGGCGCAGCGCCAGAATCGCCCCCGAATACACCGTCCGGCTGGACACCGTATGGAACTCGTGACTGCCCGGCGCGGACCGCGCCGGGTCTTCGGGCCGCGCCGTCACGATGCCCGCTCGGCGGTAGCGGCCAGATCCTCACCGGGGATGTCGACCGGAAGCCGTTCGGCCGCCTTGTATTTCAGCGCGGACGCGATGAGCTCCACAAACAGCGGATGCGGGCGGGTGGGCCGGCTCTTCAACTCCGGATGGGCCTGGGTGCCGACGAAGAACGGATGTTTGTCGGCGGGCAGTTCGACGAATTCCACCAGCAGCCCGTCCGGGGAGGTGCCGCTGAACCGCAGGCCGCTGGTGGCGACCTTGTCCCGGTAGGCGTTGTTCACCTCGTAGCGGTGCCGGTGCCGTTCGGAGACGTGTTCGGTGCCGTAGGCGCGGGCCACCACCGATCCCTTCTCCAGCACGGCCGGATAGGCGCCGAGCCGCATGGTGCCGCCCAGATCGGCTTCCCCGGCCACCGCCTGTTTCTGATCGGCCATGGTGGAGATCACCGGATGTTCGGCATCCGGCTCGAACTCGGTGGAGTTGGCCTCGACCAGCCCGACGGAACGAGCGGCCTCGATCACCATGCACTGCAACCCCAGACACAGGCCGAGCAACGGCAGTCCACGGGTCCGGGCGTAGTGGATGGCACCGACCTTGCCCTCGATACCGCGGATTCCGAACCCGCCGGGGACCAGCACCGCGTCGACATCGCGCAACGCGGCCTGCGCACCCGCCGGGGTCTCGCAGTCGTCGGAACGTACCCAGCGGAGGTTCACCTTCGCCCGGCAGGCGAACCCGCCCGCCCGCAGTGCCTCGGTGACCGACAGATAGGCATCGGGCAGGTCCACGTATTTGCCGACGAGCGCGACCTCCACCGTCTCCCGCGGCGCGTGCACCCGTTCCAGCAGGTCGCCCCACACCGTCCAGTCCACGTCCCGGAACGGCAGCCCCAACTTGCGCACCACATAGGCGTCGAGGCCCTCGCGGTGCAGCACCTTGGGAATGTCGTAGATGGACGGGGCGTCGGGGGTGGAGATACAGGCGTCGACATCCACGTCGCACATGAGCGCGATCTTGCTCTTGAGCCCCTCCGGCACATCACGGTCGCAGCGCAGGATCAGCGCATCGGGCTGGATACCGATACTGCGCAGCGCCGCCACCGAATGCTGGGTGGGTTTGGTCTTGAGTTCCCCCGACGGCGCCAGATACGGCACCAGTGACACGTGCAGGAAGAACACGTTGTCGCGGCCCACATCGTGGCGGATCTGGCGGGCGGCCTCCAGGAAGGGCTGGGATTCGATATCGCCGACCGTGCCGCCGATCTCGGTGATCACCACATCCGGTTCCTGCCCCTGCAGGTCCGGACCGCGCATGGCCATGACGCGCGCCTTGATCTCATCGGTGATATGCGGGATGACCTGCACAGTATCGCCCAGGTATTCGCCGCGGCGCTCCTTGGCGATCACCGAGGAGTAGATCTGACCGGTGGTGACATTGGCGTCCTTGGACAGGTCCCGGTCGAGAAAACGCTCGTAGTGCCCGACGTCGAGATCGGTTTCGGCGCCGTCCTCGGTGACGAAGACCTCACCGTGTTGGAACGGATTCATGGTGCCGGGATCGACGTTCAGATACGGGTCCAGTTTCTGCATGGTGACCCGCAAACCCCGTGCGGTCAGCAGCTGGCCGAGGCTGGAGGCGGTGAGACCCTTACCGAGCGAAGAGGCGACACCACCGCTGACGAAAATGTGTTTGGTGGCCGTGCGCGCCTGAATCCGTGTTTGACCCACGGGTCTTCACGGTAACACGGAATCGGCAGGACGATCGAGCGCCACTCCTGGTTAACCACTCGGTCGCTCCGCGGTTGCCGAGGTCACTCCGGGCTCCGGTACCGCGGCGAGGGTGAGCGAGGTCGCCTCCCGCCCGTCGCCGTATCGCCCGGTGCGGCCGGTGAGCTGCTCGGACAATGCCAGGGCAGTGGTGATCCGGCCGATGTCGCGGTCGAGATTGTCGACGGTGCTCACCGCGGCGGCCAAGGCGGCATCGGCGCGGATCACCGCCAACGGCCCATCGGCCTCGGCCGTTCCCGTACGGTCCGCCACCACCACGGCCGAACCGCGTTCGCGCAGTGCTCCCGCGAACCGGGCGATCGCCTCCCCACCGGTTCGCGTCCCACCGCCGCCGATAACCACGGCCGCCTGGGCGGGACGCACCGGTGCGTCCCCGTAGCCGAGAAAACCCCCGCCGCGCAGGGTTTCCAGCGCCAGTCGCAGCTCCTCAGGCGTGCTGCGCGGTTGCCGGCTCGCCGGGTCGAGCAAGAGTACGAGCCCCAGCAGATCCCCGGCGAGGCTGCCCTGATCGACCGTTTCGGTACGCACTCGGGCGCCGGCCGGGATGACATTCGCCAGCGCGGTCCGCATCCGATCGCCCGCCGCGCCGGCGGCGAACGACTCGGTGAGCGCGATCCGACCGGTGATATCGGCGCCCGCCGCCCGCAGCGCCGCGATCACCCCGTCGACATCGGCCGGCACGGCGTCGGGGGTGGTGAACACCAGCACACCGCGGTCGGTCAGAGTGCCCGCGAGAATACGGCCCGCCGCCTGGGTGACGAACGCCTCGGCGCTGTTCAGCCGAGCGGTCAGAGCGGCGGTGCGCTCCTGCGTCGTATCGAGTCGGACCTGCAGGTCCGCCTTGTCCGAGCGCAGCCCCGACAGCATATCCACCGCGAAGGTTTGCGATCCGAGCACCACACCGACCGCCAGCGCCAGGAAGACGGCCACGAGCGAGACCGTATGGTGCCGTATCGAGATCACCGCCGGATATCCCCCCACAGCGTCTGTGTCCGGTCCTGCGCCCGGATCCACAGATCGACGAACCAGTCCAGGACTTCACTGCCACCGTGCGTCGCCAACACCGCCACGATCACCGCGAGCAGCGCCGCCAGGACCAGCAGGGCGATGACGGTACCCGACACCCGGTTGCGGTACAGCGTGGCGACCGCGGACGCGTCCATGAGCGTATTGCCCACCTTCAACCGGGTCAGGAAGGTCGCCGGATTGCTGTCGCGACGACCCCGGTCGAAGAATTCGTCCAACGAGGCCGCCGCACCCGCGGTGACGATCAGCGCCGCACCGTGGTGATGCGCCAGCAGCAGCGCCAGATCCGCGGGCGCCCCCGAGGACGGAAAGGTGGTCGCGCCGATGCCGAGATCCTGGATCCGCTCCAACCCCTTGGCGGCGCCGTCGATATCGGCGGGCAGGATCACCTCGGCGCCGGATCTCAGTGTTTTGCCGGTGATCTCGTCGGGGTCACCGACGATCAGATCCGGTCGGTATCCGCGTCTCATCAGGGTGTCGGCACCGCGCCCGACCCCGATCAGGATCGGCGTGTACTCCTTGAGGAACGGTTTGAGCCGTTTCAGGTCGTTCTCGTGACCGGGTCCGTCGCCCACCACCACGACATGCCGGCCGTGCATGTCCAGGTCCACGTCCGGTACCCCGATACCGTCGATGAGCAAACCGGACTCGGTGTGGATGAATTCGATGGTGTTGCCCGCGAACGCCTCCAGATGGTCGGCGAGTCCGTTGCGCGCCTCGTGCATCCGCTCGGCGACGGCGGCGGCGTCCAGCTCGATTCCCTCGACCAGGACCTCCGGTTCCTTCTTGGTCAGCCGGTCGGCATAGACCACGCCGCGATCGATTCGGACCCGGGCACCGTCCTTGATCTTGCCGAAGGCATCGCTGCTCACCGTGTCCAGTAGTTGGATACCATTGTCCACCAGCATTTCCGGGCCCAGATTGGGATAGCGTCCGGAGATGGAGGGCGAGGTGTTGATCACCGCGACCACCCCGGCCCCGAGCAGCCGGTCGGCGGTGATCCGGTCCAGGTCCATCTCGTCGATCACCGCGATATCGCCCGGACCGACTCGGTCCAGCAGTCGCCGGGTGTTGCGGTCTACCCGGGCGGTTCCGGTCCGGCCGGGCAGCGTCTCGGTGTGCTTGGACAACAGCGCCAGCATCCTCATGGCCCGATGATGTCGGCAAACCCGCCCACAACGGTGGAGGCGCGCCGCGCGCCGAGGGGCGACGCAACCGCCCTCATACGAATTGACCTGGTAGAACGACCGATGACGAGGCGGGTTCACGGCCCGCCGGTGCGGCAACACGCGGCCGTCACCTGGATTCCGCCGCCATCTTCGAGCGAATGGCTATCTTTTCGCTACCTCTATCGATCGTAGAAGGGAATCAGGAATGATCGCTCAACTCCTCTCGACCGCCCTCGATATCCTGCTCGCCCTCCTCGAGATCTGATCCGCCCGCGAACCCGACGGATAGCCAAAGATCCGCCGGGCATATGCCCGTCACTCGCCGTAATGGCTGTTTCGGATCACCGCGTATGCTGCCGACCACAGCTACGTTCGAGCGAGGAGACTCCATGGCCAGCACCACCGTCGATACCGTCATCGCCGCCCCGCGCGAGACCCTGTACCGACTGTTCGCCGACCGCGAGAGCATCAACCCCTACATCCCGGTCCAGGTCAAGCTCGTCAAGGAGGGGCTGACCGAACGTGAAGGCGTGGGCGCGCAGCACCAGATCGGAATCGGCCCGGTCGGCGTCACCGAGGAGATCACCAACCTGGTGCCGGGCGAACGAATGGAATACAAGATCGTCAAAGGCGCACCGGTGAAGCGGCACGTCGGCATCATCACCTTCGCCGATGCCGAGGGCGGTACCCGCGTCTCCTACACCATGGAATCGGAGCCGAAACTGCCCATTCCGGCCAAGGTCATGGAAATCGGCCTGCGCGGTCTCATCGGCCAATTCATCACCGCGGCCCACAAAGCGGTTCGCTGACCCGGCCAACGTAGCGCGCGGACCTCCGCATCCAGGTGGAGGTCCGCGCGGCCGAATCTCCACCCCCGCCCGAGCGAGACGAACAACCGGGCGGATACGCGCTCAGAGCGTATTACCGACCGCCATCCGCTCGGCACGCGCGATATTCAGCAACTCCCAGGCATGCGCCCGCCCGGTTTCGGTGTCATCGAGACCGGCCAGCATACGAGCCAACTCCACCACCCGCTCGTCGTTGGTCAGCGCCCGCACACCGGAATTGACGGTGCCGTCGTCCTCGTCGGACTTGTTCACCACCAGATGGGTATCGGCGAACGCGGCGACCTGCGGCAGATGCGTCACCACGATCACCTGGTGGGTGCGCGACAACCGCGCCAACCGGCGTCCGATCTCCACCGCCGCCCGACCACCGACGCCGGCATCCACCTCGTCGAATACCATGGTCACTCCGTGCTCGGAGCCGGCCAGCACCACTTCCAGCGCCAACATCACCCGCGACAGCTCACCGCCGGAAGCGCTCTTGCTCAGCGGCAGCGACTGCGCACCCGAATGGGCCGCCAGCCGGAACTCCACCTCGTCCACCCCCGTCGCGCCGGCATGCAGTTCCACACCGTCCACGGTCAACGGCGCGGAATCCTGCGGTCCCGCGAGTACCGGTCGCACCTCCACCTCGAGACGCGCATTGCCCATGGCCAGCCCGCTCAGTTCGGCACTCACCGCGTCGGCGAGCCGGACCGCCGCCTCGGCCCGCGCCGCGGACAACTTCACCGCAGCGGCCCGCACCCGCTCGGCAGTGCGGTCGACCTCGGCGGCCAGCGCGGCCAGCGCCTCCTCCGAGATATCCAGCGATGCCAACCGGGCACGCGCCTCGTCGGCCCACGCGATCACCCCGTCGATATCGGCGGCGTATTTGCGCGTCAACGACTTCAGCTCGGCCTGCCGGGTCAACATCGAATCCAGCGCCCCCGGATCGGACGGCAGATCCGACAGATAGCCGCTCAACTCGGTGGTCAGATCCACCACCACGGCGATCGCCTCCCCCAAACGCGGAACGAGCGCGGCCAGTTCCGGATCCTCGGCACCCTCCAGACGAGAACGCGCCACCCCCAACGCATCCAGCGCCCCGGCCTCCTCCCCCGGATTGTCGGCGGGCCCGGCCAGGGCATCGTGCGCGGTGGCGGCCGCCTCCCGCAGCGAATCCAGATCACTGAGCCGGCGGATCTCCGCGACCAGACGCTCGTCTTCCCCGGGTTCCGGTGCAATGGCGTCGATTTCGGCGAGCGACTGGGTGAGCCGCTCGGCCTCCAACGCCAGCTCCCGGCTGCGCGCGGTGCGTTCCAGCAGTTCGGTGCGTGCGTCCAGCCAGGCGCGGCGCTGCTCCTGATATTCCTGTAACAGCGATCCGACGCTTTCGGCAGCGAAGCGATCCAAGGCGTTCAACTGCTGTTCGGGACGCTGCAACCGCAATTGGTCGTTCTGCCCGTGCACCGTCAGCAGCCCAGCGGTGAAATCGGCCAGTACCGAGGCGGGAACCCCGCGACCACCCAGATGCGCGCGCGAACGCCCGTCGCTGTTCACCGTGCGGATCGCGATGATACTGCCGTCGTCGTCGGGCTCGGCGGCCGCCGCTTCCAATACCTGCTCCGCCTCGGCACGGGCCGCGGCGTTCACCCCGTCGACGGTGAACCGGCCCTCCACCACCGCCCTCGACGCACCCAGACGCACCCGGCCCGCGTCGGCGCGCGCCCCGCTCAACAGGTGCAGACTGGTTACCACCATCGTCTTACCCGCACCGGTCTCCCCGGTGAGCACCGTCAAACCCTCGTGGAATTGCGCGGTAGCAGTGGATATGACACCCAGGCCGTCAATCCGTATCTCTGTCAGCACGTGTGCCCTCCCGTCGGCCACGCCAGCCTGTCACCGGCAACTCGAACTTGCGCACCATCCGGTCGGCGAACGGCGCGGAATCCAACCGCACCCACCGCACCGGCTCGGCACCCCGGACCGCTTCCACTCGGCCGCCTCGCGGCAATGCGAGGGTGCGCCTGCCATCCAGGAAAACTATCGCATCGTGGCCGGTGGCAACGGACTCAACCGCGATCCGGGAATCGGGGCTGGTCACCAGGGGTCGCGCGAACAGCGCGTGCGCATTGCTCGGAATGACCAGCAGCGCTTCCAGTTCCGGCCACACCACCGGTCCGCCGGCGGAGAACGCGTAAGCGGTGGAACCGGTCGGGGTGGCGATGAGTATCCCGTCGCAACCGTAGGACGACACCGGCCGCCCGTCCACCTCGAGCACCACCTCGAGCACCCCCATACGGACGGCGTTCTCGATACTGGCCTCGTTGAGGGCCCAGCCGCGTTCGACGACCTCGTCATCGACGCGCACGCACAGATCGAGCGTCATCCGCTGTTCGACGCGATAGTCCCCCCGCACCACCTGCGCCAAGGCCTCGTCCAGGTGTTCGGCCTCGGCCTCGGTGAGGAAGCCGATCCGGCCCAGATTGATACCGAGCACCGGCACCGAGGCATTACGGGCCAGCTCCGCCGCCCGCAGGAAGGTTCCGTCCCCGCCGAGGGCCAATACCATCTCGCAGCCCCGCGCCGCCTCCGGCTCGTGGTCGACCACCCGCACCGGATCCACACCGGGTTCGAGGCCGGTGTCGAAGCGCGTACTGTAGGCCTCGTCGGCGAGTACTCGCAGCACGATCCCGGCATCGGCGCAGAGCTTGGCCACCCGATGCGCGGTCTCGATGATCTCGGCCCGACCCGGGTGCGCAACCAGCAGAATCTCCCGCAGCCCGGATCCGCCCGCCATCGCGTTCACCGTGGCCCCTCCTCGATCGCGCGTTCGACCAGGGCCGCGACCCGGTCACCGTCGTAGTCGGTGGACCCGTCGCGGCGCAGCCACAGAAAGTATTCGACATTTCCGGACGGCCCCGGCAGCGGACTGGCCACCGCCGCCATGGTCCGTAGTCCCAGTTCCGCGGCGGACGCCGCCACCGTGCGCACCGCTTCGGCGCGCAATTCCGAATCGCGCACCACACCGCCGGAGCCTACTCGCTCCTTGCCGACTTCGAATTGCGGCTTCACCATCGGCAACAGATCTGCCCCCGGTGCGGCGCAGTCGGCCAACGCGGGCAGCACCAGCCCCAGCGAGATGAACGACAGGTCCGCGACGACCAGCTCCACCGTGCCACCGATCACCGCCGCGGTGAGACCGCGGACATTGGTGCGGTCGAAGACCCGCACCCGCTCGTCGTTGCGCAGCCGCCACACCAACTGCCCGTAGCCGACGTCGACGGCTACCACTTCCCGTGCGTGCCGCGACAACAGCACATCGGTGAATCCGCCCGTCGAGGCTCCGGCGTCCAGGCAACGTTTCCCCGCCACCGCCAGCCCTTGCGGCTCGAACGCCTCGAGTGCGCCGAGCAGTTTGTGCGCACCGCGTGAGGCCCACGACACCTCGTCGGCCTGTTCACGCACCAGCAGCGGGGTGTCCGCGGTAACCCCCGTCGCCGGTTTCACCGCGACGGTGCCGTTGATCAGGACGCGACCGGCTCCGATCAGCTCGACCGCGTGCTCGCGCGACCGCGCCAATCCGCGCCGAACCAGTTCGGCATCCACTCGCGCGCGCCTGGCCACCTCAGATCTTGTCCACGGTGGCCAATGCCTGGACCAACACGTCGTGTGCCTGTTCCAGAATGTGCGCTCGCCGGGCGAGGTCGTTGCCGAAGGTATCCGCACCGGCGGCCCCCGTTCGGGAGTCGAGCTCGGCCAGCAATTCGTCGACCTCGGCTCGGATCCGTTCCGGATCGGCCGGCGTATCGGCCACCTGCGCCCCGGGCAGATGTCGACCGGGCAGCGGGACTCCCGGCCGGGACGTGCCGGGTGTGTGCGGACGGGAGGTTGAGGTACTCATCGTGCTCTCAACGCTATCGGATAACGGAACGCACCGCGCGAACCGTCACCGCCCGGCCGGGATTCTCTCGCAGCCTCTGCGCGATAGCGGCGGGATCGGAGCTTTCTCCCATCACCGGGGGATGGTTGAGCGCATCCAGTGTCTGTGCGACATAGGTCGGCAGATGTTCGTCCGGCAGGCCGGCCAGTTCCGTCAGCGTGCTGACCCCGGTGAGCACCATCAGCGAATCCACCGCCACGGCCTCGGCCCCTTCGATATCGGTGTCGAGCCGATCGCCGACCACCAACGCGTCCCTGGTGCCCGCCCGCCGCAGGGCATCCTCGAGCAGGGGCGGATACGGTTTGCCCGCCACCACCGGTTCCCGGTCCGACGCGGCCCGCAGCGCGGCCACCATGGCACCGTTCCCGGGCGCCAGACCCCGTTCGTTCGGCAGCGTCCGATCGGTATTGGCGGCTACCCATAGCGCATCGGCGCGCAACGCATAGGAAGCCTCGGCCAGGTCCGGCCATCCGGTATTCGGCGAATGGCCTTGGACCACCGCGGCGGGCGCGACCCCGTCGAACCGCCGCACCGGCCGCAATCCCACGGCCCGTACCTCCGCCGCCAGATCGTCGGAGCCCACGATCAACACCTCGGCACCGCCGTCGAGCCGCTCGGCCAGCAATCGGGCCGCAGCCTGGGCACTGGTGACCACATCATCCACGGTCGCCGCGTACCCGAGCTCCGCCAGATGGCCGGCGACCACCCCGGCCCCCCGACTGGCGTTGTTGGTCACATACACCAGCTGCTGCTCGCCGCCGGCCAGCGCCGCGGGCCCGCCTTCTATCACCGCGTCTCCGCGGTACAGCGTCCCGTCCAGATCCAGTAACAGCGCCCGATATCGATCCCGCAGCCGCATGACGTCACTCCACTTCCCTACTCGATTGCGCCGCCAGAGGCGGCGCGGGTCGAGGCCCTCGTGACCCCGGGTCTTCCCTCCCTCCGCGACGCCGCTCCGGTCAGTCCAGACCTTGGGTGGGCCCCGACGCATACCGGTCACCGCAGCCCATGGCTCCTACCGCGGAAGCCACCGACGGCCGGACCGCGCGGCGGAACTCCGGCGCACCCGGGCCTCCACTTTCACAGCTCGCCGGTCAGCTCCGCCGCCCGTTCCTCCGCGTCGGTCTCCCCGTCCAGGTCCGCAGCCGCCGTGTTGAGGAACCAGGTCAGACCCTCATCGGTACGCCCGGCCGCGACGAGGGCGTCGGCGTAGGCGTAGAAGAGGCGCGCGGCCGTCGAACCGGTCCGCGCCGGGTCCAGTTCGGGGGTCTGCAGGGTGACCACGGCCTGGTCGTATTGGCCGAGATCCATCCGGGCGCCCGCGACGACGATCCGCAGCTCGGTGGCCTCGTCGCCGCGCAGGGCGCGGCCCTCATCGCTGCGGCCGAGTTCGATGGCCCGTTCCGGCCGTCCCAGGCCCCGTTCGCAGTCGGCCATCACGGCGAGCAGTCCGGAACCGCCGGACATCCGCCGCGCGGTACGCAGTTCCGACAGCGCTTCGGCCCATTCCCCGGCATGGTAGGCGACCACGCCGGCGGTCTCCCGCACCACCGCGATCCGGCCCGCCCGCTGCCGAGCGGCGCGCGCATGGGCCAGCGCCAGCGCGGGGTCGTCGTCGAGCAACTGCGCCGCCATCACCAGATGCCGGGCGACGGTTTCGGCATTGCCCTTGTCCAGGCTGAGCAGGTCTCGGCGAATCGACACGTCGAGATCGGTGGCCTTGACCTCGTCCGGCAGATCCGGCTCCTCCGGACGTGGCGGCCGCCGGTCGAAACTCCGGCCACCGCCCTCACCGCCGCGGCGCCGCGGCTCCCCTCCGCGTTCCTTCCCCCCGCCGCCCAATGCCCGATGTCCGCCCGTACCGCGGTCACCTTCCCTACGATCGGCGGTATCCCACCGCCGCGGCCTTTCCTCGCCACGGTCCCGTCGGCCACGCGACCCGCTCCCCCCGCGATCGCTCCACCCTTGTCGTGTTCCCCCGTCTTCACCACCGAAGTCGCCGCGACGCGGCCTGTTCTCCTCGCCCGCGCTCCGAGCACGGAACCCTCCGGAACTCGGCCGGTCTTCGCGGCCGGCACCACGGGTCCCCGCACCACCCCGCCGGTCCTCGAAACGGCCACGATCGCTCGCAGGCCGATCCGTGCGCCCTGTATCCCGGCGACCCGCGGAACGTTCTTCGCCACCCCGGCTCCACGGCCTGCCGGCCTCGGAGGAGCCGTTGCGGCCGAAACCGCGCCGGGTACCACCGTCGGTACCGCCTTGCTCCCGCTCACGCCGCCGATCGTCGGCCGCACGCTCTCCGCGCGAACCACCCCGCCCGCGTTCGGACCCCCGGGTATCGTCCCCACGCCACTCACCGCCACGGCGACGATCGTCGGGGGACGCACCACCGCTGCGATCACGACCCGGCCGGTCGGCGTTCTCGCCGCGGCGGCCGAAGCTCGGCGCGGGAGAATTACGCCGGAACGGTTTCCGACCGTCGTTCTCTTCCGGCACGGTGGATTCCCTTTCTCGAATGACACGGATCTGCCGACGGCAGCTGTTCGACTGTTCTGCCCCTGAAAGATTACGGGCAGTCCGCACCGGATCCGCGGCGGCCACCGCACGCCGCAAAACGGTGCACAAACGACGATAGGGGACCCGGTTAAGGGTCCCCTATCGTGA
>NZ_BAFU01000046.1 GCF_000308495.1 Nocardia brevicatena NBRC 12119 | reverse complement strand
CCCCACCATGGCATCCTAAATCCGAGCACAGAGCCGCACCCACCGCGATCGTGACGGTCTTGATGCGCGCGAGGGCGCGGGCGACGAATCAGGACGTGAACCCGCCCGCATCGCCGGTTCGGGAGTGTCGTCACCGATCTCGGACTCGAAAGGTCGGGCGCATCACGGCGTGGATGACCCTGTCGGCGTGGAGTCGGCATCCTGCACGGCTGCTCGAGACCCGCACCGCCTACGACGAGACCACCGCCTGGTCATCACAGCTCACCGACACGGCCGCGGCTTGACGATTCGAGCCCCTGGGATGCCTTTTGGCCCGCACATACGCGGAGTCCACGATCGTCGCCGACCAGCCCGCCTCACCGCCGGCACCGAGCCGATCCAGGACCTCCCGGTGCAACCGGTCGAAGAACCCGGCGGCGGCCCACGCGGTGAACCGGCGATGCGCGCTCGGCACGCTCACTCCGAACGCCGGCGGTGGATGCCGCCAAGCACAACCGCTGGTTTTCGTTCAGCCGGTCCTCGATCCTTATCTCCGGCGAGAGTCCGGCCGACGAGATACGATATGCGGCAATGCGGGAACGACAGGCAGTCGGCGACGCATGGCCGCAGACAGCGTCCATGTCGGAGTTCGCCGGTGGCTGTCGGCGCTCGTTGAAGGGAATGACGCATGGGGATCTTCAGAACGCTCGGCCAACTCGCGATCGTCGGGTGCGCGCTCGTCGCGGTCGTATCTTGCGGAAGTGGTGACGATTCGGGGTCCACCGCTTCGGTGGACCTTCCTGGTACGGCGACCGCCCCGGCCCAGGGTGACGAATGTGATCTTCTCCCCGAAAGCGAGATCGTCCAGGCGATCGGCCCGCACGACGGGGGCCAGCACGACTACCAGCTCGGCGGATGCGTCTGGTCCTCGACTGCAGGTGAAAAGGACGGCCTGGTGGAGGCGATCCAAGCCACGGTGCTACCCGCCGCGCAATACGAAGACGTAGCCGAGATCGGGGAGCCGGTGAGCGGTTTCGGCGCCGGAGCCACCTACGCAAACCTCTACGGCGAGCTGTGGTTCCCGTGCCGCAGCGGCGATTTCTGCGGCATCAAGGCGGATATCAGCGACCCGGACAGGCGTCAGGACGTCGCGCTGCGACTGGGCAAAGTCCTTCAGAGCCGCGCATAGGAAGGCGTCGGCATCTCCTGGCGCACTTCTCGACATTGCATCGGGTGCACCCGCGTCGACGAGTCCGAGTGCCGGCGATGCCATTCTGTCCGACCGGGTTCGGTGGTGAATATATCGGTGGCGGCCTTCGGCGTCGCTCGGTTACGGTGACCTCGGTCGCGACAAGGTGGCCGAAGGAGGAAAACCCGTGTCCACCAAGCTGAACCAGATCATCGCCATCGAGAAGGGCGTGAAGTCGCAGGCGAACGCGGACGTGGCCGCCGCTTACCAGCGGGTGGCCAAAGCCGATCTCCTGGCGGGCATTTCACGCACGTACCGGCCGCTGGACGATATGGGCGAAGAGCTGCCGTCGGAGTCGAAGCGGGTCCAGGTGCGAGCGCGCGAGGTGATCGCCGATGTGAAGAGCACCCTGACGCGCTTGTTCGACGTGACCGCGACCAAGGACACCGCCAACTGCTCGGCGAAGGCCGACCTGGTAGTCGACGGCGTCACCATTGCCCGTGACCTTCCGGTCACCTATCTGCTGTTCCTGGAGAAGCAGCTGAGCGAACTGAAGAAGTTCGTCGCCAAGCTGCCGACCCTGGATCCGGCCGAGTCGTGGTCGTTCGACGAGGTCAGTGACTGCTACGCCACCCAGCCGTCGCAGACCGTGCGGACCAAGAAGGTGCCGCGCAACCACGTGCTGGCCCCGGCCACCGAAAAGCACCCGGCGCAGGTGGAGGTGTACTACGAGGACGTTGTGGTGGGTCGTTGGACCACCACAAAGTTTTCCGGCGCACTGCCCGCGAAGGAAGTCGGTGACCTCGCGGAGCGGCTCGGCAAGCTACTCGACGCGGTGCGCTACGCTCGTGAGACGGCGAATTCGACGCCCGTAGCGGACGCCGAGCCGAGCCAGGCCATTCTTGGTTATCTGTTCGGTTAGCCGGGAACACAGACTCCCCCTACCGGGGGATGGAGCACAAATTGAAACTGAAGTTCAAACTGACACACGGGCAGGCGCTGCCAGGGTCTGCCGTCACATTCAGCTTCTTGCTCCAAGTTCACAACTCCATCGATCGCACGACATACGGGTGTGCTGCGATGCACTCCCGAGATCTGGGTTCAATTCCCGGTGGCGGCTCTACCTGCCGCTGTGGCGTAAAGGCAACGCGCGGGGTTACTCACCATGACTCACACTCGCATACTCGGCGATCACAGGTGGGGCAAACGATAGCTCATCTGGTAGAGCATCGGATTTCAAATCCGACGGTAGTGGGTTCGAATCCCACTCGTTAACCAGGAGGGGCCGGGAAGGGTACTCCCGGCCCCTCCGCCTGTCTCGGCCTGACCCCTATTCGGCCCAGTTGATCTTGCGCTGGTGCGCGGCACGTCACGTTGGGGAGTGTCCTGATCTCCGGCGGGTTCGGGCTCGGTCCGGCGAGCCGAGCTCGATCGTTCGGCGGAATACCACCCGGCCGCTTACCTCGACGGCAGCACCGGAAGGTTTGCGGAGGGTGACAAGCGACTCGGAGACTCATAGTGCTCGCGGGTCCCATTATGTTGTCATGGCTGCGGCGGCTCGGGTGACACATTGCCTTTCGGCTCACCCTGTGGTGATCCGTCTCGGTCGCCACGTGTGTGGCAGCACTCGGGACGGCAATGCCGTCGGCGGCGAGACCGGAGCCCGTCACCCTCGCGGGAGGAGTTCGGCGGCGATCGCGCGGCCCATCCGCAGCGGCTCCGCCGCGTGTTCGAGTTTGGAACCGGCCAGGGCTCCGTCGTAAATCAGTTGGATGCGGCGGGCGAGAGCGGGGGCGTCGGGTGCGCGGCAGGCCTGTAGCAGTTCGGTGAGGGTGTCCAACATCCAGCGTCGGTGGTCGACCACGGGCTCGAGGGCCTCGTCCGGGAATTCCGTCGCGGCATTGGCATATTGGCAGCCGCGAAAGCCGCGGTCCGGGGCAGAGGCGAGGGCGATGTCGAAGAAGGTGAGGATACGGTCGGCCGGGTCCGTGACCCCGGCGACGGCTTCGTTCCAGCGTGCGCGGTCACGGCGGTCGAGATGTTCCAGATAGGCGTTGACCAGCGCGTCTTTGGAGCCATAGCTCGAATACAGGCTGGCCCGCGCTACCCCGGACTCGGCCAGTATCCGGTCGATACCGACCGCGCGGATGCCGTACCGGGCGAACAGGGTCGTCGCGGTTTCCAGTAGGCGTTGCGCCGGCGCCGGTCTGCTGCGGCGGTCGGGGGACGGCGCGACCGCGGACTGCGTTGTTGGGGCCACATCCCCCACCATAACCATTTCTCGATATAGACAGATCGTTCTGTCTATGGTTAGTCTGTGCCTGTGACCCGCAGCAATCTGACGCGCCGCCTGCACGTGGACCTCGTGCGCGTGGCCACCGCTGCCTGTCGTCACCAGCGCTGAGTAACTCCGCGTACAGCGGAGTCAACTACTTGCGCATATCTCCTGGCCGGTCGTCGTCACCGGCCGTGCGTCCTCGCGGATCCCCACCCATGGAAGGTGACTGCCATGTCCCTGTACCTGTATGAACTCGTGCCCACCGGCGCACCTGCCCACACCATCGAAGAATTCGGCGCGCGCGCCGAGAAAGAGGGTGGTGCGCTGATCGAAGCGCAGGTCACCGCCGGTGCGCCGCGGATATTCGTGATCGCCGAGTTCGCCGAATGTCGTGCTCCCGTGCTGCCGGCCGAGGACCTGCACGCCGCCGGCATCGACGGACCGCACCAGGTCCGGCTGGTCGGCGCGGACCTGGAAGCGATCGAAGCGGCGCGGCCCGCCGCCGGATATCTGGTCGAGTGGGATATCCCCGCCGAGATCGATATGGACACCTACTTGGCACGTAAGAAGGCGAATGCCCCCAAATACGCCGACGTGCCCGAGGTGAGCTTTCTGCGTACCTACGTGCGCGAAGATATGGACAAGTGCCTGTGCTTCTACGACGCACCCGATGAGCCCGCGGTACGTCGGGCGCGCGCCGCGGTGAACACGCCGGTGGACCGGCTGCACGAGCTGGCGGATCCTCGGCTATGACCGCCGCCGTCATATCCGAGGACGCCCGGCGCGCCGTCGCAGAGTTCGTCCGCGCCCGTGCCGCCGACCTCGATCTGGGGCGTACCGATATACGCGCCGATATCGGCGAGATCGGCGGGCACGGCCTCCTCGCCACGGGACTGGGTGAATCGGATATCCGTGAGATCGCCGGTGTCGTCGAGAAGGTCGCGGCCGAGAGTCTGGCCGCGGGCTTCTCGCTCTGGGCACAGCGAATGGCACTCGAGTACGTCTGGCGTGCACCGGATCCGGTTCGCGAGCGACACCTGGATGAGCTGGCCTCGGGCAGGCGGACCGGTGTCACTGCCATGGCGGCCGCGCTCAAACACCTGGCCGGTCTGGGCGAGCTGCCGCTGCACGCCGACGAAGCGGACGGCGGTCGAGTGTCGGGCCCGATCGCGTGGGCCTCCAATGTTTTCCCGGAGTCGCTGATCGTCTTTCCGTTCCGCGGCCGGGACGGGTGCGGGCGCGTGGGGGTGGTATCCGCCGATGCCGACGGTGTGCGTATTCGCCCGGCGACGGAACTGCTCGCTCTGGGCGCCACCGCCTCGACCTCCCTGGCCTTCGAACATGTCGAGGTGAGCGGCGATCAGCTCGTTACTGGTGACCTGTCCGCGTTCTGTGCGGCGATCCGGCCGATATTCCTACTCTTGCAGACCGCTTTCTGCACCGGTGTCGCCGGAGCCGCGGTGCGCGAGGCGAGTACCCGCCTCGACGGCCTCGGCGCCCAATTCCGCGACGAGTATCGCGCTCTCGCCGAAAGACACTCCTCGGCGCGGCGGCGTTTGCACGATTACGCCGCCGACGCGCCCGCGACGCATCCCCGCGACCTCCTCCGATTACGCCTGGATGCCGCGCGGATCGCGGTCGAGGCAACACGGCTGGAATCCACTTTGCGTGGCGGTGCGGGCTATGCCCTGAACTGTGACACCAACCGGCGGTTTCGGGAAGCCGCATTTCTCCCCGTCCAATCCCCTTCGGAAGGCCAATTGCGATGGGAACTGTCGCAGTACGATTAGCCGACGCGCGCAAAACCTATCCCGACCGCAACGAACCTGTGCTCGACGGAGTGGATCTGCAGATCAGCGTGGGCGAACTGCTCGTGGTGCTCGGTGCGAGCGGGAGCGGGAAATCGACGCTGCTGCGGGTGGTGGCGGGACTGGACCGGCTCGACGGCGGCGAGATCAGTTGGGATTCGGGCGCGAGCCCGGCCACCGGCATGGTCTTCCAGCAACCACTGTTGATGCCGTGGCTCACGGTCCGGGAAAATGTCCTGTTCGGTGGCCGGTTCGCCCGGCACCGAACAGGGTTCGATTCGGGTTACGTGGATGGACTCCTCGAACGATTCGGCTTGGCCGCTCTGGCCGACCGGCGTACCGATCAGCTCTCCGGCGGACAGGCGCAGCGGGTCGCGGTGGTCCGAGCGGTAGCGGTGCGGCCGCGGCTGTTGCTGCTGGACGAACCGTTCAGCGCACTCGACCCGGCGATTCGCGCCGATCTGCAGGAATGGTTGGCCGATCTGGTACGCGAGATCGGATGTACCACCGTATTGGTCACCCACGACATCGACGAGGCATTGCGGCTCGGCGATCGGATCGTACTCATCGGATCGGGCGGTACGGTCCGCGAGGAATTCCGAGATCTCGGTGGCGTCGACGAACGGGACCTGCTGCGGCAGCGGATCATCGACCGCTACCGAGACGCGACGGTGACCATATGAGCACCCGTTCGATATCGCGGCGCGGATTGCTCTGCGGCTGCGCGGGACTGGCCGCGGCGGGCGGTATCGCCGGGCTGGCCGACCTCGGCCGGGCGGCGGCGGAGCGGCGCAGTGCGGGCGGCGAACGACTCCGCATCGGCTATCTGCCGATCACCGATGCCGCGCCGCTGCTCGTCGCCGACCGTGCTGCCACGGGTGTCGCCGAACCGGTGTTGTTCCGCAGTTGGGCGTCGCTGGCCGAGGCATTTCTCATCCGTCAGGTCGATATCGTGCACCTGTTGATGCCGATGGCGGTGCAGTTGCGGTTCGGCCTGGGCGCTCCGGCGCGGATCCTGGGGTGGAACCACACCAACGGCTCGGCGTTGACGGTGGCTGCCGGGATCACCGAACTCGGTCAGCTGGCCGGGACACAGGTCGCCATCCCGTTCTGGTGGTCGATCCACAATATTGTGATCCAGCAGTTACTACGCGCGCACGGGTTGCGGCCGGTGATCCGTGGTTCGGCGGCGCGCTCGGCCGGCACCGTGGAACTGATCGTGATGAGCCCATCGGATATGGTCCCGGCGTTGGCCAATGGTTCGATCAGTGCGTTCACCGTGGCCGATCCCTTCAACGCCGCCGCCGAACTGCGCGGCATCGGCCGCATCCACCGGTTCCTCGGTGACCTGTGGCGCGATCACGCCTGCTGTGCATTGGTCGTGCACGAGGACCTGCCGGAGCGGCGTCCCATAGCGGCTCAGGCGGTTGTCGACACGGTCGTCGCGGCACAGCTACGAATCGGTGCCGACCGCCCGGCCGCCGCAAGGCAGCTGGCGGGCGCCTACCTTCCGCAGCCGCTGCCCGCGATCACGAAGGCCCTGACCTACTCCGATCGACTGCCGGTCCGCCACCCCGCGTGGCAGCCGCAGCGGATCGGCTTCCACCCTTTTCCCTTTCCAAGTTTCACCAGCGCGTTGGTGACCGCCATGCACGATACCGTCGTCGACGGCGATACGCGCTTTCTGTCCGGCCTGGATCCGAACCGGGTACACGGCGCACTCGTCGATGACCGCTTCGTCCGTGCCGCGCTCGACCATGTGGGTGGGCCGGCCGCATTCGGGTTACCCGACCGGCTCACCCGCACCGAGGAGATCGACCCATCGTGAACACCGTCGACACCCGGCCACGAGCCGTCACTTGGCCACCGCGACTTGCGGCGGTGGCCGTCGCCCTGCTGCTGTGGTGGATACTCACCGATCTGGTGGCCGGCCCGGATTCGTTGCTACACGAGTTCGGTCCGCACCATGTGCCCGGCGCGGTCGGGCAACTACTCGACCGCGGCGTGTTGCTACCCGATATCGCGGTCAGTATGCGGCGACTGCTGGTGGGGCTCCTGATCGCCGTCACGGTCGGCGTCCCGCTCGGGCTGCTGCTCGGGCTGCGCCCCGGCGTCGAACACGCGGTCGCCCCGGTGGTGCAGTTCCTCCGGATGATCTCCCCGCTGTCCTGGGCGCCGATCACGGTAGCGCTGTTCGGCATCGGAAACCAGCCGGTGATCTTCCTCGTCGCGGCGGCGTCGGTCTGGCCGATCGTACTCAACACCGCCGCGGGTGTGCGGGCGATAGATTCCGGGCTACTGCTGGTCGCTCGGTCGTTCGGGGCGTCCCGTCGCGAACAGCTGTCGGCGGTGATTCTGCCCGCGATCCGTGGACAGGTGCAGACAGGTATCCGGATAGGGCTGGGTATCGCGTGGGTGGTGTTGGTGCCGGCGGAGATGCTCGGTGTCCGCTCCGGGCTCGGCTACCAGATCCTCAATGCCCGCGATCAACTGGCCTACGACCAGGTGATGGCGGTGATCGTTGTGATCGGGGTCATCGGTTACGCCCTCGACACGCTGTCTCGGGTGGCATTGGCTCGTCGCTGAACCCCTCGGCTCGCCTGGGCGCCCGTCCTCATGCCGTGGTCGGGCGAGGACAATCGGACTGGGCAGCTCCGGTGAAGGTGCCCTCGGTGATGACGGAGTCGGCCGGAAGTGGGCGAGTGATCGACCAGAGCTCGGTGAAGTGGCTCCGCGATATCTTCCAGACCCCGTCCTCGATCACATAGTCGTCGTCGTACTCGCCCAATGAGACGAGCTCGGTGTTGTCGATCAGATTGACCTGGCGAAACCGCAGCGACCACCGGCCTGTCGCGGTGCGCTCACCGGTCAAGGTGATGTCGGGGTGCATACCGTGGTGCATGTCGAGGATGACGTGCTCGCCGTCGACCTTGTGCAGCGCGATACGGGTGAAGAGCTCGACCATGGGGTCGGCGTCATCGAAGGCTCCGATCCGGCCGTAGTCGAGTCCGGCGCCGGACCGAATGAAGCAATCGCGCAATGTTTTCGGGTCTTTGCTGTCACAGGCTCGCCAGTAGCGGTGCTTGAGTTGCTTGATCGCTTCGATTTGTTCGAGGGCGTCGGTGCGCTGTGCAAGATCCATCGGTTTGCTCCTTTTCTGCGGGGAGGCGAGGTGACGAGTAAGTGTTCGTGCTGCCGAGGTCAGTCGATGATCGCATCGGAGAACACCGGAGGGTCGCCGAGGAACGGCCGGTGCGACGGCGGGCACTGTCCCTGTGTGTCCTCGACGCCGAGTTCCTGCGCGATCTCGGCGCCGATGAGCACCTGACCGGTGCGCTTCGTCAACTCCGGGTCCCGCGCGAGGGCGTCGATGACGCGGCCGGTGAACTCCGGCGACTCGGCGGTCGCGGCAAACTCGTCGTAGGCGCCCGGGTTCGCGGCGAGTCCGGCTAGCGTGCGTTCGGTATGTCGAGGCGGCCGTGCTCCTCGCGCAGGTCGGCGAAAAAGGCCTCGACCTGCGCGCCGTCACCGTGGTCGAGTACCACGGGCACACCCTGGCCGCCGCGTCGGGTGATCTCCTCGGCCGTCGCGAACACTGTGCCCGGCAGCGGTGCGTTTCATTACTGAACCGGACCGGCCGGAAGATCCGCAGAGTCTTTCCCGGTAGCCGGGAAAGACATAAAGGTGTCCTGGGACAGGTGGTATGTCGCCGGCACGATTTGTTCGGGCCGGCTATCTCCGCATCGAACCGATGCTCGGTCAGCGCATGAGTCGCCGGTTGGCCGGCAGAGACAACCCGATGAGCAGCCTTGGCAATGTGTCGAATGGCAGTACCACGAACAGTGCGGTGATCGCGGCAGGGGAGTCCGATCGTGCGGCGTGGCTGTAGACGCTGCCCAGCCGCCGTGTCCACGCCTGCTACAGCCGTCGGTGGTGCGGGGGTCTCGACCAGCTCGATCACGGCGGCGATGGCCACGGCCGCCGGGGTCGCATCGGGGAGTTGCTCGAACGGGCCGGAGTCGATGTGGCCGACGATCTGCACCCCTTGTCATCCGGATCGGACGAACCGGCGGGCCCTGGACCGGGAGAAGGCCGCGGTTGGACCGGCTTGTGGTGGGTAGTCCACCACTGCGACGCTGTGCATGAGGCCCGGGCAGAGTGGGTGGAGTTCCACTGGTAGGTGCGGTCGCAATCCGTTTTGCATCAAGGTGTGACGGCGGTAAACCGGCGTGAGTTCGTGCTCGTACACCAGTTGAGTCACAGAGAGAGGGGCAGGAGCCGATGGCGAAGCGGAATGACTGGCCCATCCCGGCCGAGGGATTGGTGCTGACGCACTTCTTGACAGTGCGGGACGTTGCGGTATCCCGCGACTACTACGCCGACATCTTCGGCGGCGAGGTGGTGTTGGAGGAGAACCCGGCTATCGTCAAGGTGGCCAACAGCTGGATCATCATGAACCCCGGCGGTGGGCCCACACCGGACAAACCCGACATCACGCTGGCGCCACCCGAGCCGGGGGATCCGGTATCGGCGTTTCTCAATGTGCGGGTCGCCGACATCGCCGCCTTCTATGCCCAGGCCGGCGCCAAGGGTGCGCAGTTTCTGACCGAACCGGTCGACCGCAAGGCAGAGCTGCGCTGTTACTTGCGGGATCCGGACGGTTACCTGGTCGAGATCGGCCAGGCCACCGGAATGCTGCGGGGCATCTTCGCCGAGCGATCGGAGCAGAATCGATGAGCAGGGCAGGATGCGGCGGCGAGTCGGCACCGGTGTCGGTCCGGTCGATCGGGACGAGGCGACTCTCGCGTCACCCGAATAGGAGCCGGCCTGCGCGGCCTGGGAATGGGGCGACGGGCAGCCCACCCTCGACCGCACCGTGGTCCACCGGGACAGCATCACCATCCTGCGGACGCGGCGTGAATTTCGGCAGTAGCGACTCGATCAGGCCCCACAACTCGTCGACCACCAAACGTTGCGATAACGCATCGGCCCCGAGCGGACATCGTGCAACGCAACCGTTTTGATTGCGAGCCGGAACGAATCACGGTCCTCTTCCAAGGGCGTAACCGGCAGATATAGCAAGCACGATGGGGTTCTCCATGCAGCGTTCCAACTGGCCGCTCCTTGACGGCCGTACCCGGCCGCTCGAGATGAAGGAGTGGGGCGATCTGGTCGTCATGGACCCGGACGCCGGCAAGCGGCCGCGCGGGCGCGGGTTCCTGGCGGCCGAGAAAGACTGTCTGCGCATCGATGCCGGAAACGCCTTGGAGAACCCCATCGTCACCCTATACGCCGGAGATGACCCGGGAGCGGAGAGCGCTGGGACGAGGTCGAAGAGATCACCGTGATCTCCACGACCGGCTTCCTCGCTCTGTGCGACAGCGGATACGAGCCTCTGCGCAAAGAGAATCTCGCCACCGCAGGAGTCGGCCCCTACCTGATCCGCGTCCACGCCGGTGACCGGTCGTCGGACGGCATGATGCCCCGCTTCCTTATCCAGGTCATCCCCGGCGAGCGTACAGGGGCCGAGCCCGAGCCGCCCCTCTCCACGATCGAGGAGGCCGCCGGTCCGCTTCTGGTGCGGACGTCCTTCGAGCAGCCAGATGAGTGGGCACGCCTGCTCCAGGCCCTTGAAGGAGGCTTGGGGCGCTCGATCACCGTCATCGACAACCGCGCCTACGCGGGCTTCACGGCGGATCAGATCCAGGCGCGGATCGGGCGCGATGACGAGGGACTGGCCCGACAGTACTCTCGTTCTCATCGCCGACGAGTGGGCACTGGCCTCCGCAGAGTTCCCGTTGATGGCCGTGAACAACCTGCCCGACGATGACGACGATCCGTTCAGGATCACCCTCGCCGCGACCGGTTCCTTCGTCGTCAACATGGAGCTGGCGAACACGAGCTTTGATGAGTGGGGCCATGATGTCGATGCCGACGGCGTCTATCGCGGAGAGCACTACTGACACACTCTACATCCGTGTGCGACATGGACTTGAATGCGGCTATCCTCCCTCAATTCAATTGGGATGGTGGCGTTTTCGGCTATATGGAGGCGCTGTGCCCGAGCCGGCCACCCAGTTTCGTGCCGCGGGGGGAAGGATCACGCCACGGCCACCCGTTAGCGGCCTTTCTCGACCTTGCTGCCGCGCTCATCTGCTATGAGAAACTCCCAACATGGGACGTCCTCTCAACCGGGCGTCCGACACAATGATGTTCCGGCTTGTATGAGCGCACCGGTAGATGGCTATCCGATTGCTACGTATGACCACCCTTCCGGGAAGGCCGAGGGGACTCGTCGACTTCCGCACGCGAACGCGGCTTTTTCACTCAATACGGTCTCACCTAGACATCTCGTGATAGTTTGCTGTCCGGAGCGATCTGTTACAGCTGCGAATCGGCGATTGCGGCTAACTACCCCCTCGGAGGTCGAGATCGTGACTCTTCCCTTTCTTCGTTTCCTGGGTGCGCTCGGCGGTATGGCATGCACGCTGCTGGTGGCGACAACGGCAACCGCCGAACCGGTGTATCCGCACCCCGATCCGGATCCGTTCTACGCCGCCCCGGTCGATCTGGCGGCGCACCGACCAGGTGACGTGCTCGACGTGCGGGTCCTGCCACCGTTGGTCGTCTTCCCCGGCGCCACGGTCCGGCTGGTCAAGTTTCGTTCCACCAATTCGCGGGGCGCGCCGATCGCGGCGACCACCACGGTCCTCACTCCCGCAGGCCATCAACCCGGCGCGCCGCTGCTGTCGTATCAGCATTTCATCAATTCGCTCGGCACCGGCTGCGCGGTATCGCACCGGCTCTACGACGCTGATCTGAATCTGTCGACGACCATGCCGGTGTTGAGCATGTTGCTGCAGCGAGGCTGGAGTGTGGCGCTGCCGGATCATCTCGGACCGCACTTCGCACTCGGAGCCGGGCGTTTGGGCGGCCAGATCACGTTGGACGGCGTCCGGGCGGTGAAACAGCTGCCCGGACTCGCCGTTGCGGACAGTCCGGTGGCGCTGGCCGGCTACTCCGGGGGCGGTCTCGCCACAGCATGGGCGGCCGCGCTGCAGCCGTCCTACGCACCTGAGTTGCGGCTCGCGGGCGCGGCCATCGGTGGGGCCCCGATGAATCTGGTGTCGATGGCTCGGGGGCTGGGCCACGATCCCCACCCGGCTTTCGGGTTGGCGATGGCGGCGGCCATCGGTCTGGAGCGGGAATATCCGGATCGGGTGCCGATCAGTTCGAATCTCAATCAGCGCGGTCTTGCGCTTCGCGACGCGATGGCCAACAGTTGCACCAACGATATACTCGCCATCGGCGCCGGTGGCAGCGCTCGCGAGTACGCCACGGGCCCCTCCGTCTTCGACCAGCCCGATGCCTGGGCCGTGGTGGAGGAGAACAGCGTCGAGCTCTACGGCGGTGTTCCGGGAGTGCCGATATTCGAATGGCATTCGCTGACCGACCCGCTGATTCCGATCGACGCGATCACCAACACGGACCGCCGCTGGTGCGCGGCCGGGGTGCGATTGCAGACGCTGCAAGTCCCCGCGTTCGAGCATTTGTCCGCAGCGGTTGTAGGTGCTCCCGCGATGCTGCTGTGGCTCGAGGGCCGGGTTCGCGGCGAGCCTGCGCCTGTCACCTGCTGACGAACGACACATCGTGAGGGTGTGGCGCGCCACAACAGCGGTTCGTGCTGTCGAGCCGGACCGCGAAGGTCCTGGGCGCGGTTTCGAGTTGCCCGCAGTCGATGTGCGAATCGCTGTGGGTAACTCGAAGCCGCGCGAGGAGAAGCGCTCGTCGTCGGCGTTGCAACTCGAGCCCAGAGGTACGGCATCGGCTCGGGGGCGCCTATGGTGCGGGGTACTGGAATGGGGAACGGTCATTCGCTGCCGTGGTGTCCGCGGCCGGCCTGGTCTTCGGTCTCTTGCCTCGATCGAGCGCAGGCGCCGCGGTCGTTACCGCAAGTGCCGGCCGCGTTCGCCCGCGTGCTGCGGCTCGGTCCGGACGAACAGCGGTACCTGACCGGACTCGCCGAGCGCGAACTGGACAACCGGTCTCCCACACGATGACGTACCTGCGGGCGTGCGCCAACTGCTGGAGGGATCGACATGCCTGCCTACGTGCTGAATCCGCGGTACGACGTGTTCGCCCGGAATACGTCGGCCGTCGAGCCGATCGGGATTTCGCCGCCGAACGCAACCTCTTGCGGCCGGCGTTCGGAACCGGCGTACTCGGCGTCTCCTGCGGTTCCGCCGACGGTGAGATGTACTTCGTTCGGCAGGCCTCGCCGAACTGCGCGGCGCCGCCGTCCGGTATCCGGACGGTCCGGAGATATCTCAGCCGATCGACTGGTTGTCCGCTCGCGATACCGACTTCCGCAATGGCTGGGCAGCACACGAGGCAACCCCTGAATCCAGTATGTGGAAACGGTTCGAGCATCCCGAGGTGTTGGGTGATCGAACTGGTCGCGCCAACCTCGTTGGTGTCCCGGCGAGGGCAGCGGCTCGTGGTGTGCTCGGCCGAGCCCGGCCCCCCGGCCGTCAAGGCGTTTCGTGAGTTGTCGCACCTTCACCTCGCCGCGCCAAGTGTGGTCCAGGAATGTGCCATTGACAAATGGGACATTTCTCATTGATCCTGAGGTGCATGACAGAACTCAGGTCAATGGCGACCTCGCAAGCAGTGCCCGTTGCCCCGTCGCTTCGGGCGCGACTTGCGGCTGCGGCATCGGTAGTGGGATTGCGCCAGATCAACGGCATATTGCCGCGCAACCGCGTCGGTATCGGTGCCCGGCCGCGGGCTGATCGCGACAACCATGGCCGCTTTCGGTCCCGTCCTGCCCGGCACCCACGTGACCCAGATCCGCTCGGGCGCTGGGCGGGGCGAATGGGTTCGAGCGGCCGGGGTCGAGCACGGTGGTCGCGCTATTTACTACGTCCACGGCAGCGGCTATGTGGTCTGTTCGGCGCGCACCCATCGAGGTTTGGCGTCTCGACTGTCCAGAGCCACCGGGCTACCGGTATTCGTTGTCGATTACCGTTTGGCTCCCGAGCATCGTTTCCCGGCCGCCGCCGAAGATGTCGAGGCAGGCTACCGCCGGCTGCTCGCCAACGGCTACCGGGCGCAGGATGTGGTCATCGGCGGCGACTCCGCAGGCTGCCATCTCGGATTGGACCTGCTGCTGCAGAATCTGCGCACCGGCACCGAGCAGCCCACCGGCGTCTTCATGTTCTCCCTGCTGATGGACCTGACCTTCGCCCTCGCCGAGCAGCAGGATCGGTTGCGCCGTGACCCCATGGCTTCTGCGCGGGTGGGGAAGCGACTGGTCGAGCTGTACACCACCGGGCAGTCGGCGAGATCGCCGCGGTTGCGGTTGACGATCCCGTCCGGGGCCGCACTTCCACCGCTATTCGTACAGGCCAGTGCGGAAGAGATGTTGGCAGGCGACGCCCGCCACCTGCGCGATATGGCAGTGGCGGCCGGTACTCGCTGCGACCTCGAGCTGTGGCCCGGTCGGATCCATGTCTTCCAGGCACTGCCACTGCTGGTTCCCGAAGCGGAACCGGCGCTACGGCGTACCGCGCATTTCGTCGCCTCCGCATTCGCAGAGGTGGGAGCCTCGGTCCAAGAACGGGTGAGCTGATCGTGTGGATAGTGGACAATCTGATGACCGCGCTGGGCGGCGGGAGCCGGCGCACCCATGGTGCGAAAGCGATCGTGACCGGCGGGGGCAGTGGTATCGGACGCGCTTTCGCGCTCGAACTCGCGGCGCGCGGCGGGGAGGTGCTGTGCGCCGATATCGATAAAGATCGTGCCGACGACACCGTCCGGATGATCGAGCGGATACACGGTCGGACCGGACATGCGTTCTTCTGCGACGTATCCCAGCGGTCGAACGTGGAGAGTCTTGCCCTCCACGCGGAGTTGATCTTCAAGGGCGCGCCGACGCTGGTGATCAACAACGTAGGCGTCGAAATCGGGGGAAAGCCGGTGGGTGATATCGGTTTCGACGATTGGCAGTGGGCGCTGGGGATCAACCTGTGGGGCGTGGTGCACGGGTGTGAGGTCTTCACTCCGCAGCTGCGGGCGAGTGGACGTGGCAGCATCATCAACGTCGCCTCCGCGGCCGGGTTCGCTGCGGCGCCCGCCATGGCCGCCTACAACGTATCCAAGGCCGGGGTGTTGTCGTTGTCGGAGACGATGGCCGCCGAATTGTCCGGTAGCGGTGTCGCGGTCACGGTGCTGTGTCCCACGTTCGTCAAAACCGACGTGGTCACCGATGGCCGGATCACCGCCGGATCGAGCCGGCTCGCCGACGGGCTCATGCGCTGGACCGGGTTCTCGCCCGAACGGGTCGCCCGGATGACCCTCGATGCGCACGACCACGGTCGGCTCTACGTTCTTCCCCAGCTCGACGCCCACGTCATCTGGCTACTCGAGCGGCATTTCCCCGCGCTGTACGCCCATGCGACCGGCTTGCTGAACCATGCCCTGTCGCAAGGTGTTCCGACACCTAACCGCGTTGACAGCGCAAGCACCGAAAAGACAGGAGTCTGACATGGCATTCGAATTCGACGATATGCTCGCCAAGATCAAGGTCCGCCAGTGGGCATTGGCCGATATCGAGTGGGATGCCCCAGGTGCCGAGCTGATCGATCCCGACCTGCACGCCAAGCTCAAACCCTTCATGGCCGATCTGATGTGGATCGAGAACGTCGGTGCCCGCGGATTCGCCGCCATGGCCACGAAGGCGCCGACGCAGACCTTGAAGGAGATCTACCGCTACTTCCACGCCGAGGAACAACGGCACGCCAATGCCGAACTGGCACTGATGCGACGATGGGGCATGCTCGACGGTGACGAGATCCCCGAGCCGAACGTCAACGTCAAGCTGGTAATCGAATTCCTCGATAAGCACGCCGACGATATGTCGCTGTCGTTTCTCGGCACCGTCATTCCGATGCTCGAGGTCGCGCTGGACGGTGCGCTGATCAAGTTCGTCACCGACGAGATCAAGGATCCGGTCGCGCAGGAGGTCTTCAAGAAGATCAATGCCGACGAATCCCGCCATCTGGCCACCGATTACGCGGTGATGGAGCTCCTGGGTCACGCAACGATGCGCAAGTTGATCATCGAGTTGGTAGGGGGCTGGGCCAAGCCATCGTTTATCGTCGGCGTGCTCAGCTACATACCGCTGCTGAACAAGATGCGTGACAATATCGTCGCCATGGGAGTGGACGAGGAGAAGCTCTACTCCGCGATGCGGCGTTTCAAGGCCGTCGGTGAACGCACACCGATCGCCAATCGGGTTCCGATGTACCGGATCGTCAAGATGCACAGCGACTGGGTGATCAACCGCGAACACCCGTACCACCTGTTCGCCGACGCGATGGTCAAGCTGACCGCACGCTACCCGCAACGCCTCCTGCGGCCACAACCCACGTGGTCGAAGGAACTGACCTACGAGCCGGTCGCATGAGCGCGGCCATCGAGCCACTGGGTGTGGCCATCATCGGTGCGGGCTTCGCCGGTATCGGCGCCGCCATTCGGTTGCGGCAGAAAGGCATCACCGACTTCGCGATCTTCGAACGCGACAGCCGGATCGGAGGCACCTGGCGCGATAACACCTATCCCGGTGCGGCCTGCGATATTCCGTCGCGGCTGTACTCCTACAGTTTCGCACCGAACCCGGACTGGTCGCACACCTACTCCGGCAGCGCGGAGATTCTCGCCTATATCGAGTCGATGGTCGACGAGGCCGGTATCCGCCCGCGGATCAGATTCGACCACACTGTCGCCGGCCTGGTATTCGACGAGGAAGCCGGTCTGTGGGACATCACCTTCACCGGCCGCCGCCGAAAGGTACGGGCTCGTACTGTAGTGCTCGCCTCCGGACCGCTGTCCAATGCCGGATTCCCGGACATTCCGGGGCTCGACACCTACGAGGGGCATACGATGCACAGTGCCCGCTGGGATCACGACTACGACTTCACCGGCAAAAAGGTAGCCGTGGTCGGTACGGGGCCAGCGCGGTCCAGATCATCCCGGAACTCGTGCGCCGGGCCGAATCGGTGAAGGTGTTCCAACGCACACCCGCATGGGTGCTGCCGCGGGTCAACCGGCGCACCAACGCCATCACCAAATGGCTCTACCGGCAGCTGCCGGCGGCCCAGTCGCTGGCCCGCGAGGCGTGGTTCTGGGGGCACGAATCGGTTGCGCTCGGCGTGGTCTGGAATTCGCCGCTGACCCGGGTGGTCGAAGCGGTGGCGCTGCTGCATCTGCGCAGCCAGGTCGGTGACCCGTGGCTGCGCCGCCGGCTGACCCCCGAATTCCGGGCGGGTTGTAAACGACTGTTGATGAGCAGCGACTACTACCCCGCCCTGCAGCGTGAGAATTGCACACTGATCACCTGGCCGATCGCGCGGATCTCGCCCCGGGGTATTCGTACGGCCGAAGGTATCGAGCATCGCTTCGACTGCATTGTCTTCGCCACCGGCTTCGACGTGTCGAAGGCGTGCTCGCCGGTTCCGATCACCGGTCGAGGTGGACGTGCACTTGCCGAGGAGTGGAGTGGTGGAGCGTATGCATTCAAAAGCGTGACCGTTGCCGGTTACCCCAACTTGTTCCTGACATTCGGACCGAACTCCGAACCCGGGCACAATTCGGCATTGGTGTACATGGAATCCCAGATCGAGTACCTCGCCGACGCGATCGGTGTCATCCTCGAACGAGATCTGCACACCTTCGAGGTGCGTCACGACCGGCAGGACCGCTACAACGAGAAACTGCAGCAGCGGTTGGCGGCCACCACATGGAATTCCGGGTGCCGCAGCTGGTACCTGACCGAGGACGGGTTCAACGCCACCATGTACCCCGGGTTCGGAACACAGTACGCACGCCAATTGGCGAGGGTCGACCTCGACGACTACATCCTCACGCCCCGCCGCTCGGAGGTGTCGAGAGCCGGTATCCGAGCTGCCGTTACGCTCGGGTAATCTCGACGCGCGAGATGGGGCCACCCCGCGGTGCCGTTGCGCACCCGGAGGGGGCACCACGTGTTGTCGATGATCGGCGGGGAGAAAGGGCGGGCGAGTAGCCAGATGGCAGAGTATCGAATCGACGATCTCGCTCGTGCTGCCGGCACGACCGCCCGCAATGTGCGGGCCTACCAGGAACGAGGCCTGCTGCCGCCGCCCGTCCGCCGTAACGGCCGCGCGCTCATCTACGACGACACGCACTTGGCCCGGTTGAAGATCATCGATGCGTTGCTGCAGCGGGGCTTCACGACCGCCCATATCGCAGACTTCATCACCAGTTGGGAAACCGGTAAAGACCTCACCGAGGTCCTCGGCCTGCAGCAGGCCGTCACCGCCAGTTGGGGCACTCCTCGGGAACGCCTGCAGGTGCCCCGCGAATTGGTCGACACCTTCCTCGGCGAGTCCGAGGATCGCCCCGTGGACAACGCCCAGCTCGCTCGGCTCGCGGAACTGGGCCTGGTGGTGCTGCACGAGGACATCGTCGAACTCACCCGGCCGGACCTACTGGAGATCTTCGCCGAGCTACATGGCTACGGATTCGGCCTGGCCGGGCTCGCCGAGCTGTATGCGGGAATGATCAAGCGAGTCGACGATATTGCGGGCCTCATGATCACCGCCGCCAAGGACCAGCTGGTGGACAAGCACGGCCCAGGCCGGCTACCCGACTCCGACCGCGAAATCTCCGAGACCGCCGCCATGCTCAACCACCTGCGCGAACTCGGCGTCCGTGCCGTCCACGACAGCCTCGCCCAAGCGCTCGACCGAACGCTGGCAGAACAATTGGGCGACTACCTCGCCACCGCCGCGAGCCGGTATCGGGTCGAACGCTAGCGGCGCATGCCCACCGGCGTGACCGCCTCGCTTCCGGCCAGAGCCTTGGCGTTCTCGGCAGTTTCGGTCGGGGTGATCCGCGATGGCCACATCGACGTCGCGGTCCTGGGCGCCATACCGGTCAGCACCACCGGCGATTACCACAGGTGTAGCGGTCTCCGACGACGGTCCCCACCACGCGGTGGATGCGTGCGCTCCCCGCGCACGCCTGTCTCGAAGAAGAAGCGAAGCCTGTCACAACGTGCGCAGCCGAGCAACGTGGTCGAGCCAATCGTCGATGACCCGCTCGGCCGGCGCTTGATCGGTTCGCATGATGCGGGTCAGCTCGAGCCCACGGACCAGTGCCATCAGGGACTCGAAAGCCGTCCGAGCTGCTACGGGATCACGGATGCCCGCATGCTGGTTGAAAAGCGCACGGAGTGCGGAGCCCAGCCGTCTTTCTGCCGGCAGCAATGCGGCGCGCAGTTGCGGGTCGGTGCGGGAGGCGGCCCACAGCTCGATGGCAGCTTGGAAGGCGGGCCCTGTCATCGCTGAACGGATCGCTCGCACCATGTGCTCCAGGGCGTCAGGTCCATCGCCGAGGTCTGCGACGAGTTCGCTGAAATTTTGCAGACGCAGCTCGGCGATGTGGTGGATTGCGGCGACGAGCAACTCCGATTTCGAGCCGAAGTGGTGCAGTAGCGCGCCTCGGGACACCCCTGCCTCGTCCTGGATCCTTTGCGTCGTCGTGCCTGTGTAGCCATGGGTCACCAAGCATCGGATCGTGGCGTCGAGGAGTGCCTCGTGGGTTTTCGCGTGTTGTTCTTTACGCGTCAGGCCGCTCACGCCCTCGCCCTGTTGACATCGGAATCCGGCTCGCCTGCGCGTTCGGTGAGGCAGACCCGTGCGCCACTGCGCACAAGGTGTTGGTGACCGCGAAACCGTTGCCGCGCCCCGCTCCGGCGACGAGGGCGGCAGTGCCGCTGAGATCGGGTGCGAATGGATCTCCTTCGATTCGCTGTGGCCTGTGGTTCACAGCGGCCTGAGCTCACCGGTGGTGATCTGGTCGCGTAGCCGAAATTTCTGAAGCTTGCCCATGGCGTTCACCGGGAGGTCGTCGGCGATGTACCAGGACTTGGGGGTCATATGAGGTGCGAGACGTTCCCGCAGATAGTCGTGCAGTTCCTCCGACGAAGGGGCCGGCCGTGTCGGAGCCGGCCGAACAACGGCAGCCACGCTCTCGCCCCACCTCGGGTCGGGCAGGCCGAGTACGACCGCGTCGGTGACGGCGGGATGCGCGGCCAAGGCTTCCTCGATCTCCCGCGGATAGATGTTCTCTCCACCGCGGATGATCACGTCCTTGAGACGTCCGGTGACTCTCACATACCCGCGCGCGTCCATCGTCCCCAGATCGCCGGTATGTAGCCGGCCATCGGCATCGATGGTCTGCGAGGTCTCGGTCGGCATGTCGAGATAGCCGATCATCCGTTGATATCCACGCGCGCAGATCTCGCCCTCGACCCCGATGGGTTGGACCGCACCGGTATAGGGGTCGAGAACGGACACCTCGACCTGGGGGAGGGGCCGGCCCGCGGTGTACAGGTTGTCGTCGCGGCTGTCCGTCGGACGCGTTTGGCATACGACCGGACCGAGTTCGGTCTGGCCGTATACCGCGCTGGTCGCGGCGCCGCAGGCCTTCGCCCAGCCGTCGACCAGCGCGGGCGGTACGGTATCCCCCCCGGACATCACCACCTTCAGTGCGTTGAGGTCGAAGCCGGCCAGGTCGGGATGTGCGAGCAGGGCGTGCAACATCGCGGGTACGCCACCGAAGATCTCGGCACGGTAATCCTGGATCGCGGTCAGCATCGTCGTGGGATCGAAGACCTCCGCGACCACGAGCGTGGCCCGTTGGTAAACCGACCCCATCCCGGCCAATCCGCAGCCTGCGGTATGGAACAGGGGCAGGGCGGTGGCGAACGTGGCCCCCCGGGTCCGCGCCGCAGCGGTCGCGCACGAAGGCCGCATTGGTGACCATGGCCCTGTGCTCGAGTAGCGCCGCTTTCGCGCGGCCGGTGGTGCCGGAGGTGAACTGGATCTGGGTGGCTGCCCGGGGATCGACCACCGGCAACTCGGTCCGTTTGTCGGTGCGGCGCACCTCGTCGAGCCACCCCTGGAAGGCGACGGCCTCGCGCACCGCAGGTACTGCGGGAAGCGCGGCCCGGGCCAGTGCGGCCATATCGGTGCCGCGGAAGCTGTCGACGAAGAAGACCCCGGCCGCGTGCGACTTGTCGAGGGCGTATTCGAGCTCGGGCCCACGCAGTGCGGGATTGGCGGTCACGAGCACGAGCCCGCCGAGGGCGGCTCCGTACTGGAGCACGAGCCACTCGGGGATATTCGGCGCCCACACCGCGACATGTTCGCCGGGCCGAAAACGGTCGAGCAGCCATGCGGCCGCATGTTCGGCATCGTCCAGCAGTTCCTGGTACGTCCAGGTACGGGCTTCGCGTTCTGGAGCGACCGACACGACGGCGAGTTTGTCCGATGCCTCGGCAGCAGCCTGCTGTAATAATTGGCCCACGGTGATGTCGAGGACCGGTCGGCTGGTGTCCATCGGCCACAAGGATTCGGTGAGTGCCCTCATCGGCCCATGTCCTTCTCCGTGGCCCCCTTCTCGTCGAGTTCGCGTTGCATCTCGGCGATCTCGTCTTCGGTCGGGATGTCGCCGCCGCCATCGGGAATGAAGCGGCCGGTGTCGCGCCACTGGACCGCAGCGCCGAAGCCGTGCTCCTGCGCGAAGTCGACGAACCAGCGGCCTTCCGGCGAGTGACGGGTGATGCCGTCGAAGAGGATGGCGAGGTTCTGGGTGCTCTGCAGACCCATGTTGTCGTAGGCCTGGTTGATCATCATCTTCTGCATGACCAGTTGGTTGATCGGGACGCCGACCATACGCTCGGCGAGCTTCTCGACGGCCGCGTCGAGTTCCCCCGTCGGAACGGCATCGATGACCAGTCCCCATTCCTTGGCTCGGATGCCGTCGATGGTGTCGCCGGTGAGCAACATGCGTTTGGCCCGCTCGGCGCCGAGGCGATAGACCCACATCGCGGTCGTCGGGCAACCCCACACGCGTGCGGGCATGTATCCGATCTTGGCGTCCTCGGCCATCACGACCAGGTCGCACGAGAGCGCGATATCGCTTCCGCCGGCAACGGCATACCCATGGACCTTCGCAATCGTCGGCTTGGCCGAGCGCCAGAGCGAGAAGAAGTGGTCGGTGTTGGCCTTCATCGCCCGAAAGTCCTTGATCGGATCCCACACCGGACCCTGATGGTCCTCGCCGCCCTCTGCATACCGCTTCAGATCGTAGCCCGCGCAGAACGCCCGTCCTGCTCCCTGCACCACAATGACACGCACGGAGTCGTCGGCGTTCGCCGCGGCGACAGCGCCGCCGATCTCGCGAGCCATCTCGGCGGTGATCGCGTTCAGCCTGTCCGGGCGGTTCAATGTGAGGTAGGCGCGGTGCTCACGCACTTCGTAGTCGACCGTGGTTCCCGTGAAGGTCATGTGTACCCCAATCGTGCGGTGGTGGCGCGGAGCACAATTTCACAGTCCGTTCGGACTGTCAATGACAGCTATCCGATGTGCTCGAAGTCCGCCTGGACGGACTCGGGTCGGCTTCGGCGGCTGCCGTGGCCTGACCCCGTAGTTTCGGGCCACGCTGATCTGTCACGAACCGCTGCCTTCCGGCAAGTCGACGGTTCGATGAGATCCGTTATGAGATTGGGGCCATGGAACGCTGGTGACCATGGAGAGTGGTCCGCCTGCGCTTTGTCGGCGAGGTTGGCGGCGGCGCATACCCGGGTCGGGTGATGTCAGCGGCCGCGGTGAGGTCGTGGGGGGTCCAGCATTCGGGGCGGTGACTGTGGGTGTCGACTCATCGGCCGAAGAGGGCGGCGATGCCGAGTTCCTGTGCTATGGCCGCAACACGAAGCGTGGCGATGCGGTCGGTGTTGGGGAGGACGAGAACGGCCGAGTGTTGGTCACGCGGGGTTGGCAGGGAAGCTATCGGCGTCGATCGGCTGCCCTGCGAAGGACGATGAGATCGTTGATCTTACGTCCTGCCCGGATCACGACATCGTAGTCGAGGAAGGGGGTGAATTCGGTCCAGAAGTCCTGCCACAACCGCACGATCGCCGGATACTGCGCCCCCACTTGGTGGCGAGTATCGGAACATGTTGTGCAGCAGGTGGATCATGTGTGACTGCACGATCGTCTGCGGCCGCACGCTGTTGATTGCCTCGGGAAGGGCTTTCAACCCGTCGCAGACGGCGATACACACATCGGCCACCCCGCGGTTGCGGATCTCGGTGAGCACCTCCGGCCAGTACTTTGCGCCTGTTGTTGTTTCGTCCGGATGACTCTGCCGTAGAGGATCGTGGCGCGGTCATATCGGCGACCTGTCCTTGACAGCCGATTATGAATGTCATCGCGGTCGATGAAGCTCATGTCAGACTCGTTCAACGTGGCCCGTTGGTATGTAGCCCGGCAGTGAACAATCTTCGCTCGATAAGTCATATCGGGAACAGTGCCGGCCTCACCGTGGATTTTATGTGTTCCGATTTTTATTCTCGAGGAAGGCCTCGATCCAATATCTGTTCGAAGGGTCTTTTGGTTTGGTGATCAGGTGGTACCTCTGCGGTTGGAGTCGGGCGTGGTCCTCGACCGGCGCCGGTTTCGGTTGCCACGGTTCCACCGTTCGGACTCCTCACGCAGTTCGGGTAGACGGTTATCCGGAATAAATTTCTCGATTTCGTGTCGTGAAGTAATCATGAGTTTCCGCAGCACCGCGGCCAACTGTGCATCGACAGTGCGAGGGGAGGTGCCTCGTCGCGCGGCGATCGTCGCATTGGTTATTCCCGCGGAGGCCAGGATGGCCACGGACTGTTCGGCTTGTGACAGCTCGTACCATGGCGTGCCGGCCCGGGTGGACGTGACGGATTGTCGTGTTTCACGGAGGTCGGGTGACCCCTCGACCTCGACGAGCTTTCGTAATGCGCTCAACCGAGGTGGCATACGCTGCCCGGCTGCGTATGCCTCGTCGAATGTCTCGGCTCCCAGCACCGCCCGCACGGCGTGGATGGTTCGATTGTTGTGCTCGTCGAAGTGGGGCAGCACCTGTATTCCGAGACCGACTTTGTCACGCAGGGTACTGAGCGCTCCGTACAGGTGCGCTGTGTGGGCCGCCTGCTTGGTCAGAAGACTTCGATCGGCGTCTTTCGGGGCGTCGGCTACCATCTGGCCCAATACCCAGGCCCGCAGTAGGGCGATCCACCCGAACTGATCACTGAAAGGGAGTCGATGGTTCTGCGCCTCGAGGATGAGATCCAGGGCCGCCGATGGATCGTTGTGTTCGACCGCGATAAGCGCTTTGATCAGATACGCCCATACGGCCCTCCACGATGATCTGTCCTGGTGAGCACTGGCGATCATATCGTCGACCAACTCGTCCCGCTGTGGTGAGTCCAGCATCATGGCTGCGGCGCCCACAGCAGCCGATCCGGAGATCGCGGCAAAACCGCGCGCACCGTTTGCCAGTGCCTTGGCTTGTGCGCTGATCAGCAACCCCACCGCGCGATCGTCACGATGTACTGTCCACAGAACCATTCCCCAAGCGAATTCGAGCGTTTCGGGAAGAGCGGGGCGCGGCCCAGCGGCGGCTTGCTCGACCTTTGAAAGCCCACACGCGGCCAGGCATTCGCCGAGCAGGTGCTCGGCCTCGTCCGGCTTGCCCTGGCGTAGCAGGATGTACACCCCTAGCGCCCGGGCCCGGACCTGCATGTGAGGCGAGCACTGCGGCAGCGCGCTCGAAGCCGCCAACGCGCGTTCGGTCCACGATCGGATTTCCCGCATAGAGCTGGTGTGGCCTATCGGAAGCGGGAACGCGTGAATCGCCGTGCAGATCTCCAATCCCAGAAGCGCCTCACCGGGGATGGCGAAGCTCGTGTGAACTGCGGTCATGATATTCGGCCATGCCGCTTGGACCCATTCGAAGGTCTCGTGATCGCGAGGACCTGCCCACTCGACCGCTGCCTGCTCCAGTTTGTCGTGGTAGTAGCGCAGGTGTCGGCGCAGCAGCTCGGTGTTGTCGGAAATGGCGGTGGTGGAGTGATGTCTTTCGAGTTGTTGCCGAGAGAATACCTGCAGACATTCCATCAAGGAGTACCGGGCGGAGTCGCCCTTCAAATACACCGAGACCAGAGAACGATCGACGAGTTGATCCAGCAGTTCCGGGATCTCTTCGCGTGACAGCCGTGTAGTGGAAGCTTCCGGGACAGGGATCACGCCCTCTGCGGCGATCGGAGTGTCGGAGCATACCGCGACGATCGCCTCGAGTTCTGCCCCCACCGCGGTGCTGCCGTACTCGGGGTCGACGCTGTAACCCGCGGCGAACACCGACATCCTCTCGAACAGGAGACGTTCCTTTTCGCTGCAGAGCTCATAGGACCACGCGATGACATCGCCAATGCTGTGATGCCTGTCATCGCCGGCCGTGCTGGGCCCGTGGCTCCACGTCATGCGCCGGTCGTCATGGCCCGCGCGATTCAGCTCCTCGAGAATCCCCCTCAGCGGTCGCCGTCGCAGTCGAGCGGCGGCCAGACGAATGAAGAGGGGATTGTACTGCATGTGAGTGCAGATGGAAGTCACGGTGGCCAGTTGAGCGTCGTCGGTAAGTGGGTGACCGAGAGCTTGCGCACGATGTAGAAAAAGCTCCGACGCGTCTTGGGGCCGCAGTGGCGGTACCTCGATCACGTATTCGTCACCCCAGCCGATCACGGTTCGGCTGGTTGCGATGATTGTCAACCGTGGTACCGCCTGCAACAGATCGGCGATAACGGCGCCCACACCGGCGAGCACGTGCTCACAGTTGTCCAGCACCAGCATGGTACGCGTTGTATGTCCGGTGTCGTTCGGGGGAGATAGCGCGTCGATCGCCGAATCCCATGCCGACCGAACCGAAACATCCGAACCGGCCACCGACCGAACGATCTCGTCGATAATCGCGGCACGAGCGGCCGCCTGGGGCAAATGCGCGAGGCGCACCCAGTACACCGGGTCGGGTTTGACCTTGTGATAACGGCGCACGGCTTCCGCGGCCAGTTGCGTTTTCCCTATCCCTCCGGCTCCGATCAAGGTGATCAGCTGGGCCGATGTCAGCATCAGACCCAGCATTCGATCCAGCTCGTTGGCTCGGCCAATGAAACTGTCAGTCGTCCCCACGGGCCGGCCGGTTCGTGCTCTCGCCGCCATAACCGAAAGGGTACCGGTATCGTAGATACCTACACATACCGAACATACAGATTCGATCTGTCGATCTCCCCGCGTGGAAGGCGGTTCGGCTGAAATAGGTAGTACTACCTACGCGCCCACGATGCGATTCGTCCTCCTATGTGGTATGGACTACCTCTGGTAGGCCTGCGCAAGCCTGAGCAACGGCATGCCGATCCGCTGGAGGCCTGAGGCGCAGGCGCCATCCGAACCGATCGTCCTGGACCCTACTGGAACGGATATCCACGGCGAATCCGCGCGGATGCGCGAGCATGGGTCGGTCACATCGGTAGAACTACCCGGCGGAGTCCGGGGGGCGATCAGTGGCACGGCCGCGTTACGGACGATACTCACAAGCCCACTGGTATCCAGAAATCCGCACTTGCACCGGCCGGCATTCGTCAACGGAACGATCGGCCTCTGTTCCCCTCGGCCACACCGACGGGCCTCACCGCATACGGCAGCGATCACCGAGGCTCTGCCGAGGGCACCCGCGTTCACCGATCGGCGAATAGCAGGTCGCCTCACGTGGACGGTAGTGGTTGTGTCGTATTGCGTGCTCGGTGAGGGATGCTCTGGCTCGTCGTCCGGTTCCGGATGCGTTGTGGAACATCGCCGAACCGCTGATCGAATAAGTTCGCTGCGCGCCGGCGGGTGGTGGGACCGCTCCGATCGACGATCGTGCGGTGTTGGTCGCGATCGTGTTCGTGCTGAGCAACTGGTGTGTGTCGGCAGTTGCCGCCGGTGTTCGGGATGAGCGTGTCGACCGCGCATCGTCGGTTCACTGTGTGGGCGCCGCGGGGGTTCTTCGACCGGTTGCATCGTGGAGTTCGGACCGGCTCGGTGCCGGCGGGGAACTGGACTGGTCGGCAGCGATCGTGGACTCGGCGAGCGTGCGGGCGAAAAGGGGGCTCACCGACCGGTCGTAACCCGGTCGGTCGGGGCAAGGCGGGCTCGAGGATCCACCTCCTGTCCGACGCGAACCCAAATCCCGTTGGTCACCGAGGTGACCGGTGCCGATATTCACGACAGCGGCATGCTGCGCCCGCTGATGGCTTCGATTCCGTCGATCCGGTCCCGACGCGGGCCATGCCGCCGCCGACCTGAGCGGCTACACGCCGACAAGAGCTACGACTGCCATGGTCACCGTCACCGGCTGCGCTGCCGGCGCGCCGTTGCCCGCATCGCCCGCCGCGGCATCGACGGCTGCACCCGCCTGGGGCGGCACCGCCGGCGGATCGACCGCGCCATCGTCCGGCCCGCCGGCCGCCGACGACCGGCCATCCACTACGAATGCCACGGCCACCTGTTCGCGGCGTTCCTGTACTTCGCCGTAGCGGTTCCCGAGAGGTCATCGACGGTGATCACCCCACCCGCCGGTCGATGCGCTGCCACCTCCCTTCGTCGGATGGGGGCGAGAGCCGAGCGACATGCTAACTGAACTGATATCGGCTCAGATTTGCCAACTGTACCGCAAAGATATCGACGGTGAACAGGCCCACTGACCTGATCCCGACCATTTCGGGATGGCGCAAAAAGGGACCGTGTGTGAGTTGGTCGGCATGTCTGTGCAGGTCGGAGCAGCTGCCACGGTAACGGCCATTCCTACGTAGGTGGGTGTGGCAGGAAATTCCGTCTCTCACCGATGTGGGCTCGATGCCTATCCGATGAGGATCGAGAGTGTCGATGAATATCGGTGCCGGTTCCCGTCTATAAGAGAGTATTCACCTGCAAGACGAACGATCCTTATCGGCGCACAACGGGGTGATGTCGAGGGATGAGCAACGATGCTCGGCGAGCGCCGAGCTCGGCTTCACGTCGAGTCGGCGTCAAGCAGGTGCGCGCATGCCGCCTTGTGATGACAGACCCCATCCGGCCGACGAAGTGACAGTGTCTCGTGGCCGGTCGATCGGAAGCTGCTTGATGCGATGACTGCACTACATCCTCTTGCCTACGGATACCTGCGCGACGACGTCCTTTGTGACCGCGACTCCGTCTCCAGTGAGGACAGGCTGCGTGATGCAGCCAGGTCACTCGGCTACGAGCTGGGTGCGGTGTTCCGTGAACCGGCGCCCCAGAGCGGGACGCTTCCTCCAGCGTTTGTCGAGCTCGTCCAGGAATGTCGGCGCACTGCGGCGCAGGCGGTGATAACCCTGCCCGGACACTTGTCGAACATGTCGGTGTGCCGGATGGTGCTGCTGGCGGTGCTCGAGGTGCGAGCCGATACCGCAGTGCACGAAGTCGCGCCCTGAACCCCGCCGTACCGCTTGCCCGGCACTGCGGTCGTCTGCCTTATCGGCGGGCGCAGCAGGTGCCCGCGGCGTCGAGATGCCTCGGAACGCCATGTGCCGCGAGCCGGGTTGGATATCGAGGCCACCGGCGTCGCTGTCTGAAACTCGCCTCTGGCACGCCATTGGTAGCGACCGGTTCCATGCCAGGAGGATGCGGGGCAGGGCAGGGGCAACCCGTCGAGCCCGAAGGGAGCAGCGGGTTGCGGGGAAGCGGCTGGACAGCGTCAGGCGCTGATGCCGTGGGTGAGGATGGCGGCGAGTTCGCGGTAGGCGCCGGCGTCGTCGAGTCCGGTGCTCACGCGCACGCCGCCCTGTTGGATGCGCACCATCATGGTGGCAGCCAGGTCCGCGGCGAAAGCGGCGTGGACACGTCGGAATTCGCCGTCGGCGACACCGTCGGTGATCAGTTCTCGGACGCGGCGGGCGGCGATGCGGGTGTTGCGTTCATAGACCTCGCGCGCGGGGGTGAACGCGTCGAGGTCGGCCATGAACCGGTCCGAGGCCACCGCGAGTGCTTCGCCGACTGCGGTGAGGTATGCGGTAATGCGCTCGCAAGGCTCCGTGGCCGCGTCGACCTCGGCCTCGACGGCTTCGGTGGCACGTTTGAAGAAGTGCACGGTCGCGGCGGTGACCAGTTGTTCCTTGCTGCCGGCGAGGGTGTAGAGGGTGGACTTGGAGCATTTCAGGCGGGCCGCGATGGCGTCGAGTGTCAGATGCGCGAAGCCCTCGGCGAGGAACAGGTCGACCAATGCGTCGAACAGTTCGGTGCGGCGGGCTGTCGCGAAGGCCGAGCGTTGCTCCATACACGCGATAGTACTGTGGGGCTCCTTGCGGTACTTATACGCTGACAGTACTCTGAGCAAGTATTGAGTACTGCTGTCCGTGTTGTCCGAGGAGGGTCCTGTGGCCGTCGACCGACTCCTACCCACCGATGAGGCGCGGGATCTCATCCAGCTCACCCGCGATATCGCCGATAAGGTTTTGGCGCCGATCGTGGACGAGCACGAGAAGGCCGAGACCTATCCCGAGGGCGTGTTCGCCACACTCGGGGAGGCCGGGTTGCTGAGCCTGCCGTACCCGCAGGAGTGGGGTGGCGGGGGACAGCCGTACGAGGTGTATCTGCAGGTATTGGAGGAGATCGCCGCCTGCTGGGCCGCGGTGGCCGTGGCGGTGAGCGTGCACAGCCTGGCGTGTCACCCGTTGATGGCATTCGGTACCGAGGAGCAGAAGCAGCAATGGCTGCCGGAGATGTTGAGCGGCACCACGATCGGCGCCTATAGCCTGTCCGAACCACAGGCGGGCTCGGATGCCGCCGCGCTGGCGTGCAAGGCCACGGCGGTCGACGGCGGATACCGGGTCGACGGCGCCAAAGCGTGGATCACCCACGGCGGTATCGCCGACTTCTACAACCTGTTCGCCCGCACCGGGGAAGGCTCCAAAGGAATCTCCTGCTTCCTTGTGCCGAAGGCCACCGAGGGGCTGAGTTTCGGCAGGCCGGAGCAGAAGATGGGGCTGCACGCGGTGCCGACCACTTCCGCACACTATGACGATGCGTTCGTTCCCACCGAACGACGGATAGGCGTCGAGGGGCAGGGACTGCAGATCGCTTTCAGCGCACTGGATTCCGGTCGGTTGGGTATCGCTGCGGTCGCGGTCGGGCTCGCGCAGGCCGCGCTCGACGAGGCCGTCGCCTATGCCCGGGAACGGACGGCGTTCGGCCGCAGGATCATAGACCATCAAGGGCTGGGATTCCTGCTGGCCGATATGGCCGCCGCCGTCGACTCGGCCCGCGCCACCTACCTCGATGCCGCCCGTCGCCGTGACGCCGGGCTGCCGTACTCCCGTAATGCCTCGGTCGCCAAGCTGGTCGCCACCGACGCCGCGATGAAGGTCACCACCGACGCTGTGCAGGTGCTCGGCGGCTACGGCTACACCCGCGACTTCCGGGTCGAGCGCTATATGCGTGAAGCCAAGATCACCCAGATCTTCGAGGGCACCAACCAGATCCAGCGTCTGGTCATCGGCCGCCACCTCGCCGGCTGATCCCGCCGCCCGCCCTTCCCCGGTTCTTGGAGAGGTCGAACATGTCCACTTCCGTGATCGTTGCCGGCGCCCGCACTCCGATCGGCCGCCTGCAGGGCGCCTCGGCCGGCTTTTCCGCAGCCGAGCTCGGCGCCATCGCCATCGACGGTGCTCTCGCCAAGGCCGGTGTCGCACCAACCGACGTCGGGTACGTCATCATGGGTCAGGTCCTGACCGCCGGGTCGGGGCAGATGCCCGCCAGGCCGCGGCCAAGGCCGGTATTGCGATGTCGGTGCCCGCGCTGAACATCAACAAGGTGTGCCTGTCCGGCGTCGAGGCGATCATCCTGGCCGATCGGTTCGTCCGCTCCGGTGCCCTCGAAGTGATTGTCGCCGGCGGAGCATCCGGCTGGGCAACGCCACCGCCCGCCGCATGGGCGATCACCTCGTGGCCCGCAACGGCGACAAAACACTCGAGTTGGCGCAGGGTGGAATCCGGCGTTCATCGCTTGAAGCGGCCGGGTATGAATCGGTTGCCGGCTTCGCAACGCTACAAACGTCACAAGCAGCGGTGGAAACGCTACGAGAAGCAGCGGCCGGGCCATCACGTGCAGATCGACGTCGAGTTCATCGAGCCGATCACCACCGGACCGCACCGCCGTAAGCGCTACTACCAGTACACCGCCATCGACGATTGCACCCGGGGG
>NZ_BAFU01000047.1 GCF_000308495.1 Nocardia brevicatena NBRC 12119 | reverse complement strand
CCGGGAGCTCCGGCGAGAACGGCAGGACTCCGGTCCCCCGGACCCGGTAGGTGATCGCCTGGATACCTGCCTCGCGGAAACCGCTGTCGCGACCGTAGAGTTCGGCATAGCGTTCCTCGAAAGCATCGGAGGCCTCGGCGATTTCGGACGCCGTGAGCGCCCCGTCGGAGATCGGCGTCGCGACCTCCGCGAGCTGCATGGTGTAACGCATATCGATTTCGCGGTCGATCCGGATCGAGGAGAACTGCAGACCTTGGCGCGCGAGCAACTCGCGGACCTGCTCCTCGAGCTGCTTGAAGTTCTGCTCGACGCGGGCCGGGTCGAGCGGCATCGCAGCGGGATCGGACAGTTCTTTGGCGAGCACGATATCGGACGAGGCCAGTCCGTAGGCCGAGAACGCGGACGCCACCCGGCCGAGCGGCACCACCACTTCCCTGACGCCGACCTCCTGTGCGTACCGACCGCAGTGAGCCGGTCCTGAACCACCGAAGGCGTAGACGATGAAGTCACGCGGGTCGTACCCGGCTTCCACTACGGTCTTGCGGAGCAGGTCGCCGGTCTGGGCGTTCTGTACCTCGTAGATCGCGGCGGCTGCCTCCTCGACCGACAGTCCGAGAGGTTCGGCGATCCGCGTCCGAATGGCCTGTCGTGACAGTTCGATATTCAGCGCTTTGCGGCCGCCGAGCAGTCCGCGTTCCGGCAGGATGCCGAGCACCAGGTTGGCATCGGTATTGGTCGGTTCCGTTCCCCCCTGGCCGTAGCATGCCGGGCCGGGCACCGCCTGTGCGCTGTGCGGGCCGATCTGCAAGTTGCCGCCCGCGTCGAGCCAGGCGATCGCCCCGCCGCCGGATCCGATCGCATGCACTTCGAGCGTGGGCACATTGATCGGGTGGTGGTTGATGATCGTCGTCGAGGATCGCACGGGTTCCCCGTCGACGATCAGTCCGGCGAGGAAGGTGGTGCCGCCCGCGTCCGTGGCAATGATGTTCTTGTGGCCGAGTTGCTTGCTCAGCGACACGGCGCCGACAACACCGCCGGTGAGGACGGAGCCGACTGTCGATATCGCGTTCGCCGGCGCCTCGGCGGCAGCCACAGCGCCGCCGTTGCTCTGCATCACCAGCAGCGGGCCCGCGAGCCTGTGGGCACACAGTTCACTTTCGAGCTCGCCGAGATAATTGCGCAGGCCCGGTCCGATCTGGGTGCTCATGATCGTCGTCGCGTTGCGAGCGAACTCACGGATACGCGGGCTGACTTCACTGGACAGCGAGATGAAGAGGCTCGGGTCGATATCGTGGGCGATCTCGCGGATACGCCGTTCGTGGGTGGGGTTGCGGAAAGACCACAGCAGTGACACCGCGATGGCCGAGATGCCGTCGTCGAGTAGCGCGCGGATCGCCGAACGCACCTCGTCCTCGTTCAGCGGGACCACGACGTGCCCGTCACGGTCGACTCGTTCGGTCACTTCCAGCGCATGCCGCTTGCCGACCAGTCCGTGCGATTTGCTCTGGCTCAGTACGTTCTGCAGCTGCTCAGGAGACCGGCCGAGATACCGGCCTTCGACGTTCATGATGTAGATGGAGTCGCGGTGCCCCTTGGTGGTCACGAAGCCGACCTCGGGCACCTGGTTCATCACCAGCGCGTTCAGCGAAGAGGTGGTGCCGTGCGCGATGTGGTGGGTGTCGGCGAGCATCTCGTCCAACGGCCGGCCGAGTTGCTCGGCCAGCACCTCGAGGACATCCATCACGCCGCGGGAGTAGTCCGGTGGCGTCGACGGCGATTTGCCCGCGATCACCATCCCGTCGCCGTCGTCGAGGACGGCGTCCGTGAACGTGCCGCCGACGTCCACTCCGATCACATATCCCATTGCCGCTGTACTCCTTCGGACAGAGGTGCAGGCGAGGCCGGCTCGACCGACTCTTGCTCAACGTATGCGTCGAGTATTTGACGTTGAATCCGGTGTGTCAAGCATTTTTCGTGAGCCTCATCACTTATTGAGTCCAGGCAGGACATCCCCACCACGGACGCCCTTGAGAAGTTCAGCCTCTTGCTCGCGTTCGATCCACCTCTGCGTCAAACCTTCCGAGCACTCGACCGCACACCCTTGACGAGTTCGTCACATATGTCGAATAATCGTCTTAAACGTCAATTCACTAGGTGCGCAGCGCCGAGCTACCGGAAGGGAACAGATGGGCATCCACCGCATCGGTCTGGTCGTCCCCAGCTCCAACGTCACCGTCGAAACGGAGATGCCCGCACTGCTGTCGCGGCACCCGGAGGCCGACTTCTCGTTCCACTCGACGCGGATGCGGATGCACAAGGTCTCCCCCGAAGGACTCGAGGCGATGAACGCACAGCGTGACCGGTGCATTCTGGAGATCGCCGACACCGCACCCGAGGTGATCCTGTATGCCTGCCTGGTCGCCGTCATGGTGGGCGGGCCGGGCGAGCACCGGCGTGTCGAGAGCACGGTCGCCGAACAACTCGCGACCGGCGGTTCGGAGGCACTCATCCGCTCCAGCGCCGGTGCGCTGGTCGAAGGACTGCACGCCCTGAACGCGAAACGGGTCGCTCTCGTCACGCCGTATACGCGCCCGCTCGCGCAGAAGGTGGTCGCCTACCTGGAGGCAGAGGGCTTCACCATCCCGGATTGGCGCGCCCTCGAGGTGGAGGACAACACCGAAGTCGGCTGCATCCCGGGTGAGCAGGTAATGGAGGCGGCGCGATCGCTCGACCTCTCGGATATCGACGCGCTGGTGATCTCCTGCTGCGTACAGATGCCGTCACTGCCCCTCGTCGAGATCGCGGAGCAGGAATTCGGCATCCCCGTCCTCTCCGCGGCCACCGCCGGTGCGTACAGCATCCTGCGCAGCCTCGATCTCCCCGTCGACATCCCGGGGGCCGGCAGCCTGCTGCGCGAAGACACGGCAGCCACATCCGTCTAGCAGGAGTCCA
>NZ_BAFU01000048.1 GCF_000308495.1 Nocardia brevicatena NBRC 12119 | reverse complement strand
AGCCACCGAGCACGGGCGATGTAGTTATCGAATATGCGTGCGATTCCCGACCGCCGAGAAGTCGAGCTTTCCGGATACTTTCTGTCGGAGGCCGATCGTATGGTTGGACGCATGACCGACATCGCTCCGCCGGCCGCATCCACGCGGACCGCGTTGGGCGACCCGCTATCGAGGAGTACGTCCTGACCGGCCGCAGGCCGGCATGTGTGGAGTGGGTTGAGACCAGGCACAACGATTTGCCACAGCTGGACCCGCGGTGGCGGACAACGCTGGACCTGTCAGGCGCATCTCGGCCTCGGATACGGGATCCGAAATGGGCGTTTGGTCTGTGCATTCGCCGTTCTCGTTGGAATGTGGGTTCGTTTCGGCGGAACTGGTGTTTGCGCTTCGGCGGGATGGGCCGCCGCCCGCACCAGAGTGTTCCGGTCTGCCGGAGTCGGCCGTAATGCCGGGCATGGCGTGCGGGAGTGAGCAGTTCTGCTGCGGTGAGCGTCTCGCACAGGGTCTGGCCGAGTGCTCCTATCCCGCCGATGAGGAGTTTGGCGCTGGGTTCGAGCCGGGTTGTCCGGAAGAGCATCCGATCGACCGCACCGTTGGCCGACTCCACGCTGCCCTTCAAATGCGGCGTATAGGCAGGCATGAGCGGCTACATCAGCTATCTGCCGACCTCCCGCCACCCTGCCGACCGGAACGAGAGCATTGGACCCCGAACCAGCCGGCAGAACAGCGAATTTCAGCCCAATCAGCCGGTCTGCGCCACTGATATCGAGGTAGGAATCAGCAACTGACATTATGGTGGGAACTCACACACGCCGAAACGCTGCGCAGCCCAGAACCCGCCGCGGAGCCATCCGACCCGGTACCGCGCATCCGCCATGAGGACACAGTTTGCGGCCGGTTCCCGACTGCAGCACAGCGGGCGTTCCAGGTGTTGACAACCGCTGTGCCCTACTGGTTTCCGGAGCGGCACCGATCTCGGCGTCGGGGCCGCGACCGTCGAACTGGTCGACGGTCTCGACGCCGGCGATGCTGTAGGCGCGGCGGGTGTTCGGCGAGCGGATCGTGTCCAGGAACTCTTCGGCCGACCCGCGCAGGGTGCGGGGTGCGGCGGTCAGGATCCGGGCCACCATCGCCGCCATCGGCCGGCCTTCCCCGGTTGCCCGGACGACAGCCCATTGTCCGGGTAAGCCCGGTCCGCGGACGGTATCGCGCCGCGCGAGTTGGATTGTTCAGTTGCGGACGCCGGTGGCGCGTTTGATGAGTGCGTCGAATGCGCGATCGGGCAGCAGCCATTTCACGAAGATCAACGGCTTGGCGCCGAACCCGACGATGTAGCGGGTCTTGGGGCGGCGGGCGGTGACGGCCTTGCCGATCGCGTCGGCGATCACCTGGGGCGAGGAGTTGCGCCGGGCACTGGCTTCCGAGCCGAGCGAGGCGGCCACGGCTTGGGCCTGGCCGGCGTAGGCGGTGTCGCCGGAGACCTTACGCAGGTGGTCGGCGGCGATGTCACCCCATTCGGTGGCGATGCCGCCGGGTTCGATCACCACGACGTTCACGCCGAACGGCTTCGCCTCCAGGCGCAGGCAGTCACTGAGCCCTTCCAGGGCGAACTTGGTGCCGTGGTACCAGCCACCGAGGGGGGTGTAGATCTTGCCGCCCATAGAGGTGATGTTGACGATCGTGCCGCTGCGCCGTTCGCGCATGTGCGGCAACACCAGCTGGGCCAGCCGCGCCGCGCCGAACACGTTGACCTCGAACTGGTAGCGCGCCTCGTTCAGCGGCACGTCCTCGATCGCACCATAGGAACCGTATCCGGCGTTGTTGACCAGCACGTCGATCCCGCCGGTCTCACTGACGACCTGAGCGATACCGACGGTCATCGACGCGTCGTCGGTGACGTCCATCGCCAGCGGCCTGATGCCGTCGGCAGCGAGTTTCTGCAGCCGGTCGGTGCGCCGGGCGGCGCCGTAGACGGTGTAGCCGAGGCCGGCGAGTGTGCGGGCGGTGGCCTCACCGATACCCGAGGAGGCACCGGTGACGAGCGCGGTCTTGGTGGTCATGTCGTCTCCTCGCAATAGAATGAATTATGGTTCATGTTATATGGTGAACTATAGTTCATGTTATTGGCAGGTATCGATCGACCATTGTGAGAGAAGTTTCATGAGCCGGCCCCGGACACCGCGCGCCGACGCGGTCCGCAACCGCACCAAGATCCTCGCTGCCGCCCGCGAGCAGATCACCGTCCACGGACCCGACACGGGAATGGATCGGATCGCCGCGGCGGCGGGAGTGGCGGTCGGCACCCTGTACAGGCACTTCCCGACCAAGACCGACCTGGTCGCAGCCGTCGTGATCGAATACGTCACCCAGGTCGCCGACGACGCCGAAGCTACGCGTGCGCGCGTGGAATCCGGTGCCTCGGCGCTCGACGAGCTGGCCGGATTCCTGGCCCGGGTCGTGGAGTTGACCGCCACCGATCAGGCCGCCAAAGTCGCCGCCGGCACTCTGGGTGCCGACACCGCGGCCGGCGTCGAGGAACAACGTGCCGGCACAGCGATGGCCGCACTCATACGGGCCGGGCAGGCCGACGGTGACATCCACCCCGATGTCACCGTCAGCGATATCTATCTGCTGTTCTCCACAGCCCCCACCGACCGGCCGAAATCCGCACGCGCCCGCTGGCTGGCCCTGGTGTTGCCCGGGCTGACCACCCACGCCCCACCCCCGGCGCGGCCTGAGTTTTGTCCGAGCATCTACCCAACGGACTGCGGTCCGAACCATGGCGGCCGGGCGTGATCCCCGGTCAGGACAGCGTGTCGTACACCCGCAGAGGCCGGTACCCGGCCGGGCCGAGCTGGGCGAGCTCGGCGTCGATGTCGACCTCGATGGCGCCGAAGAAGTTGATGTTCTCGCTGTGCGCCGGGGAGATATGGGCCAGGACCTCGTCGCCGGAACCGACCACCACATCACCACCGATCTCGATGCCGTACTCAGTGGTCGAACCCTTGGCGCGACCCTGAGACCGGACCTCCCTGACGCAATCGCCCACGCCGTGCACAGGTGATCGATATACTCGAAAACCTTTGTGTGGCTGCCAGTTTGATGGGAGTGCTCGTGCGATCGTGGCAACATTGTCTGGATGCGGCAGGGGTGCGCGACCGCGCGGCGCGTACCGACTATTCGGCGGCAGCGCGGTATCTGTGCCGCAGAGATTTCGCTGTCTGGGGGTCGGTGTGGGTGTTGTCTCCGCCGGAGAGCCGGCCGCACCTGGTCGCGGCGGTGGCATTGCTGCGCTACACCGACGACCTCAGCGACCGCGGCCCCGTCGAAGGGCGGACACAGCGATTCGAGGAATGGGCCGCCCACGTAGCGACCGGGTTGGATACCGGCAGTTCAGGGCATCGACTGTTGCGTCCGTATCTGCACTCCGCTGCTTTGTCGAACCCGTCACGCACGTGGATCGACGCGTATCTGGCGGGTACTCGTATCGACCTGGACTTCCCCGGATTCGCGGAAGAGGCGGACTACCAGCGCTATATCGACACGGTTGCGCTCCCGGCCGTGATGCTCCTCTCCGAGGCCATGCCCGGCCTGGTCCCAGGCCAAAACTTCATATCCTTGGCCCGTTCACTGGTCGACGGCGGGCAGCGGGCGGACTTTCTCACCGACATGTTCGATGATCTGCGGGACGGGCGGCTGTGCCTGCCGGTTTCCGACCTCGACCGGTACGGCGTGTCGCGGGCGGACCTGGAGCAGGGACGCGACACCCCTGGGGTGAAGGCGTTGATATCGGCCACGGCGAGTTCGGCACGCGGCTCTCTCGTGGCCGGTGAACGAATCCTCGGTGAAATAGCCCCGGAATACCGCGCATTTTTTCGTTTTGCGATTGGCGTGTTCCACCAGCGCCTGGATGACGTCGGGACTCGTGGGGCGGCTATCTTCCGCCACCCCTACCACGATGCGGTGGTGAGGTCGGTGGCGTTGGTGGCCCGTTGCCGGCGTATGGGTGCATCGACGAAAGCCCGCTCTGGCCACCCGGAACCCGACGGCCCGGCGCTGCAGCCGTCCTGAGCAGCGGCCGGTCACCACGGCTGCTGCTCCGCAACCAGCGCCTCGGCGACGGCCCATACACGCTGCACCGATTGTGGCACTCCGAGTTGACACACGCCGCGGAAGTGGGTGCGTCGACACCGGCGTTGGCGAAGCTTTCGGGACATGCGTCGGTGTGCAGCTTGGCCAAGTACACGCGGATGTCCGACGAGGGGCTGCCCCGGCGCCTGGGCCGCCTGTAGCGGTGGCGATGTCGAGTAGGGCGCGGGCTTAGAGCCTTGGCGGCTCGATCACCGCACGGTGGCGTCGGATGTCGGTGTGCCGACGAATGTCTCGGCCACGCCGAGCCATCGGGTGAGCGCGGCGGTCACCGCGCTTCGCGCAGGCCGTAATCGGTGCCCAGTCCGTCGCGCATGGCCTCACGCAATTCGTCCGGGGTGACCGGTGCGGAGCGGCCGGCCGGGGGTGTCGCGCGCATCGGGCTCAGACGGAACCACCCCGGTTCGACCCGCGAGATCTGGTAGGTGCCGATGCGTTCGTTGCGGCCGAAGACACCGTTGCCGTCGGGCGGGGAGTCCAACCGCACGTCGCCGACCACCCAGAACGAGACCGGCTCGTCGCCGGGGAACGGAATGTCGCAGGTCTTGCGCACGGCGCTGTGCCCACCGTCGCAGCCGAAGAGGTAGTCGGCGCGGATCGAAGCCGGGCCGGCCCATCGAGCAGGACCGCGACCCCGTCGTCGTCCTGGCGCAGGCTCACCACGGCGGTCGACCACACGATACTGGCGCCGAGTTCGGCCGCGCGTGCGGTGAGGATTCGCTCGGTTTCGTGCTGCGGCAGGATCAGCGCGGCGGGCCGGTCCGGATCGAACTGGTGCGGGTTCATCGGGATGCCGGAGAACAGGACGGCGGTCAGGTTCTTGCCGCGGCCGAGGAACTCTTCGATCAGCCCGCGTTGGGCGAAGATCTCGGCGCTACGAGCGTTGATGCCGGGTGCGCGCGACTCGCCGATGGTGCCTGTCGGGCGCCGCTCCACCACGACGACTTCGATTCCTGCGAGTCGCAATTCGGCGGCGAGCATAAGGCCGGTCGGGCCGGCGCCCGCAATGACGACTCGAGCCTGTGATGTCGAAATATCAGAGTTGAATAGGATCCCATGTAACTTTATATAGGGTCCTATGCAAAATAGTGTCATGGACACCACATCGATGCCCGGCACGGTCCGGCTGATCAACCGCGCAGCGCGCACGCTCGCACGCGACGGAGACGCCGCGCTCCGGCCCCTGGGGTTGCGGTACGCTCAGGTCCCGGTCCTGGCCTTGCTGCGTGACGGCGCCGAACTGACCCAGAAGGAGCTGGCCGAGGCCACCGGCATCGAGCAGCCCTCCATGGCCCAACTACTCACCCGGATGCACCGGGACAGGCTGATCCACCGCACACCGAATCCCCGCGACGCACGCAGCCGGATGATCACGCTCACCGACGAAGCCGCTGCGCATTCGACCGCGGCCCGCCGGCAGCTGGACGAACTCAACAGGCGGGCTGTCGCCGGATTCAGCGCCGCCGAAATCCGAACCCTCGAAGGACTGCTGACCCGGCTCAACAACAACCTCGACCGAGGGAAGGCCGGATCCGGCACAGGCGCAGAAGCCACTCCGCATTCCCGCGAGTGACCCGGATGTCATTGCCGACGTGCTGCGCCGACCACCGCCGCAGGCATATCCGCAAATCGCGCGAGCGAGCGGCATTCGAACACGCCGGTCCCCCATCGACATTATGGAATGTTCGAGGAAACGGCAGCGCACCGCGCGGTGCGCTGCCGCACAACGCGCCCGGCGGGAGAGCGACCGCCACCGTCGCCCGCATCCGGCACAGGCCCGGGGCCGATTCGCGGCGGAACTGGCGGCGATACTACGTGTGAGCCGTATCCGCCCGCCGGTGAGCCTCCTATTGCGTGCCGGACCTCGCCCGTGTCCCGGTCGTCTCCTCTCCGGGCCCGCCGAAGACGGCTTTCGGGAGGCGCGATCGAGTGAATGCCGCTTTCAGCCGGTTCCGTAACGGGGCGAGGGCGCGGAGGTCGATGTCATGGAGCGCCTCGACGAGCAGGCGTATGGGTTCGGCGCACGAGTCGTAGCGGGTATGGGGGTCCTTGGCGAGTGACCGGTGCAGGATCTCGTCGACCTCGGATGGAATCCAGTGTTGGCGCTCGGAGATCTCGGGCGGCCGATCGTGCAGGTGGGCCTGCGCGGTGGCCATGAGATTCGCGCGGGGGAAGGGTGGGCGGCCGGTGAGCAGCTCGATGGCCGAACAGGCCAGTGCGTATTGGTCCGTCGCCGGCGATACCGTGTCCGCCCGCAGCAGTTCCGGCGCGGCATACGGCACCGATACGACGATGAAACCGTTGGTGGCCAGAGGTGGTTCGGGCCGGTGTAACCATCGGGCCTGATCGAAGTCCGAGATCTTCACCGTCGCGGGTTCGTCGGCGCCCACCAACACATTCGCCGGTTTGATATCGAGATGGACCACGCCGTTGGCGTGCGCGAAGTCCAGACCCGCGGCGACCTGGGTCAACATGTGGAGCGCGCGTCGCAGATCCGGGCGCTGCCACGGCATCCGCACCACCATGGATCCCGTCGTACCCGCCACGTACTCGCGCGCCGACCACAGCCTGCCGTCGGTTTCACCGTGCGCGTACATCCGCACGATGGCGGGATGCCGCAGCGCGGACAGGATGTCGAACTCGTGCATGAACCGTGCCCGCGCCTCGGGTGACCGGCTGTCGACCGGACCCAGGATCTTCAGCGACACGGGCAGTGATCGTTGCGGGTCCTCGGCCAGATACACCTCGCTGCTGCCGCCATGCCCCAGCCGGGCCCGCACGACGAAGCCCGCGAACTGCTCCCCCGGCTCGAGTGCCATCACCGCCTCACCATAATCGAGCGGGCCTGTTCGCCACCTTCCCTGGAGTGGCCGGCCACTCGGCGCTACAGCAGCCGTCTCTGCACGACATCCGCGATAACCGTGGTGACGACATTGCCAACGGCATCGGTATCCGGCGGGGCGCCCTGCCGATCCGCGAACAGCAGGTGTCCGACCCCGATCAGCGAGAGTGCCAGCGAGTCGACATCGGCGTCGGCGGCGATGCGCCCCAGCTCACGCTCGTCGGCCAGATAGCGGGCGAGCATGGTGCCGGCCTCGGCCAGGACCGGGATCCCTCGGGCCGGACCGGTCTTTCTCAGCCGGGCACGCAGCTCGTCCCGGAAGACGACGAGCCCGACGATCGCCACGGCGACCGCGTCGAACAGGTTCATCAGCGCGTCGGTGAGGTTGGTGGCGACGGTGCCGGTCCCGGCGGATCGACGCAGGGCGACGGCCTGGTCCTCGAGCCGGGCGATGCGGTCTTGTACGAGTTCGACGAGGAAGGCATCGAAGTCGGCGAAGTGCCGGTGCAGGACTCCTTTGGCGACACCCGACTCGGTGGTGACCGCCCGGCTGGTCAGCGCGCTCGGCCCCTCGCGCAGCAGGACACGTTCGGCGGCGGCGAACAACTGTTGGCGCGCGTCGCGGATGTGCACCCCGGTAGGCACCGCGCCTCCTTTCATATCTCTCGGATCCCTTGCCGAGTGGGCATGCGCCCACTATGGTGGGCGCATGCCCACTCTATCCCATGGCCGCTCCCGTCCTCCCTATCGGGAACCGCACGAGCACCGGCGGATGGCCGAATCGTTCGGGGTGGACCCCGAGCGTTACGACCGGGCCCGGCCCCGCTATCCCGACGCACTGGTGGAACGGATCATCGCCGCCGCACCCGGCCTCGACGTACTCGACGTCGGCTGCGGCACCGGTATCGAGGCCCGTCAGTTCCAGGCGGCCGGCTGTACGGTGCTCGGCGTGGACCCCGACGCGCGAATGGCCGAGTTCGCTCGACGGACCGGCATCGAGGTGGAGGTGTCCACCTTCGAAGCGTGGGATCCCGCGAACCGCATGTTCGACGCCGTCGTCGCGGGGCAGCATGGCACTGGGTCGACCCGGTCGAAGGGGTGGCCAAAGCGGCGCGGATTCTGCGACCCGGCGGCCGCCTGGCGGTGTTCGGGCATGTATTCGACGCCCCGGCCGAGGTCACGGAAGCCCTCGCCGCGGCCTACCGGCGAGCGGTGCCCGACTCGCCGTTGCGCCTCCCGGCGACGGGCGGTGACCGGAAATCCATGACCGCCATGCAGATCTACCAGGCGATGTTCGCCAAGGCCGCCGACAGGATCCGACAGGCGGGTGGATTCGGGGATCCGGAGCAGTGGCGGTTCGACTGGGAGCAGTCCTACACCCGCGACGAATGGCTGGATCATCTCCCCACCACCGGCGCCCTCACCCAGCTCCCGCCGGACAAGCTGGCAGAGGTCCTGGACGCCGTCGGGGCCGCCGTCGACAAGGTCGGGGGCGGTTTCACCCTGCCGTACACCACACTGGCGGCCACCGCGGCGCGGGCCGATAACGCCTGAGCCGGCGTAACGGTCCCCCATCACGGCAGGGCCGTCGGCCCGGACTCCGACGACGAGTCCGTGAATGCCGGTAGCCTTGCGGGGAATTCTCCATCCGTCGGTAACCCGAATCCGAGGAGAGTCGGCGTATGACCCAGTTGGCGAGTTCCGGTGGCGACACTTCGGCCGACAATGTCGGCAGCCGGGGTGGCATTTCGGTCGCGCCGCGGCCGTATCGCCTCTCCGACGTGCCCGGACCGTTGGAAAGGGACGAACTCGAAAACCTCGACGCGTGGTGGCGCGCGGCCAACTATCTAGCGGTCGGGCAGATCTATCTGACGGCGAACCCGATGGTCCGCGAACCACTCGCGCCCGAGCACATAAAACCCCGGCTGCTCGGCCATTTCGGCACGGTGCCCGGCCTCAACCTGGTATGGGTACACGCCAACCGTGCGATCGTGGCGCGGGACCTGCACGCGGTGTTCGTCGCCGGTCCCGGGCACGGCGGCCCGGGGCCGAACGCCTGCGCCTGGCTGGAAGGCACCTACTCCGAGCTCTACAGCCACGTCTCCCAGGACTACGAGGGCATGCGCGCGCTGTTCGCCCAATTCTCCTACCCCGGCGGTGTCCCCAGCCACTGTGCTCCGGAGACGCCCGGTTCGTTCCACGAAGGTGGTGAGCTGGGATATTCGCTGCTGCACGCCTTCGGCGCCGCACTGGACAATCCGGATCTGACGGTGTTCTGCGTCGTCGGCGACGGCGAAGCCGAGACCGGACCGCTGGCGACCAGCTGGCATGCGAACAAGTTCCTCAACCCCGCCCGTGACGGCGCGGTACTGCCGATCCTGGCGCTCAACGAATACAAGATCGCCAACCCCACGCTGCTCGCCCGCATTCCGCAGTCCGAATTGGATTCCCTGCTACGCGGATACGGGTACGAACCCATCCTGGTGGCGGGGCGTGACCCGGCGACGGTCCACCAACAATTCGCGGCCGCGATGGACACCTGCCTGGAACGGATCGGGCAGATCCAGCGCGCCGCCCGCGGCGAGGATGGTGACCACGACCGCCCGCACTGGCCGATGATCGTGCTGCGCACGCCCAAGGGATGGACCTGTCCGCCACAGGTCGACGGTGATCCGGTGGAAGGAACGTTCCGTGCCCATCAGGTGCCGCTGCCCGCCGCACGCACCGACGCCGAACACCGTGCGGTGTTGGAACAGTGGTTGAAGTCGTATCGGCCCGAGGAGCTGTTCGACGAGACGGGCGCCCCGGTATCGGAGCTGGCCCGCCTCGTTCCGGTGGGCGAGCGACGGATGAGCGCCAATCCGGTGAGCAACGGCGGCGCGCTGGTTCGCGATCTGCGACTGCCGGACTGGCGCGAATTCGGGGTGGCGGTGCCCGCACCGGGCGCGAGCCACCACGAGGCGACCCGAGTGCTCGGCGGCTGGCTGCGCGAGGTGACAGCACGCAATCCGCACAATTTCCTGACCTTCGCCCCCGACGAACTGGCCAGCAACCGACTCCAGGCCATTCTCGAGGTCACCGGCCGCAACTGGCAGGCCGAGATCGGCGAATTCGACGTGGGACTCGACCGCACCGGACGGGTAATCGAGGTGCTGTCCGAGCATATGTGCCAGGGGCTACTGGAAGGTTACCTGCTCACCGGGCGGCACGGCGTTTTCACCTGCTACGAAGCGTTCATCCATATCGTGGACGCGATGTTCAACCAGCACGCCAAATGGCTGGACGCCAGCGCGGCGGTACCGTGGCGGCGGCCCATCGCGAGCCTGAACTATCTGCTGTCGTCGCATGTCTGGCGCCAGGACCACAATGGGTTCACCCACCAGGATCCCGGTTTCCTCGACGTGGTGCTCAACAAGAAAGCCGAGATCGTGCGGGTATACCTGCCGCCGGACGCCAATACCCTGCTGTCCACGTTCGACCACTGCCTACGCTCGCGCCACTATGTCAATGTGGTCGTGGCCGGCAAACAGCCACAGGCCGACTGGCTTTCGGTGGCCGACGCCGAGCTGCACTGCGCGCGGGGGGCCGGTATCTGGGAGTGGGCCGGGCACAACGACGAAACGGCGACCACCCCCGATGTCGTACTGGCCTGCGCCGGTGATGTCCCGACGCTGGAAACCCTCGCCGCCGCCGCGATTCTGCGGGAACGGCTGCCGTGGTTGCGCATCCGGGTGGTCAATGTCGTCGATCTGATGCGGCTGCTGCCGAGCGAGGAGCACCCGCACGGGCTACCCGACAGCGAGTTCGACACCCTGTTCACCCGCACCGCGCCGGTGATCTTCGCCTTCCACGGCTATCCCTGGTTGATCCACCGACTCACCTACCGGCGGACCAACCACGAGGGCCTGCACGTGCGCGGATACAAGGAACGCGGCACCACGACGACACCGTTCGATATGGTCATGCTCAACGACCTGGACCGCTACCACCTGGTGATGGATGTCATCGACCGGGTGCCCGCACTGCGGGAGCAGGCCGCGGGATTACGCCAGGAGATGGTGGACGCCCGCAGACGGGCCCGCACCTGGACCCGGGAGCACGGCGAGGACATCCCCGAGGTGGCGAACTGGACCTGGCCGGGGTGATGCGGCTCGATACGCCGGTCGGCCCGATGCGGACGTATCGCAGACGCAAAACTCGCACGGCTGCGCCGCACCGTGGATATGGCGCTGCGCTTGTGACGGGGCAACCGATCCCGAGGGCCGGCCGGCCTCTACAGGCAGGCTGATCCGAGATTGATGCCGGTACCGACGTTCACCGTGGTGGAACCCTCCGATACGGGCGTGTAATTGCCACCGACGTACCTGGCCCGCACCACATGTTGTCCGGTGGTGGCGGGCGTCCAGTCGACAGTTGCGGTGAGGGAGGGTCCGGTCGTCGGCGTCGCGCGGTTCACCGTCGGGGTGATGGTGCCGAGGAAGTGCCGGTCGTCCCAGAACTCCACTGGCGGAATATCACGGCCCAGACCGAGCGCGGAACTGCCCGCCACCGTGGCCTTCACCTGCACTGCGCACCCGGCGCGAAGCCGACCACCGCCTGATCCGAAACGGTTGGACCGCAACATATTCGACTCACATCCGAAGAACTGACGACTCGGGACACTAGCCACCGAAGTATTCTTTCGATTTTTCTTGATAAAAACCATAGTAGTATAGATACCAGCCGTTCCGCGGGTTGTTCATGCTGTCTGCGATTTTGATGCGGGCTTCTTGCCGAGATATTTCTCCGGCAATATAACTATTGTAGGCACCCTTGGCAGCATCATCAAGCGGAATATCCGGGCCGTCATTGTCCAGAATCTCCTGTCGTACCTGAGCGGATACCATCTGAGCCGCGGCTTCATTCAAAAATGAAAAGTATATTTGTTCTTTGATCCACTGCACGCGTGACATTCCTTTTTGTGGAGGCATTCCCGGATGATATACCGTTTCGGAACTCTTGCGTGCATGTCCGGTTTCATGTGCGAGAATAGCTGCCAGCTCTTTGTCATTTCCTCTCACGCCGATGTCGATATTGATCACTTTTCCCTCTCCGTCGGTGGAAGAAAGGCTGTCTTTCGGTCCCCATCGAATGATCCATCCATCCGCGTCGAGCTCACGCAAGTTTTCCGTCAGCGTGGGAGACATTCCGACAAGCGCCGCTACTTCCTCGACCGGTCCCTCATATAATTCAGGCAACTGACCTTCGGTACTGTCGCTTACCAGGAGGAAGTCGCCCCACGCTGCGGCAGTTATCGGCCACACGATCCTCGAAACACGCTTCCACAGGATCCTCGAAGCATCCTGGTGATCGGCATTGATCGCCCCGGAAGCCACACCGCGCAGCTTGTCACGGTCGGCCCTGTAGCGGGTTGCGACGCTCGCGCCGGCCCGCCCCAGCAGGTTGCTGGTATGGCGGGTCATTTCCCTGGCGAGATGCGCGATCCAACTCATGACGTCTCGTGCACGCTGATCGCGCGAAGCATTCTGGATCCGGCGGTGAACTGCAGATACAGCGTCCTGGGACCGTGTGATTCCCAAAACGAGACGACTCCCTCGGGCGGTATCCGAGGATTGACGCCGACCTGTTCGGAGGAAAGGCGGAAACAGCTCGCGAGATCGGCCTGGGCGATCCGGCACCCCGCCGAGGCATCCGTGATCACCAAGCCCGGCGGGCGATCCGCCGATACCGCGGGTCCGCGGAAGGTGATTGCAGAAAACGAGCCCGCCTCCGGATACGCCGCGAACTCCCGCATATAAGGATTGCCGCAGGCCACCTCGAACAGCGTGACCGCGCACGCCTCGGAGACGGACTCCGGCGTGAACCGGTCCGGCACTGCCAGAATCCGATCGACGATCCGACGGACCTCGCCGACAGGCCCCGGCGTCATGAGGCGCCTCGACGAGCGGCCGGCAAAGCCCGTTCACTCACCCCTGACAGCGCAAGCGCACGCGAAGGCAAACGGAATAATCCGACATCGCTCGCGATCGGACACACGATCTTCAAGGAACCGGTGGTAGCGATGCCATATCGGAGACCGACACCTACAAAAGCCTCGACCACCAAGTCCACCTTGCTCCCGGAACGGACATACAGGGCACTGAAGATCGGTGGCCCTGGCACCGCGGGGCGTCTCCCGCGAGAGGAACCAGTATCGCCGGGCGACTGCAGTTCACGCACGCGATTCTCGCTGATCCTCGTGTATTGCCCCCATGACCTCATAGCCCCGCCATTCCGACATTCTGCCTCGCGCCAGGGTACCTACTGTTCCGCAGAACAGCGAACTTCCAGACTGGGCCACTTCCCAGCGCCGAAAAGACCGAGGGTGGCGCACCGCGAATGAGGCAAATCGAACCGCCCCAGCGGAACGGGTCATCCAGTGCAGCGATGTCCGGAGCATCGTCGGCGAAACCGCTCCAACTCACTGTCCATGGCGGCCGGCCAGTCCAAGAACTCTGGGACATACTGATCGCGCTCATGCCGGCGCAGCTTCGCGGCGCTCAGAGAACGGAGAGGACATACCCGAGGTGGCGAACCGGACCTGGCCGGGATGACCCGGCTGCCGGCGCTACCCGATACCGAGCACCCGCAGCGCGTTCTGTTTGAAGATCAGCGGCTCGACCTCGGGTTTGATGTCGAGCTTCCAGAAATCTGCCATCCAACGGTCTACTTGGATGACGGGGAAGTCCGATCCGAACAGGACTTTCCGCCGCAATATCGTATTCGCGGCCTTGACCAGCTGCGATGGGAAGTACTTCGGTGACCACCCGGACAGATCGAGGTAGACGTTCGCCTTATGGGTGGCGATGGAGATCTGCGCATCGACCCACGGTATGGCGGGGTGGGCCATGATGATGGTCAGATCGGGGAAGTCGGCGGCGACATCGTCGAGCAGCATGGGATCCGAGTAGCGCAACTTGATGCCGTGTCCACCGGGCAGTCCCGCGCCGATACCGGTCTGCCCGGTGTGGAACAGCGCCGGCACACCGGCCTCGGTGAGCGCCTCGTACAGGGGGTAGTAGCGCCGGTCGTTCGGTTCGAAGCCCTGCAAACTGGGGTGGAACTTGAACCCCTTGACGCCGTATTCGTCGACCAGTCGGCGCAGCCGTTTCACCGCGGCCTTGCCCTGCAACGGGTCGACCGAGCCGAAGGGAATGAGCACATCGTTGTTCTCGGTTGCCAGTTCGGCGATCTCCTCCACCGAATTCGGGTCGTGTCCGGTGGCCGACCGGGCGTCGATGGTGAACACAACGGCAGCCATGTTCCGCTGCCGGTAATGCTCGGCGATCGAGGTGATAGTGGGGGTACGTTCCTCGCCGGATTTGAAGTACTTCTCCGAGGCGGCCATCAGGTCGTCGTCGAGCGAGCGGTGTCCGCAACCGTCGATCTCGACGTGGGTGTGGATATCGATGGCGTCGAGCGCATCGAAATCGATTCCGTATTCGTAGCGGGTCATTGTCGGATTGCCTTTTCGTTGTGGATGTACTCGGTGCACCGGGCGTCCGCCGTCGACGGTGGATACCACTCCCGAGAACGGATCATCGGGTGCGGCGCGTCCACGTTCACCCTGCCCGCACCGCGACGGCGTCCAATGCTGCCGCGATACGGGCGGCGGTTTCGGTGACACCGTCGGGGTCCACGACCACGCTCAGGTCGAGGACATCGGCGACAGGTTCGCCTTTGACGATTCGCTTGACGGGGACCTCGAGGCGTTTCCCGGTGCGGTTGCGCGGCACCGACGGAACGATCACGACGTGATCGGGAACGTGCCGCGGCGACAGCCGGGCACGCAGGGTACGTCGTACCTCGGCCTCGACCTCCTCGGGCACGAGATCGGGGCGCGCCAATGCCAGTGCCAGTACGAGTCGGCCCATACCGCTGTCGTCCTCGAAATGCAGTACCAGGCTGTCGGCGATATCGGGCGAGGCGTCGAGCACGGCGTAGAACTCGGCGGTGCCGATACGGACACCGCCGCGGTTGAGGGTCGCATCGGAGCGGCCGGTGATCACCCAGGTGTCGCGCTCGGTGTGGATCAGCCAGTCGCCGTGTCGCCACATCCGGTCGTACATGTCGAAGTAGCTCGCCCGGTAGCGTTCGAACCGGGGGTCGCCCCAAAAGAAGACGGGCATGGACGGCATCGGCCGGCGCACGACGAGTTCGCCAGGGACACCGTGGACGGGCTCACCGTGCGGATCGAGTGCTTCGACGTCGACTCCGAGCGGGCGAGACGACATTTCGCCGGCGTGGACGGCGACGAGCGGTGAACCACCGAGGAAGGCGGTGCACACATCCGTGCCCCCGGAGGTGGAGGCCAGCAACAGCGACCGGCCGACGGCGTCGTAGACCCAGCCCGCGACATCCGGTGCCAGTGAGGAACCGGACGAGGTGATCTCCCGCAAACGGCTCAGATCCCATCGGTGGCCCGGGGTCAACTGCGCGTGGGCGCACGAGGCGAGGTAGCCGGCGCTGGTACCCAGGAAGGTGGCGCCGGTTTCGGCCACGATCGCCCACTGTGACCACGCTCCGTCGAGCGTCGGCCAGGACGGATCTCCGTCCATCACGACGATCGCGGTCCCGACCAGGAGCGACGAGACCATCAGGTTCCACACCATCCATCCGGTGGTGGTGTGGTAGAACGCGATATCGTCGCGCCCCAGGTCCTGATGCAGACCCACGGACTTGCAGTGTTCGAGCAGCAGGCCACCGTGACAGTGCACGATGGCCTTGGGACGACCGGTGGTTCCGGAGGAGAACAGGACCACGAGAGGGTGGTCGAAGGGCACCGATTCGGTGACGATCGGTCCCGCCTCGCCGACGAACTCGCCATATGCGAGCACCCCGTCCGGGCACACGGGCGTCGGGTCGAGGTAGCCGAGAAGGACGAACCGGGCCGATGGCAGCGACCGGCGCAGTTCGGCGAGTTCGGCACCGCGGGAGATGGTTTTCGTGCCCCACCGGTAGCCATCGACGGCCAGCACGACGGCGGGGTCGAGCTGTCCGATTCGTTCGAGCACGGCGGTCGCCCCCATCTCCGGCGGGACCGAACACCAGATGGCACCGAGACCGACGGTGGCGAGGTAGGCCGCGACGGTTTCCGGAATACTGGGCAGGTACCCGGCGACTCGATCACCGCGGTCCACCCCCAACCGGATGAGCCCGCGTTGGATGCGGCCGATCTCCTCGAGCAGCCGTTCCCCACTCCAGTCGGTACTACCGGTGGTCTGGCTGCGGGAGTAGACGGCGATCCGGTCCGGGCGTGTGCTCAGTTCACGGACGGCGTGTTCCGCGTAGTTCAGCCGGGCACCGGGGAACCATTGCGCACCCGGCATGGTGCGGGAACCGAGGACGGTTTGGTAGGGACTATGGGATCGGATGGCGAATTCGTCCCATACCGCGGCCCAGAATTCGTCGAGGTGATCGACCGACCACTGCCATGCGTCGTGGTAGGACGTGAAGACGGTGCCGGTCCGGTGTTCGAGATCGAGCAGAAAGCGACCGATACGGCTTCGCGGCCAGTCGGTTTTCGGTGGGGCGTGCCGCAGCAGGGTACCAGCGGTGGTAGCAGGCTTCATCGAACGCCCGTCCTCAGTGCTTGTGCGAGGTGTCGTGGGCGCCGACCGGCGCGGCACCGGAGACGCTGTGGGTGATCCACCCCATCAGCCCGGCCGCGGTGTCGAATGCGGGCGCGCGTTCGACACCGGACCACACGGTTTCCGGACGGCACTGCAGCAGCAATAGGTTGCGGCCGGGTTCGAGTTCCTCGTCGATGGCGAACTCGATATCCTGCGGGGCACCGTGCATGGTTTCGAGCCTGCGGCCCAGTTCGGCGAGGGCGAGCACCTCGTCGTCGTCGAGACACAGTGCGCCGATCCGGTCGTCCGGCACCTTTCGAGGGGCGTCGCCCCGTCGGTATTCGATGCGTTTGTCCCCCACCACTCGCTCGACGACGGTCATACCGATCTTGTCGACGAGGAACCGGTCCGGGGTGATCTCGCCGCCGACGACGGCCAACCCGAGGCCCCACCCGGCCTCGAGCACGATGGTGGAACGGTCCCCGGTGGTCGGGCTGATGGTGAACATGACCCCGGCCGAACGGGCACGGACGGTTTTCTGCACCACCACGGCCATCTCGATATCGTTCGGGTCGATGCTCTTCTCGGCCAGGTAGGACAACACGCGCCCGGAATAGACACTGACATAGCACTTGTGCACATGCGCGAGTACCGCGTCGGCGCCGACGATGTCGATCCAGGTTTCGAACTCACCGGCGAAGCTGGCGCCGACCGAGTCTTCGGCCGTGGCGCTCGAGCGCACGGCCACGGCGATACCGTCCACTGCGGTGGTGGCGCACAGATCCGCGTAGGCGCCGCGCACGGCGGCGGCGACATCGGCGGGCAGGGACACCGATTCGAACAATGCGGCGATCTTGCGGTCGGCCTCGTCGAACGCGTCCTGGTTCCGGCTACCGCCGAGTTCGTCGAGGATCGCCGTCAACTGCGCGCGTACCGTGCCCTGGTCGAGGAAGGCGCGGTAGGCCTGGGCGGTGACGGCGAAGCCCGGGGCGACGGGCAGGCCGGCGGCGGTCATATCGGCAAGACTCGCCGCCTTGCCTCCGGTCCGGCGCACATCGCGACAGTCCGAGGTCCCGAAATCACAGGTGTACATGGTTGTTCCCTCAGTCGATGGAAGAAGTGCCGAGTTCGCTCAGTACGGTGACGGTGCCCGCCTTGCCGTCGATGCGTACCCGCTCTCCGGTGGTCAGGCGGGCGGTGGCGAACCCGGTCCCCACGACCGCGGGGATGCCGTATTCGCGGCATACGATCGCCGCGTGGCTCATCATGCCGCCGATATCGGTGATCACACCGGCCGCGACGGCGAACGCCGCGGCCCATGAGGGTGCGGTGATCGGCGCCACGAGGATCTCGCCGGGCTGCAGCAGAGCCAGATCCGCTTCGTTGCGCAGGACCCGCACCGGGCCTTCGACCACACCGAGAGAGCCGGGCACGCCGCTGAGCCGGTCGGATCCGGAACTCGAACCGAGCCAGTCGGCGACCCGCTCGGTGGTGACCCCGTAGTTCATGACCGCGAACGGGTCGGTGACCTGCTCGGGTGGGATACCGTACGCGGGCGGTGCGCCGTGCGCCCGGAGCGCGGCGACGATACCGCGACGCTTGGCGATCTCGGCCTGCCAACGCCGGCGGCCACGTGGTTCGACCCCGATCGCCCAGGATTCGACCACATCGAACAGCACTTGGTCGAGCTCGAACCGGTTGAGGTAGAACACATCATCACGCTCGGTGGTGAAGCCCGCGGCGAGCAGGAAGTCACCGAGCTCCCACACCTTCTGCCAGAACACATTGTGGCTCCAGTGCTCGACATAGATATTGTGCTCTTCGATAAAGGGGAACACTTTGCGCGCCAGCGCGAGGAGTTCATCGAATTGCGCGGCCTCGCGCGGCTGCAACAGGTCGCGGTAGCCGGTGACGATTTCGTCGCGGTCGGCCCGCAATTGCTCCACAGGGCGGGAAATATCCTCCCCGGCCGCGATTTTGGCGGCATATCGGGCGATACCCTGCAGGGGGATCGCCGGATTCGACGCCCACGTGTCCTGATCGTGCGTGAAGCCGTACTCGGCGAAATAGTCGAACCAGGGGCTCTCGGCCGCATCGTACCGGGACAGCCAGGCCCGACCGTTGTCCGTCTCGGCCATCGCCGCGAACACCTGCTCCGGTGATCGGCCCGAGGTGAGGATGTCGACAACGCCGAGGTCGTGCGCGGCCTTCGCGAGTGCGCGTAACTCGTCGTCGGGGCGGAAGGCGAGCACGTCGATACCCGCCACCATCCGGGCGATCGTCTGCTCGCTGATCAGTGGGAATGCCTGCTTGCAGAATTGGAAGAAGGTGATGTAGCCGCCGTAGCCGAGGTTGAGGAACTCGAAATGGTACTGCCACACCAGAAAGAACTCGTCGATCAGGCGGTGGTAGTTCTCGATGATGTTCCACGAGGTGGAGCGGCCCCGGGCCTCGGTAACGACCTCGAGCGGATCGTACTCCGCCAATGGCGGGAAGGAGATCTCCCGCAGGGAGGCGATGGCCGCTTCCATCTTGGTCTTCCACTTGGCGTACAGCTCGTCCCAGTGGGTGTAGTAGTGGCCGGCGCGCTGCTGGAAATGTTGGGTGCGCTCGGCGATCCTGGCCGGATCGTCGACAGCGATCGGAGAGATGTAGACATAGCCGTTGACCACGCGCACATCGAGTCCGAGGGAGACGGGGAGAGCGAAGATCCGGGTGCTGTTCTGTCCGGCACCGAGATAGACGGCCTCGGCCACGATGCTGTCGAACGGATGACAGCCACGCGACCAGTGCATGGTGTCGGCGAACCAGAAGCGCGAGTTCTCGACCTCCGCGGTTTCCTCGCTGGGGACGAGGAAGTACGGGTACATCGATTGCCACCCTTCGGCGCCCGCCGGGGTGACTGCTTCGTCGAAGAACGCGAAGCGGGTGGCGGGGGTGGTCGGGTTCTGGGGCTGGGTAACGGTCATGCCCGAGTTCCTTCGGAGGCGATGGGAAGATAGGGAGACAGTCGGGTGAAAAGTTCCGCCACGTCGGTGGCGACGAGGTCGGGTCGACGCTGCGGTGGCAGAGAGTCCAGGACCGCGGCGTCGATGGCGCCGGAGAGCACCGATACGTTGTGAGCGCCCATGGCTCGGGCCAGATCGATCTCGGCGGTGGCATCACCGACCACGGTGACGTGATCGGGGTCGGTGGCCAGTCGACGCAGGAGAGTCTCGCCCAGCGCCGAGGACGGTTTGCCGAGGACGACGGGAGTGGTACCGGTGGCCCACGCGACGGCGTGTGCCACCGCTGCCGAGATCGCCACGGATTTACCCAGGCCGCCGTGGAACCATGGCGACCCGACCGTGGTGTAGAAGGGGGCACCGGCGTCTACCGCCAGCGCGGCGGCATTGATCGCGGTCGTGTGATAGTTGTCGGCGGCACCGACTACCACCACCTCGGCGATCGTGGCGGTATCGGCCGGGTCGACGAGTTCGACACCGCGCGCGATCAGCGGCTCGGTCAATCCCAGATCGCCGACGGCCAGGACCCGAGTGCCGGGATGGTGCTCGGCGAGGTAGTCCGCCGCGGCGCTGCCGGCGGTGACGAAATCGCGGTCGGCCACATCGATCCCGTTGTCACGCAGGTGCTGCGCATAGTATGCGGGGGGCCGCTGGGAGGCATTGGTGCAGATGATCACGGCATGTCCGGCCGCGCGTAACGCCGCGACGAATCGGCCTGCGTTCGGCATGGCGGTTCCCCCGGCGCCGCCGGCGCGGGCGGTGCGCATCAGGCATCCGTCGACGTCGAGCACCCATGCGCGGGTTGTCGTCAAGAATGCGTCGGTCATCGCGGGGCCACCCCGGTGGCAGTGCGGCGGAGGGAGAAGTGCATATCTTTCGTACTCATTTCGATATGGGCGACGGTCGAGCGGTCCCCGATCGCGCCGAGTAGCCGTGTGACGGTCCTGGCCGGCGAGGTGGTCTCGGCGGCCACCATGGCATCGACCTGTTCGGCCGGCATCACCGCACGCAACAGCAGCTCCTCGTCGGAGAGGGTGTGGCCGAATCGGCGACGCAGGTCGGCGACGGTGATATCGGCGCCGGCGGAGTTGTCCTGTTGTCCGCGGGCAGTGGACATGGCCCGGTCGAGCACATCGTGGTTCACCGGCCCCGGAAGCGGCCCGAAGTCGCCGCGGAGCAGGTCGATCACCTCGTCGGACATCTGTTCGTAGCGCTTGCCGGTAATGACGTTGAGCGTGGCCTGAGCGACGATGTACTGGGCGAACGGCGTCATCACGATCGGCCAGCCCAGGTCCTCGCGAACCTGCACGGCTTCCTCGATGACGGCATCGAACAGCTCCGGGCGGCGAATTTCGGCGAGCTGGCGTCGAGTGGTGGACTGTACGCCACCGGGAATGGTGTGCCGGTAGTACGCCTCGTCATATTCGTTGACCGTGGCCACCGGCAGGTTCTTCATCTTCGCCTGGCGGCGCAGATATGCCGAGGCCTCGGCCATCGCGTCCAGGTCCACGTCGACGGTGTGGCCGCGGGCGCGCAGATTGGCGACCAGGCGTTGGGCTTCGGGGTGCGAGGCGCCGTTCGCCAGCGGCGGCAGCGCACAGTGGATGGTGCCGATACCCAGGTCCGCGGCGTCGAGAACGGTGAGCGGCGATACTCCCGTGGTGCTGTGCGAGTGGATTTCGTCGAGTTTCTTGGAGCGCAGCCGCGACTGCAGCAGCGGCACCAGGGTGCGTAGCCGATCCGGGGTGAGCAGGCCGGAGGGGTCCTTGAGATAGATCGAATCGATCGCGGCGCAGTCGTCGAGTTCGGCGATACGCTCGGCGAAATGTTCGTCGGTGTGCACCGGACTGGTGGTGTAGCAGATTCCCCCGATGACCTCCTCGAAGCCCACCCGCTTGGCCATCTCGGCGGTGCGGGCGGCGCCGGCCATATCGTGCATCGGATCGATCACCCACAGCCGGCTGACACCGTTGCGGGCGAGCAGGGTGAATGCCAGCTCGAATACCGCGTCGGGTGTGCGGTGGAAGGTGATGAACCGCTTGCCGGTGGTCAGGAAGCCCAGGGGGGTGTTCGGAGTGCGGTCGCGGGCGGCGCGGATACGCTCCCACGGGTTCTCGCGGTGGTAGCGCACGGCCGTGGCCATCAGGGTGCTCGAGGCCAGTTCCAGCGCACGGTAGCCGACCCGGTCCATTAATGGGGTGACACCTTCGACCATCCGGGTGGTGATTCCGGTCGCGCCCCAGATGCTCTGGTTGCCGTCCCGCAGGGAGACATCGACCAGTTCGACGTGGGTCATCGCGGCTGTCCTTCCTCCAGGGTGTGTTCCAGCCATCTGGTGGTGACCGAGTTGGCCAGATAGTCCGGATGTGCGGTGATACGGCTCAGCAGCGGCAGTGACGTGGTCACCCCACCGATCTCGAAACCGTCCAGTGCCTGCCGCATCCGGGTGATCGCCGCCGAACGGCTCTGCCCCCAGGTGATGAGCTTGCCCATCAACGCGTCATAGAACGGCGGGAACCGGTAGCCCTCGTAGATATGGGAATCGAGTCGGATACCCCCACCGACCGGTGGTCGCCACCGCTCGACGTGGCCGGGCGAGGGGGCCAGTCCGCGAGTGGGATCCTGGGCGGTGATCCGACATTCGACGGCGTGGCCGGCCACGGTGATGTCGGACTGAGTGAACGACAGCGGCTCGCCCAGGGCGACCAGAATCTGCTCGCGCACCAGGTCGATACCGGTGACGGCTTCGGTGACCGGATGTTCGACCTGCAGCCGCGGGTTGACCTCGAGGAAGGCCAGGCGGTCGCGGTCGACATCGTAGAGGAATTCCACGGTCCCCAGTCCCACGTAGTCGAGAGCGTCGGCGATCTTCAACGCGGCGGCGTGCAGCAGGGCGCGGCTCGCCTCCGGCAAGGCGGCGCAGGGCGATTCCTCGACGACCTTCTGGTAGCGGTACTGCACCGAGCATTCCCGCTCCCCCAAGTGGACCCGGTGACCGTGCCGGTCACCGAGGATTTGGACCTCGACGTGTTTGGCGTCCTCGACATAGCGCTCGAGGAAGACCGTGCCGTCACCGAACGATGCCGCGGCCTCCGCGGACGCCACCCGCCAGGCGTCGGCGAGTTCGGCGGCGTGCCCCACCCGCTTCATCCCGCGCCCACCGCCACCGTGCGCGGCCTTGATCAGCAGGGGATAGCCGATCGACTCGGCGAGCCGCGTCACTTCCTCGAGGGTATCGGCGGTCCCGCCGGCCGATACCGGGACATCGACCGATTCGGCCAGCGCCCGAGCGCTGAGCTTGTCCCCGAGAGCCTCGAGCGCCTCCGGTTGCGGTCCGATGAATGTCAGACCGTTGTCGGCGCACAGGCGGGCAAAGGCGGGTCGCTCGGACAGGAAACCATAGCCGGGGTGCACAGCGGTGCATCCCGTCGACAGTGCGGCGTGCACGATGGCGTCGGCATCGAGATAGCTGTCGGTGGCTCGCGGGCCTCCCACTGTGACGATCCGTCCGGCGCGCCGGGCGGCCAGGGTGGTCCGATCGGCGGACGATACCCCCAAGACAGTGTCGAACCCCAGACGGTCACAGGCCTCGATGATCCGCACCGCGATCTCACCCCGGTTCGCGACGAAGATCCGGGAGCTCATGCGATCGGCCTGATCGCGAACAGTGCCTGGCCGAATTCGACGAGCTCGCCATCGGAGGCGTAGACGGCTGTGACCTCTCTCCGCACACCGGCCGGTACCGAGTTCATCAGTTTCATCACTTCGACGATGCACAGCACCGAGTCGGCAGCGACCTTGTCACCCACCTGCACGAAGGCCGGCTCGCCCGGCTTCGGGGCGCGGTAGAACGTGCCCAGCATGGGAGCGGTGATCACGACATCCTCGGCGGCCGGCGTTATCGGCGTCCGCGCCGGGTCGGTGTGTTCGACCTCGGCGACCACCGGGGAGCTCGGCTGCTGCGTATGAGTCGGGGCGGGGCGGCGCTCCTCCGCTTCGCGGGCGGTAACGGGCCCGCGGCGAACCAGTAGACGCGTATCACCTTTCTCGAAACGGAACTCGGTGAACTCGGTTTTATCGAGTTGCTCGATGATGGCCGCGAGTTCCTCGAGGTCGAAATCCATGAGGGGAGACCTTCCTGATATGCAGATACCCGGGGCAGGACGCTGACGCCGGAACCCGGAGGTACAGACCACGGCCATTGGCCGATGTGGTACTGGTCACCGTCAGTGAACGTACCCAGAAGTTCTCCACTAGGCAATAAATTGTGCAACAATTCTTCTGTGCGGAATAGCATGCCGGTAGCTCGTCTGGAATCGGTAGACCGAGCCCTCCAGTTGATCCTGTTGTTGCGCGATGGCGAGCCCATGAGCGTCACCACCGCGGCCGACCACCTCGGCGTGGTCCCCTCCACCGCCCACCGCCTACTCGGGGCCCTCTGCTATCGGGGGTTCGCGGTACAAACCCGGGACCGCCTCTATCGCGCCGGCCCCGAACTGATCGCCACCATCGGCGGGGAGATCCAACAGGCGACGCTCCGCAGGGCCGCCCGGCCGGCCCTGGAATGGCTGACCGACACGGTGGACGAAACCGCCCAGCTCATGGTTCTGAAGGGACAGAACATCGAGTTCGTCGACGGCGCCGAGGCCGGGGGCGTCCTGCGGGTGGCAGCGCGAATCGGCGACCAGATGCCCGCATACTGTTCCGCTGGCGGCAAGGCACTTCTGGCCGAGGTCGGCGACGACGAGGTCGACACCATCTATCACAATGGGCTACCGCCCTGGCGCACGGCCCGTATCACCGATCTCGATGCGCTCAAAACCCATCTCGCCAGTGTCCGCAAGGCCGGCTACGGCGTGAACATCGATGAAACCGAAAGCGGCGTCTGCGGAATCGGCGTCTGTGTACGGGACGGGAAGCGCCGCCCCGTCGCCGCACTGACCATCGCCCTCCCCAGCACCCGCTTCGATCGGAACGATCTCCGCCGCTACGTCGACAGCCTTCGCTCCGCCGCGCATACGGTCGAAGACAACCTGAGCCGAGACGGATACCGGATTCGGCTCCGATAATTCGCCGAGCACCCGACCGATCGGCAGGCCGCCCACCCGGGCGACGGAGCCCGAACACCACATCGAACCCGCGCTCGAGCGCCAAGCCCACCACCCGTCGGGTATTCCGGAAATCCTTCGTAGTCGGCCGGTTCAACGGCGATCGCGGGGCCTCGCCGGCGGCGGGCTCGCGCGAGACGTGGACATTGAGGTACTGCTCCCGGTCGGCTCTCGTGGGTCCCCCTCCGGAACCTTTCCGGCCGAGGTGCGCGGCCGGCCCCGCTTCGAGCAGGAGACCGGAGCGGGTCTCGGCCGGGTGAGGGGCGGGCTCACCCGGTAACGTCTTTCCCGGCGTGGGGAACACCGGTGCGAATCCGGGGCTGTCCCGCAACTGTCACCGAGGAGCGATCCGCCGATTTCGTGGCCACGACCTACCCGGGTTGGAAGGCCGGCGGAGATGCGTCGATCCGGGAGCCAGGACACCTGCGCCGGCGTGACGGGATGACACCCACGAGGATGGCGATGAACAACTCCACAGCAGGCCGGTCCGGCATCGGCCGGCGACGAGTCATGACCGGGACCGCGGCGCTCTTCGGGCTCGCGGCCCTGGGCGGTGTCCCGTCCCTGGCCGGTTGCGGCACCGATATCGGTCCGTCCGGCGCGCCGGACGGACCGCCACGACCGGGCGGCCGGCTGCGCTCTGTGATCGCGGGCCGGTCCGGGAGCGCCGATGTGCTCGACCCGCATGTGGCGGGCAGCTCGGCGGGTGGAGCGGTGGCGAAGAACGTCTGGGACAGACTGGTCGCCTATAACAACGACCTGACACCGCGCTACCGGCTCGCCCGCTCCCTCGAACCCGATGCCGACGGGAGCGAATGGCGGATCCGGCTCCGCCCGGGAGTGGTCTTCAGCGATGGCACGCCCCTGACCTCGCGTGACGTGCTGTGGAGCTTCGAGCGGATGCTCGATCCGGCGAAACCGTCGTCGGGCGATCTGGCGATGATCGATATGTCCCGCACCCACGCGGACGGAGACCTGGACGTCGTGGTGGCGATGAACACGCCGATCGCCGATTTCGGTTCCGTGCTGGCGGGCTGGTACTGCTACGTCGTCAAGGACGGCACCACCACCTTCGACGAACACACCCTGCCGGTGGGTACCGGGCCCTTCGCCCTGGCGGAGTGGTCGCCCGGCGATCGCGCCCTGCTGCGGCGAAACGACCGGCACTGGGACGGACCGGCGCTTCTGGACGAGGTGGAGATCATCCAGATCGCCGAAACCGCGGCACGGATGAACGCCTTCCTGTCCGGTGAGGCGGATGTCGTCCACGAGATGAGCCATCTGCAGGCCCGCGAGTTGGAGCGCGACCCGAGCGTCACGGTGATCGTGCCGCCGGCGGGTCTCATGGGCGCCTTCCAGATGCGCGTCGACCTGCCGCCGTTCGACGATGTGCGTGTCCGGCAGGCGATGCGGCTGGCCGTGGACCGGCAGGCGATGGTCGATTCCGTCTACTACGGATACGGCGAGGTCGGCAACGATCTCTACGGCAAGGGAGCGCCGTTCTACAACGACACCCTCCCCCAGCGCGGCTACGATCCGCAGCGGGCCCGGGAACTGTTGCGCGCGGCAGGCAAGGAGAATCCGGTGGTCACGCTGCCCACCGCCGACGGTATGCCGGGGATGGTCGAGTCGGCCACGCTGTACGCCGAGCAGGCCAGGGCGGCGGGAATCACCATCGAACTCGAATCGGTGCCGGCCGACACCTATTTCTCCCAGGTCAGCGGTAAGGCAGCACTCTCCCATATCGGGTGGTGGAACTACAGCCTCGACTATTTCTACGGCCAGACCATGACCAGTTCGTCGCCGAGCAACGGCACCGGCTGGCGCCGCCCAGGCTGGGATATGAAGTTCGCGCAGGCGCGGGCCGCGATGAACCCGGAACGCCGTCGCGAGCTGTATGCCGAACTGCAGGAGGAGCTGTGGCAGGGAGGGGGCTACATCCTGCACAGTTTCGCGAAACGACCCGACGCGGCCCGGGCCCATATCCGGGGTGTGCGCAGCGGTGTACCAGGTACCGACGATTGGGCGAACTACGCCACCACCTGGCTGGCCACCGAGGGGTGAGCGGGCGTGCTCCGTTATCTCCTGCGGCGCGTCGGTGCGGCGGCCGGCGTGCTGTTCGCGGTCGCGTTGATCGTATTCGGCCTGTTCGAAATGCTGGATTCGGATGCGGCGGTGGTGATCCTGTCCCGGCAGGGGGCCGGTGATCCCTCGCCGGAGCAGTTGGCCGCCCTGCGCGGTGAACTGGGGCTGGACCGGCCCGCCCCGATCCGGTTCGCCGAGTGGGTCGTCGGTTTCCTGCGCGGCGATCTCGGTCACTCGTTGATCTCGGGCCGCCCGGTCGGTGACGTCCTGGCGGCTCGGCTCGCCAACAGCGTCGCGCTGGCGCTCATCACCGCCGCCGTGTTGATCCCACTGGCCATCGGGCTCGGCCTGCTGGCCGGGGCCCGCCCGGGATCGCGTACCGATCGGGTGGTCAGTGTTGCCGCGTTGGCCATCGAATCGATGCCGTCGTTCATCGTCGGCGTGCTGCTCGTCGCGATCGTCTCGCTGTCCCTGCGCCTGCTGCCCGCGGTATCGCTGGTGCCCGCGGGTGCCGGCGTGTGGAGCCGTCCACAGGTCCTGGTCCTGCCGGTGACCTGCCTGTTGCTGGGGTTGCTGCCGCATCCGGTGCGGATGGTACGGGCCCGGACCGCCGAGGTCGTGGCCACCGAGTACATCCGAACCGCCCGGCTGAACGGGGTCGGCGGGGTGCGGCTGTTCCTGCGGCACGTCGCACCCAACGCGGTGTCCGCATCTATTCATCCGCTTGCGGGGGCGGTGGTGGGTCTGGTCGGCGGTATCGCCGTCGTGGAGACACTGTTCGTCTATCCGGGTCTGTCCCAGGAGCTGTTGAGCGCCATCGCGGCCCGCGACTACCCGTTCGTCCAGTCCACCTCGGTGCTGCTGGCCGCGTTCGGGATCGGCGCCTACCTGGCCGCGGATCTGTTCGCCCTCCTGGTCAGCCCTCGGGCACGCACCCTGGTCGCCGAGGTACAGCGGTGAGGCGCGGCGCCCGGCTCCGGACGGGCTGGCTGCTGGTTCTGATATCGGTGCTGCTCGTCGTGGTGCTCGGCCCGGTATTCGCGCCGTACGCGCCGACCGCCCCCAGCGGTCCGCCGTTCCGGCCGCCGAGCCCGGACCATCCGCTGGGGACCGATGTCGTCGGTCGCGATGTGCTCAGCCGGGTTCTGCACGGTGGGCTACCCCTGCTGGTGATCACCGGATTGTCGTTGGCCGTCGCCTACCTGGCAGGTATGGGACTCGGCCTGCTCGCGGGACTGCGGCGCGGCGCCGACCGCTGGATCATGCGACCGGTCGACACGATCGTCGTCATCCCATGGTTTCTGCTGCTCGCCGTGATCGCGACGGCTCTCGGCGCCGGTCCGGGCGCGATCGTGCTGACGGCCTCGCTGACTTCGGTGCCGTGGATCGCGCGGATCGTCCGCACCGCGGTGCACGAGATCGCCGGCGCCGGGTTCGTGGAATCGGCGCGGGCTCGGGGCGAACCGCTGTGGCGGCTCGCGCTTGTCGAGGTATTGCCCAATCTCCGCGCGGTGGTGCAGGCCGACGCCGGGGTCCGGTTGTCGGGGGTGATCTCGATCGTCGCGGTCGGTGGTTTCCTCGGTTTGGGGCTGCGCCCGCCCTCCCCCGACTGGGCATTGATGATCACGGAGAACCGACCGGGGTTCGGGCTCCAGCCCTGGGCGGTACTCGCCCCGGCACTGCTGATCACGGCCCTGGTTGTCTCGGTGAATATGGTCGCCGACCGGACACTGGTACCTCGCCGGGCCGGCATCGGAGGGACCGCGCCGACACTCGGAGCCGACGCGGGCGGCGTGCGGGTCGAGCATTTGACCGTGCGCACCGCGGAGAGTCATCCGGTGCTCGAGGATGTGTCGGTGCGGGTGGCTCCCGGTCGGAGTCTGGCGATCCTCGGCCCGTCCGGTGCCGGTAAGACGACCTTCGTCTCGGCCGTCCTCGGTGCGCTGCCGGCCGGGTTGATCGCTCGGGGCACCGTCACCATCGGTGCAACCGGGAGTCGCCGCGCCGTGGGTTTCGTCCCCCAGGACCCGGCCACCGGCCTCAATCCGGCGCTGCGAATCGGCACCGCGATCGCCGAGATCGCCCGGCTGCGCGGCGGACCCGACGTCACGGCGCAGGTCACCGCGGCACTTCGTCGGGTCGGCCTACCCGACGACCGCTCCTTTCGGCGGCGCTTCCCGCACGAACTGTCCGGCGGCCAGCAACAACGCGTGCTGCTGGCAATGGCGTTGCTCGGCGACCCGGCGGTGGTCGTCCTCGACGAGCCGACCACCGGGCTCGACGCCCGCGCCCGGGAAGAACTCGTCGACACTCTCTCCGCGCTGCGTCGCGAGTCCGCGACCACGCTGCTGATCATCACCCACGACCTGACCACTGTGGCGCCGCTGATCGACGAGGTGCTCGAACTAGCCGAGGGCCGGGTCGTTTCCTACGCTCCGCTGCGCACCTCGACCACGAAGACCGCCCCGGCGCCACCCACCCGGTCCGCGGTATCCGCCACCGAGCCGATCCTGCGCGTGGACGAACTCGCCGTCGCCCACCGCTCCCGTCCGGTCGTCGACGGCATCTCGTTCACCCTGCGCCCCGGCGTCTGCCTCGCCCTCACCGGCCGGTCCGGAGCGGGCAAGACAACCGTGGCCCGCGCGCTGGCGGGGCTGCATCCGCCGGCGCGCGGGACGATCCGGCTCGACGGCGCGCCCCTGCACCCGACCGTCGATCGACGCGCCGTCGACCAGCGCCGCGCCGTGCAGCTGATCTTCCAGAACCCGGCCGGCTCGCTCAATCCGGCCCACCGGATCGGCACCCAGATCGGTCGGCCGTTGCGTCTTCTTCGCGGTATGGACGAGGCCACGGCGGCCCGCGAGACCGAGCGGTTGCTGACCGCGGTCCGGCTCGATCCGACGCTTGCCGCGCGCAGGCCCGGTGAGCTCTCGGGCGGGCAGCAGCAGCGGGTGGCGATCGCCCGCGCCCTCGCGGCCGGCCCGCGCGTCCTGATCTGTGACGAGATCACCGCCTCGCTCGACACCGAATCGCAGCGGATCGTCCTCGAACTACTCGACCGGCTGCGCCGAACGGGTGTGGCGCTGTTGCTGATCAGCCATCAGAGCACGGTTATCGAACGGCTCGCCGATTCGGTGCTGGCCCTGGACGAACTCGACCGTACGGCCCGCCCGCTGCCGCTCGCCGGCGCCGACCCGGGTATCCCCGCGCAATGAGCCACACACCACCCCGAGATGGTCCATCGCCACCGGCGTCATCGAAGGCACCTGCGTACACCTGGTCGACCACCGTTTCGGCCATGCCACGTGTCGACCAATGCGTATCTCCGCCGGCCGGGTGCGTGGTTCCGCGGTGCTTACCGCCTCGGTATTTCTTCTCTGCACCAACATAATTCGCGGCTGCCGATGCCGACATTGCCGGTTCGGTTGCGTAGGGTGGTTGACGTTCACTGTGGCCGACTTCATGCCTCGGAAGGGCCGGTCGTCTTGGTACCGGGTTTGCCTCGGTCGTGTTCTGTATGCCATCTTTACGGGTGGGTGCGCCGGGAAGTCTGGTCGGCAGCGCAGGCCCGCATTCCGCGGGATCCTGGGCTCGGCTCGGAAGACGGTGGTGGGTGTGCTAGCGCTGATGCCGACAGCCGACGTCGCTGTTCCATACAAGCAGGCGATCGAATACGGCGCTGCTGAAAGACCTACCGCAGGGCCGGCGTGCGCTCCGGACGGAGTAGGTGTTGTCCGTGCCTAGGTCGGTGCTGGTCAGTGGGGCCGGGATCGCGGGGGCGACGCTGGGCTTTTGGTTGGGCCGTGCAGGGTTCGATGTCACGGTTGTCGAGCGCGCGACCGAGCAGCGCTCCAGCGGCAGCCCGGTCGATGTGAGAGGCGCGGCGGTGGATGTGGCCGAGAAGATGGGGGTCATGCCGCGGCTGCGCGAGGCCGCAACCGGTGCCCAGCGACTGGTTTTCGTGGGTGCCGGCGGTGCGCCGGCGGCCACGGTGCGATTGTCCGCGTTTCAAGGGTCGGCCGGTGATCGAGAGCTGGAAATCGGACGTGCCGAGCTGGCGGCGGCATTGCTGGATGCCATGCGGGAGCATGCGCGGGTCCGGTTCGGCGACTCCATCGCCGCGCTCGCCCCGGACCCCGGTGGTGTGGACGTGACCTTCTCCGGCGGCAGTGCGGGCCGATTCGATCTGGTGGTGGGAGCCGACGGCTTGCATTCGACGGTGCGGCGGCTGGTGTTCGGGCCGGAAAGCCAATTCGTCCGGCATTTGGGCATGTATGTGGCGACACTGCCGCTGGCGGCCTATGGCGGCGACGATCGCGATGTGGTGTTGTACAACACGCCGGGTCGGGTGGTGGGCACGCATCCTGCCGGTGGGGTGGTGTTCATGTTCCGACACGCGGCGGTGGCCGGGTTCAGTGCGCGGGACCTACCGTTGCACAAGCAACTGGTGACCGCGGAATTCACCGGGAACTCGGGCGTTTTCGCCGACGCCGTCGACCAGGTCCGCAAGGCCGGTGATCTGTACTGTGACGCGGTCAGCCGGGTACGGCTGCCGCAATGGTCGCAGGGCCCGGTGACGTTGGTTGGCGACGCGGCGTCGTGTGTGTCGTTGTTCGGTGATGGTTCGTCCAACGCGATGGTCGGGGCTCACACACTGGCCGAGGAACTCACCACCACACCCGATGATCCGGCGGCGGCATTGCTGCGGTACGAGCGGCGGCACCGCCGTGTGGTTGAACGGAAGCAGCGGGGTGTCAGGGCGGCGAAGGCGTTTCTGGTCCCGGCCACGTCTGCGGGTATCGCTGTGCGGAACACCGCGCTGCGGTTGCTTCCGGGCTGACGATCCTATCGCCGTCGCGGCCTGCGAGACTTTCTGCGCTGGAGAGTGTCCTCAAAGCCACATGCCCGCAAATCGGTGGAGGATGCCGCCCAGCGGGAGGCGGCCGCACTGAACCAGTTCCGGCACCCCGGTGTGGTGCGGTTGAAGATGTTCGATCCGTCGGCGCATTCGGCGGGCCGGCCCTCATCTTCGGATTCCACCCCGACACACTGCCGTCTGCTGCTCGGGGGCGCGGCCGGCGGGTCGGCTATATCGACTGGGCACGGCGCCGGGTGTTCGTCGAGCCCGCCGACGGCGGGGGCATCGCGAAATGGGCCGATCTCGGAATCCGTGGCCTCTCGTTCGAGCTCACCCGCGCACTACGCGATGTGCTGTGCGGAATCGATCCGCCCGTCGACCTCACCCGCCGGGCAGCGGCCCGGCCGGCGGAACTCCGCGCCACCCGGACCGGCAGCACGGTCGACGCCGAGGCGACAATCATCCACACCACACCCGGCGCGGCGCGGTGGTGGACGTGGGCGGGGTATCGAGCCAACGCCACGACGGCCGCCGCACTGTCGACAGTCGCCGCGGGGCGTCGCCCGGATGATTTCGGCCCCGGATGATTTCGGCATCGCACTACGGCCCGATCTCACCGCCGATATGTGGCGAGGGGCCCTCGCGACAGTACGCGCAGGGCTCCCCGCTCTCGAGCTGCCCGCCGCCGATGGGCGGGCTGTGCGCGGGCTGAAGTTCTCCGATGTGCTCCCGCCGGATCTCGCCGCGGCGACCGTCTCCGCTCGGCTCGCCGATCTCGACGGTGCGCGCCGAGTGCTCGGTGAGAAGGTGCGGTTTCTCCGCGTCGGTTGAGTGCTCGTCCGCCGGTCAGGTGTTGCGCGAAGACCACCTCGCCGGTGAGCGACCGGAGAAAGACGAGCAGATCCTCGACCTCGGTGACAAGATCATCTATAACCTAAAAGCGCCTGTTTCGCCCAGCCGGCAAGCCGAGCTGAACCGATCGAAGGCCGAGGACGGAGACCAGTTCACCGTCGACTACCACTACGAATAGCGCGAGCACACGGCGCGGACCCGGGAGAACGGATGACCTCGAACAAGCAGAACCCGCTCAGGGAACCCCCGGAGTATCAGGCGAGCCGGCACGACGAAGACTTCCAGAGCTGGCTGCAGATGCAGGAAGCGGCCATGGAGACCGAGTTCATCCGCCACGATGTCCCCGAACTCGACGGCCACCTCTACACCCGCGAAGGCCTCGTCATAGCCGAACAGCAGATACTGCTTCGCTACCCCACTGAGCACGACATGTTCTCCGAGGGAAACCTCGAGATCGGCCTGCGCTTCTTCTACGCTATCGGAGAGACATTCCGCCGTGCTCTCGACGGCACCTGGGTCGCGCTACCCCCCAACCCACCCGAACGCCCCGAACCGCTGGCCGTCATCGACTCCCCTATGTGGACCGCATTCCACGACCTGCAACACATGATCGGTCTGGCCTTCAACCGACGCTCCGGAAAAGAAATCTCTTGGATCTACGATCGCGCCGTCAAACGACACCAGAAATGGGTCGACGCCGGCCGACCTGCCCGCGGTGATTAGCAGGTCGAGGCCTTCCGCATGGCCGACCGACCGGCGCCGTCCGCACCGCCACCAGGTCGAGGGGACCATCCAGCGCGATACCAGGCGGGCCCGATGTCGCGGGGACATTCCGAACCGCCGCCGCGGCATCACCGGCCAACAGCAGGTCGTGGTCGATCAACCCGACGGTCGCACCGAGTTCGCGAGCCGCAGCGGTCTCTGCGGCAAAGTGAGGATCGGTTCGTCGCTGGTTGAGCGGATCAGCGCACGACAGGATGCCGGGCATCGGAAGACGATCCTCTTCGCCACCAACCCCGACATCGACCTGCCGCCATCCACACCCTCACCACCTGCGACCGGGTCCACAAAGGACCGCTCCTCTGCTCGAGGCGAGTTGTCGTCATTTTTCCCGATCGCGGGTGTTGTTGATGGCCGCTTGACGTTGCAGCCAGGTCGGATCCGTCGAGGTTGCGGTGGTTACCGCCGCCAGGTCGCCCGGCTCCCAGGTCCGCGATCCATCGGTGAGGAACAGATCCGTCTCGAGGTCACCGTCGTCGGGAACCTCACAGGTGGAGTCCAAGAATGCAGCAACCAGGGCACGCAACGAGCCGCTGTCCGTGGGATCGATCTTTGCGGAGGCAGCATGCACCGACAAGAGCACGAGATCGCCGCCGGCAGTGGCGACAACGAGCTCGCCTGTCGCCGTGGCGGTCAGTGCGGTCACCGGGGAGCCAACCACCGCGTCGTGCTCGACCGCGCTCTGATCGTCCAGATCGACTTCCACCAGAGCCCCGGTCGGCGTTCCGATCCAGAGCACTCCGGGTTGGGCTCCGAACGCGATGTTGTATCGCGACCACGAGCGCATTCGCTCGAGCCACTCGTGCGAGTCGTAGCCCGGATAGGGTTCCCCCAGCGTTGTTTCCAGAACGCGCTCGAGCGAGGGGAACTCGAATACGGCCAGTGAGTTCACGTACGCGTTGCCTCGAATCGCCAAGTGGCGCCCGTCCGCACTGAAGATCGGCGTCTCGTAGCCATCGACATCCAGGATCAGCGCCCGGCGAAGCACTCGCATCGCGGGCGCGCCCTCTTGATCGACCCGTGCGAACACTATGAGCGTCGTGCCTTGATCGCTGCGGAGCGTGGCCACCAAACCGCCGGCCGGATGCGCCGCAACCCCCGTGTCCCATGCCGGGCCGATACCGAGGGCTCCCGAAGCGAGGTCGACAACGGACGAGGGCGATGCCCACAAGGCTTGACCGTTCGGACTGAATGCGAGATGACCGTAGTCGGCGAGGGCCGGAAGACCTTCCAGTGCGGATTGCCCCGCAGGAGTCCACCGCACCGCTGGGCCTTCACCCGCCACCAGCAGCAACGGCTCGTCAGGATGCCACGCCACAACGGGTCTCCGCTACGCCCGCTCCCAATCGGGCGCATTTCCGTAGACAGCCGAGTCGGCACCCACGGTCCCGAGGTCCCGCAGTTCCCGACAATCCCACACGTGAACCGCCGGCCGCTCGGAATCCAAGCCGGCGACCAGAGGAAGTCGTGGATGGCACACCAACTGTTCGACACCGCTGCCCACTTGGACACGTGCCATGGTCTCGACAACAGCCACCCCGACACCCTGGGTGCCGTCACTTCGACGGTCGGATGGCCCTGTTCATCATCCCTGGGAAGGGTCTCTCAAATGTCAGGAACACGGGCGTGTTGCGCCGGCGAATAAAAACTCCCATTGGCCGCTTTACCGGACAACGTCACAGTGGTGGTGACATCTCCCGGAGCCGCGACCGGCGCACCCAGAGAAACGACCCCCGTCGCGACAACGAACGCGAGAACCGCGAACCCGGAACGAAGCCGACCACCACCTGGCCCGAACGGTTGGACCGCAACATATTCGACTCCCACCCGAAGAACTGTCGACCCGAATCGGTATCGGAACCGCATTCCCCCGCCGCAAGCTTTTCGGGGACACCGAGGAACCGAATTCCTCTGCCCCGCCTACCGGTTCCTCGACAGCACACCAGCGCGAGCGGAAGCCCCCGCCCTGCCGCGGGTGCGGCATCGACACGCGAGCCGATACGGCCGTCACCGAGAACACCGACAGCACGGTGCTCGACCGGTGATACGAACACCGAAGCGCGCCGGTACGAACCGCCTCGTGACCGGGCACCGGTTCGACCGATCGGCAGGCCGGTGCCACAGGGCTCACCGGTCACCCTCGGCGAGGACGTTCAGCCGGGCCAACTCGGTGCGGTTGGCGATGCCGAGCTTGGTGTAGATATGGGACAGGTGTGTTTTGACGGTACCGCGGCCGATGAACAACCGGGCCGCGATGTCGGGATTGGACAGCCCCGACGCGGCCAGTTCGACGACGGACCGCTCGGTCGGTGTCAGACTCTCCCATCCGGTTTCCGGCCGGGCGCGCCGACCCCTGGTCTTGGTGGTGTAGTCGATCGCCCGCCGCAACGGCATGGCCCGTCCGTCCTCGAGGTGTCCGGGAAAGGCCGCGCCCAACCGGGTTTCCAGGCGGGGACGCAGGTCGGTGATCTCGTGGCCCGGTACGGTCCCGGTCTCGACCCGTGCCCGTTCCGTGGCGCCGAGCAGGATCGCGGCCTTGTCCGCGGTGCCGCGAGCAGCCAGTACCGCCGCCAGCGCCTCGAGGCTGTCCACGCAGTCGAGCAGCAGGCCGTGGTCGACGCGAATGCGCAGTGCCTCGTGGTGCAGGCGCAGCGCTTGTTCGATATCGTCGGCGCGCAGTAGGTGGGCCTGTTCATCGATGACGGTGGCCTGCAACGCGGGCACGATCCGCACCATCGGCGACTGTCCCAACGCGGCCAGTATTCCCGCGGCCGCCTCGAGGTCGCGGCCTGCCGCGACATCCGGCCGACGGGCCGCCCGCACCGGCCCGTCCCGCGCTTCCGTCGCCCGGTCATGACGCCCCGCCCGGGCGCGCAGCGCGCGCACGAGGACCACGGCGGTCCACGGGGTCGGCGCCTTGTCGGGATCGGCGCCACGCGTTTCCCGGCGGCACCAGTCCACCGCGCTGTCCGGATCTCTTCGCGCGAGCGCGAGCAGGGCGTGTACCCGTTCCCAACCGGGTACGAACGGCCGGGGTCGGATTCCCTCGATCAGGGTTTCGATCGGCGCGAGGACCGCCGCGGCCTCCGTGAGACGTCCCCGGCGTACGAGCACCTCGGCCGAGGACGCCCGGGCGACCCCGATCCGGTGGAAATCGCGCAACGGCTCGGCGGTGGATACCGCGCGTTCGGCGAGCTCGGCGGCCCGGTCGAGCTCACCCGTCTGCGCGGTCGCGGCGGAAAGCCAGGCCAGACCCGACGACGCGATCGCGCGTTCACCACGGCGCAGCAGCCGATCCACCGCGGGCTCCAGCCGTTCGACGGCCGCCACCGGCCCGTCGCGCAGCAGATGCACCAGACCGCACAGCGCCCGCGCCGAGTCGGCGACGAAGCCGTCTCCGGCGCGGTCGGCGTCATCGCGTACGGCGCATGCTTCGGCATAGGACGCGTCGAGGTCGCTGCCGAGCCGCCCCACCGCGCACAACACCCGCGCCAATCGACCGATATCCTGCGCCCCGGTCTCGGTGGCCAACTCGGCCGCGGCACGCGCCGCGTCGTACCCGGCGCCGCCGGGCAGCGCGGTATCGGCGACCAGAGCCGATGCGACGAGGAGCGCGGCCTGTAACCGGTCGCGTTCTTCACGCCCCGCTTCGATCGCCGAACGCAGGAGCCGCATCCCTTCAAGACCGTACGAGCCCAGGTGCCAGAACCAGGCCAATCCGGCGGTGAGGCGGCGGGCGAGCGTGGGCTCGAGCGTCAATCCTCGCTCGATCGCGGCCCGAAGGTTCGGATACTCGACACCGATGGCGGCCCGCCAGGAATCCTTGTCGGTATCCAGCAGGGGTCTGGCACGCTCGACGTATTCGAGGTAGTAGCGCAGATGCGCGCGCTGCACGGACTCGGTCTCCCCTGCTTCTGCCAACCGCAGCAGCGCGTACTCGCGCACCACCCCCAGCATCCGATAACGCGCCACCTCCAGGGTGGTGTCCGCGGCGACCAGGGACTTGTCGACGAGACCCCGCAGCGCCCGCAGCAACCGGGCGGGGGATACCCCTCCGAGCGCCGCCGGCGCCGCCATCGCGAAACCCGGCTCGAACACCGCGAGGCGGCGGAAGAGCATCCGCTCGTCGGCATCGAGCAGCTCATGGCTGCGGTGCATCGATTCCGCGAGGGTGCGCTGCCGGAACGGTCCCCCGCGGCCGCTCCCGCCGAGCACCGTGTACGGCTCGCGCAGCGAGTCCGCCAACTGCGGCAGCGATAACGTGCCCGCCCATCCGGCCGCCAGTTCCAGAGCGAGCGGCAATCGATCCAGCCGGTCGCAGACCTGTCTGGCCGCAGCCCGTGTCTCCGGCCCCGCGTTGTGGATATCGGCGCGCTGAAGAAACAGCTCCAGCGCATCCGCGAGATCCAATGGCGGCACCCGCCGCACCCGTTCGCCCTCTATACCGAAGGGTTCACGACCGGTGGCCAGGATTCCCAGCCGACGACAACCGCTCGACAACGCCGCAACGGCCTCGGCCGCACCACGGACAACCTGCTCACAGTTGTCCAGCACAAGCAGCAGCGAGCGATCGGCGAGGGCTCCGACCAACGCGGGAAGCGCTTGGAATGCCTCGGGTATCGCGAGGTCGAGCACGGCGGCGATCCGGTACGCCACCGCCTCGTCGTCGTGCTCGTCGGCCAGATCGACCCAGACCACCCCATCCGGCCACTCCGCCGCCGTGCCCCGGCACAGCCGGGACGCGAGTCGCGTCTTCCCGCAACCGCCCGGCCCGACCACGGTAACCACCGCGCCCGCGCCGACCATCGCGGTGAGCGCGGCGATCTCCTCGGTCCTGCCGACGAACGACGACAGCTCCGATGGAAGGGACCGGACTGTTTCTCGCATGGCCCCAGCAGTGTGGCAGATTCGCCACCCCGGGGCGAGATATCTGCCAGGTGGCAGATGTTTTCACCGCGGTTCGGCGGAAGTATTTCGAATCGAGGAAGCCATTGGGGCGCAGCCGAAAGGACGCTATGACGAACAACATCACCGAGACCCGCGGACGCCGGGTCGTCGCCAATATCTCGCTCTCGCTCGATGGACGGGTCAACGGACCCGGCGGCGAATACGATATGGGCTGGGTGGTCCCGCACGCCGTCGGCGAGGTGAACCGCGACCGGATGGTACAGATGATCCAGCCGGCCACGACCGCGCTGCTCGGCCGCAAGAACTACGAGGGGTTCGGCGGCTACTGGCCCACGGTCGCCACCGACGAGAACGCCGACCCACGTGACCGCGCCTTCGCCCGATGGCTCGACGCCGTGGACAAGGTCGTTTTCTCCGGCACCGTCTCCGAACCCACCTGGCAGAACGCCCGGATCACCGATAGCGACCCCGTGACGACCGTGCGGGAGCTGCGTGAGCAGGTCGGCGGCGACATCCTGGTGCTCGCCAGTGGCAGTGTCATTCGGGCGCTGCTCGCCGGTGGTGAACTCGACCGACTGTCGATCACGCTGTGCCCGGAGATCGCGGGTAGTGGTGACCGGCTGTTCGAGGACGGCCTGCCCGGTACGAGCTGGTCGCTGACGGACCTGTCCACCACGGAGTCCGGGGCCATCCATCTGATCTACGACCGTGTTCCGGCCGCCGGCCCGAACCAAGAAGGGAAACGACCGATGACCGTTGTCGAGATCCGCCACCGGGCCCCACAGCGGGCCGTCGGTGTCCGCACCACGGTGCCGCTCGCGGAGCTGACCCGAGCACAGGGGCAGAGTCTGCGGGAACTGTGGCAGTTCCTGCGGGAGCGCGGTATCACGCCCGCGGGGGCGCCCTTCGTCCGCTACCACTCCATGAGTGAAACCGATACCGACGTCGAGGTCGGTGTGCCGATCACCGGTGGCGTCGAAGCCGCCGGCCGCGTCGAATGCACCGAGCTGCCCGGAGGGCGGGCCGTCGTCGCCGTACACCTCGGTGCCCACGACCGCCTGCAGGAGACCTATGGCCTGGTCGAATCGCGGGTGGCCGAGACCGGCCGGCCGGATGGAGCTTCGTGGGAGGTCTACGAGTGGATCGATCTCACGCGGGAACCCGACCCCGCGTCGTGGCCGGCACCGACCGAATGGCGTACCGAGATCGTCCAGCCGATTCGATAGCGCGAACCCCGGGAGCGCATATGGTTCGAGCGCTCCCGGGGTTCTCTTCTCCGGCGTCACGGTCCCCGCCCGTGCCCGTGTCTCTGCTCGGTCGGTGAAGAGCGTTTCGCCGATGTACCCGCCCGGCTCGGTACCCGGCGGGACGACCGGGATACCGGTGGCGTCGACGGCCGTGAAATCGGGTTCGTCGTGCTCGTGGGTGCCGGTCGGCTCTGGGTCTCGCTCACGCGGTGGGGTGCGCCGATCGCGTTGCCCGACGCGACGCGCCGTGATGGACAAGGACAGTTGGTCGGCTCACCGTCGACCGGACTCGATTCGGCCCCCGTTGCGTCAGATGGTCCCGAGTGTTTGTTCGAGCGAGTCCAGGTTCTGCCGGAGGCGTTCGAGAATACGGCGCGGGCCGGCCCCACCCTCGGTATCGGCCTCGGGGTCGATCACGGTGCGGACGGCCATATCGGCCAACTGCGTGGCCGCCGAGCGTCCGCCGGTGTCGCCCGGGTGGTGCCACCACGCGACCCAGTTCAGCATGCCGATGACACCGAGGGCTGCGGTGCGGGAATCGACGGGGAAGAATTGCCCGGCCCGGATTCCGTCGTCGATGACAGCGATGAACTCCTTGAGCACCCGCCGCCGACTGTTGCGATACGTGTTGGCCAGCGAGTCCGGGAGCTCGGCCTCGGATCTGATGAGCAGGCGGAAACGATCGGGCGCCTGCATCTGGTGCAGCGCGATGGACAAGGCCATCTCACGCAGTTTTTGCACGGGGTCGAGATCGGTGCGCTCATTGATCGTGCGCAGCAACTGCGCGGGCTGTTCGGCGATCTCGGCCACCAGACGCGCCAGGAGTTCGTCCTTGTTGGCGACATAGTGATACAGCGCGGGACGCGTCAGCCCGGTCGCCACAGCGATGTCCTGCAGCGTAGTGCCTGCGAAACCCTTCTCCGCGAACAACCGGGTGGCCTGCTCCATGATCTCGCGCTCGACGAGCTCGCGCCGAGATGTGCTCTGCGATCCGGTGTTGGTATCGGACGGCGCGCGTCTGCGTCCGCGGCTGCGGCCGCTGCGCGGCTCGGCGGAAGCAGACTCGTCGCGTGCGTTGGTGGTCATCTCCGACAGCGTATGCTCCGTCATGCCGGCACGCTCTCGACGTGCACCGGTCTCCCTACGGCCTCCGTGGTTCCGGTGAGATACACCAGGTGCGTTCGACCGCCGGCGAGTCCCGCCGCGGCATCGGCCCGGAATTCACCCGGCACCTCGACGACAACAGTCGCATCGGACTGCCAGGTCATACGCTCGGCGAGCTCGAGTCGGGTCAGCGCATCCGCGCGGGCGCCGCTTCCGGTCAACCACAGGATCCCGGAATTCGGCAGCGAGGCCAGGAGCGTATCGGCCCGGCCGCCCCAGGCCGAGTCGACATCCACGTCGATCACCACGGTCGAGCTGTCATCGCGAAGTCCGGCGAGCGCCAGCCGACTCCGGAACGTTCGGCCACCTCGTTCCAACGGCTGGGCGCAGACCCAGTCGTCGAGACCGGAGTCGGGCACCTCCTCGGGACGCACGCCCGCGTAGTCGGCGAGCCCACGCCGCGACACTTCCGGCGCCGACCCCGCGAATCGATCGAGGCTCACTTTTCCGGCCCGCGTCATATAGCTGACCATGAGCTGATCCACAGGAAGGCCGACTCGCCACGGGAACGACTCCCACCACAGTTCGCTGCGTCTGGCGATCGTCTGCAGGTGTTCGACGTCGCGCCGACGCGTCCGCTCGTATTCGGTCAGCGCCCCTTCCAGGGACGACGCCTCGCTCACCGCGCGATCGAGCGCGATGGCGTCTTCCATCGCGAGTTTGGTACCCGATCCGATGGAGTAGTGGGCCGTATGCGCGGCGTCGCCGAGCAGGACGATATTGCCGGCATGCCACTGCCGGCAGGTGACGGTCCGGAACCGCTGCCAACGAGTACGGTTGCCGATGAGGCGGTGTCCGTCGAGAGTCTCTCCGAACGCCTTCTCGAGGTAGGCCAGGGACTCGTGGTCGGTCTCCGCCGATGCTGTGCTTTCGGTCGTCCGGTCGAATCCTGCTCGGGCCCAGGTCTGCTCGTCGGTCTCGATGAGAAATGTGCTGCGATCGGCCGCGTACGGGTACGCGTGGGCCACAAAGGTGCCGTGCTCGGTGGTGACGGGGGTGAACACCGCGCTGGGCAATGCGAAATCGGTACCGCACCACAGGTACAGCCCGGAGCCGGTGCCGATACGCGGTTTCACGACGTCCGCGAGATCGGCACGGGAGGCACTGCTGACGCCATCGGCCGCTACGATGAGATCGGCGTCGAGCTCTGCGACAGAGCGTCGTTCACCGAAACGCAATCGTGCTCCGGCTGCTTCGGCGTGTCGCTGCAGGACCGTCAACAGGGTTGTCCGGGCGATGGCCAAAAGCCCTCCGTGCGAGAGCCGTGCGACATCGTCTCCGACACGCATCGACATTCCGTGGGGATGTGCGCACTCGACGATCTCCTCGAGCGAGGCGGTATCGGCGGCCCGCAGGTTCCGCTGAGTCCGCGAGGCGAGACCCACCCCGAATCCGAAGGTCTTGTCCGGAGAGCCCTGCTCGTAGACGGTGACCTCGGCGGCGGGATGGCTGCGTTTCAACAATCGGGCGGCGTACAGACCACCGGGGCCACCCCCGAGTACCGCCACTGTTCGCAGCTTCATGAGTGCTCCTGGTTCCCGGTAAAAACGTTCATTTCGACTCCGACGCCACCTTCCGGCCGATGTCGCTGCGCAGTTGCTTCTTGTCGACCTTTCCCACGTTGGTCTGGGGAAGTGCCTCGACCCATTCGAGACGCTCGGGCCACTTGAATTTCGCCACACCCAGCTCATCGAGATGGTGCTGCACTTCGGCCAACGTCACCGGGACCCCGTTCTCGGCGACGAGATACGCGCACGTCTTCTCCCCCAGTCGCAGATCGGGCATCGCCACCACGGCCGCGTTCGCGATATTCGGATGCTTCACCAACAGGAGCTCCAATTCCCCGGCGTTGATCTTCTCGCCGCCCCGGTTGATCAAGTCCTTTATCCGTCCCTCGATCGAGAGGTACCGCCTGCCCTCGATCACGACGATCTTCGCCAAGTCGCCGGTGCGGTAGAACCCGTCGGAGGTGAAAGCCGTCCGATTGTGGTCGAGCGCGTCGAAATACCCGGGGATCGTGTACGGGCCACGGCAGCAGAGTTCGCCGATGCTCCCGTCCGAGAGCTCGGTTTCGGTCCCTGGTTCGAGGATCCGCACCTCGTCGTCCTCGGCGATCGGGGTGCCCACCGTCGTTGCGCGAGCCGCGGCGGGGGCGGCCGGCGGCGTCACCGTGAAGAGACCCTCGGACATGCCGAACAGTTGTCCTGCCCAGTGTCCGTCGCCGGCGTCCGCGCGTTCGAACAGTTCGTCGGAGGGTTTCGCCCCCGACAGGATCACCCTCCGGAGGAATTTCCGGGCCTGGTCGAAGTGCGGCGTCAGCACTGCCTGGTAGTGGCCGTGCCCGATCAGGACATCGGTGGCGCGCGCCCGCGCCATCAGCGGGAAAGCCTCGGCGGTGTCCGAAGTGGCCAGGACCAGGCACGCGCCCACCGAGTGCGCGCCGTGCAGACCGCAGGTGATACCCGCGTTGTGGATGAGCGGGATCAGGTGCGCGACGCGGTTCTCTTCGGTCCATGTCAGTCGTCGCGCGTAGAGCAGCGCGTTGTTCCAGTACTCCGCGTGGATGCGGGGAATTACTTTCGGGACTCCGGTCGTCCCGCCCGAGAGCTGGAAGGCGGCTACGTCGAGCGGGTCTATCTCGGCCTGGATCCGCTCGACGTGGGCACGTGCCTTCTCGGGCGGCACCCCGTCTCCGAGCGACTCGAGGGAGACCGTTCCGTTTCCGGCGGACGCACCGATCGTCACGAGATGGCGCAACGTGGGGTGTCCGTCGGCCTGTTCACGAGCGAACGCGACGAGGTCGAACGGCGTCCCTGTCTCGACCAGATGCGCGACGGCGCCGACCTTTCGACTGATATATCCGATCTCACGGCTACGGTGCGCGGCCAGCGTCGCGACCGGGATCAGACCCGCCTTCACGCATCCATACCATGCGTACACCGTCTCGATGCGGTTCGTGACCTGGAAGATGACGGGGTCGCCGGGTTGTAGCCCGATTTCGGCGAGTCCGTAGGCGATTCTGTCGGTTCGGCGATCGAGTTCGGTGAAGGACACCGACGCCTCGGCGGTGACGACGGCTGTCCGCTCGGGAAAACGGCCGGCGATATCGTGCAGCTGCTCCCCCAGCGGCTTGTCCGTCCATGCCCCGGAACGCCGGTAGCGCTCGGCGCGATCTTTCGGGAAGGCGACGAGCCGTTCCCCCCATCGAGCTCGCCCGGTCAGGGAAGTCGTGATCACCGGCCCACCGCCGGGAGCAGCTGCGCCAGTTCCGAGACATGATCCGGGTGATCGGCAGGCACGATGCCCGAGTAGACGGCTGTCCAGCATCCTGGGCAGCATTGCTGCCGGAACACCACCGGCGTGTCCACGTACTCGCCCGGGTCCGACGTGACCTGCGGTCCGGCGAGGCTCGACGGGCCTTCGAACCTCGCCAACTCCACTGTGCCGGTCGAGCTGTCGCTCAAGAGTCGGCCGCAGTGCGCACACCCGATAACCCGGGCGCCGTCGATCGTGACCACAACGAGGTTGTCGTCCAGCCGCCGGGCGTTGGTCAGGTCGAGAGTCGCGGCCCGACCGGTGGGGAGAACCGATCGGGTTCGCCGCTCCTCCAGCACCGCGGCGCGAAGGGCTTCGGTCCGCGTGAGGTCCACCTCGCCGTCGGCCACGACGACGCCGTATCCGGCCTCGGCGCCGGATGGGGTGACCTTGCCGTTGCGGACATCGAGTGCCACGGCCTCGGGCTCACGGCGCAACGGGTCACCGTAGCCGCCACCACCCTGCCAATGCATGTACAGGACTTCCCCAGGGGCAAGGTGGCTTTCGGCATAGCACGCGCCCAGTTCCCGGGCACCTGCCAGCTCGTCGAGCGAGCCGGGGATCTTCCCCTCGGCCAGCATCGCTGTCACCCCGGCTTCGCGGGCAAGGATCTCCAGTCCGGTATTACCCGGCAGCCCGCCGGCAAGACCACCGTTCTGCGCGACGGCCTTACCCGCCGAGGCGAAGATCAGACCCATCGGCAGGCTCGTCCCGTAGGGCGTCACGGCCAGCGAGGCACTGACGCCGCCGCGGTGGCGTCCCGGCCCGCCGGAGTCGGGTTCCTCTCGCCGCCACAGGGTGAGGAGCGGGTAGAGGAATTCCGTCATCTCGGTGTCGGGGATGCGGCCCATCGGAATACAGAACAGACCGCCGGTATCCATTCCGTCGGCGACCGGACACGCACCGTATCCTCCCGCCATCGGCTCCATCATGATGTTGAGGAACGGCACGGGTTGCTCCGAGCGTTCGTCGAGCCCGGCGACGACGGCGGTGTCCCAGGTGCCGCAGCACGACGCCTGGACGTTCTTGCCCAGTTCGATGTGCTGATCCAGCATCTGGGCCAGGCATTCGGCGATCAGGTTGCCGGTCAGCCAGGCCGGCCCGATCGGGCCACGGCTGACGGCAGCGGGGAAGGTGGCGTTGTTGATCGTTCCCTCCTCCGAGATCAGGTCGAAACACCGCATGAGACCGCCCGCCGACCAGGGGATGTCGCCGGCCAGGATCGGGAGCAGCGCCAACATCACGCCTCCGCGCATACCGGCATAGGTGCAGTTGATCACGCCGCATTGGGGATCGGTGCCGGTGAAGTCGAAGGTGAGATGGTCGTGTTTCTTGGTCATCGCGACGGTGATCTTGTGTACCGCGCGGTCACCGGTATGCGCCTGGTCCTGATAGCCGGTGGCACGCCAGGTGCCGTCGGGCAGATCGGCCAGCTTCGCGCGCAACCGTCCCTCGGCATCGGCCATCATGCGCTTCATGACCGCCTTGACGGTATCGGCGCCGTATTGCTCGATCACCGCGAGCAACCGGTTGCGCCCGACCGTGTTCGCGCCGATCTTGGCCCGCAGATCCAGCCCCACCAGCATCGGGACGCGCGAGCGGCGCACCCATACGTCCGCGACGTCGCGTTGCAGTTCGTAATCACGGACGACCTTGATCGGCGGTGTCGGAAGCGATTCGGAGAACACGTCCTTGGCTGCCGGGTCGAAGGAGCCCAGGCCGGAGCCGCCGAGGTCCGGCTCGTGGCAGATGGCGCTCGTCCAGGCGAACAGTTTGCCGTCGTGGAAGACCGGCTGGTAGACGATGACGTCACTTTGGTGCAGTCCCCCACCGACCCAGGGGTCGTTGCACAGGAACATGTCCCCCTCGACGATGCCGGGGTTGGTGGAACGATTCCGCAGAGTCCAGTAGATGGCCATGTCGACAGCGCCGACCAGCATCGTGTTGTACAGGCCGACCTGCACTTCTTGGCCCAACTCGTCGCTGATGGCGAAGTCGAAGTCGTTGGCGTCGGTGACGATCGGCGATCCCGACATCCGCTTGAGGGCATCGCCCATTTCGTCGGTCACCGACCAGAGCCGATGGCGGATCACCTCGTAGGTGAGCGGGTCGAGGCCGTCGATCTGCTCCTGGGTCACGGTGTGGATCGGCACCGACGGCGGCAGTGAGCGTTGCAGCGTGTCCGGGTCGATCGGGCGACTCGCGAATACTTCGGAGCCGGGGATGGGTGCGGTCATGGTGGTTCTCCTGGTGCGATGCTCTGCGGGACGGGCTAGTCGACGGTGATCTTCAGGTTGCCGAGCCGGTCGATGGTTCCGGTCGTGTCGTGTGGCACCACCACCGTTGTGGTGGGCACCTCGATAACCGCGGGGCCACGCAGCACATGGCCGGCCCGCAATATGGTGTAGTCGTAGATATCGGTGTCCACGTAGCCGCGGCGCCCGTCGAGACACACTTTCCGGGTGCCCAGCCGTGCCCGGCTCGGGTCGGTCGAGTCGGCGGCCGCGAGGT
>NZ_BAFU01000049.1 GCF_000308495.1 Nocardia brevicatena NBRC 12119 | reverse complement strand
ATATCCGGTCCACCATCGACATCGGACTGCAGCGCGCGGCGGAAACGGCGCTCGGCCCGGTCGACCGGCCCGCGGCGATCGTGGCCGTGCGGCCCTCCACCGGCGAGATCGTCGCCGTCGCCCAGAACGCGGCCGCCGACGGTGAGGGGCCGATCGCGCTCACCGGTCTGTATCCCCCCGGTTCCACTTTCAAGACCATCACCACCGCCGCGGCGCTGGACGCGGGGCTCGCCGGCCCGGATACCGTGCTGCCCTGTCCCGGTGTGGCCGATATCGAGGGCCGCCGCATCCCCAACGACGACAATTTCGATCTCGGGCAGGTGCCGCTGCACACGGCGTTCGCCCGCTCCTGCAACACCACCATGGCCGAACTCGCCGTCCGGCTGCCGTCACAGGCGCTGACCGGCACCGCCGAACGCCTCGGCCTCGGCGTCGACTATGTGACACCGGGCCTGACCACCGTCACCGGCAGCGTGCCTGTCGCGCAGGATCCGGCGCAACGGGTGGAGGCCGGTATCGGACAGGGACAGGTGACGGCATCGCCATTCGGTATGGCTCTGGTCGCCGCATCGATCGCACACGGCTCCACCCCCGCGCCGGTGCTGGTGTCCGGTTCGCCGGGCAAACCCGATCGCACCCCGCAGCCGCTGCCCACCGCGGTGACCGACCGGTTGAAAACCATGATGCGTGAAACCGTCACCGCGGGAACGGCCACGCAGCTGGCCGATATCCCCGGTCTGCTGGGCAAGACCGGCACCGCCGAGTACGGCGACAACAGCACCGCGCACGGCTGGTTCGTCGGAATCCGGGACGATCTGGCGTTCGCGGTCCTCGTCGCCGACGCGGGCAGCTCGGGGCCCGCTGTCGAGGCGGCGGGGCGGATGTTGCGAGCGACGCGATAACCCCTGGGCAACGGTCGGGCTACCGAACCATGACGGGTGGAATGCCCAGCACATCGAGGATCATCTCCGACAACGCGCCCATTACATCGGCGGTCTGGTCCGCCGGGCCGCCGCGGGTATGCGCGGCCACCGAGAAACCGGGGCCGAAGGACGCCGAGGCGACCTCCGGCGGCGCCATATCGGACCAGCCCCATTTGCTGCCCTGGACACCGGGAAGGGTGGCGGTCCCCCAGTCCTGGCGGGTGCCGTCGGCGGCGGTCGGTGCGGCGATGGCCATCCAGCCGAGAATGGGGGAAGTGGGGTCGGTGGTTTGTTTGGCGGTGAGGAAGTCGGCGAGATCGGCGGTGCTGGTGGTCGAGGTGCCCCACCCGGCGCCGGGGCTCGTCTGCTCCAGACCGTACTCGGCGGCGATCACGGCGATGGCCTGCGGGTACTTGGCCTCGACGGCATCCGCGGCGGCATCGTCGGAGTAGCGGATCATCCGTTCGGCGTTGACGCGGTCCTCGGCGGAACCGTCGCCGTGACGCAGGGCGTAATCGGCCAGATAGAGCTTGGACATCGACAGCGCGCTGCGCGGTTCGTTCTCGTTCGCCGTACCCCATTCGATACCGATCGGGGTGCGCAGGGATATGGCGCTGCGCGGAGGCACGCTGTCCGACGATGCTATCGCGGTGCCCTGTCCGGGGCCCGGCTGCGCGAATGCCGGCGCGGGTACCGCTGCGAAGCAGGCGGCGGCGATCAGGACAGCGGGCGCTACGGTTCGGTAGCTCATGATCTTCTCCTCGGCTTCGGATACGACGGGTAGGTCGAGCGCCCAGAGGTCATTCCGAGTACGGCACCACCGGCACGAGGCCCGGCGGAATCACCCACCGGAGCCACCGTGGACATGCGGGCGCTCAACCGTAGGTCGGGTCGGTTCCTGCTGCCTTGCTGGGGATCACGGTGCCAGACCGCGCATTCCCCCTCTGCCGGCGGTCAAACGGGCGGGCGTTCAGCGACTCCGATACCGAGACGAATGCGTAACGCGCCTCACATCTTTTCCTGCCACCGGTCATTCATCCTATGATTTTTCGGTGACCCTGGCTTGCGACGAAACGACTCATTCCTCCGACCGGCCGACGACCGCAAACGAACTCGGCGGAAAACGCCACCTCACCGAGGGACGGCTGCTGGTTCTCGCCGCGATCATCGTATCCGCGCTCACACTGCGTGTCGCCGTCACCGCCTTCACGCCGCTGGCCACCCGAATCGGTGAGGATATCGGCTATTCCACCGCCGTCGTCGGCGTCTTCGGCATGATCCCGACCGCCATGTTCGCCCTCGCAGGCCTGCTGACCCCGGTCTTCGTGCGGCGTTTCGGGCTGGAGGGGACCGCGCTGCTCGCGATGCTCATGACCGGTATCGGCTCCGCCGCCCGCGCGCTGGTGCCGGACACCTGGGAACTGCTGGTCTTCTCGGCGCTGGCCCTAACCGGTATGGGTATCGGCAATGTGGTGATCCCACCGCTGGTGAAGCGGTATTTTCCGGATCGGCCGGCACTGCTGAGTTCGATCTACATCGTGATGGTGCAGCTGGGAACCATGGTGCCGGCCCTGGTCGCGGTGCCGATCGCCGAGGCGCATGGCTGGCGGATCTCGCTGGGCCTGTGGGCATTGCTCGGTTTCGCCGCTGTCCTGCCGTGGTGGGGCGTGTTGCGTGATCGCCGCGGTCACGCCAAGGCCGACACCACCGCGCTGCCGGTGCACGAGCGACCGGCCGGCAAGGTCTGGCGGTCGCCGGTTGCGTGGGGGATGGCCATCATGTTCGGCATGACCTCGCTGACCACCTACTCGGTCTTCACCTGGCTGCCGACGATCTTCACCGACGCGGGGGCGAGCGCGTCGTTCGGCGGCACCATGGTCGGCATCTTCGCCCTGATCGGCCTGGTGGCCGCCTTGACCGCGCCGCTGATCGTCGGCCGGGTCGCGAATCCGTTCCCGGTCGCAATCGTCTGCGCCCTCTGCTATTTCGTCGGCTTCGCCGGCCTGCTGTGGGCACCGATGAGCGCCCCGCTGGTGTGGGTACTGCTGATCGGGGTAGGGCCGTCGACCTTCCCGATGGCGCTGACGCTGATCAATCTGCGTACCGAGACAGCAGCCGGTTCCGCCGCCCTGTCGGGATTCACCCAGGGCGTCGGCTATACCGTCGCCTGCATCGGCCCCCTCCTGTTCGGCCTGCTACACTCCTCGACCGGCGCCTGGGGGCTTCCGTTCGCCTTCCTCATCGTCACCGCGTTCGTCATGCTCGCCGGCGCCTGGCAGGCATGCAAGCCGCGCATGCTCGAAGACACCTGGAACCAACCCGGCCGCAATCGCTTCCACAGGGGGCCGGGAGGGGGGTCACGGAACCGGCCGCGGCACACCGCGGGTCGTTATACTGACGCCCATGTTGGTGGGGCGTGACGACGAGCGCACCGAGATAAACGGTCTGCTCGCGGACGCGACGGAAGGCCGCAGCCATGCGCTGGTCAATATCGCCTGCGGCGACTGACGCTCGGCTTCGAGAAACCTTCACGGCAGCGTGGGCTCCCATCGATGGGTCGAATATGTGACGGGTCGGCGATCGTACGTTTTCCCCACGGCGCACCACACTGTTTATCTTCGCCCGACCGGGGAATCCGGCTCGCGACCGGTGGCGATACCGGGACTGATTGGGGAGACGATCGATGATGACGATATCTATGGATTCGACTCGGCCTCGGGTGGCCCATGCGAACGCTTCCGACCCGGAACCGGCGGCCGTCTGGCCGGATCCCAGCCCGCTCGCGGATTGGTGGGCGAAGGTCATGCGAACCGGCGCGCAGTCGTCCGCCGGCGCGGGTTCCGGGGCCTGCTGAGCGAGATACGGCCGCGGCGGTGATCTGCCGCGGCCGTCTCCGGCAGAACCATTCGACGGTCGGCGGGTCGCCGCCCCTCTCCTCGAACACGGTGCGCTCGGTTCGCCCGTCGCGACCGGGTTGGCGGGCGCTACCGGCTCAGGCTGTCGAGTGACTCCAGGTCCACAACTGCCCGATACGGATCCTTCGGAAAGCGCTCGGGGTCGTATAGGACTCGCACAGCGGTGCGATAGCCGAGCACGAGGGTGGCGAGCACTCCGGGAACCGGTTCGACCGGTACCGGCGAGTCGTATCGACGCGCATTCCCGGTAGGCGCGGCACGACGATCAGGTGATCTCCTCGGATTACAGCGGCACACAGGGCCATCGGCGCTCTGCGACCTGTCGGTGGGCCACTCGGCAGACCCCCGATGGGTCTCCGCGCCGAGGGGAACGAGAAGCGGGCGACGAAAGACCTGGCATATCGACGCCATCCTCACTCGCACGATACTTCGAGGGATGGAGAGGATTTGCCCGTCGGCCATGCTTCCCGCGGCGACTGGAGATCGACGATCGAGAGATCGAAATACCCTGCCGGTCAGAGTTTCCCAGGTCGACACGCCGTGCGAATGCCCTACCCGGTAGGCGTGGTCGAGCCATCGACCGCGTCACACCGGCGGACCCGACAGGCGGATCGCGATCGAAGCCACCGCCCTGATCGCCGACCTCACCGATCGGGACCGCCGACTTGTGCGGGGTTACCCGCCGAAGCCGACCAGGGCCGAGGCCAGGTCGGGCACATCCAGCACACCGAGTGCTTGATTGCGTACGTCCGGGCAGGTCTGGGTGGTGACGGTGTCGATGATGGAATTATCGGCGATAACCTCGTCATTGAGGCCATTGTTGCGGGCCGCCCAGTTCTGAACGGTGCCGTTGAAGCTGACCCGGGCCACGATGGGGCCCTGATCATGCCAATTGTCGATCTCGGTGCCGATCATGTCGCACAATTGCCGGGAGGCCTCGGGGGTGATGGTGTCGTCTTCCGCCTCGGGGCTCATGGTAAGGGTCGGGAGGGGGTTGCTCGTCGACGGCGCGGCCTCGGAGCCGTTGTCGTTGTTATCGGAGCACCCTGTCGCAATTGCGCCCACGAGCAGGGCGGCCGTGAGCAAGGCAAGACGAGGGGTGCGGTTGGAGTGCGGCATACTCTCTCTCCTTCGGTACGGTGAACCGCCTGGTGCGGGCATACCCGCTTCGGAAGAGCCGAATCGCCGCCACGAGGGCCGAGGGAGGACGGCCGACGGACCTCGCCTCATGGGTACGACCGGTTTTGGGGATACTCGCAGGGTATTCCGATGAGATCGGCACAATTCGCTGTGGAGCGTCGCGTTGTCGGCAATATCGTGCGCGGATCGCTCGACGATCTGTCCGAGGTGGCCACTCCCGGTATGCGTGGCTTCTACTCCAGCTTCCGGTACATGACGCTGGTGGCGGGTCAATCGGTGGCGCTGGGGGTGCCGATCATGCTGCAACAGTTCCTCACGTCGGAGCAGATGCACAGCTGGGGGCAGGCGCATCCCGTACGCGGTCGGCGCATTCGGTGCCCCCTTCATCATGTGGCTGCGCCGCGGCATGGACGAATCCTCGTCCTACCGGGCCGAAGCCGCGACGACCGCGACCGCCGAGGAACGCGGCGCCCCGCGGATACTGCTGCGCTATCCACGGGAATGTCTGGTCGTGCGGCGACCGGGGCGCTGTCGGACCGTATCGGCAGCCGAAAGCTGCTGATCTTCTCGGGCATCGCCGGAATCCTGGGCGTTGGTCTGCCCAACACGCTGACGGTCTCGTTGCGCTACGAACAGCATTCAATGGGACCTGGACCGGACGATCGGGGCCGACCGACCGAAACGAATGGAGCAGCGCGACAGCCCGCGGCGGTGTGGATGGCTCGGCAGGAGCCATCCACACCGCCGCATGTCGCTCGAGGGTTAGTAATAGTGCCGGCGGCCCGCGATCGGGCGACCCACCGCTCCGGCGATGGCCAACACCGCACCGACGACGAGCAGGACGACGCCGATGGTGCTGAGCAATCCGATGTGAAGCAGATAACCGACGATGAGCAGCACAAGTCCGAGAACGATCATGACGAATTTCTCCTTTTTCGATATCCGGCCGGTACTTACTCGGCCGTGGCCGCGCCGCGGGGCGCGCCCTTGTCCGACTTACGCAGGAAGCGGTTCACCGACCACGCCGGCTCGCGCGTGCGGGGGCCCGCTACCGCGGATTTCCTCGTCGGTTCCTGCTGTTTTGCGAGATCGCGCTGCGCCGCGGCCACTTCCCGCCGCGACTGCCGCAGTTCGCGCCGGGTCTCCACCCCCTTTCGGGTGGACCGCCAGGCGCCGGCGAACAGCATGCTCGCTCCCAGGCCGCCGACTACACCGACGATGATGCCGATGAGAAAGAGTTCGCCGGTGGTTCCGGCGAAGCCGTAGTCGAAAACCGAGAACTCACTGTTCAGCTGGTTGGTCTCGCTGGTATTGGCCGCGACACCGGCAACACCGGCCGCGACAGCCGCGACGGTGACGACAAGTCCGAGAATGATGAACATGGCAATTCCCATGGGTCGAGGGACAATATGCTCTCGCTATTCCCGGCAAGAGAAATGTCAAACCCGGCGAAGTTCCTGCCCGCCGGTAAAATACGCCGACCGCGGCGGAGATAGGCGCTGTCTTGTGGTCGGTCCCGTCCCGCGCCGATGGTGTCCCGATTCCGAGAGCCACGCGTGGGGTGGCCGGCGGGAAATCAGGATTCGTTGCGCCAGTAGGTCGGGCTCGCGGCCGGGTCGATGTCCTCCACATCCAGTACCGGATCGGTGGCCAAGGTGTCGACGAGTTCGACGCTGCCGGCTACACCGGTCCAGGGCAGGTCGATCTCGGTGGCGACGAACCACTTCCGATCCGCGGGCCATATGAGATTGGGACTGTTGATCCGGCGCCGCAGACCCGGTAGCAGCTCGGCGGCACCCCACTGCCCGGCCTCACTCACCGGTCCGCGGAACAAGATGTAATCACGTGCCGGAATCCGCAACCGCGGCCCCTCGATCACTTCGGGTGGGAAGGCCGGCGGGACGGTGGGCGCGGAAGGCGGATCGTCGAGACCGTCCGACAGGGTGGCCATGATGACCGCGGAACCACCGTGGATATCGCCGAAACCGTCCCACAGCCCGAAGTAGCAGTCGTCCGGTGTATCGGTGTGGCAAGCGAGAATTCCGATCAACCGCCGCAGCGCGTCCTCGGGGAGGTCGCCCTCCCGGTAGGAGATCGGATCCGGGTCGGCGGGATCGTCGTCCGGGTCGGGCGGATGGAACAGCCGGGCATATCGTGCGAAACCACTCGGCCCGGTCGAGCACAGCCGCGACCACGAATCACCACTGTCGGTGAACCAGCGGGCTTTCGAAATATCGGGCTCATACCACAGGGCCATGCGTGACAACCTATTCCCGATCGACCTCGACCACCACCTTGCCGAGGGCGCGCCCTCACCGACGTACGCCGGCGCCTCGGGCACCTCGTCGAGCGCGAACCCACGCCGGCACCTGATATTCCACAGCGCAACCACTCTAATTCGTGCCACGGCATGCAAGGACGAAAACCTCGGATAAGACTACCGTCATAAACTCCTGCGACGAGCGTTCACGCCGAGTCCCGACCCGCGTCCCGGATCGAAGGCCCCGGCTCCTTCGATCCCGCTGCTCGGCTCGCTGCCCTCGGTCGACGACCGGCAACGCGAGGAGGCGTGGGGATCGCGCACCGCCGCGGGCCTGCCCGACGAACCGGGGACCCCCGCCCTCTCCCCCGAACTCCGCGCGAAACTGATGAAGGCCCCGGTGGCGGGCCTGTCGCAAGCGCTGCGCAAGCGCGGCCTCGACAACGTCTCCATCGACGACGTACGCCCCATTCGACCCGGGACCAAGCTGGTCGGTACGGCGAAGACATTGCGCTTCATACCGAATCGTGAGGACCTCTTCCGCAGCCACGGCGGCGGCTACATCGCCGACCGCGGTTCGTCCCCGGCTACCGGCTCGTCCTCGGGTCGATCGCCGAATCACTGGACATGAGCGTCGTACCGGTGCGGGAGGCCATCCGACGCCTCGAGGCCGAAGCCCTGGTCGAGTTCGAACGCAATGTCGGCGCCCGCGTCGCGCAGATCGACCGGACCGAATACCTGCACACGATGCAGACACTCGGCGTCGTCGAAGGGATCGCCACCGCCTTGGCGGTGCCGCATCTCACCGACGCCGACCTCGACCGCGCCGCCACCGTCAACAGACGGCTGCGGGAACTGCTCGACGATTTCGACCGAACCTGTTCACGATGATCAACGAGCAGTTCCACGCCGTGCTGTTCGAGCCCTGCCCCAACCCGCATATCCGCGACCTGGTGCACCGCGGCTGGACCCGGATGTCCGGCCTGCGCTCGTCGACCTTCGCCTTCGTTCCCCGCCGGGCCCGCGAATCGGTGGACGAGCACGACCGGATCATCGACCTCATCCGCCGCCGGGCCGATCCGCTGGAGATCGAGATGGCCGCACGCCGGCACCGCTGGCGAACCATGGAGGCCTATCTCGGCCGGCGCGACCACGACACGGACGGCCTCGGGCTCGCCGCGCCCCCGACTGATCCCTACCCGACCTCACTCAGGAGGAATCCCATGGCCGACAGCGCACCGCGCCGGCATCACGTCCCCGCCGGTCTCCCCGACCGCATCCGCCACTACATCGGCGGGTCGTTCGTCGACTCCGTCGACGGCGATACCTTCGACGTGCTCGACCCGGTCTCGAACGAAACCTACGTGCGGGCCGCCGCGGGTAAGAAGGCCGATATCGATCGCGCCGTCGCGGCGCGGCGGCCCGGAAGGCGTTTACCGACGGCCCGTGGCCGAAGCTGCTGCCCCGCGAGCGCTCGCGCGTGCTGCACCGCATCGCCGACCTGGTCGAGTCCCGTGACCCCCGCCTCGCCGAACTCATGGGAACTCGTGCGGGAGCGCAAGGAAGATCTCGCGCTGCTGATGACGGTGGAAATGGGCAAGCCGCTGGCCGAGGCCCGGGCGAAGTCGACTACGGCGGCGAGTTCCTGCGCTGGTTCAGCGAAGAGGCGGTCCGCATCCACGGCAGGTACGGGCTCAATCCCGAGGGAACCGGGCGGATGGTCGTCTCGCAACGGCCGGTGGGACCCTCGTTCTTCATCACCCCGTGGAACTTCCCCTTCGCGATGGCGACCCGCAAGATCGCCCCCGCGCTCGCCGCGGGGTGCACGGTCGTGACCAAACCCCCGCAGCTGACCCCGTTGACCACCCTGTTCTTCACACAGCTGCTCGTGGACGCGGGGCTGCCCGCCGGCGTGGTGAATGTCGTGACCTCCGCCTCGTCGAGCCGCGTCTCGGCGCCGATCATCGCCGACCCCAGGTTACGGAAGCTCTCGTTCACCGGGGCGACCGAGGTCGGCCACCGGCTCATCGCCCAGGCCGCCGACAATGTGCTGCGCGTGTCGGTGGAGCTCGGCGGCAATGCGCCCTTCCTCGTGTTCACCGACGCCGACCTCGACGAGGCCGCCGAGGGAGCGCTCACGGCGAAGTTCCGCAATATCGGACAGGCGTGCACGGCCGCGAACCGGTTCATTGTGCATGAGGCGGTGGCGGCCGAGTTCGCGCAGCGGATCACCGCGCGAGTGGAGACGATGAAGGTCGGTCGCGGCACCGAGGAAGGCGTGGCGATCGGCCCCCTCATCGATGACGACGCGGTGGACAAGGCCGCCGAACTCGTCGCCGACGCCACGGCCCGTGGTGCGGTGGTGCTCACCGGTGGCGCGAAGATCGACGGTCCCGGCAGCTTCTACGAGCCGACCGTCGTCACCGGCGTCACCGGCGTCAGCGATATCCTCCGTGAGGAGATCTTCGGTCCCGTTCTCGCGATCGCGACATTCTCCACCGAGGAGGAGGCGGTCGAACTCGCGAACAACACCGAATACGGTCTCGTCTCCTATGTGTACACACAGGACCTCGCGCGCGGCCATCGCATGATCGACCGGCTCGAGACGGGCATGATGGGTCTGAACACCGGTGTGGTCTCCAATGCCGCGGCACCCTTCGGAGGCGTCAAGCAGTCGGGCGTCGGCCGCGAGGGCGGCTTCGAGGGCATCCACGAGTTCCTTTCCACGAAGTACACCCTCATCCCGAACAGCTGACCGTTCGCCGCGACCGTGCGGCCCGCCGGCCGCTTCGGGTGGTAGCGGCGCGGTGCAGCCGGGCATGGGCATCCGGGTAGCGGGCAGCCGGACACCATGACATCTTCCGAGAACATCCCGCCGGAACCCGGCATCGCCGACTCCCCGGACGTTCTTCCGCCCGAAGACCTCGACGTCGATATGCCCGAGGACGGCGGGACGCGGGCGGCGGAGGACGCCGACCTGGACCCGGATACGGGACCGTCTCCGAACCGCCGGACCGAACCGCGCGACCTACCCCTCCCAGGACGCGAACAAGACCACAACGGCACCGTCGGGGCGCGGCCGGAAACACCGGCCGCGCCACCGAGGAAAGCCGCCCGGCGCACCACCCGTCATACGTAGGTCGGTGAACTTCGATCCAGGTAGCAGGGCTTTCTCCCCGGTGTGGTCGCGACCATCGCACCACCCCCTCGCCGGCGAGGGCGGATGGTGGGGCATAGTCTGTCGACTGCGTTGCCGGGCGATGGCCCCACCTGCCCGCGAAGAATCCATCGAATGATGGTCGGATGGGCGTAGCGCGATCTGGTTCCGGAGGGAGAGTTATGGCGGTGCTGCAGAGCGACGGGGGCTCGGGAGACAAGGCGTCCGAGGCGGGACCCCAGGGGGACGGTCCGGAGGGCCTGAGCCGTCAGCTGGCCAATCGCCATATCCAGCTGATCGCGATCGGCGGGGCGATCGGAACCGGGCTGTTCATGGGTTCGGGTAAGACGATCTCGCTGGCCGGTCCCTCGGTGATCCTCGTCTACATGATCATCGGGTTCTTCCTCTTCTTCGTCATGCGGGCGATGGGAGAACTGCTGCTGTCGAACTCGGGGTACAAATCGTTCAGCGATTTCGCGGGCGATCTGCTCGGGCCGTGGGCCGGGTTCTTCACCGGCTGGACCTATTGGTTCTGCTGGGTGGTCACCGGAATCGCCGACGTGGTGGCGATCGCCGGGTACGTCGCGTACTGGTGGCCGGATCTGCCGCTGTGGATCCCCGCGCTGGCCTGCATCGTCGTCCTGCTGCTGCTGAACCTGCCGACGGTGCGCGCGTTCGGCGAAACCGAGTTCTGGTTCGCGCTGATCAAGGTGCTCGCCATCGGCGCGCTGATTGTGACCGGTCTGGTGATGGTACTCACGGGCTTCACCGGTGACAGCGGAAGCACGGCCTCATTGGCCAATCTCTGGAACGACGGTGGTTTCTTCCCGACCGGCCCGATGGGTTTCGTGGCCGGATTCCAGATCGCGGTCTTCGCCTTCGTCGGGATCGAACTGGTGGGTACCACCGCCGCCGAGGCCAAGGATCCGGAACGCACCCTGCCCCGCGCGGTGAACTCCATTCCGGTGCGGGTCCTGCTGTTCTATGTCGGCGCGCTGATCGTGATCTGCGCGGTGACCCCGTGGCGCCAGGTCTCCCCCGACACCAGCCCGTTCGTGGCGATGTTCTCCCTCGCCGGGCTCGGTATCGCCGCGAGCGTGGTCAACTTCGTGGTGTTGACCAGCGCCACCTCCAGTGCGAACTCGGGGATCTATTCGACTTCCCGGATGGTGTACGGCCTGGCCGGCGACGGCGACGCGCCCACTCTGCTCGGGAAATTGTCCCGACGCCGGGTTCCGGCCAACGCGCTGCGCTTCTCGTGTGCGTTCCTGCTGATCGGTGTGGTGCTGCTCTACGCTGGACAGTCGATCGTCGAGGCGTTCACGGTGGTTACCACCATCTCGTCGCTGTGCTTCATGTTCGTCTGGACGATGATCCTGGTGAGCTACCTGGTGTACCGCCGCCGGCGTCCGCACCTGCACGCCGCGTCGACGTTCAAACTTCCCGGCGGGATCCCGATGGTCTGGGCCGTGCTGGCGTTCTTCGTCTTCCTGGTCTGGGCGCTCACCCAGGAGAGCGATACACTGACCGCCCTCCTGGTGACGCCGGTCTGGTTCGCCGTGTTGGCCGTCGCCTATCTGGTCGTGCGCCGCAGCCCCCGCCACGGCGCCCTGCGGGCACAGCATCGGGAAAAGGTTCTCGCCGAGACCGCGGCCGCCCGGCGCTGACCCGGCCCGGTCCCGGGCGGGACCGTCGGCGCCGGCGGGCCCGCTCGAGGTGACCGGACAGATCCCGCCAATGGTCGCGCGGGCGGTACCGCGATGAGACCGGGGCCTCCGGCGGATCGCGCTGCGCGAGGACGAGGACGTCGTGAATGCGATCCTCGCGCACAGACCTGGCCGGCCGACCTCGAACGCGATCGATCGCGGCATCGGATCCGATCAGGAGGGCTCGGCGAGCTTCGCGAGTCTGTCGAGGGAGGCACGGAGCTTGTCGGCGGTGGTGGCTCGGGCGCGCGCCACACGTGTCTCGTCGGTCAACCGCGACCAGTCGTAGGTGTGCGTGACCCGGGTATACGCCACGTCCACCGGCTCGAGCTCCCACCGCCACAGGTGACCCGGCGGTCGCCGGCCCGGTTCCGAAGGGAGCCAGGCGATGCGTCGGTCCGCTTCGAACTCCACCACGTGGTTCTCCCTGACGCTGCCCGTGGTGAGCGTCATGGTGAATACGTCGCCCACCTTGCACACGGTCTGCCCGGCCGGCGCTTCTGTCAGGTTGTCGTTGCCGTCCCAGCGAGGATGCTGCGCCGGATCGGCGATCCACCGGAAAACCTCCCGGGCCTCGGCGGCGATCACCCGGGTGGCGGTCACTATGCGGGGAACCCCGGTGTCGTCCGCCATGGCCTGGTCCATACCTTCCGCCGCCGAGTTGTGTCCCCTGTCCGGTGGCGATCCACCGGACAGGGACCGTGCGCAGGGCTGCACCCTACCCGACCGCCATCGGTCCCGCCGATTGCCGCGGCCATCGCCACGCCCGGCGCGGCCGCCCGATCGGACATCGTGGGTGACACCGGCGCCCGGCGTACCCGGTCCCGGCCGGGAAACCGTGGCGCGCCGTTCAGCTTTGACTGCCGAGGAGTTGGCCGACGGGGAGCGGCGGCAGCGCACGAACCAGCGTCATCACAGCGGTGCAGTATGCGCTGCGCGCCGGTTCCCATTGGTTGGTGTTGCAGACGTAGTTGCCCAGTTTGTCGTAGTGCGAGGAATGACCCTTGTACGACCAGGTGAGGCCGTCTTCGGAGGCACTCCACGGACACTGGTTCGGTTCCAGACCTTTACACGGGCCTTCCACTCCCCACGGCCCCACCGGATAGGCCGCGGCCTGCGGGGCCATGGCAAGGGTGAGGGCCGCTGCGGCCGCCACGCCGGCCAGCACACGCTTGGCGTTCGAGGTCACGAGATTCTCCTTCGAAATGTCCGGAAACATCAGTTGAACAACGTATCGCCCTGTCCACCAAGGTGTTAGCAGTCGGCCGGCGGTCGCCGGCCGGCGGAGGATGTGATTCTCGTCAGACCTCGGCGACGCAGGTGACGAGTTGACGTTCGTCGTAGGTGTAGTAGCTGGTGGTCTCTTCCGGGCATCCGGATTCGTCGGTGGTACCGGTCAGGATCTTCAGCACCCGAACGGTATCGGGTTTGCCCGGGGTGCACGGGCTGTGAGTGGGGCTTTCGCTTCCGGACGGAACCGTCATGCATTCGCCTTCGACCCAATCGATGTCGAGGCACAGCGCGCCCTGTTCCACACCGCCCAGGGTCACGTAGTAGGTCTGGTCGACATCGGAAGCGCAGCCTTCCTTCGTGGCCGTCTTGGCGACCACCTTGTAGTTCGACTGTGCGGAGCCGCACTGCGCGTGGTCGATTTCCGCGTCCATCATCGTTCCCGACAACGCCACGCAGTCGCCGATATTGGCGTCGAAGTCGACGTCTCCACCCTCGTCCGCTCCGTTCTGGCCGGGGATCGTGGTAGCGGGAGCCGACGAACTCGGCGCATTCGACGATTCGCCGCTACACGCCGTCAGCATCAGTACGGCACAACTCAACACAGCAAAACCTGCGGCCAGCCCGGGGATCCGGAACCCGTGCGCATGTCTGGACATAACAACTCCTCCATCGAAATAGGTGATCGTGAACAGTGGCAGAGCAGTGCGGGACCCGTGAGTTGTCCCATCGGAGGTGGATACGTCGACACATCGACGCCTGCGAGTAGTCGGCACTCGCGAACGCGGATTTCGAGACGTGCCCATGCTCACTGTGCGCGGCGGCTACCGACGACGCGCCAACCCTGCGTAGAAGCGAGTTCCGCGGGCCGAGGGTTTCTCGACCGTCGGACCGACTCTCCTACCCGACGAAAATCGGGTTCCGGCGCCGGCGGCCGCACAGTAATCCGTCGACCATCGAGGTCGGCGACAAGAGCCACGTGGATGGTTATCGCTCGTATGTGCCATGTCCTGCGATGAGACGGTGATGACCGTGTGAGTGGACACCCTTGTGTCGACAAGACCGAGCGGTATGGGCAGCTCGATTCACCGAACCGGTGGTATGATCACCGTGTCGGTGCGGTCGCTACCCGTGAATACTCGGATGAGCTTTACCGGCCGGGCCTCCGACCTGCAGCGACCGCCTCGGCCGTTTCCATCGCCACGGCTCGCCGCTGTTCCCGTGACGTTCGACCGAAGTTTCCCACGTCGGTATCCACTCCTCTTTGCCGGCCAATGCCCGCGGTGATCTTAACCGGCAATCGGCGGTCACGAGACCGGAACTGTCGCACGGGACCCTCGCTCGGTGCCCCTGCACAGTCGTCTTCGGCAGTGTCGAAACCTGTCTCTGAAATCATCGGCGAACCGGACCGCGCTCCGCGGCCTGTTCATTCGTGTTCTTCCCACCGCCGTGACAGGTTCAGGTAGCCGGTGAGTTCCGCCGCGGCCGCTCGGCCTGCTCGGTTCGCGCCGATGGTGCTCGCCGACGGTCCGTATCCGATCAGGTGGATCCGCGGATCGACCGCGACCTGGGTCGCCAGTCTGCCGGTCATGGCGATACCGCCGCCGGATCCGCGTAGCCGCAACGGTGCCAGATGGTCGAGGGCGCTACGGAAACCGGTGGCCCACAAGATCACCTGTGCAGACTGGAAACTGCCATCGGCCCAGCGCACACCCTCGGGTTCGATATGGTCGAACATCGGTCGCCGGTGCAGGACACCGCGCTCCCGGGCAGCCCGGATGCGCTCGTCCAGCGGCAGCCCGGTCACCGACACCACCGAGCCCGGCGGCAACCCACGCCGCACCCGGTCCTCCACGATCGCCACCGCGCGCCGGCCCGCGTTCTCGTCGAACGCCGTATCCCGGAATACGGGTGCGGATCGAGTCACCCACGTGGTGCCGGTGACCCGGGATATCTCCTCGAGCAGCTGTACCGCCGAGATACCGCCGCCGACCACCACCACGTGCCTGCCGGCAAACTCCTCGGGGCGGCGATAGTCGCGGGTATGCAGTTGCCGGCCCGCGAAGGTTTCGGCACCGCGATAGTGCGGGATGAAGGGGTGTTCCCACGTTCCGGTGGCGTTGATCAGACCGCGGACACGGAAGGTGCCCGCATGATCGGTTTCGGCGTGCAGCAGGCCGTCACGTTCGGCCCGGTCGCAGACCACTCGCACGGTGACCGGTCTACGTACCCGCAGCTCGAAACGCTCCTCGTAGCGCCGGTAATAGTGTGGTACCGCCGTTGCGGCCGGTACGTCGACGTGGGAGAGCCCCGTGGAAGGGGGCGGCAGGCTCTCGGCGAACGGCATACCGGGCAGATCGTGTACTCGGTTCACCGTGCCGAGGGTCAGCGACGGCCAGCGGAACTGCCAGGCACCGCCGGGACCGGGAGCATGGTCGACGATGAGGAAATCGCGCGCGGGAACGAGTCCACGCCGCTGGAGGTGATAGCCCGCCGACAATCCGGACTGCCCGGCGCCGATCACCAGGATCTGGAAGTCCGGATGTGCCGGATTCGCTGCCTCGGACGCCACGAATGCGATGCTAGTGCCGCGCCGGGAAGGTTGGTGCTGTACGGCCGGGTGGCGGGTTGATCATCGGCGGATGAGCGGTGGAGCCGGTGCCGGTGGCTCGAAAGCCGGATGTGTCCGTCGAATGCGCATGGCCAAAAGTGACCTTGCCCGGGTCCGTGCGCGACGGTGTGCTGACGGACCCATCGTCTACGGTGCGACCATGGTAGACATCGAGGTGCACGGCCGGGTTCCCGTCATATCCGGTGGCTCTTCGTCGGCACTGCCGGCGCGATCGGGCGAGGACCGTATGGCAGCGCGGGAACCGCTCCGGCACGCGACCGAGGAACGGATCCCGGAGTTGCGCCCTGAACTGGTGCGCGGTCGACGGATCCTCGACTTGGATGATGGGGGTGCAGTTCGGTTCGGCGAGCCGATTGTGTTCCGGCCGGTCGCGAAGGCGGGAGGCTGATCGCGGTGGAACGATCCATACCGGAGATCTACGTCGACGCCGTTCGCGAACAGCGCGAGGAGCTGTGGCGGCTGGTCGACCGGGCGCGGGGGGTGGCGAAGGCCGACGACCAGGCGGGTCTGCGAGATATTGCCGAGGAGATCCGGCTCCGGATCCAACGGGGCGACGACCAGACGATCGGTAACCTGATTCCGCACGTGGGCGATATCGTCGCAGAGCTCGATGAGCTCTATGATGCCTGCTTTCCGGTGGACCGATCGGACGACATCGGTGGCCTGCTGGCCACTCCGTGGGCGTCGGCTCGCCGGAAGGCATTGCTGGCCACCTTGCTCGGGAAGGACGTCCGGCACCTGTTGGCGCTGGACGAGGTGGCGGAGCGCGCCACCGCCGCCACCGATACCGATCTGCTGCGGGTGCTCATCTTCACCCCCCTCGGCGCTCTGCGCCGAGAGACCGTGGCGAGGGTTCTCGACGCACTGCACGGTGCCGGCGCTCTGGACGCCGCTGTGGTCGAACAGGCTTTCACCGACGACCATTATCTCGGCCACGCGATCGGCGGCCGGTCTCCGTCCGGCGACATGTCCGCTCCCCTCGCCTGCGCAGATGCCGTACAGGAGCATGTGGATTCGCTGATCTGGCGGCTCGTGTCCGAACCGGCCCCGGTGGACTGGGACATGCTACCCAAGGTGCCGGTACCGCGCGGCCTGCGGTTCGTTCGAACGGCGCTGACCTGGACCGGTGATCCACGGATAGCCGATCATCTCGGGGCGGCGAAGCTGACGGACGAGGAACGCGTCGCCCTGCTCGACCTGTTGCAGGACCGGCCGGTGAAGGAGCAGCGCCGGGCGTACCGATGGCGATTGTGCGCGGGTGACGCCGACACGCTGCTCCCGTTGTTCGGCCTGGAACATGCGGCGCCCTTGTGGCATCTGGTCCGGGCTGTATCGGTAGGCGAGGTCACCCGCCAGAACCGTGCCGTCCTTCTCTCCGCGATCGAGACCGTCGGAGTGAACACTGCCCGCCGCCTGTTGGAACTCGAACCGAACGAGTTGGTCTCCGCGGTCATGGGGTGGAACCGTGACCAAGTGGTGAAACGCGTCGAACACAATGCGCTGCACGGCATCGCCGCCTTCGGGATGCTGCCTCTCGCTCCGGGGGAGACGGTCCTGGACAGATACCTGGCATTGTGCGAGTCGGCGAAAAGGGGTGCCAAGCTGGGCCCCAACCGCAGACACAGCCACGCCGCCGCGATCACGGTCGCTCTCGAGCACCTGGCGCAGGTGACAGGCTTTTCGGACGCGAGTCGCCTCGAATGGGACTGCGAGGCACGCATCGCCACCGAGATACCCGGGGAGTCGGAGGTCGGCGACTACCGGATCACACTGCGATTCGATGGCGCCGATCCGGCATTGTCGGTCGGTCGGGCCGGTAAAGCGCTGAAGTCGGTACCGCCCGCCGTCCGCGCGGACCCCGGCTACCGACGCCTGCGTGATCATCAGGAGCGGCTGCGGGACCAGGCTCGTCGGATGCGAACCGGGCTGGTGGAGCGACTGGTCGCCACCGCCGGGACGTTGGCGCCGGACGAACTGGCCCGATTGCTGTCGTTGCCCGCCGCCGCGGCGATGCTGCCCGCGCTGCTGTGGCGGGACAGGGCGGGTGTGATCGATCTGCTCGACCGAGTCGACATCACCGGGCCGGTCACCGCCGTTCACCCTGTCGAACTGCTCGAGCGGCGGGTGCTGGCCGACTGGCAGGCCGAGATCATGCGACGCCGCATCCGGCAGCCGGTCAAACAGGCGTTTCGGGAGGTGTACCTTGTCGGTCCGGCGGAACGCGAGATGGCAGACGTGTCGCATCGGTTCGCCGGGCATACGGTCGACGGCAGGGTTGCAGGCCGGCTGCTGTCCGGCCGAGGCTGGCTCACCCACGGTGAGTACGACAACCATCAGGCAACCCGCGACGTCGGCGACGGTCTCATCGCGGCGCTGCGCTGTGACTTCCACGGTCACCTCGGTAAGGGAAACGCCATTGTCGGTGAGGTTCGTTTCCTGACCAAGGGACACCGTGCTCCAGACCGCTACCCGGCCATCGGCGGCAAACCGGTGCCGATGACCGACGTACCACCGGTGGTGTTCTCCGAAGTCATGCGAGACCTGGACCTGGTGGTATCGGTCGCCGGCGCCGGGCCGGCGGAATTCCGGTCGCCGGAACAGGCGGGAAGTCGAGCGCAAGTCCTTGCCTCCCTCGTGGCCGATCTGGGGCTCGCCGGGGTCACCGTCGAAGAGCGCTCGGCCGTGATACGCGGAAGCCGGGCGACCTATCGGGTGCATCTGTCCAGTGGCAGCATCCACGTCGAGCCGGGCGCCCATCTGTGTGTGGTGCCCGACTCGTTCGGAGCCACGGCGCATCGCCGGCTGTTTCTGCCGTTCGCCGACGAGGACCGGATAACGAACGTCATTCTGAACAGGGTGCTCTTGCTCGCCGAGGACGAGAAAATCGTGGACCCGGCGATCCTGACTCAGCTCGACTCCTTTATCGGCAAGAGCACTACCTGACACGGTCCAGCGGATAACCGATATCCACCGAATGGGTGCACGGGATGTGCACCCATTCGGTGCCGTCGCTCGAAATCACGGCCGCTCGCATATCGGCCCTCGTGTTCCGCGTCCTGGGTGCGCTGTCTCATCCGCTGTTCGGGGTGGCGGTGGTGCGCCGAATCGGGAGGCTGTCGGCGGCAGTGTCCCGGCCGGTAGAACCCGAGGCGGACTACAGGCCGCACCGCTCGACATGGGACCGGACCTCCGGGCCGGCCGGGGACGACCGTGACAGGACACCGAACACGACGTGCTCGGGCCCGCCGGTACGGTCATGGCAGAGAGCGAGCAGACGGCGCGACCGCCGACCGGAAGAACGGACACCGACGTGAACGAGGCCTTCTACCTCCCCGACCCGGCAGATCCACAGCGGTTCGTCTCCACCGATCTCACCCGCGGGCCGTGGTCGCCGGACGCTCAGCACGCCGGACCGCCGTCCGCGCTGCTCGGCCACGTGATCGAGCGGTGCGAACCGCGACCGGACTTCCGGATCGGCCGCGTCGCCGTCGAGATACTCGGCCCGGTGCCGTTGGTGCCGCTCACCGCGCAGGCACGCCTGGTGCGCCCGGGACGCAGCGTCGAACTCGTCGAAGCAACCCTGTCCACCGACCGGGGGCCGGTGATGCGGGCGAACGCGTGGCGGTTCAAACGGGCCGAACCGGAACTGGACCTTCCCGACCATCTCCTGCCGACCGGCGCGCGTCCCGGTCCCGAACAGGCGCCCGCACCCGCACCGTTTCCGTCCACCCAACCGGTGGGCTTCCACACCGGTATCGAATACCGCTTCGTCACCGGCTCCTTCGCCGAACCCGGTCCCGCGGTCTGCTGGATACGGCTCAAATACCCGATCGTCGCGGGAACCACGCCCAGCCCGCTGGAGCGCACCCTCGCCGCCGCCGATTCCGGCAACGGTGTCAGCTCGGTACTGGACTGGAACCGCTACCTGTTCATCAACACCGACCTGACGGTCATCCTGCACCGCCAACCCACGGGCGAGTGGATCTGCCTCGACGCCGTCACACATCCGCAGCCCCACGGTATCGGCCTGGCCGAGGCGGCGCTCTTCGACGACAAAGGGCCGCTGGGCCGCAGCACCCAGACTCTCTTCCTCGGCCGCCGCTGACGTCCACGCCTCGGGCGGGCGTGGCCGGCTCTCTCAGGTGGCTACCCCGCGGCACGGTTCGAGCGGTCGGGTTGCCGGACCATGGGCTACGGCACCGTCGACCGTGAAGCGGGACCCGTGGCAGGGGCATTCCCAGACACGTTCGGCGTCGTTGAACGCGACAATGCACCCGAGGTGTGTGCAGGTCGCCGAGACCGCGTGCACGGTGCCGGCCTCATCGCGGAACACCGCGCACCGCTGCCCGGCGACGCGGACGACCGCACCGGTACCGGGGGCGATATCGTCGACAGAGTCGACATGGGAGCGGCGCAGCCGATCGCCGATAAAGTGCTTGGCGACCTTGGATTGCGCTTCGAGAAAAGGGACGGTGCGCGTCCGGTTCGCGCAGTTAGAAGGTGATGTTCGGAGCGGCACCGCGCCCGTGGCGTCGGCGACGTCGTACGTCTCACGCGCGGTGTCGATGATGTGATGTCGGCGGTCGGTGCGGACTCAGCGGGATATCGGTATCCGCATGTCGACGGTCGTGCCGCCGGCGGAAGTGGTGACCTCCACCCGGGGAATCAGGGCGTGGATAATGGCCATACCGCGCCCGCGTATCGGGTCCGGCCGGGAATCAGGGGGCTTCCACCTGCCGTGGTCGGCGACGGTGATGCGCAGGTCACCCGCATCGAGTGCGGCCTGTAACCGGATGGTGCGGCCATCGCCGCGGTGTCCGTGCTCGATCGCGTTGCTGCAGGCCTCCCCCACCGCGAGCAGCACGTCATAGACTTGGCGCTCATCGAGCGAACAGCGGGAAAGCCACTCCCGCATCGCATACCTGACTTCGGCCAGCTGGTCGGGTTTTGCCGGAAAGTCCAGCTCGAACCGACTCGGCGGACTTTCCAGCCCGAACGGGCGGGGCATCGTCACCTCGGCTGCCTCCCTACGGTCTCACCAACGGACAGTGCCGGCGTACGGGCCCGCGGTGTTCGACATGATGCGCACTGTAGACCGCACACTCGTCATTGGCCATACCCATTCGCTCATGCCGCATGCGGCCGAGCGACGGTGATCACCTCAGTCCGGCCTTCCGGCGGTTCTCACGCCTTGCCACCGCGCGACCAGCGGAAGCGCACCACGGTGGGATACCCGCCGGAAGCGGCGTCCCGAGGACCGATGGTGGTCGACACCGAATCGGTGAGTGTCGAGACGATATGCCAGCCGAAACTATGCTTGTCCGGGCCGGTCTCGGAGAGAGTGACGGCGGACACGGTGATGTCCATGGTGGATTCGCCGTAGGCGAACCCACAGTCCAGCTCGGAGCCGGGCACCGCGTCCTGCAGTAGCGCGGTGGCCACCTCGTCCAGGGCCAATCGCATATCGGCGACCTCGTCGAGGCCGAAATCGGCGACCAACGCCACTGTTTCGGCGAGCGCCCGGAGCATGATCAACTGCTCGTCGACCGCGGGAACGCGCACCCCGATCGTATTGGTCCGCGCCGACGACGAGAGAAAAACGTTCTCGCCTTTGCCCATACCGACTGCTCCTGAGTGCACTGCTGTCAAGTCCGGATCGCAAGCGTACCCGCCCGCCGTGCGGGCACATGGTGCGGGCCACTGCCGCGGATCGGGGAGTGCCCTGACTACGGTTTCCCTGATCGGGTAAGTTGGCTGTGACGACCGCTAACAGTCTCGATCGCGCTCCGCGCGGCGGGGCTCGATGCTGCAGAGGTGGAAAGTGGCGAATTGCGAGCTGGGAGGTCTACGGTGAGCGGCGAAGGCGCGTCCCGCATGCTCGATGTGCAGGTGCGCACCGAGGACGGCACCGAGATCGTCACCGTGCACGGCGAGGTCGACATGGCCTCTGCACCGCAGTTGCAGACTGCCCTCGAAGATGCCCAACGCGGCGGAAAGCCGATGGTCGTGGACATGTCCGATGTCGGTTTCCTGGGCTCGGCCGGCCTGAGCGCGCTACTTGTGATCTCGGAAGGCCGGCAGGACCAGTTGCGCGTGGTCGCCTCCGACGCCGTGCGACGTCCCATCGAACTGACCGCTCTCGACAAGCTGCTCGCCGTCTACGACTCGCTGGACGCCGCACTCGCCGGGGGCGCCAACACCGCGGCGAGCTGATCCGGCCGATCCGCCGCGCGCCTACCGGGTGCGCGGCAGCCGGACCACCTGGACGAAGAACTCATCGATCTGCTTGATGGCGGCCACGAACTGGTCGAGATCCACCGGTTTGGTGACATAGGCGTTGGCGTGCAGCTTGTAGCTGCGCAGAATGTCCTCCTCGGCGGCCGAAGTGGTGAGTACGACCACCGGGATATGCGCGAGCTCGGAATCGGCCTTGATCTTCTCCAGCACCTGCCTGCCGTCGTATTTCGGCAGGTTCAGGTCGAGCAGGATGAGGTCGGGACGTGGGGCGTCCGTGTACTCGCCCTGGCGGTAGAGGAAGTCCAGCGCTTCCTGTCCATCGTGGGCGACGTGCAGGGTGTTGCCGATCTTGTTGTCCTCGAACGCCTCCCTCGTCATCAGTTCGTCGCCCGGATCGTCCTCGACGAGCAGAATGTCGATCGGCCGGCCCGGCATGCTCATGCGTTGGCTCCTTCTGTGGCGGATTCCGGTGTGGTGGTGGGCATTTGTACGGCGCCGGCGGATACCGCGGCGGCCTCGTTCTCGACCGCGACCGGGGGGTCGACGGCACGGAGGGTGAAGCAGATCCGGGTGCCCTCGGTGTGATCGGTATCGATCCAGATGCGACCGCCGTGGTATTCGACGATCTTCTTGCAGACGGCCAGGCCTATTCCGGTACCACTGTATTCGTCACGCGCGTGTAGCCGCTGGAAGATGACGAACACCTTTTCCGCGAATTGCGGTGCGATACCGATGCCGTTGTCGGTCACCGAGAATAGCCGACCCGCCGGATCGTCATCGAGCGGCTCGACGGCGATATACACGACGGGCGCGAGATCGGACTTGCGGAACTTGATCGCATTACTGATGAGATTCTGCCACAACATCGTCAGCAGCGTTGCCTCGCCCATGATCTCGGGCAGCTGTTCGGGCCGCTCGATAACGGCCTCGTTGTCCTCGATCATGGCCGATAGGTTGGTCAGCGCCTTCTCCAGTGGCCGGTCGAGGCGGACCGGCTCGGCTCCCTCACTGAGCCGGCCGACGCGGGAGAAGGTGAGCAGATCGTTGATGAGCACCTGCATGCGCTTGGCGCCGTCGACGGCGAAATCGATGTACTGCTTACCGCGTTCGTCGAGCTGGGAGCCGTAGCGCTTCTCCAACAGCTGACAGAACGAGGCAACCTTGCGCAGCGGTTCCTGCAGATCGTGTGAGGCGACGTAGGCGAACTGTTCCAACTCGGCGTTGGAACGGCGCAGCTCCTCGGCCTGCAGATCCAGGTCGGTCTTCTGTTGCTGCAGCAGCAGGCCCTGAGACCGTGAGGAACTCAGCTCGGTGACGATGCGCGTGCGCATGTCCTCGACCGCCTCGGCGACCTGGACCACATCGGCGGGGCCGTGACTGTCGATGTGATGGTCGAATTCGCCGTTCGCCACACGTAGTGACGATTCGGTGAGTTCGGAGAGCGGGCGTACGACGAGCCTGCGCAACAACACGGTCAATACGGTGCCCGTCAGCAAGAAGACGATCACCATGCCTACCAGCACGATATTGCGGGTGGTGCGGGCCTGGTCCAATGCCCGGTTGTCCTCGGCGAGGGTGGCCGCCAAATGATCGTTCTGGGTGGTGAACGCGGCGCGTAGCCGATCGAAGACGGTTTTGGCGCGCACGGTCGTCGCGGCGTCCAGCTCGCGAGCCGCGTCGGCGCTCGGGGTCGCGGCGAGCGGGTCGGCGTACTCGGTGCGCCACTGCTGCACCCAGCGTTCGATCGTGTCGAGGTCGGCCAGCAATTCGGGGCGGTCGTCCAGTAGCTCGCGCAGGCGCCCGGCCGCGCGCTCCTGGTCCTGCCTGCCCTGCACATAGGGCTCGAGGAACTGCGGATCGGCGGCGATGGCATAGCCGCGCAGGCCTGTCTCCTGGTTGATCAGCGCGCTCTGTAGCCGGTAGGCCTCCGCGGAGGCGGGCAGCGTCTGCTCCACCAGCCGGTCGGTGACGTGGTTGGTGTGGTTGATGACCTGTGCGCCGGCAACGGCGCCCAGCAGGACAACCAGGATCATCAACGCGAAGACCAACTGGAACCAGGCCTGTGCGGTCAGCCTGCCGACCATCCCGGAGTCGGTGTTCGTCATGGAAGCTCGCCCCTCCGCGTGTCGTTCCAACGCAAGTAGATAATGGCCAGGTCGTCGTCCAGGCCGCCCGCCTCGGAGGCCAGCTCCTCCACCCGGCCGATCAGCTCGTCGACAAACGTCTCGGGATGTCCCGCGGGAACCGTCCTGGCGATATGCAGCAGACCGTCCTCGCCGAGCCGCGCACCGTCGCGACCCGCTCGACCCTCGAACAGTCCGTCGGTGAACAGCATCAGCCTCGCGTCGGCAGCCAACTCGATCTCGGAGACGGGCCACTGCGCGCGCCCGGGCATGAATCCGAGCGCCGCTCCGCCGGGAACCTCGAGCCAGCGCAGCTCGCCGTGGGCGTGGTGCAGCATGCCCGGATGCCCGGCGCGACGTACCAACACCTGCCTGGTCGACGGGTCGAGGACCAGGCTTGTCGCGGTGGCGAAGGTCTGTCGATCGGTCCGCTCGGCCAGCAACACTCGTTCCAACAGCCGCAGCTGCCGCGACCCGGTCACTCCGGTGAGGACCAGTGTGCGCCAGGCCAAGCGCAGCGCGACACCGGTTGCGGCGGCATCGGGACCGTGACCGGAGACATCGCCGATGATGGCGTGCACGAGGCCGTCGGCGTCCTGCACGACATCGTAGAAATCACCGCCGAGCAGCGAATGCGCGCGACCGGGCCGGTATCGGGAGACCACGTCCACCGCGCGGTCGGCGCCCAACAGCGGGGTCGGCAGCAGCCCACGCTCGAGGCGGGCGTTCTCCTGTGCCCGCATCTGACTCGCCTGCAGCGCCGCACTGGTGCGTTCGACCTGCTTGCGCTGAATGGCGTAGCGCACGGCACGCGCGAACAGTTCCGATTCCACCCGGCCCTTGACCAGGTAGTCCTGCGCGCCGGAGGCCAAGGCTGCCAGACCGGTGCGCTCCTGGTCGAGTCCGGTCATCACCACCACGGCGACCTGATCGTTGTGCTCACGGATCCTGGCCACCGCTTCCAGCCCCTGGACATCGGGCAGATGCAGGTCGAGCAGCACACAGTCGGGGGTCTCCACCCGCAGACGGTCTCCCGCCTCGGCGAGAGTGCGCACCCATTCCAAGCGCAGGCCGGGTGCCGCGTCGGCGACCAGTTCCTCGACCAACAGGGCGTCGCCGGGGTCGTCCTCGACCAGCAGGACGCACGGTTCCCGGTCGAACCAGCCCGCGTCGGCGGCCAGACCGATGTCCGCGCCGAAAGCGTCACTACGCACGGTCGCCGCCGACAAACTCTCGCACGGCGGAAGCAACCGTGTCGCCACACCATGCGGGGGCGACCATGGAAACGCGGATCACACGGATTTCGTCAGGATGCATCGACACCACTGCCTCCGATCACACAGGAAACGACGGCGCCATGGCGCACGTCCACTGACTCAGCGGCCGGTTGCTGGACCGAGAGGCAGCAGTGATCGTATCGGATCGACGATTGTCGTGGTGAGAGGGTTCGGCCGGGCACCGGTCTCACCGGACCACCGTCGCCCATGTGACTCCCAGGATCAGCGGCACCCCCACCAGGCCGAGTGCGGCGAACCGGCCGGCTCCGATGTGTACACCGCGGGCCCGGCAGCGATCGGCCCACAGCAGGGTGGCCAGGGACCCCCACATGGTGACCAGCGGGCCGATATTGGTGCCGAGTAGGACGGGCCACACCCGCGCCGGATCGTCCGCGGGAACGGTGGTCTCCATCGCCAGGTAGGCGGGCAAATTGTTGACCAGGTTGGCCGCGGCGGCGGAGACGAAAACGGTGCGCAGGCCCGAACCGTCGACCCACTGGGTGAGCAGATCGCCGAGGCCCTGATGCAGTAGGGCGGTGACCACCAGGAACAGGCCCTCGGTGGTGATCACCAGCCGCCACGGCAACAGTGCCGGCCGCAGATATTCACGGGCACGCAGGACGAAAGCGGTTACCGCGACCAGCGCGCCCGCCGTTGCCGCCTGCCAAGGAGGCACACCGACAGCGACCGCGGCCGCGAAACCGAGACAGGCCGATGCGCAGACCAGGCACAGGAACCGGTCTGCCGGCCCGGCGAACGCCGACACCTGGTAGCGCCCGCGCAGGCTTCGTCCGAAGACCGCGCCGAGAAAGCCCACCGTCAACACCACCGCGACGAGCTGGGGAAGTGCCATACGGACGGCGAACTCCCATGCCGTGAGTCCGGTGTGGTCGGCGGCCAGTAGGTTCGTCAGGTTCGACACCGGCAACAGCAGACTCGCGGTATTGGCCAGCCATACCACCAGCAGCGCGAACGGCACGGCCGCCAGGCCGAGCCGTTCGACCGTTGCCAACACCACGGGGGTGAGCAGCACTGCGGTGGTATCCAGGCTCATCGTGACGGTCGTCACCGTGGCGAGCGATGCCACCAGCACGAACAGTAGTGGTGTCGAGCCCCGCGCGAGCCGGGCGCAGTAGTGTGCCGCCATGTCGAAGACTCCCGCCTTGTCGGCCAACTCGGCGAGCACGGTCACCGCGACCAGGAAACCCAGGATCGGCCCCGCCCGGTGAACACCGATATCGAGGGCATCGTCGACGGGCAGCCTGCCCGTCACCACCACCAAGACGCCGAGCACGGCGAGAAACAGCCACACGCGCCACAGCATGCCGGCCGTCGATTCCCGCCCGCGACAGCGGCAAACGCTCACCGCCAGGGCCGTGGCCTCGGTCACATTCGCTTACCACGCGAGGGTCACTGCTCAGCCGAGAAGTATCCCAGCCAGGGCGGCGTCGGAAGCCGCGAGTGCGTCGCGGTCGTATGTCGATGTCGTCGCGAGGAGTTCGTCGGCGCCGGTCCGTTCGGACAGCCGCTCCAGGTGCCGCCGCACCGTCGCCGGCGAGCCCGCCACCGTACGCCGCACCGCCTGTTCGGCTCGGCGACGGTCCTGCTCGGTCCACCGCTTCGCCTTGATCGCGGCGACCGCTTCCAAGGCCCGGAACTCGCCGGTACTGCGGGCCCGCGCCATCGCCCACGCCTCGGGTAGGGCGAGATCACGCGCCTGCTCGTCGGTATCGGCGACGATGACGTCCACCGCGATCGTCACCGTGGGTCGCTCCGCTCGCGGTCCGGGCCGGAAGTCGCGCCGATGGTTCGCGAGCAACTCGTCCAAGTCCGGACGGTCCAGGACAGGGCCCCCGAGGACAACCGGCATCCCCAGCCGGGCGGCCACGGTGAGTCCCCGGCCGGTGGCCAGGACGAACAGTGGGATGGTGGTCTCGGTGATCGGATGGGCGGTGATCGGCGCTGTCCGGTCCAGATAATCACGCACCTGCGCGATATCCGCCTCGAACCGATCCGGTGCGGCACTGTCCTGACGCAATGCCCGTCGCACCGGCGCGGTGAATGCGAGCGAACGTCCGAGCCCGAGATCGATCCGCCCCGGATACAGCGCCTCCAGCATCAGGAACTGCTCCGCGACCACCAAGGGCTGATGGTGCGGCAGCATCACACCCCCGGATCCGATCCGAATCGAGGACGTCCGCGCCCCGATCGCCCCGAGCAGCACCGGCGGTGACCCGGAAACGATCCCCGGCACCGCGTGATGTTCGGCCACCCAGAACCGCCCGTACCCGAGTCCCTCCGCCGCCACCGCACGTTCGACCGTATGCGCCAACGCCGCGGACTCCGGTTCACCCGCACGCGTCCGCGACCGGTCGAGAAGAGATAACCGCACGCCGATGGAACACCACACGGGGCTGCTGTCTTCCGCGTGGTCATCCGACCCCACCGGACGTGGGCAAGGCGGTCTGCGGTCCCACCTCGCGACCTCGTCCTCCGAGCGGGTCACGACGGTCCGGCCGGAAACGGTATGCGCGGAGACCGCGGCCGGTGAATACCGATATGAGGATGGGGTACCACGGCGACGTATCTCCCTGTAACCCACGAACCGTGGAGGACCGATGACGAACTTCGAGCCGTCGCCTTCGTCGCAACCCCGCGAGCCCGAGCCCCGGCCGGTTGACTCGCCCGGTAGTCGGCGGATCGCTTCGTTCGACAACTACCTGGCCGCGCAGCAACTCGTCGACCGAATGTCCGACGCCGGTTTCCCGGTGGAGCATCTGCGGATCGTCGGCGACGGGGTGCGAACGGTCGAGCAGGTCACCGGACGGATGACGAACGCGCGGGCCGCGCTGGCGGGCGCCGCCAGTGGCGCCTGGTTCGGTCTGCTGATCGGTCTGTTGTTCGGATTGTTCACCAGCGGTCCCGTCGCCTGGGTCTGGGTGCTCGTGACGACCGTGATCATCGGCGCCGTATGGGGCGCGATCTTCGGGTTCGTCGCGCATTGGTCGACGGGAGGCCGGCGCGACTTCTCCAGCGTGCAGACCCTCGAGGCGCAACGCTACGACATCTATGTCACGGAGACACATGCCGCCGAGGCGGAGCGTTTCGTCACGGGATGACCTACGGCGCCGGCGAGTCGGGCGGTGTCACCGAGATACGCCGAAGGCGGCACCGGTCGGCCGTGGAGCCTCTCCGACATCACCCTCGTCCGGAAAGCGGTTCCCCGCTCCGCTTGCCGAGGAATGCGGCGACGGTGTGCGGGAACCCACCGCGGCCGGCCGACAGGTGGCTGCTATCGTCGATCGGGAGTGATCGAAACAAGGGAGATCGACCATGGTTGGTGAACTCGACATCTCAGGGGTCACCCGGCTCTGACGGCCACCGGTAGGCGCATGTGGGCGCCGCTGTCGTGGCCATGTCGTCGTCCACCGATTCATCTTGCGCGGCAGCTTCTATGCGCCCGCACGACACTCGAGGTCTCTCATCCATGCCCGATGCCTATATCGTCTGCTCCAATCTGTCGTTCTCCTGGCCGGACGACACTCCTGTCTTCACAGACCTGTCCTTCGGTGTACCCGCCGGACGGACCGGTCTGGTCGCCCCGAACGGCGCAGGTAAAAGCACCCTGCTCCGGCTGATCGCGGGCGACCTGCGACCCCCCAGCGGCAGTGTGGCCGTGAGCGGCGTGCTCGGCTACCTCCCCCAGACCCTGCCGCTGACCGGCGAGATGACCGTCGCCCAACTCCTGGGCATCGCACCGGTACTGGCGGCACTGGATGCCGTCGAATCCGGTGACACCTCCGAGGAGCACTTCACCACGATCGGCTCCGAATGGGATATCGAGGAACGCACCCGTGCCCAATTGGACCGGCTGGGTGTGGGGGAGCTGTCGTTCGCTCGGCGGCTACACACCCTCAGCGGCGGCCAGATCGTCTCGCTGGGTCTGGCCGCCCAGCTGCTTCGCCGCCCGGACGTACTACTACTCGACGAACCCACCAACAACCTCGACCTGGTCGCACGCCACAAACTCTACGATCTGCTCGCCGACTGGAACGGCTGCCTACTGCTGGTCAGCCACGATCGGGCACTGCTGGACCGGATGGACCGCATCGCCGAACTCCACGACGGCGAGATCCATTTCCATGGCGGGAATTTCACCGAGTACGAAGAGGCGGTGCAAGCCGCTCGGGAGGTCGCGGAGAAGAACATTCGCAACGCCGAACAGGAAGTCAAACGTGAGAAGCGGGAATTACAGCAGGCGCGCGAACGCGCCGCGCGCCGGGCGAGCAACGCCGCCCGGGGTCTCGGTAACGCCGGCCTGCCGAAGATCTTCGCCGGGACCATGAAGCGCAATGCGCAGGAATCGGCCGGCCGAACGAACGAAACGCACACCGCCCGTGTCGAAGCTGCCAGAGCTCGGCTCGACCAGGCCGAACGAGCGCTGCGCGATGAACAGAAGATCACCCTGCAACTGCCCGACACCGGCGTTCCGGCCGGGCGCACGGTGTTCCACGGCGAACGGATGCGGTACCGGTTCGGCGAACGGCCGTTGTTCGGTGCGGACGGAGCCGACCTGACGATCCGCGGTCCCGAACGCATCGCCCTGACCGGACCGAACGGCGCGGGCAAATCCACGCTGCTGCGAATCGTCCACGGCGGCCTGACGCCCGAAGCCGGCACACTGCTCACCCGCGCCGAGGGCCGGGTCGCGTATCTGTCCCAACGACTGGACCTGCTCGACCTCGATCGAACCGTCGCCGAGAACCTGGCCGTGTTCGCCCCGAACCTGCCCGCCCCACAACGCATGAACCTGCTGGCACGATTCCTCTTCCGGGGTTCTCGTGTCCATCTGCCCGTGGGCGCTCTCTCCGGCGGCGAGCGGTTGCGGGCCACCTTGGCATGCGTCTTGTTCGCCGAACCGGCACCGCAACTGCTGCTGCTGGACGAACCGACCAACAACCTCGACCTGGTCAGCGTCGGACAGCTCGAGGGAGCTCTCAATGCCTACCGGGGTGCATTCGTAGTGGTCAGCCATGACGAACGGTTCCTGACCCGAATAGGGGTCGAACGGTGGCTGCGGCTTGCCGAAGGTCGTCTGCTGGAGGTCTCCGGGCCTGCTTCCGTCAACTGAGCGCCGTCTGTAGCAGGGCTTCGGATGCCCAGAAGTCGAGCCTCGTTCGCCATATCATCACCGTCGGTCGCGACACCCCTGCCACCCGCGGCTGCGCGAAGCCGACGCGCCTCGTCCGACAATCGGGTACGGGCTCGCTCAGGTACCGAGCCAGGCCAGGGTGGCGACGGTAAGAGCCTTGACGCCGGTATCGAGGGTGGGTTGGAGAACGGGAGCGAAGTGGGGGCTGTGGTTGACCGGAACGTCCTGGGAGATGGTGCCTTTTCGCGCCGCCGCCGCGTACAGGCGGGGGTCGGTCCCCCCGATACCCCAGTAGGTGAAGGGAACCCCGAAGGCGGCGGGGATCTCGCTCATATCCTCGCTGGCGGTCTGTAGGTCCATGGTGTGCGCGTCGGGGCCGAAGGCGTCGGCGAATGCCGCGGCGACGGTGCGCGTGGTGGCGGCGTCGTTGACGGTGGGCGGGAAGGTGGTGATCCGCTGGAATTCCGGTTCCTTCGGCGCACCGGCGGCAACGGCTTCGGCCCGCACGATTCGTTCGATCGATCGCAGTATCTGCTGCCGGACAGCGGGTTCGTAGGTGCGGACGTTGAGTTCGAGCACCGCACGGTCGGGAATGACGTTCGGACCGGAGCCGGCATGGACACTGCCGACGGACAGCACCGCGGGGGTGGTGGCGGGCAGTTCGCGGGAGACCACGGTCTGCAACCGCAGAACACACATCGCGGCCATGACGATCGGGTCGACCGCGGACTGGGGCTGGGAACCGTGCCCGCCGCGTCCGTGCAACGTCACGCGCAGACTGTCGGCGGCGGAGAGGGACGGTCCCGAGCGGGTGCCGACATATCCCGCCGGATAGGGCAGCACATGCTGGGCGAACACGACATCGGGAGTGGGCACCGCGGTGGTCAGGCCGTCCTCGATCATGGCGCGGGCACCGTCGCCGTTCTCTTCCGACGGCTGGAACAGCGTCACGACGGTGCCCTGCCATGCATGCGGTGCGCGGGCCATGAGGGTGGCGAACCCGATGAGACAGGCCACGTGGACGTCGTGTCCACAGGCATGCATGACCGGTTGTTCGGCGCCGCGGTCGATGGCGGTAACCGACGAGGCGTAGGGCAGACCGGTGGCCTCGCGCACCGGTAGGGCGTCCATATCGGCGCGCAGCATGACGGTCGGGCCCGATCCGCGACCGAGTACCCCGACGACCCCGGTGGTGCCGAGGTGTTCGGTGACCTCGTAGCCGAGGTCACGTAGGGCAGCGGCGGCCACGGCGGAGGTTCGGTGCTCTCGACGCCCGAGTTCGGGATGCGCGTGCAGGTCACGATAGAGGTTCTCGATATCGTCGCGGATTTCGTCCAGTCCGGCGAGGACGGCCGAGGCGGTGGAGTTCATCGGGCGTGCCTTTCTGCTCGGTGGGACCGGGGCGTTCAGTTCTCCTTCTCCGGTCCGCGGTCGCGCGGTCGGTCACGTCGGACACGGGCACGTTTGCGCCGTGTTCCACGGTCGCCACGTCCGAAGACGGCGGCGAGCCGGGTGTGCGGTTGCCATTCGAGTCCGTTGGGCAGGCCCCATCCGAATCGGACCGCGGCCGACCGCAGCACCAGCGAGCAGACCACGCCACCGACGATGCCGAGCACCGGGGCGCCGAGATAGGTGCAGACCACCATGGTGCCCGCTACCACCGCGGCCACCGTCGCGTAGAGGCCGTTGCCGCCGAAGACAGCCGGAACCCGCCGCAACAGCACATCACGGGTGGCACCGCCACCGACCGCGGTCGTGATACCCAGCAGCACGGCCGGTAACCAGCCCAGCCCCGCGGCGAGTGTTTTCTGGGCACCGGTGACCGCCCAGAAGCCGATGACCGCGGCGTCGAGCACGGTGAACAACCGGTCCCAGGCATGTTCACCGAGCGAGATGACAAACGAGATCAGGGTGCCGAGGACGGCGGTGGGTAGGTAGGCGTAGTCGGTGAGCGCCACCGGTGGGCCCTGTTGGAGCAGGGTGTCACGGATGATTCCGCCGCCGAGCCCGGACACGATGCCGACCACGAGGAAACCGAACAGGTCCAGGCCTTCGGTGCGGGAGACAGCGCCGCCGAGCATGGCACAGGCGAGCACGCCTGCCAGGTCCAGGTAGCGGGTGGCCTGGTCGACAGCATCGATGAAGGCGGCCACCGGAGCAAACTAACACGCGTAGCCGCATGTCTCGCCCCGACCGCTTCTCGCGGGCGGCGGAGCGACTCACTCCCCTGATAGATCGGCAGACAGATCACGCACCTCGACCCCTTCGGGGATCTGCACCTCCGCGACCATTTCGGGCCGGTCGTCGAATTCCAGACGCAGCGCCCGGCACATGGTGGCGTGCATGTCGTACAGGGCCGTGATGTAGGTCAGCTGCAGGATTTCCGGATCACTCAGATGGGCTTTCAACACCGCGAACACCTCGTCCGGTACCCGCCCACCGTCGTGGACGAGGCCGTCGGTATAGGCCAGGACCGCCCGCTCGAGCTCGGAGAAGCACTCGCTGATCTGCCAGTGCGGGATGGCGGCGATCTTCTCCTCGGGCATGCCGAGCGAGCGCATCTGCTTGCAGTGCTGGGAGAATACGAACTGACTACCGCGGGCGTACCCGGCGCGGCTCTGCCCCAGTTCTCGCAGCATCGGGTCCAGCGTGGCGTTGCGGTAGAGGGCGAAGCCCCGTACGGCGTGGCGGAAGACGTCCGGCGATTGTGCGAACACGGTCCACCAGTCACCGGGAGTGCCGTGGACGGTGCCGTGGTCGACGGCGGGGTCCTTGTCGGGGCCGAACAGACGGTCGTAGAAGAACAGGATCTTCTCATCGGTGACTTCGGCGCGGGGCACTTCGCGTAGACGCGGCATCGTGGGTAATCCTCTCGGGCGGTACGGGTTTCGCCGCTTTCGCACAGCGTGCGGCGTGGGGTATGCGCGGGGTTGCCGGGGCTTCGGCGAGCAAGCCGTGTCAGCGGCCGGTCGAGACACGGCGATCGGCGATGGTCTTCGGTTCGTGGGTCACGTCGGCTTCGGTGAACGCGCGTGTCCAGCAAGCGAATTCGAGCAGTACACCATCGGGGTCCTGAAAATAGAACGAACGCACGAAGGTACCGGCGTGCACATCCCGCGACACCCCTGCCGGACTGTCGTCGTGGTTGAGTATTCGGCTGACTTCGATGCCTTCCGTCCGGACTCGTTCATAGTATTCGTCGAACAGTTCCGGCGGGACCGCGAACGCCACATGGTTCATCGATCCCACCGCACTGAGCAGTTCCCCCTCGTCGGGCAGCCCCTTCGGTGCCGCAAGTCCGGGAGCCGCCTCGGGGGCGTCGGCGAGCCAGAAGAAGGCGAGGGTGTTCCCGCCGCCACAGTCGAAGAAGAAGTGCTGCCCCAGATTTCCGGGCAGTTCGATAGTTTTGACCAACGGCATACCGAGGCTCCCCGAATAGAAAGCGATCGTTCTCCGCATATCGGAACACACCAATGCGAGGTGGTTGATCCCACGTAGGTCGTATTTCGGATTGGAGGCGTTCATGGCAATCCTTACTGCTGTGACGATTCGACGTCGGGATCCGGTCCATGTACCGCCACCACGGACGCGGGCGAATTCGACGGCCGCAACATGACTTGACAGTCATGTCATGTTATTGGATAGTTTGTTCCGTGGCGAAGTCATCTGTCAATACCCCGCCCGCGGCAGTCGATACCCTGACCCCGCGGGGACGCAGAACACGCGACGCGCTACTGGAGGCCGCACGGACCGTCTTCGAAACCGTCGGATTCCTCGACACCCGGGTAGAGCAGATCGCGCAGGAGGCCTGCGTCTCCTACGGCACCTTCTATCGTTATTTCGAGTCGAAGGAGCACGTCTTCGGCGAGTTGAGCACCCGATTGTTCGAAGACATGCACCGCCGGGAACAGACCGCGGCGGATCTGTCCCCGACCGCCAAACTGATCGCCGCCAACCGTTCCTACTACGAGGCGTACCGGCGCAACGCCCGGATGATGGCGATCGTCGAACAGGTCGCGACCTTCAACGAGGAATTCCGGCAGTTACGGCACGAGCACCGCCGCCAACTCATCGACCGCACCGCACGGGCGATCGCGCGCTGGCAGAGCGAAGGCCTGGTCCGACCGGAACTCGACCCGCAATTGGCGGCCCGCGCCATGTCCGCGATGGTCGATCACACGCTGTACCTGTGGTTGATCCAAGGCGAGGATGCCGATGAGGAGGCCCTGCTGGACACGCTCGATCGGATGTCCGTCAGTGCACTCGGGCTCGATCCGGACCAGAAATAGCACACCGGCGCCGAGCCAGGAGGCACCATGACATCAGTTCCATCGCCCACCACCGAGGAAGCAGGCCCCACACCCGGTCCGCTCGACGGTTTCCGGGTGCTCGAACTCGGGACACTGATCGCCGGACCGTACTGTGGCCGCCTGCTCGGGGATATGGGCGCCGACGTCATCAAGATCGAGGCGCCGGATCGCCCCGATCCGCTCCGCGACTGGGGGCAGGCCGAAGGCGGCCACCAGTACTTCTGGTCCGTCCACGCTCGCAACAAGCGGTGCGTGAGCCTGGACCTGCGCACCGAGGACGGCCGCGATATCTTTCTCGAACTGGCGCGCACGGCCGATGTCGTGGTGGAGAGCTTCCGGCCCGGCACACTCGAACGCTGGGGTATCGGATATGACGTGCTCAGCATGCGGAATCCGCGGACGGTACTGGCCCGAGTCTCCGGGTACGGGCAAACCGGACCGTATGCCTCCCGCCCGGGATACGCCTCGGTCGCCGAAGGCGTCAGCGGCCTGCGGTACCTCAACGGTTTTCCGGGACAGGCACCACCCCGGATGGCGCTGTCCCTCGGCGACAGTCTGGCCGGTCTATTCGCCTTCCACGGTGTCCTCGCGGCCCTGCTGGTCCGCGAACGAACCGGACGCGGACAGGTCGTCGACACCGCCCTGACCGAGGCCGCGCTGGCCATCCAGGAGTCGACGATCCCGGACTACCACAAGACCGGGCATATACGGCAACCATCGGGTACGCGCCTGGATCGCGTGGCACCGTCGAATCTGTACCGGTCCAAGGACGGATTGTGGGTGATCATCGCGGCCAACCAGGACACGGTGTTCCGGCGGCTGGCCGCGGCCATGGGGCGGCCCGCCCTGGCAGCCGATCCCCGCTATGCGACGCATAGCGCCCGCGGTGAGCATCAGGACGAACTCGACGAGATGATCGGCGACTGGGCGGCAGACTTCACCGCCACCGACCTGATCGAGCTGTTGACCCGGTACGAGGTGGTCGCGGGCCCGGTGAACACCGTCGCCGAAGTGATGAACGACCCTCAGTTCACCGCGCGCGGGATCTTCGTCGATCATGTCGATCCCTCGCTCGGAAGTGACGACGTCGGGTTCGACCCGGTCCCGGTCAAGGGCGTCGGTGTGGTTCCCCGGCTCAGCGAAACCGCCGGCGGCGTCCGGTGGGGCGGCGCGAGCCGTCCGGGAACCCACACCGACGAGGTGCTCGGCGGGCTGCTCGGCTACGACCGCGACCGGCTGGCCCGGCTGCGCGCCCAGGGCACGATCGCATGACCCCCACCATCGATATTCGTGAGGTGGGACCACGCGACGGCCTGCAGATCGAGCACCCCATACCCACCGAGGCCAAGCTCGAGTTCATCGAGTCGCTCGTCGCGACGGGTGTGCGCCGTATCGAGGTCACCTCCTTCGTCTCGCCGCGCGCGATTCCGGCGCTGGCCGATGCCGAGCAGGTCGCCGCCCGGCTCGATCGTTGGCCACAGGTGGAGTTCTCCGCCCTGGTCGCGGGGGTCGGCGGGGTGCGTCGGGCGCTCGACGCCGATATCACCCGCCTGGAGTACGTCGTATCGGCATCCGACGGGCACAGCCGGGCGAATGTCGGTCGCGACAGCGCCGAATCGATCGCACTCATCACCCCGATCGCCGAACTGGTTCACCAGGCGGGCGGTCACCTCGAGGTGATCATCGCCATCGCCTTCGACTGCCCGTTCGACGGCCCCACCTCCCCCACCCGCGTCGCCGAGATCGCCGGGCACGCGATGGTCTCGGGAGCCGACGCGCTCACGATCGCGGATACCATCGGCACGGCCTCACCGGTCCGCACCGGCGACGTAATCGACCGCGTCCGCGCCGTCGCGCCCGATGCCGACCTCGGTATCCACCTACACAACACCCGCGGTCAAGGCCTGGCCAACGCCTGGGCGGCCTATGACCACGGCATCCGCCGGTTCGACGCGTCCGTCGGCGGCCTCGGCGGTTGCCCCTTCGCACCGGGCGCGAGCGGAAATATCGCCACCGAGGAACTGGCCTACCTGTTCGAGGACGGCGGCATAACCACCGGCATCGATATCGACAAGGCTCTCGATGCCGCACGACTGATCTCCCGTCTGCTCGGCAAACCTGTTGACAGCGATCTGCTCGTCGCCGGTGGCCGACCCATGCCCAGGAGCGCGGCGCGGGCCTGACACGCCCGACGCCCAGCAGGAACGAGAATTCACACCGCCTCGGAGGAGGTCTCTCATATGGACGAACTTGCCGACCGCTTCTTCGCCGCCGTCGGCGCCGGCGACACGGCCGCCCTGACCGAGATATACGCGCCCGACGCGCGGATCTGGCACAACGACAAAAACACCGAGGAGACCGTCACCGAGAATCTCCGAGTGCTGCGGTGGTTGTCACGGACGGTGGAAGACCTTCGTTACGAGGAGATCCGGCGTTATCCGCTATCCGACGGTTTCGCCCAGCAGCACGTCCTGCGCGGTTATCTGCCCGGGCACGGACCGTTGGAGGTTGCGGCCGCGTTGTTCGTCCGGGTGCGGAACGGCCGGATCGCCCGTATCGACGAGTATGTCGACTCGGCGGCGACCCAACCGCTACGTGCGATGTCCACCTCGGCTCGGGAGCGGCAATGACGGCGATCAACCGACCGGAGGGACATATCGCCGAATTGACCGCGCGGATGCGGTCGTTCATCGACGAGGAGGTCATCCCGCAGGAGCCCGCGTTGGCCGCCGATGATGACGCCGCACGCGCGAGTCTGGACCGGCTGCGGGAGCGAGCCAAAGGACTCGGGCTGTGGGCACTCGGCCATCCGGCCGAACTCGGCGGCGGCGGACTGCCGTTCCTCGATTTCGTCTACCTCAACGAGATCATCGGCCGCTCGGAATTCGGCCAGTTGGCAGTCGGTTCGGTGTCCATGCAGGACACCCTGATGCTGCACCGGCACGGTACGGACGAACAGCGGCGCCGCTGGATCCCTCCCATGGTGGCCGGCGATATCCTGCCGTCGGTCGGTCTGACCGAGCCGGAGGTCGCCGGCTCCGATCCCACCCTCATCGCCACCCGCGCGGAGCTCCACGGTGACAGTTGGCTCATCAACGGACACAAGTGGTTCACCACGGGGGTGGCGCAGGCAGCGTACTGTACGGTATTCGCCCGGACCGAGCCCGACTCCGTGCCGAGGCACGCCAGGATCAGCGCGATCATCGTGCCGACCGATACCCCCGGATTCGAGATCGTCCGCTCCATCCCCACAATGGGCCACGACCCGAGCGACCACTACGAGGTCCGGCTCACCGACGTGCGCGTTCCGGCCGCCAACCTGCTGGGTGAGCGAGGCAGGGGTTTCACCGTGGCGCAGGACCGCCTCGGCGCCGGCCGGATCTTCCACGCCATGCGTTGGCTCGGACAGGCCCAGCGCGCCTACGAACTGATGTGCGACCGGGCGAACAGTCGGTTCGCGCACGGCTCGCTGCTCGCGGACAAGGGCGAAATCCACCGGTACATCGCCGAATCCGCCGCGGAGATCCATGCCGCCCGACTGATGACCCTCGATGCCGCCCGCGCGATGGATGCCGGGGCGGACCATCGGGTACGGGTCGGCTTGGTGAAGTTCTGGGGCGCACGCATGCTGCACAATGTCGTCGACCGCGCCATTCAAGTCCATGGCGCGCTCGGCCTCACGGCCGACACCCCGCTCGAACGCATGTACCGGCAGGCGCGCTATGCCCGCATCTACGACGGTCCCGACGAAGTGCATCGCATGTCCACGGCGCGTCGACTCCTGCGTTCCCCCGAGGCCGCACCATGGCGGTGAGGACACAACCCACGGCACCCGGTCCGCTCACGCCGGCCGACGGTGTCCGCGCGGTGCTCGGTGCGGCCACCGGTATCGGGATCGTCGAGGTCGAACTGCGGCAGTTCACCGGCGGCGCCAGCAGGCAGGTCTATGCGGTCACCGCCCGCGATCAGGCGGGCGGTGAGCTGCGGGCCGTCCTGCGCCGTGATCCCCCCGGACACGGCGACGCCGCCCGGATGCGCGCCGAGGCGGCCTGTCTGCGGGCGGCGGCCGCGGCGGGGGTTCCCGTGCCCGCCGTACTCGCCTCCGGCGACACCGCACCCGGAATCGACGCTCCCTACCTGTTGATGGATATGGTCGACGGCGAGTCGATTCCCCGGAGACTACAGCGGGAACCGGAGTTCGAGCACCTACGCGCACGGCTCACCGACGAACTCGGCCATGTGCTCGGCCGGATTCACCGCATCCCGATCGACACGCTGGAGGCACTCGACGACCACAACCCGCTGGACGCGATCGAACAGATCTATCGCGACCTCGACGAACCCCGTCCGACCGTGGAAATGGGACTGCGGTGGCTGCGCGGCCACCCTCCCCTCCCCCGACCGAAGGCACTCGTGCACGGTGACTTCCGGCTCGGAAACTTCCTGATCGATCCATCCGGTATCCGGGCGGTGCTCGATTGGGAATTGGCTCATATCGGCAACCCGATCGAGGATCTGGGCTGGCTATGTGTGCGCGCCTGGCGCTTCGGCGCACCGGCGCCGGTCGGCGGACTCGGCACCCGCGAACAACTCCTGGACGGTTACGAGCGGGCCACCGGTACTCGGCCCACATCTGAAGAACTGCGATGGTGGGAGGTGTTCGGAACACTGAAATGGCTCGTTCTGAGCAGATTCCAAGCCCAACGCCACCTCGGCGGGGCGGAACGCTCGCTGGAACTGGCCGCCATCGGGCGACGCGTCTGCGAATCCGAATACGACCTGCTCACCGCCCTCGGTCTCTTCGACGAATCGGTATCCGAGCCCGAGGCACCGGGACCCGACCCCACCGTCCACGACCGGCCCGACGCCCTCGAGATACTCGATCTCGTCGCCGAAACGCTCGCCGCCGAGATCGGTCCCGCCCTACCCGCGGAACAGCAGCGCCGGCGATATCTCTCCCGTGTCTGTGTCAACCTGCTCGGCACCGTGGCACGCGAACTCCGCGCCGGCCCTGCGGCCACCGCCGAGGTCCACCGACTGCTCGGCGATATGGGCTGCGAATCGGAATCCGCACTGGCCGCGCTTCTGCGTGCGGGCGCAGTGGATTACGCCGACGACGACGTTCGCCACGTCGTGTCCGTCGCGGTTGCCTCCCGCTTACGCGTCACAAACCCCCGGTACCCGACCTGATCCGGGCGGCCGGCGAGTCGTCCCCTCGACCGACCGCCCGAACGCTCGCCGAGACCGCCGACAGCGCTGTCGGCGGTCTCGGCGAGCGTCGCGCCTTGCACCCATCAGGAACGCGACGATCCCGGGGAGGTGGAACGCCGGTAGAAGTCGCTGATCGCAGCGATCTCCATGGTCCGTACCCCGCAAGGCCGTGCGAGGGGCCGACCCGAGTTCCCAGCGGGTTGTTCGTCGCTCATGGATTCACTCCCGCAGCTGCCTCGATCCTCGGATAGGTGCTGCCACTACCGTGCAGGCCAGAATCCGCCGATGCCCTTCCCGAGCACGACAGCGCCCATGATGAGCAGTACGATCGCCATCACCATGTGGTTGTTGTCCTGCAGCCAGGCCCGCAGCCGCCCCAGCGGGGCACGCAGCCGGTCGGCGGCCAGGGTATAACCGAGAATCACCACCAGCACGCCGGCCGCGGCCAACAGCGTGAATACGACGACCGCGACGGCCTGGCCGCCCACGCTGATGCCGCCGGCCCCGATCACCACACCCGCGGACACACACAGCAGTAGGTTCTTCGGATTCACCGCTGACAGCAGAACTCCCAGCCCGACGGCTCGCCCGACGGTGAGCTCATTGATGGCCCGCATCCACCTCGGTATCGCCGTGTCCGCGCGGGCCCGCCACTGCAGCACCGCCAATCCCAACAGCAGCACCCCGAGCGCGATTTTCAGCCACGAGCCCGCCGTCGACGGTTGTCGGTCGGCCGGACCACCCATCGAGCCGGCCAACAAAACCATGATCACCGTCGCCGCCGCGATCCCGGCCACCCAGCCGAGCGCGAACCCGCGGCCGGCGCCGGCGGCGTTCTTCGACAGGATCATCATGATCGCGGCCAACACAGGGATCGGTGAGATCGCCACACCCACCGCGAGTGGCAGTAGATCACCGATGACAGCGCCCATTGCGCCAAGGGTAGGAACACGGTTCGGCTCACAGGCCCTTCGACGCAGGCGAAGCCCTGTGTCGTTGACGTATTGAGCCCATGTCGTTGCTTTCGACGGCCACCCCGGACCCTGTGAGAGCACTCATCCCATGTCCACGCCGCCCGAGCAGTGTATGCGGCCGTCCGCGCCGGACCAGTGGGAATTCGCCGTCGTCGGGGTCCCGGTAGCAACGCCGGAAAGTCCGACGAAGTTGTCCACTGTTGCGGATAACAGCCCGTTACCCGTGGTAATGGAAGCACCTACCTGCAACTACGCTGTCGGGCTGCGCGCCGAGCGGCACCCTTATCTGTGGTAGCTCCCCTTTCCGATCAGAGAGATACGTCCATATCCGTTGGTTTTGCGCGAAAACTACCGCAACCCCGTGTCCTCGTGGACCGTTGTTTCGCTCGGTTTGCCCGTTCGCCCGAGACCAACCGGTCGTCGTGGGATCTCCGGGCATCGCGCAACCGGGTGCGCACGACTCGGCACACGAGTGGAACACCGACACGGACACGCCCACCCGGATCGGGGCAGACATGCCCGCTGCGGTCGTCTCCTCACGAGAAGCTTTCGCGGAGTTCTCGTTTGAGAATCTTTCCGGTCACGTTCTTCGGAAGGGCCTCGACGAATTCCACCCGGCGGGGTACCTGGAATCCACCGAGGTGTTCACGACAGTTGGCGATGATGTCCTCCGCCGAGGCGGTGACGCCCTCGCGAAGGACCACCACCGCGCACACCACTTCTCCCCAGGTATCGTCGCGAACACCGATCGCGGCCGCCTCGGCCACGCCGGGGTGCCGATACAGGGCCTGTTCGACCGTCAGCGAGGCGATGTTCTCGCCGCCGCTGATAATGAGGTCCTTTTTCCTGTCGACGATGTAGACGAAGCCCTCGTCGTCCTGCCGAACCAGATCGCCGGTGCGAAACCAGCCGTCGGCGAAGGCATCGGCGGTCGCCTGCGGCTCGTTCCAGTAGCCGACGGTCACCTGATCGCCACGCACGACCATCTCCCCGACCTGCCCGGCCGGCACATCGTCGAAATCGTCGTCGACGATACAGATATCGGCCAACCGCATCGGCTTTCCGGCCGATGCGAGCAACTCGGTTTCACCGAGCGCTGCTCGATGATGCGCTGCGCTGTCCAGATGCAGCACATTGCCGGCGAGTTCGGTCATGCCCATCCCCTGATAGAAATCGCATCCGAAACGCTTCAGTCCCTCCCGCAACACGGTGGCGGGAATGGCCGACGAACCGTAGCCGACCGCTTGTAGGGAGTCGAGCGAATGTCGGTCCAGCTCGGGATCCTGTAGCAGGAAGTTGATCATCGTCGGTGCCAGTCCCGTTTGCGTCACCTGCCAGTCGTCGACCAGACGCAGGAAGGTCGCGTTGTCGTAGGCCCGCAGGATACCGACGGTGGCGCCCACCAGATGGTTCACCAGGGTGACGTACCCACCGACATGGCACAGCGGGAAACAGAACAGGAATACCGTCTCCTCCGGTAACTCCCACTGCAGCGCGGAGGAGGTCACACCGGTGAGCAGATTGCGATGGGAGAGCATCACCCCCTTCGGGGTGCCGGTGGTTCCGCTGGTGTACACCAACCATGCGACATCGCCGGGATCCGGACGCACGCGGGGAGCTTCGGCCACGGCGGCGCCGACGAATTCGTCCCATCCGACGGCATCGGGCGCCGTTCCGATCGATACCACAGTGGACACCGAGGGAATTCGGTCACGAATGCGGCCCACCATATCGGCGAACTCGGCGGCCACGATCAGCACCCGGGCGCCCGAATGCCGGATCAACGCGACGACCTGCTCCGGATGCAGCCGAAAGTTGAGGATCGTCAACGCCATACCCGCCATCGGCACGCCGTAGTAGCAGTCGAGGTACTGGGTGCAGTTTCCCGACAGGATCGCGACCCGGTCGCCCGGCTCGGCGACACCGAGCAGAGCGTTGGCGAGACGGCGGCTGCGGTCGCGCAACTGCCGATAGTCGACCGCTTCGTTCTCGAACCGCACCGCGATCCGATCCGGATGTTTGCGTGCACCGTATTCGACGATGTCCCCGATCAGCATTCCCGGTCTCCCTGCCGTCTCGACTTCCGCACGACCGTCATCACCGCGCTCACCTGACCGCGAGCGGATTGATCGGCGAGCCGACTCCGCGCGTGAACTGCAGCGGTGGTCCGGCATAGAAGAAATCCCATCGGCCGTCGGCCGCGCAGGCCTTGGCCAAATCCTCGAAATCGAGCATTTCGGCGAGCGTCAGGCCCATATCACGAATGAGCACCATATGGAGTTCGAACGCGGTTCCGGGATGCTCACCGGGCATCACCTCGACCGCCCAGTTGTCCGAGCCCACGACCGCGACGTCACGCTCGCGCAGCCAGGTCGCACAGGCCAGGCTCAGTCCGGGCTCCCCGGCCATGAATCCCGCGGCGTCACGATCGGTGAGAAACTTCTTGCGCCACCCCGTCCTGATCAGCAGGATGTCCCCCGCACCGACTCCCACGCCCTGGGCCGCGGCGACCGCGTCGAGCTCATCGGGTCCGATCGCGGTTCCCGCGTCGAGCCAGTCCACTCCGCGCGCCCGGGCAACGTCCAGTAGCACGCCGCGGCCGGCGATTCCGCCGGATTGGGTATGAATCCCACACTTGTCGGCGCCCTTGACCGTCACCCCGGAACCGGGATGCCCGTTGTAGAGCTGATCGTCATAGTGCACATGTGCCAGCGAGTCGTACTGCGAGCCGGCCTGTAGCGGCATGAACACGAAATCGTCGGCCCATTTGAACCCGCCCGGAAGCACCTGCTCCTGGCCGTTCTCCGACATCAGCCGTATCGGGTTGATCCGCGCACCGCCGGGTTGCGGGCCTTCACCGTCGAGCGGAATGCCCAGTTTGAAGGTCTGACCGGTGCGAATCAAACCCGCGGCGGCCACCACGCGCTCCGGGGTGATCAGGTTTGTGGTTCCGCGCTCGTCCTCGGTCCCCCATCGACCCCAGTTGCTGACCTTCTGGCCCAGTGTGCGCATGTCGGGAATTTCGGGCACCATCGCCTCCTTGCCGAACATTAATGACGTGACAGTCATGTCATCTTTCTCCCTCAGTGTGATCGGCAGCACTATCGGTGTCAATAGGAGACCACGCGGTAATCAAGGTGTGGCAATTGAAGAGCTATCCGCGGGAACCGACCGCGCTCATCCGGTGAAAGGCCACGCTTCGGGCGGGTTCGGCGCCGGCATGCCGGTGAAAGCCATACGCAGCCCGGATATTCACGCCGATCGGGAAATCCGGAGGCGATCAGATGGGGCTCCGGCCGTTTCGGCAACCGGTGATCACGCACCAGCAGCCGACACCATCCGATACCCGCTGACGACGAGTGTCCCATCGAGGGCGTATGCGGCCGGGCCGAGTTCGCGCAGTTCCCGGTACAACGGATAAGGGTCGGCATGCCCCGCTGGTTCGGTGAGCGCCGCCGGCACTCGGCCGACGCGCGACCCGGTATCGGTCGTCACGGTCTCCCCAACTATGTGACGCCACAGAATTCCCCCGACGAGCCTACCGCTCGGACCCCGGCTCCGACCCCGTCCGCCGGGGGATCGGTCGATCTCCTCCGTACCCGGCCTCGATACCGGAAAGACCGGCCGCACTCAATCACAGACCGCGCCGCGGGAGGCCGAACCCACGAGCCGCTGATACTTCGCGAGTACCCCACGGGTGTAGCGCGGCGGCAGTGGGGCCCAACCGTCGCGGCGGCCGGCGAGTTCGTCCGGATCGACCAGCAGGTCGAGGGTGCCCGCACCGACGTCCAGGCGTATACGGTCGCCGTCCCGAACGAACGCGATGGGTCCCGCGTCGACCGCTTCCGGAGCCACATGGCCGACACACAGGCCGGTGGTGCCGCCGGAGAACCGCCCATCGGTGAGCAACAGGACGTCCTTACCGAGCCCGGCACCCTTGATGGCCGCGGTGATCGCGAGCATCTCCCGCATCCCCGGGCCGCCCTTGGGACCCTCGTAGCGGATGACCACCACATCACCCGCCGAGATGGTCCCGTCCTCCAGTGCGTCCATCGCGGCCCGCTCGCGGTCGAAAACCCGTGCGGCGCCCACGAAGGCGTCGGATTCGAAACCCGCCGATTTGACCACGGCACCCTCGGGGGCCAAGGAACCGTGCAGGATGGTGATACCGCCGGTCGGATGGATCGGGGTGGACAGGGCGCGCATCACTTTGCCGTCCGGGTCCGGCGGCGCGATATCGGCCAGGTTCTCGGCGACCGTGCGGCCGGTCACGGTGAGACAGTCACCGTGCAGCAGCCCGGCATCGAGCAACGTCTTCATCAGCACCGGGACACCGCCCACCCGGTCGATATCGGTCATCACGTGCCGGCCGAACGGTTTGACATCGGCCAGGTGCGGGACGCGCCGCCCGATCCGGGCGAAATCGTCCAGACTCAGCGCGACCTTCGCCTCGTGCGCGATCGCCAACAGGTGCAGTACGGCGTTGGTGGACCCGCCGAAGGCCATCACCACCGCGATGGCGTTCTCGAATGCCTCGGTGGTGAGTATGTCGGAGGGGGTGATTCCGCGCCGGATCAGTTCGATCACCGCCCGACCGCTGCGGCGGGCATAACCGTCCCGGCGCCGATCCGTGGCCGGCGGCGCCGCGCTGCCGGGCAGCGACATACCCAGCGCCTCGGCCGCGCTCGCCATCGTATTGGCGGTGTACATACCGCCGCAGGCGCCCTCCCCGGGGCAGATGGCCCGCTCGATCGCGTCGACGTCCTCCCGGCTCATCAGCCCGCGCGAACAGGCCCCCACCGCTTCGAAGGCATCGATGACGGTCACCTCGCGTTCGCTGCCGTCGGACAGTTTCGCGATACCCGGCAGGATGGAACCCGCGTAGAGGAATACGCTCGCCAGGTCCAGCCGGGCCGCCGCCATCAGCATCCCGGGCAGCGATTTGTCGCAGCCGGCGAGCAGCACCGACCCGTCGAGCCGTTCGGCCTGCATCACGGTCTCCACACTGTCCGCGATCACCTCACGCGAGACCAGGGAGAAATGCATTCCCTCGTGGCCCATCGAGATACCGTCGGAGACCGAGATGGTGCCGAACTGCATAGGGAATCCGCCGGCGGCGAACACACCCTCCTTGCAGCCGCGGGCCAGGCGATCGAGCGACAGATTGCAGGGAGTGATCTCGTTCCACGAGGACGCCACACCGATCTGGGCCTTCGCCCAATCCTCGTCGCCCATACCGACCGCACGCAGCATCCCTCGCGCCGCGGTCTTCTCCAAGCCATCGGTAACGTCACGGCTACGCGGTTTCATCTCGGGTGAAGTCGGGTCATGAGACACGCTGCCCATCATCCTCCCGCCGCACCGAAAACCGCCGGACCGACAACCGGAGTCATCGGATCAGTCCGGCGATCGGGCTGTGCTCGAACCGCGCGAGCAGCTCGGCGGGATCGTCGTAGACGGCCCGCGCCCCCGCCTCACGCAATTCCGCCTCACTGATCCCGCCGCACCGGAACCCGACGAAGGACACCCCAGCACGGCGACATGCCTCGGCGTCCCATACGGTGTCGCCGACGAAAACCGCCCCGGCGGCGTCGACGCCGGAGCGGTCCAGGGCGATGCGCACGATATCGGGCCGCGGTTTGGCCGTCTCGACATCCTCGCCGGAGGTCTGCACCGACACCACCTCCTCCCCGCCGAGCACCTCGCGCAGGGCGGCGAGCTCATCCTGCGGCGCGGAGGTCGCCAATACGACGGTCGGCCCGGACGCGGCAACACGGTCGAGCAGTTCCCTGGCGCCGGCGGTCCGCCGCATGAGCGGACGGGTATCCAGGTAGTAGCGCAGATGCAGGTCCTTCGCTCGCTGTGCGGTCTCTTCGTCGGCGTCCGGGAGCAGCGTGTCCACCAGGAGCGACCCGTCCATGCCCACACAGCGGTGCACCCGCCAGGCATCCACCCCCGCGCCGACCTCGCGGAAGGCTCTGGACCAGGCGTGGACATGCAGGTAGTTGGAGTCGACGAGGGTGCCGTCGATATCGAACAGCACCGCACCCGAGGGGTCGCTGTCAGGCATGATCGGCGATTACCCGCCCATCCGATGCCCAATCGTGAACCCGTGGGCAGCGGCGCTCGGTCGACGGGTTCGCCGACCTGGACCAGCGCCTTGCCCCGCTTCTCACCGGTGAACCGCCACGCGTACGCGTCGAGAGTGTTCTCCAGGCCTTGGTTGACGTCCTCCCGGTCTGAAGGCCCGGAATTCCTGCCATGCCGCTGGCCGGCATCTCGGTGGGTTCCTGTTTCACCGGGGCTCGCTTTCCGCTAGGCGGAAAGGCTCACAGTCCTTCCGCAGGCGTTTGGCCTCCCCCCGTCCGGCGGCGAGAATGTTTTGTGCGGAACTCGCCGAAACCCCGATCGACGAATCCTTGATCGAGGCCGAACTCAAATGGTCCGCGCTACGCGGACATCCGTTCACGATGGTGTCGGTCTGGATATCCGGGCGATAGGCGCCGGGTCGCTCGGTGGGCGATATCCCGGACCCTCGTGTCGTTGCGTTCGGCCCGTGTCACCGCCTCAGCGGAAATTCGACGACGAAGCGCGCGCCACCGGACACGCCCGCGTCGACCCGGATGGTGCCCCCGTGGTGTTCGACCACGTCGCGGACGATGGCGAGGCCGAGGCCCGCACCGCCCTCGTCCCGGCTGCGGGCATCATCGAGACGGACGAAACGCTGGAAGATCCGCTCCCGATCCGCCTCCGGTACCCCGGAACCGTCGTCGACGACTTCGACAACGGCCGTATCGGCCGCGCGCTCGAGCACCACCCGTACCGTCGTCACGGCATGGCGTTGCGCGTTGTCGACGAGATTGCCCAGGACACGGGCGATCTGGGTACGGCTTCCGGCGACCACGATCTCCTCGTCGGGCAGTGCGGTATCGACCGGTATGCGGTCACCTACCCGGTGGGACAACTCGTCGGCGATCAATGCCGTCAGGTTCACCCGGTCCGCACGAGGCTGTTCGCCCGCGTCGAGCCGGGCCAGAAGCAGCAGGTCGGCCGCGAGATGTTCCAACCGGACGGTGTCTCCGAGCAGGCCGTCCAGCTCGAGCAGACCCGGATGGGCCTGAGCCACTTCGAGTTGGGTGCGCAGGCTGGCGATGGGGCTGCGCAGCTCGTGCGCGGCATCGGCGATGAACCGACGCTGCCTTTCCGAGGATTCCTCCAGTGCCGCGAGGGTGTCGTTGGTGGTGGCGGCGAGTCTGGCGATCTCGTCGCGCGAGGCCGGCTCGGGGACACGTCGCGACAGATCACCGTGCATGATCTCGGCGAGCTCGGTCCGAATGGCCTCGACGGGGCGCAGCGCCCGGCGAGTGACCAGCCAGGTCACCACGGCGACCACGGCGAGCAGCAGCGGCAGGCCGATCAGCATGGCCCGTCGCACATCGGCCACCGCACTGTCGGCGGTGTCCAGGGACGCGCCCGCGTAGACGGTGACCGGTCGACCGTCGGGAGTCGAGCCCGCGAGCGCGGCGACGCGGAAGTTGTCGGGGGCGGTATCGCCCACACTCAACCGCACGTCGCCGAATACCGCCTCGATGGTGGAGGGGGTGACGTCGGCGGGGACGGTGAGGGCCGAACGGCCGGCCGCCGGACCCGCGGAAGTATTCGCGTCGACACCCGTACCTCGTCCGGCCACGGGCCCTTTCGGGCTCACGCCGTCGTCGGCGCTGTCGGTCTCGTCGTCATCGTCGGTCTCGTCGCCATCATCGTCGGCCTCGTCGTCATCCTCGTCATCGGTGACGTGGTCACGGCCGCCGGCCGCCGCGGTCGAGTACGGCCCGAAGTTCGCCATCGGGCCTGGGCCGCGCAGGTCGGGATCGGCGGCCAGGACCTGCCCGTCGACCGAAACGACCTGGACGGGTTCGTCGTCGGGATCGGGCAGCTGTAAGCGCGCGAGGTCGGTTCCCGCCTCCAATTGGGTGACGATATCGCGCGCGGTGTTCTCCGCCTGCGTGCTCGCGCTCTCGACCAGATTCTCGTGCAGCGCCGAGAGCACGACCAGCCCGGTGGCCGTCAACGCCGCCGCGACGACAACCGTCGCCGCCGTGGTGGTGCGGGCCCGCACCGAACTCCACCACGATCCCCGTCCACGCGTCCGCTCAGCCACGGTCGGCCGCCAGCCGGTATCCCGCGCCGCGGACCGTCAGAATGGTCCGGCACCCGAAAGGCGCGTCGATCTTTCGGCGCAAAGCACTGATGTACACCTCGACGATGTTCGGGTCCCCGTCATACGCGAAGTCCCAGACGTGCTGCAGGATATCGGTTTTGGACACCACCTCACCCGCCCGCACGGCCAAGTGCTCCAGGACCGCGAACTCCTTGGCGGTGAGCACGATCTCCCGATCACCGCGGCGGCACATGTGGGTACCCGGGTCCACGACGAGATCGCCGACACGCAGGACCCGCGCACCGCCGCGGGTGCGACGGCGTAGCAGGGCGCGGATACGAGCGAGCAGCACCACATACGAGAAGGGCTTGCCGATATAGTCGTCGGCGCCGGTGTCCAGGCCTTCGGCCTCGTCGTACTCACCGTCCTTGGCGGTGAGCATCAGTATCGGGGTCTCGTGGCCCGCGGCCCGCAGGGCGGCGCACACCCGGTAGCCGTTCATCCCGGGCAGCATGATGTCGAGAATGATCAGATCGTAGTCGGACTCGGTGGCCCGGTGCAGGCCCTCGGCGCCGTTGTGCACGACGTCCACGGCGAAACCCTCGGCGGTCAAACCCTTGGCCAGCGCGAGAGCAAGACGCTTCTCGTCCTCCACGATCAGCAGACGCATCCCTCCAGAGTGTCAAATACTTGCTGAAACATTCTTCAGGTGGCTTCAGGTCGCCTTCAGCATCGCCCTGCCACAGTGGTGGCCACATTCGGGAAGGACACCCCCACAGGAGGTTTCACCATGGCAAGCGTCTTCCGCCACGCGGTCACCGGACTTCGTTGGCTTCTCATCGGCGCCGTGGTCGCGGCCGTCGTCGGCGGCGCCGGTATCGGCGTCGCCACGGTCGCCCTCGGCCACGAGCCGCAGGGCCGCACCGTCTCGCTCGACCGTCCGATCGGCGAGTGGTCGTTGGCCGCCGACCCCGGTATCGACCGGCGGCAGGCCATGGACGCCGCGGAGGCGGCGGTTCCGGGCAGTACGGCGGTCTCGGCCGAGTTCGATTCCGAACACCGCCCGGCGGTATGGGAGGTGGAAGTGGTGTCTCCCGCCGGTGTGGAGTACGAGGTGACCATCGACGCGAACACCGGCGAGGTCCTCGGCGCCATCGACCACGACTGACCCGTCCCAGAGGCGGGCGTGTTCGCCCGGTGGCCGCCATGATGAGGGGTGGCGGGCACCGGTGAACGGGCGATCGGCCATACAGAGCTCCGGCGCGGCACACCCACGCTGCCGCCGGAGTTTCCGTCATTGCGGTCGCCGCACCGTGGACGCGGAGCAGCTGTTGAGGCAGTAGACTTCCCAGCGCTGTTGTCTGCGAGATTTCCGGACCGAACGGAAGGCGACCCGCTGATGACGATGATCCAGTTGTCCGCACCCGACGGCGATATCGCGGCCCAATGGGAGTCACCGGAGGGCACCGGACCGTGGCCCGGGGTGGTTCTGCTGCACGACGGGGTCGGCCTGTCCCCCGATATCCGCCGCAACACACGGCTGCTCGCCGACAACGGATACCTGGCCATCGCGCCCGATCTGTTCGCTCGCGGAGCCCGCTGCGTGCCCGGTGTCTTCCGCGACCTGCTGTTCACCGGCGACGGAAAAGCGGTGCGCGATGTCCTCGCCGCGCTTCGGCGCTTGCGCGAGGACCCCTCGTGTACGGGCCGGGTCGCGGTGGCCGGCTTCTGCATGGGCGGCGGATTCGCCCTGTTGACGGCACCCCGCGGTTTCGACGCCGCCGCCCCTTTCTATCCGAGCGGTCGCGGCAACTATGCGGATATGCTGCGCGGCAGCTGCCCGATCGTCGCCTCATACGGCCGGCTGGACCCGGTCAATATCGGACGTGCCCGCAGACTGGAGCAGGTACTGGACCACTACGGCGTGGACCACGACGTGAAGACCTATCCAGGCGTCACCCATGCCTTCGCCAACCGGCTACCCGTCGAATCGCTGCTGCGGGTGACGGGTCTCGGCTACGACGAGGAGGCCACCGGCGATGCCTGGCGCCGCGTCTTCGCCTTCTTCGACAAACACCTGAGAGCCCCCGCGACACGGTGACCGCCGCTCACTCACTCCACCGATCAGACGATCTCGTCGATCAGCCCCCATTCCAGCGCACGGCGCGCCTCGAGTGCGCTCCCCGTGACGAACAGGTGCAGAGCCCGCCACCGACCTATCCGACGAGGCAGGCTCACGGTGCCACCGGCTCCGGGAAGCAGACCCATCGTCACCTCCGGGAGGCGGAAGACCGTATCGGGTGTGGCGATGACACTGCCCGCGAACGCGGGGATCTCGATCCCGGCGCCGACGCAGTGACCGTGCAGGCGCACCTCCATCCGGTCCGCGAGGCGCGCGACCAGACGGCCGGCGCCGCCGCGGGTTCGGATCAGGTGGGCGGTGGCGGTATCCGGGGCGTGGCCGAACTCGTCGAGGTCACCGCCGGCGCAGAACGACGGTCCCGCGCCGGCGAGCACGATTTTCGCGATGGTGTCGTCGAGCAGGGGTAGCCGTAGCGCGTCGACCAGGGCGTCACGCAGCGCGGTGCCGTAGGCATTGCGGCGGTCCGGCCGGTTGAGCGTGATGTGCAGGATGTCACCGTCGCGGTCGATCAGCACCGGGTCGGCGGCCGGCGGCGGCAGCGGCCGATCGAGGTGGCGGCGCTGTTCGAGCCAACCGCGGAATTCGGCGCCGCCCTGCAGAGTGGAGTAGGCGAGCGATTCGATATCGATCGCCTCGGGCACCGGCAATGTCTCCGATATCCGCACCACCTGCCCGGCGATAAGCGCCGCCTGCGGATAGCGCGCCACGCGCTCGACGAACTCGGCGAGCGCGGTATCGATATCGTCGGCGCCGACCACCGCCCGGTCCGTGGGGTCCGGGCCCACCGCGTAGGTCAGGTCCAGTGCGGCTGTCAATGACGCGAGGCCGGCAGGGACGGGCCCGGCGCAGCGGCCGATGACCAGCTTGTCCAGCGTGGGCACCCGGGTGGCCGCGGCCGCGGCCACCCGGGTGTTCGCACCGTCGAGCTCGACGATCAGAACGGGTTCGGGCAGGGTGGCGCCGGTACCGAGAATCGAGGTTTCCACGGCACCGTCGGCGAGTTCGGCCGCCGTGATGGTTCGCACGATCGTCATATTCGCCGTCCAGACCTCCCGGGGCGAAATGTAGCATCGGTCGCGTGTGGACTCCCAGGCGCCCGGATCGGGTCCGGGATTGGGCGGAGAGCGGAGCCGTTTCACTCACCGGCCGCAGCACCGGCGCACCGGTGGTTCCGCCCGGCCGGGCCGCGACTGTCGCCCGCGCGCAGAGCGCGTGGATCGCGGAGGTCACCGGGGGGGCCGTGCGCCTCGACGGTGCACGTCTACTCGCCGAACGCGCCGCGTTCACCGGCCATCGCCGTGCCGGTGCGGTATCGGCCGGCGGAGCATGCCGGCTGCTGCCGACGGGCGACGGGTGGGCCGCCGTGTCGTGTGCCCGACCTGACGATCCGATGCTGCTCTCGGCGCTGGTCGGCGCCGATGTCGAAGACGATCCGTGGCCCGCGGTCGAGGCCTGGCTGCGCGAGCACACCGGCGCCGACCTCGCCGAGCGCGCCGACCTGCTCGGAGTGGCAGCCGGTCCTGTCATGGTGCCGGACATCGCCGTACCGGTTCCGCCGCGTCCCCGCGTGCCCCGCCCGGTCGCCGGGTTGCGCGTTGTCGACTTCAGTGCCCTGTGGGCGGGCCCGCTGTGCGCGCATCTGCTCGGTCTGGCCGGGGCGCGAGTGATCAAGGTCGAAACGCCGTCGCGGCCCGACGGTGCCCGCCGCGGCGACCCCGAGTTTTATCGGCTGCTGCACGGTGGCCACGAGTCCGTCCTGCTCGATCCCGCGCTCCCCCGTGACCGTGCCGCCCTGGCAGCGCTCGTCGCCGCCGCCGATATCGTGATCGAGGCGTCGCGCCCGCGTGCCCTGATCGGCTTCGGCCTGGACGCCGCCGAGTTCATCGCACACGGTGGCACCTGGTTGTCGATCACCGCATACGGACGCGATTCGAACCGGGTGGGCTTCGGCGACGATATCGCGGCCGCCGCTGGGCTCGTCGCCCGCGACGGCGAAGGGCCGATGTTCGTCGGCGACGCGATCGCCGATCCACTCACCGGTCTGACCGCGGCCGCCCTGGCGATGTCGGCGCCCCCGGGAGGCGCGGGAAAGCTGTGGGATATCTCGATGACGGCGGTGGTATCGAGCACCCTGGACGCGGCCGAAAACGCTGCGCCACAACCCGTTCGGATGGGCGATCGGTGGTATGTCGCCACCGCCACCGGCTCCGTGGCGATCACCGAGCCGCGGCGACGCGCGCCCCGCGGCATCGCCGCCGACCCGGGCCGCGATACGGCGGCGGTGCTGGGCGAGTTGGGAATCGCGCGATGACCGGGCTGTTGTTCCGCCACGTCGAACTTCCGGCCGGGCCGTGCGATGTCGCGGTCCACGGCGACCGTGTCACGGCGATCGGCCCGGGCCTCGACGCCGGTGGCGCCGAGGTGATCGATGGTCGGGGCGGCGCACTGCTGCCGGGACTGCACGATCACCACCTGCACCTGCACGCTACGGCGGCGGACGCCGCCTCGATCCGGTGCGGCCCGCCGCAGGTGAACACACCCGACGAACTGGCGCGGGCCCTGGCCGCCGCGCCCGGCGACGGCTGGATCCGAGGTACGGGCTACGTCGAAACCGTGGCCGGCCTGCTCGACGTCACGGCCCTGGACCGGCTGCACACGCGTCGGCCGGTGCGGATACAACACCGCAGCGGCGCGCTGTGGATACTCAATTCGACCGCCACGGCCCTGGCCCGGCTGGACTCGGCGGACCATCGGGGAATCGAGCGGGACGAGACCGGACAGCCCACCGGCCGGGTATGGCGGGCCGATGCCTGGCTGCGCGAGCGCCTGTCCGATACCGGTGGTCCGCCCGCCCTGGACACGGTGGGCGCGGACCTGGCCCGGTTCGGTATCACCGGAGTGACCGACGCGACGCCGGATCTACCTCTCGGCTCGTCGACCGCGCTCCTCGACGCGCACGTCGGTGGCGCGCTACCCCAGCGGCTGCACCTGCTGGGGGTGCCCCTGGGTGCCGGGCTCGACGGTGCGCCGACCACGGTGACCATCGGTCCTTACAAGATCGTGCTCGCCGACTCGGAGACGCTCGATTTCCAGGCCCTCACCGATACCGTGCGCCGCTCCCATGCCACGGAACGCCCGGTGGCCGTGCACTGTGTCAGCCGCGAGGCGTTGTTGCTGCTGCTCGCGGCACTCGACGAGGTCGGCGCGGCCGGGGACCGGATCGAGCACGGGGCGCTGATACCAGCCGAGACGATCGATCGGCTGCGCCGGCACCGGATCTGCGTGGTGACCCAGCCGGGATTCCTCGCCCACCGTGGTGACGACTACCTGCGGCGAGTCGACCCCAGGGACCTGCCCGACCTGTACCGCTGCCGGTCGCTGCTCGACGGTGGGGTGCCGTTGGCGCTGTCCAGCGACGCCCCGTACGGTCCGCTGGACCCGTGGGCGGCGATCGACGCCGCGACGAACCGCCGCGCACCTACCGGCGATATCGTCGGGTCACCGGAACGGATCACGAGCCGCGCGGCCCTCGAACGGTATCTGTCCCCGCTCGAGCGACCGGAAGCTCCACCCCGCACGGTGGGGGTGGGCGCTCCGGCCGATCTGGTTCTGCTCGACCGTCCACTCGGCGAGGTACTGTCGGCTCCCACTGCGGAAGCGGTGCGCCTCACCGTGTTCCGCGGTGAGATCCGATACCACCGCTAGCGTGAGCGGTTCTCCACCTCTGCGTGGAGGCGCCTACCGCGAGCGCTGCGAGACAGACCGGGGTCCACCGATACCGGACCGGCTGCGAGCACCACGCCGCCACCTCCACCGATGCCGTGTTCGGGCGAATCAGGACCCCCTCGGCGAGGAATTGACAGCGCGGGTCTCTCCCCTCATCGACGCTCGTCCGAACAGCCGGCCTCGTACCCTCGCATCACCGAGCCCGTGCGGGACATGCCCCCTCGGGGACGGAATCGGCCACCGACATGACCCGGGCGCGGCGCGCCGCTCAAACCGTTCACTCCCGCCGTTCGGCGGGGTATACGGGAAGGTCGTCATCCCACGGCTGGCGGACGACCATATCGGCGACGCGCACATAACCGCGCTCGAATTCGCCGGTCGCCGCGTCCACGAGACGGTAGCGCTGGGTCTGCCGGTGAATGGGCTGTGCGTCCAGCAGCACCACCCGCACCTCACCGGGCTCGAAACCGCAGCGCTGCTGCAGGGCAGTGATCAGCTGTTCGTTGTGCAGATGGCCGTCACCGAAGTTCCAGCCCAGGGCCGTGGAGCAGATACGCTCACCGTCGGTGAGGGTGTAATCGTCCTCGTTCTGACCGGCCATCGCGCGATGAGCCAGCGTGAACAGCGCCTTGCCGTGGGTGTTGAAGGCACGGAAGGCGTACCCCAGATACAGCGGGATCTGCGCCGCTTCCCGGCTGCCGTAATACCGCTCGAGCTGCGCGGCGGGCATGGCCGCGACGGCGACGATCCCAGTGCGGATCTTCGCGTCGGCCGAGGGCTTGATGCACCACAGCGTGGTGTCCCAGTTACCGGCGTAGTACCGCATACCGGGCAGGAACGACACCTCGCGCGGGAACAGGTTCCCCGTGATCACCACCCCCGCGAGAACGATCGGCAGAATCACCACCGGCAACGGATTGCCCACATCGGCCACGCCCACGTCCGCATGCGCGACGAACAGCGCCAATACACCGAAGATCATGAAGACGTTCCACTCGAGCGGCACGCCCATCGGAATCGCCGTGAGGATCACCAGGTGAAAACAGATCAGGGCGGTGGCGGCCACAGCGGTCGGCCACCCACCGTGGCCGAAGAACAGCACCAGTGGCGCACACATCTCGACGGCGGTGCCACCGTGGGCGAACAGCCGCGACAACCATCCCGGCCGCAGATCGTCGGGGAACCGCTCGAAGAACAGGCGTTTGACGGCACGGGGCCGGACCACCGGACTGTTGGACATCATCGTCGACACCACGAACGGGAAATGCTTGTTCAGCTTCGACACCGCTGCGCCGATCCAGATGATGACGAATACGGCCTTGGCGGCGACGATCATATCCGCGCCGCCGAAGAGAAAGGTGACGGCGAGCGCGGCGTACACCTCGCCGCGCGCCGCCAAGAAGATGACCTTGTCACGCAGGCCGAGCACCGCGAGCAGGCCGAGAACAACCGCGATCTGCCAGACCGGCAGAATCCCGACGGTCGTACCGAGCACCGGCACCGGACCGGTCCCGTCCGAGACCAGCGCCACCAGCAGCGTGATCAGCAGCATCGCGTACAGCAGTACGTCGAATCGCGTGCGGGCCGTGCCGCGGGTGAACGGCACTCGTTCCGGCCAGGGCGGCAGCCGAATGGTGTCGGGTCGCAGCCAATACAGGATCGAGCCCATCGGCGGGAAGAATCTGTTGTTCAACGGTCCGAACCCACAGCCGAGTCCGAGGACCTCGAACAGCATCGTGAAGAGCACGACCTTCTGGAAGACGATCGGCTCCGACCACCACGAGCCCATATCGGTGAACCCGTCGATGCCCGCGGTTGTCAGCGCGAACAGCCACCCTCCCAGGATGTAGAGGACAATCTTGCCCACGTAGCACAGGTGCAGCGCCACCGATGTGCCGAAACCCACTTCGGCCCAGTGCCGGGCCATCGGGCGGATCTTCTCCGCCCTGGTGCCTTTGCTCCACTCGGCGATGTCGACCACCGGCAGTTCCGGCCGGAGAATATTGAACAACCGATCCGTTCCGCCCACTACGCACCCGATCCCATATGTAAGGACACCCTTTGTAGCGAATTCGCGCTGTCAAAGGTGTCTTTTCGTCGTTCGGAGACCATCCGCGGACGCAGCGGCGGACAGTGGTCACAACCGTGACCGACCAACCGACTTCCCTGATCATCCCACCCTGCTACCGCCGGCGGGTGAGAACAACCATGCGCCCGCCGGGCAAATGTGGCGCATCGTCCCCGCAAACGGGACCTGCTATTGATTCGGTTGCACACCGAAACCGCCTGCCGCCGGCACTATCGAGGCAGGGAAGGCCGAGCGCGCCCTCGCGGTCGCCGCCCACACAGCCCGTCGGGACCGCACTAAAACATAGGGTTTCCCCTACTTCTTCCAGCGTTTCGACCTGCAAGAATATGGCGGGTACATAATGCTTCCAGCCTGAGATCGCGTAGAACGACCGGTCTTCGTCCCGTCAGAAAAGGTTCACGATGACCTCCATCTCGTCTCCGGCCGCCCAGCGGCCCAAGGAGAACATCCCCGGACCGCACGGAAAGTTTCGGACGGCGATCTCCTTCCAGCGTTCTCCCCTGCCCTTTTTGGCCCACGCCGTGCAAACCTACGGCGACGTGGTCGCCGTCGACATACCCAAACTGCCGTTCGTCGTGGTCAACCACCCCGACCACGTCGATCACATCCTCAAACGCCACCATCGAAACTACGACCGCCACGGCCCGTCCTTCGATATGGCCCGCAACTTCTTTGGCAATGGGCTGGCAACCGCCGCCCGGCCCGGATGGCTCAGCCAACGCCGCCTGCTGCAACCCGCCTTCCACCGCAAGCACATCACCACCTTCGGCCAGATCATGACGAGCACCATCGCCGAAACCCTCGAGCGATGGGGAACGGTTTGCGCACGAAACGACACACTCGACCTGCGCGCCGAGATGAGCAACCTCACCCTACGCATCGTCGTACGCGCCCTGTTCGGCATGAACCCTCCGGACACGGTGATCCGCCGGTTCACCACCTCGGTGGAGACCTCCACCGAAGAACTGGCCACCTACATGCGGTTCCCGCTGATACCACTGTCGGTACCGACCCCCGGCCACCGACGATTCCACCGGGCCATGGCAACTCTGGACGAAATCGTCTACGACATGATCGCACGGCAGCGCCGCGAAGACGGCGACAACACCAGCCTGCTGTCGCTGATGATCCAGGCCCGCGACGCCGACACCGGCGAAGCCATGAGCGATACCCAACTCCACGACGAAGTGCTCACCATGCTCTTCGCCGGACACGAAACCAGTGCAACCACCCTGTGCTGGGCCTGGTACCTACTCGGCCGCCACCCCGAAACCGAACAACGCCTCACCGAAGAAGTCGACCGCGTACTCGGCGGGCGCCACCCCGATATCTCCGACACAACCCAGCTCGCCTGCATCAGACGAGTCGTCCTGGAAACACTGCGACTGTATCCCCCCGCATGGCAACTGCTGCGCCGGGCCGAAACAGATGACGAGATCTCCGGCTACCACATATCTGCAGGCACCCTGGTCTTCTGGAGCTACTATCTGATCCACCGGCACCGCGACTTCTGGGACCAACCCGAACAATTCAACCCCGATCGATTTACCGATCAGGATGGAATCATCGGCGACAAACCCGGTTTCTACCCATTCGGCGCGGGACCGAGGCTGTGCATCGGCAACACATTCGCCATGGCCGAGATGCAACTGGCCATGGCGATGATACTGCAACGCTTCCGAATGACCCCCACCGATACCACAGAGATCCCACCGAAAGCCAGCCTCACACTCCAACCCGCAAAACCATACACAGTCCGCCTCTCACCACGAGAGAACACACCGTAACAATCGCATCAGAAACTGTTCACCTTCTCCACTGTATTGGTGCCCATGCCTACCTCTTCTCCTCTACGCGCCGAGCGCAACAGCCACGTCGACCGAGACCTGCTGCCCGACACCCCGCCGCCCTTTCCTTACGGTTGGTTCGCCGTCGCCTTCTCTTCCGAGTTGACACCGGGAAAAATCGTGAAGAGGCGCTTTATGGACCGGGAAATCGTGCTGTATCGCACGGATTCCGGTGATGCCGCCGCCGTCTCGGCCTATTGCCCCCATCTCGGGGCGCATTTCGCCTACGGCGGAAGCGTCGAGGGCGAGGAACTACGGTGTCCTTTTCACGGTTTCAAGTTCTCCACATCGGGCCGATGCACCTCGACGCCCTACGGTCCACCGCCACCCAGCGCCCGCCTGCGGGTCTTTCCACTGCGTGAGGTATGCGGAGTGGTAATGGCCTGGCATGGCCCCACCGATGAAGTGACATGGGAAATCGAGGCGCCGGACGAATCACCGGAATGGCTCCGGTGGCGGACCAAGAAGATGCGGTTCCGCAGCCATCCGCAAGAAGTGACCGAGAACAGCGTCGATATCGGCCATTTGGCGGTCCTGCATCGATTCGACGAGGTGCGCACGGTCGACAAGCTCACCGCCGACGGCCCGCGTTTGCGTGCCCGGTATTCGTTCCGACGTCCGTTCCCCGGTACGCGCGGTATCCGCACCGAGATCTCCATTCGTGTGGACGGCCTCGGGTTCTCGCTTGTCGAACTGAGCCTCGATCTGGGATGGACGCTGCGACAACTCGTGTTGACGACTCCGACCGGTGAACGGGAAGTGGATGTCCATGTCGGCACGACCGTACGTTCACGCGGCCGGGGGCGTTTGGGACGCGCCCTGCTGTGGCCCGTGGAAGCATTGCTGAGCCGTGCCGTTCTGCGGGGAGTGGTACTGGAGCTGCGCCGTGACCAGCCGATCTGGGACAACAAGAAATACGTGCCGCGCCCGGCACTGACGGCAGGTGACGGACCGATCGGCGCCTATCGCAAATGGACCCGACAGTTCTATCCGGAAGGAGCGGATAAATGAGGACTGCACACGTGGTCGGAGCCGCCGCGGGCTACCGGCGTCGGCATCGACACCTCGGCGGACTTCCCGGCACGATTGCGCCGCCTCACCGTTCGGCGCGGCGCGTTACCGGGTTCGTCATAACCGTGATACCCGATCCGCAAGCGCTTGATTGAGTTCGTGGTACCGGCTTTCGAACACGGTGGCCAACCGGCCCAACAACGGGGCGGCGAGACCGGAGAAGTACTCGTAGTTCCGCAGCATCGTCGCGTCGTCGGCATAGGCGAGCTCGAAACCGTGCTCGCCGTTGCCGAGGCCGCGCATCGCGAAGCCCCCATCCCATACCAATCTGCGGGGTGCTTCGACAGTGCGAACCGTTACGCGGAAGACGCGCGGTTTCGAGGTGGCGGTGATTTTGGTATGCATGGCCAGTCTCGCGCCCGGCGCGAGGTGGCCGTCCACGGCCACGAAGAACGGATTCCACTCCGGGTACGCGGAGAAGTCGGTCAATACCTGCCACACCCGGTCGGGCTCCGCCGCAATCCGAATGGATGTATCTATCCTCCGCACCGGGTGCCTCCATATATTACTCGTCGACTTCGCTCCGCGATCGGGTGACGAAACCAAACGTATACCCGAACCGGTTTCGATCACAATATCCGACATCGCAGCAGACCGAGCGGCCCCATTCCGCTCACCGCTCGCACATTTCCACGGAAGAGCATGAGCCACGGACCACACCGCGAGGTGGATGGATTCGGCAGGATGCCGCAGAGTTTTTCCGGTCGCAGAGCATAACCCTCCTCAGCCGGTCGACCGGCCGCGTCTCGGTCGCCGGCCCGGTTCCCGGCAATTCCTTGATGTAGGGGTTCCCCTACTTGCCCCCTCGTATCCGATCGACAACCATTCCGTTGACCACGCCGTTCTATCTCAAGGGTAACCGATGCCGATATACTTGATGCCGGAATCCGAATCGGAGTCGAAAAGCGACCCCGAAGCCCTTGTCGCGGTGGCCAACTGCATATCAGGGCCTGCCCACTTCGATCCTTGGATCAAAGACTCGTTCGCGTCGGCTTTCGCCACTCTGGACGGTGTACCCGGAATCCGTGAATTCCACCTCCGCAGACTTTCCGGCTCTCATGATCACTGCCTTTTCATATCCATCACCCAATGGGACCATATTCACCATTTCGAAAGATGGCGGACAAGTGAGGAGTTCGTGACCGCGCATCCCAATCGGCGCGATTACGAGTGGGAGTTCCGGCAGATGCATAACATTCGTTACGATATCCCGGTTTCGACGGAAACCTCCATTGAGCACCTGGATGCGGACATCCTACGGCGATTGTCGGCCGATCACCCAGCCCTGGTACCGGCGGGCGCCGAGATGGTGGGTGAGATCCACTGGCTTCACGAATGAGGTATCCCCTCCGCGCTGCTCCCCGTAGCGGCGGCGCGCAGGGAATCACGGCGTATTCGACATACCCACCCACTGCGAACCACTTTTCCGAGCGATATCACCTCAAACCCCGTTGAAGGTCCCTGCTCTACCGACAATCCATCAACCACCCCGAGAGCCGGTCGGAGCCGTTTCCGGATGCCCCTGAGTCCGCCCACGGCTCCTGACCTCGAATCGGCCGACCGGACGAATCGTCCCGTCCCTGGATCGAGCGCCGCCCGAGTTGCCGCACTTGACACGGTCGGGAAACAACGCTCTCCATATACGGGAAGAGGTTTCAGATGACTGTTCCCCCAACCGGCGGTCCGGCCGGCCACACGGATTTCGAACAGGATTTCCGGCCGACCGACCACCCTGAAGTCCACGATGTCTATACGACATTACGTCGTTCGTGCCCGGTCGCACGCACCGATGCGTTCGGTGGCTATTGGATGCTGGTCCGCTACGGCGATGTCGTTGCCGCAGCCAAGGACCCCGAGACGTTCAAGAGTGAGATCCCGTTCGTGGAGGCGCGGGGTTCGTTTCGCAATATCATTCCGCTGGGGCTGAATCCGCCCGAACATACCTTCTGGCGGAAGATCATGATGAAATACTATTCGCGTACGCAGATCGGGCGGCTCCGATCGCGTCTCCGCGCATTCGTGATCGACGCTCTCGAGCCGCTACTGGCGGATGGCAGCGCGGATGTCGTTCCAGGGATCACCGCTGTGCTCCCACCATACGCGGTAGCGACGTTGTTCGATATGGGTGATGATGCCGTCGCGCCGCTGGTGCGGTCGGTGCGGGTTGTTTCACAGGTGGCGCGGGAGACGAAAAACGCGGATGAGCTGGTAGCGGAATCCATCGCCGTATGGGCGAGACTGGGCAGCGAGCTGTTGGCGGAGCGCAGGGCACACCCCCGGAACCCGGACATCGACATGATGAGCGGCTTTCTCGCCGCTCAGGCCGCGGGCGAACCCATCACCGACGACGACATCGTTTCCTGCTTCGTACAGTCTCTGGCCGCGGGGTCGGATACCACGAACGCCGCACTCACGAGTCTGCTGTTCACCTCGCCACCCACCTGGAAGACCAGCGTCGTCTCCGGGAGGAGCCTGCCCTGCGCACTGCGGCGATCCAGGAGATCCTCAGATTGGAGACCCCTTTACACCAGATCGCCCGCACGACGACGACGGCGGTTCGACTGCACGACAGGACCATACCCGATGGGGAACTGGTCGCATTGAATTACGCGTCGGCCAATCGCGACCCCGACAAATTCCCCGACCCCCATACCTTCGATCTGGACCGTTCTTCCAATCCCCACGTCGCGTTCGGAGTCGGTATTCATCGGTGTATCGGTGCACCGCTCGCGGAACTCGAGATGGAGATCCTGCTTCAGGAGATAATCGACAGAACCACCTGGTTCGAGCTCGACGGCGAACCTCGTCGTCGGCCCGGTACCGCCATCGCGGGTTTCCTCACCCTCCCCTTGCGATTCCAGCGCTCACCGACGAGCGGAAGCCACCGGCACCAATAACGAGACGGACCGGGTCGAACCTGTGCTCTCACAGTTATTCGAAACGCTACTACGGTTCGGATTCGCACCGATCCGAACCAGGCGAAGGGATACGGCCGGGCCGCGGGCCGGAAATGACGCGACGTGGATTCATCGACGACCGGAGCGCGAGTCCTGGATCCGAGGCATGAGGCACCGGCCGCGGGGGCGAGACGGTTACCCGGTTCGGTCGCAGGGGGGCAGGACGGTGCCCTGGTCGATGCCGTACCGGTGGCCGTGACCGGGCGGTGCGTCCAGCGCCCCGAGCAGGTCGGCCGTGGTCTGGAGGAAGCTCACCACCGGCAGCCACCGGGGAATGGGAGCGTCGCGGCGAGTGGCACTCAGGTTCGGCGGACGCCACAGCAACCCCGGGGACCAGTGCACCACCGGATCGGAGATATTCGCCAGGACGGCTGTGCGCGCCCCGGGCTCCGGGCCACCACCACCCGGTTTCCCGGCCCACAGCACCGAGCATGCTCGACGGTTCTGTTCGGCGGGATCGGTGAATACCGCGCTACCGCCGAGTGCACCCAGACTCTGCCCGTACAGATACAGCCGCGGCGGCCGTGGCAGGGTTGCGGCGTATTTCTCGACCGCGGTGAACAATGCCTGTGCGGAGACCGCGGCGGCCCGGCGGCCGAAGATAAAGGTGGCCCAGCTCGGAGCATAGGAGTATTGCAGCGCGACCACCGCGACATCACCGCCGAAACGCATGCCGAAACCCTCCAACGCCCGGGCATCCACCCACCCCGAGCCGGTAGGCACGGCGATCACCAGATGCGACCGGTCGAAACCACCGGTCCGTTCCAATTCCCGCACCGCCAGCTCGGCGCGGCCGGCCAGATCCGGCGCCGACCGCAGCCCGACGTACACCCGTACCGCGCCCGATGGACCGCTCGTGACGAACCGTTGGCCTTCCCGGCCCAGCGAGGTCCAGTTCACCATTGACTCGGCGCTCCCGGAACGGGTGAACGTAGCCGGTCGGACCATATCCGGATCGACCGAGGCGTTCGCGGCAGCGTATGTCCCCCTTCCCCAATCCACCAGGGCGGGCACCCCGAAAAACGCCACCAGCAGGCCCGCGACCACGGCCGTCACTGCGACCCGGGACCACCCAACCCATCGCAGCAACCGTCGGCTACCGCGAACCACCAGCATCAGCGACCCGGTGAGCAGGGCCGTGCCGACACCCCAGCGCACCCAGTACCCCGGTCCGATGGAGGCTACGCCCATGGCGGCTCGCAGCGTGTTCTGCCATGCCCCGGCGTGAATCACCATGGCGAGGACCGCGATCACCGCGACGGCCAGGATGAGACGCCGCGGGCCCGTCGGATCTCCCGCGCGGTTGCCGCGTCGTCGTATCACGAGTCGGATGAGGCCCGCGAACGCGAACGCGACGGCGACCAGCAGACCGGTGAGTACGGCCTGGGTTGTCGGCGTACGGGGCAGAAGACCGGGGGCCAGCGACACCAGGGTGCCGAGGCCGGCGGCGAGAGTGGTTCCGACCCGCGGCCATCGCCACGGCGGCCGGACCCGGACCGAACGGAAACCCGGACCCGGTAGGCGGATCGGAGGTAGGAGGGTTGCGGCGAAAGTCCGGGTCGGCGCGGTGTCAGACATGAGAATTCCCGCCGTGCGGGGTGAGCGGGTGCGCCCCGGACCGCCGACGCTCCGCCAGAGCCCGCGTGGACAGTCGCGGCCCGGCCGTGCCGCGCAGCAACAGGAGGGCGGCGAGGACCGGTACGAACATGACGAGAATACGCGGTAGCCAGGTGGTGGCCGTCTCGAAAGGGCTGAAACGCTCCACCACGGGAACGCCGTAGCCCTGCCGCCTCGAGTTGAGATCGACGGCGACCGTGGCCACCTCGGCCATTGCGACGCAGCGTGCCCGTGGTAGCGGGTCCGGACGGTGTGCGCAGACCGCCCGCATTCGGTCGGCGAGAGTCCGGTCCAGCGCTTGCCGAGCCCAGGGGCCGAGCGGACCACCGCGGTGTTCGGCGTAGCGCAGCAGATCGTAGCCGAGATCGTGTGCCTGGCAGGCCGGCTCGAATTCCACCGGCAAGGTCACCGGCGACGAGCACGAGCCGTGCGGGGCGGCCGGCAGGCCGTCGACCATTACCGGGCTGTACCCGGTTACGGCCCGGAAGTCGCCCGGTATCACCGCGGCCGCCTCCGGCGCGTCGGAGGTCAGTGCCCGCACGGCCACTGCTGCCGGGGTGAGCGTGGGAACGAGATCGGCGGCCGTGGCCGTGGGGACGGACAGAATCGCGCCCGTCCCGGCGAGCACGGCGACGGCGAGGGCCACCCGCAGCAAAGTCCGGTGACGCAGCCGTCGGGTGGCATTCTTCGATGGAGCCATGACCGGGGACGCTATGGATCCGAGGCGGTCGTGGCCGTCCCGCTCGGGAGGGCTTTCCCCGCCCTTCTCCGAGCCGAGGGAGGTCGACGGCTACCCCCGGTGTAGTGCCGGGAACTCACCCCCCGGTATGAGATGCGGTGGCCAACGGGTACACAACCGTGGGTCTCTCATCGCACGACTGCACGGACCAGTCGGCAGAGGTCGGCGGGTCGCAGGCCGTCGGAGCGCTGCCACAATGCCGAGGCGACGGCGTCACGCTGTGAGATATGTTCCAGGACGGTGAAACCGTATTCGGTCAGTAGCGCCGAGAGCTTGTCGGGCGTGAAATAGCCGAGCCAGGGTTCACCGTGGTCCGCGGAGGCGGCGATGGCGAGTTCGGCATAGGCCGCGCCGCGCTCATCGCGCAGGTGGGGCGGCAGGGCGTATTCCATGATCAGTTCGGTGCCGGGCGCGCAGTGGCTCAGGGCACCCAGGGTGCGCTCGATGGCGCGCTCGGTCAGGTACATGCTCACGCCGAGCCGGCTCACCAGGGCGGGGCATCCCGTGTCGAGCCCGTGGGCCGCCAAACCCTCTGCCAGGGAACCCTTTTCGAAGTCGACACCGATGAATCCGACGTCGGTGGGCGCGATTCCCGCCGCCGACAGCAGGTCTCGCTTCCACGGTTGCGTGGAGGGATGGTCGACTTCGAAGACGGTGATGTGGCCGCCCGAACGATAGGCGAAGGTGTCCAGACCCGCACCCAGCAGCACGTACCGGGTGTGCCCCGACGCGGTGAGCCTGGTCTCGGTGTACCGGCTGCGTGTGGTCACCTGGGCGCGGGCGCCGGAGAGAATCGGGTGGTCGCCGTATCGCCGGTGGTAGCCGATCAACTCCTCTGCCCGCTCGCCCAGCAGGACCGCGGCAATGGTGTCGTGGAACAGAAATGGTGCGCGGTCGATCACCAGGTGGGCCGCGCGTGCCGCCGCCGCCATCAGCGCGGTCCGGCTCGGAGTGCCGTTCTGCATCGGAAAACCCTTCATCGGCATCGGTTGGAGAACCGGTGCTAGACAGGAATTCTCAATGCTGCCGGCATTATACCACACAAATATTTCTTTTCGGTAACTTATCATATCGGCGCGCCGAAATGCCGGGTATTCGAATGCTTTGCACATCGGCGCCACCGACTACTCCGACATCCCGGCCCGCCGAGAATCCTCCGGCAGTGCACGAGAGGGTCGGCCCCACGACCGCGATCAGGAAGTTCTGCAGCACGGCGTACGAGACGTTCACCTCTTCGTTGGCCCACATCCGAAACCATTCACCGCCGGTGGTCGAGAACCCGCCCGCGAACAACAGCACCGCCATGGTCCAACCCATACCGACCAGTTTCGCCGCGAGGTCGGCACCCACCCTGGTACGGCCGGAACGGGCGGCCGGCGCGCGGAACCAGAGGAAGGCCGCGGCGAACGACACGAACACGATGCGGAATTCCCAGACGAGGATGAGGATGTAGACCACCAACGCGACCGTATCCTCGCCGATGGCTCGCCAGTCCGTGCCCGCGCCATGGATGGTCCGTTCCATCGACAACACGGCGACCGCCATGCGCCGGCCACCCGCCACGGCGAGGAACCCGGTCCGGCCCGAAGACGTCGATTTCGCCGTGGCCTTCACAGTGGCACCTTTCCCCGTGACAGGCACCGCCACAACATCACCGCGCTCGGCCCGCCGTCGAGGCGCGGTCCCCGGGCCCGCACCACCTGCGCTTCCGAGGCAAGGAGTTCAGGTCGCGACGGTCTCGCGGAGCGCCTGTGCGGTAGCGGTGCCGGTAATGCCCGCGACATGCCCTTGGTAGAGGACCCGTCCGCCGTGCTTGCCGGCTCCCGGTCCCAGGTCGATGAGCCAGTCGGCCTGGCGGATGACGTCGAGATTGTGTTCGATGACGACCACGGTGTGACCGTGGTCGGTGAGGTTGTCGAGAACATACAGCAGAGTGTCGATATCGCGCAGATGGAGCCCGGTGGTGGGTTCGTCGAGAACGTAGAGCGCCGGCCCGGCGGTGTCACGGAGTTCTTTGGCGATCTTGACACGCTGGCATTCGCCGCCGGAGAGGGTTGTCAGGGGCTGGCCGAGTCTCAGGTAGCCGAGGCCCACCTCGTCGAGGTGAGCGAGGGCCCTCGAGATCGCCGGATCGGAGAGCCGGTGGATAGCGTCGGTGATCGCGAGCTCGTCGATATCGGCGATGGAGAGCCCGTCGACCTTGTGGCGCAGGACCTCCGGAGTGAAGCGTCGTCCTCGGCAGGATTCACAGACCGTCTCCTGGCCTTCCATGAAGGCCAGGTCGGTGTGAATGACGCCGAGGCCCTTACAGTCCGGGCAGGCACCCTCCGAGTTGGCGCTGAACAGGGTGGCCGGGACATTGTTGTGACGGGCGAACAGCTTTCGGATGGGAGCGGCGATGCCGGTGTAGGTGATGGTGGTCGACCGACGGGTGGTGCCGACAGGTTTCTGATCGATCACGACGGCGTCGTGCCGAGCGACGAGTTCACCGGCCAGACTGGACTTCCCGGAACCGGCGACACCGGTGAGCACGGTCATCACCCCTGTCGGGATATCGACCGTCACATTCGCGAGGTTATTGCGGGTGGTCTCGGCGACTCTGATGCTCCCGCGCGGCGTTCGGGGGCGGTCCTTGATGGGCCGATACTTCGACAGCGCCGTCGCGGTGGGTGTATCGGCTCGGCGGAGCTCGGCGAAGGTGCCTTGGAAGACGAGGGCGCCGCCCTGATCGCCCGCGCCGGGGCCTATCTCGACAATCTGGTCGGCGATGGACATGACCGCGGGATCGTGCTCGACGACGAGGACGCTGTTGCCCTTGTCCCGAAGCCGTTTGAGCAGGGTTGTCATGGCGGAGATGTCGTGGGGGTGTAGGCCGACAGTGGGCTCGTCGAAGATGTAGAGCATCTCGATCAGACTGCTGCCCAGGTGTTTGACGGTCTTGACGCGCTGTGACTCGCCACCGGACAGGGTAGTGGTGGCGCGGCCGAGGTAAAGGTAGCCGAGCCCGATGGTGACCATGGCGTCGAGCCTGTCCTTCAGCGCCGCCACGACCGGCGCCACGTTCACCTCGGTCACCGTGCTCACCAGTTCGGCGAGCTCGCTGATTTCCATTCGCGCCATCTCACCGATGGTGCGGCCGAGCACGGTAGCGGTGCGGGCGGCCTGATTGAGCCGATCGCCGTGGCATTCGGGGCATACCGCGGAGCGGGTGAACCGGGCGAGGGTCTCCTGCTTGCGCTCGGACAGGTTGTCGGAGGTGTGCAGATAGATCCGTTCGAATCGTTCGACGACACCTTCGTAGTCCTTCGGCGGCCGGGTACCGAGGCGCGCGGCGTGTTCCCCGCCGAACAGGAGCGCGTCACGCTCGGCCCGGGTCCAGTCACGCAGGGGTGTATCGGCGTCGAAAGCTCCGATATCGGCGTACTGGGAATACCAGTAGCCTCCGTGACCGAAGCCGGGCAACAGGATGGCTCCCGCTCGCAACGATTTGTCCGGGTCGAGGAACCGCTCGACGGCGCTGACAACCACTTCGCCGAGGCCGGAGCACGTGGGACACATACCGGCGGGGTCGTTGAAGGAGAAGTGGTTCGACTCACCGACGTGCGGTGCGCTCACGCGAGAGAACAGCAGTCTGAGGTAGGTCCACGCATCCGTGATCGTGCCGACGGTGGATCGGGCGTTTCCGCCGAGGCGCCGTTGGTCGATCACGACCGCCGACGAGAGACCGCTGATCTCGTCCACCTCGGGACGCGCCCATTTCGGAAGCCGGTTCCGGGTGAAGGGGGGAAATGTCTCGTTGAGCTGGTGGCCGGCCTCGGCGGCGATCGTGTCGAACACCAACGACGACTTACCCGATCCGGACAGTCCCACGAACACCGTCAACTGTCCTCGCGGCACGTCGATGTCCACAGACTTCAGATTGTTGGTCCGGGCTCCCCGGATACGGATGCTTCGATGTGACATGAGTACGACGCTACGATCGGATGTGGCCGGAAAATGTCCGCGATTCCGGCGAGAATGAGGTCATGGCCGACGTCACGCAACGAGCACTCGCCCTACTGGCGGCGCTGCAGACGGGTAGGGCGTTCACCGGTGACGAACTGGCGGTCCGCCTCGGTATCAGCCCGCGCACCCTACGACGTGATGTCGACCGGCTCCGCGGCTACGGCTATCCGGTGCAGACCCGGCCGGGGCCGGGCGGCCACTACCGGCTCGCGGCCGGAAGCGCCATGCCACCGCTTCTCCTCGAGGACGACGAAGCCATCGCGACCCTACTGGGACTGGTCACCCTCGCGTCGACCGGCAGTGCCGGCGAGGGAAGCCTCGGCGACGCGGCGACCCGCGCCTACGGCAAGGTCGACCAATATCTGCCCAAGCGTCTCCGCCCGCGAGCGGCCGCCCTGCGCGCCGGTCTCGAAACCGGCCGGATCCCGGCCCCCAGCCCCAGCGCCGAGACGTTGAGCATGCTCGCCGACGCGATCCACCACCGGCATCTCGTAACCTTCGACTACTCCCCCACCACCGGCCCCACAACGGCACGCCGGGTCGAGCCCCACCGGCAGATCGGCCACCGCCTGCGCTGGTACCTGCTCGCCTGGGATACCGACAAGCACGACTGGCGCGTCTTCCGCACCGACCGCATTGCCAACCTCCGAGACCTGAGCCGCCCCTTCACATCCCGCGACCTGCCCGCCGACACAGGCTTCGACTACCTCCGCCGCGGGTTCGACAGACACCGACAGCGAGTCGTATTGACCATCGACGCCCCGATGACCGCGGTAGCGGACGCCCTCAGAGAGCAGGATGTCGAGCTCACTCCCATCACTCAGAGCAGCACCCGCGCCCTCGTCATGCTCGACTCATGGCAGTGGCTCGTCCTGAATCTCACTTTCCTCGACGCCGACTTCACCATTCACGAACCCGCCGCCTTCCGGACCGCGTGCCGACGATTCGGCGCTCGACTGGGGAAAGCCGTGGGCGACCTAAGGGGTGACGATCGGGAAGGCCGGGTCGGGGCTGTCCAGTAGCGCGAAGAGCCGCGATAGCACCGTGGCGTCACCGGTGTGGGCGATACCGTCCAATCCCTTGCCGGCGAGCAGTTCGAGCAGTTGGGGTTTGGTGAGGGTGATGACGAGATCGGCGGCTGCCTTCGATCTCGGGTCGGGCGTCCGAACCAGCGCGCCATTGGACAGGGTCAGCCGGATGGTGGTGTCGAGGTCGGTGAAATGCCATTCGATACGAAAGTGTTCCGCCGCCGCTCTCGGTCCGTTGACACGGATGGCCAGGAAGTCGAACAGTTGTTCCACGGTGAGGGCGGCGGCGATCCCCGTACCGAGATTCACCGGTGGTGTTGTGATGCCGTGCCGGAGTTCTCGGGCCCCCATGAGGTAGAAGCCGCGCCAGGTCGCGTTTTCGGCGCCGTAGCCGAGGCGGGTGTAGACCTCGGCCAGCGTATCGCGGACGGCGGTATTGCCGGGCTCGGCGAATACCGCGTGCCCGAGCAATTCGGCGGCGAAGCGAAGATCGCCGGCGGCGATATAGGAGCGTGCCGCGTCGACGACGGCCTCGATACCGCCCATGACGTCGACGTAGCGGGTGGCCCGGGCCTGCGGCGGATGCTGCCACAGGGAACTGGGGTGACCGTCGAACCAGCCGAGGTAGCGCTGATAGATCGCCTTGACGTTATGGCTGACCGACCCGTAGTAGCCGCGGGCATGCCAGGCGTTTTCGAGCGCGGGTGGCAGGGTGATCTCTTCGGCGATCTCCACCCCGGTCAGACCCTGGTTGAGCATGCGCAGCGTTTGATCGTGCAGGTAGATGTAGAGGTCGCGTTGCTGGGACAGGAACTCGACAATATGGTCGGTGCCCCAGGTGGGCCAGTGATGGGAGGCGAAAGCGACATCGGAGTCGGCGGCGAACAACTCGATGGCTTCGTCGAGGTAGCGGGACCACATCCGCGGATCGCGGACCAGGGCACCACGCAGAGTGAGTAGGTTGTGCATATTGTGCGTGGCGTTCTCCGCTACGCACAACGCCCGGTGGTCGGGAAAATGGAAGTTCATCTCCGCCGGCGCCTCCGTACCCGGGGTGATCTGGAAAACGATATGCACCCCGTCGAGGGTTTCCCGCTGCCCGGTGTGGGTGATATCGAGGGTCGGCGGAATCAGCCCGAGCGAGCCGCGCGAGACCTGGATTCCCAGGCCCGCGCTCACCTGCCCCTGCGGTCCGACTCCCAATGTGACGCCGTACATGTAGGCGGCGCGCCGGTTCATCACAGGACCCGCGTAGACATTCTCCGATACGGCTTCGCGCATGAACCCTTCGGGCGCGATGATCGGGATATTCCCGGCGCTATCGGGGAGAACGCCGAAGACTCCACCGAAGTGGTCGGCGTGCGAGTGTGTGTATATCACGCCGGTGACCGGACGGTCGCCGCGATGCTCCCGGTAGAGGGCCAATCCGGCCGCCGCGCATTCGGCCGAGATGAGCGGGTCGATCACCACGACACCGCGCTCGCCTTCGACCAGGGTCATATTCGAGATATCGAAGCCGCGGATCTGGTAGATCCCGTTGGTGACCTCGAACAGCCCGTTCTTACGGCACAGTTGGGCCTGTCGGAACAGGCTCGGATTCACCGTGTCCGGACAGGGGCCGTCCAAGAATCCGTAACCGGTGAGATCGAATGCCACCCGCCCCTCGGCGGTCTTGATGGTCAAAGGATCCACGGTCGCGATGAACCCTCGGTCGGCGTTGTCGAAATCCGTATGATCCGCGAAATCCACACCCATCACGATCCCCTCTCAGAGTTCGGTGTCCTGGGTCGTTACCGACCGTGTCGGCCCGCGGCCTCTCCCTCATCACCCGCCATGGGCGATGCCCACTCGACGAGACCGTATGGATACAACGCATTCGGAGCAATCCGAGCCGGGGACCGCGGCGATCGCGTCGCCCCCAACCGGTGGCCTGCCGTCGACACTACTGGACGACCGCCGACAGTCGGTGCAGCCTCGCTCGGGTGCCCGAACGCTTCGCGACAGCACGCGGCTTGCCCCACAACCCCGACGACGTGCCGGAAATCAGGTGCGTACGGCCTTCTTCGCCGGACCCCGCGTGGCATTGGCGTACTCCGGGAGCTCCCCGCAACGGGCCCGGGGCACGGATCTCCACGGTGCCGAACGGTCCCGAAAGCCCTGTGGCAGGCCTTTACGGCTTGCGGCAGCGCACGTTCCACCCATCCGAGGTGTCCGCCGGGTCCGAATGTGAAGGGACAACATCTCTTCCAGGCAGCACCTCTTTCGGGATGAAAGGTGATAGATGGGCACCGGCAAGCACAGAGCAGTCAGCCCGCGTAGACAGCGGATGGGGTCCATGGTCGTGGCGGGAGCCGTTCCCGTGGTTCTCTCGCTGGTGGGAAACAGCGCGGCCAAAGCCGAACCCGACCGATACATCCTGGTGAGCCGGACCGAGCACAACGACCACACCGAAGGTGCCGACCCCGTTGCCGATGACACGGTTCCACCCGACGAGCCGGTCCGCGCAGGGCAGCCGGTGCAGACGGACCGGACCCCGCGGTGGCCCGATGCCGAAGCTCCGAATGTGCGCCCGTACCGGGGAATGCGCATCCCGGACGACACACTGAGTTCCCTGCAGTGGGCACGGCCGATGCCGAAAAACGAATATCTGTCACCGGTGGAGGCACTCCACGGGCCCGTCCCGGTCGACCCGGTGCCCCCGATTGCGCCACCGCCCGGTGTCCTGCGGTTCGGGGACGTGCAGGTCGATTCACCGGAGTGGCTACCGCGGGAGCAGGCCATCCAACTCAACGACGGCGCGGCGGTCACCGAGGCCGATCTGGCGACGTTCCTCGACTCGGTCGGTATGGAACGCACCCGCTCCGACCGCGTCGCGGGACAGACCGTCGGCGCGGCCGCGATCGGCGCGGCGGCGGGCGCCGCCACGGCGCTTCCGTTCGCGGCCATCGGCGCGGGTGTCGGTGGCGCGCTCGGCCTGGCCATCGGCCTGCCGTTCGCGCCGATCGGTCTCGCCGCGGCCCCCGTCGGCGCCGCATACGGGGCGGCCCTCATGGCCGTTCCCCTCGCGGCCATCGGGGCGGGGATCGGGGCCGGTCTCGGTGCGGTGCACGCCCTCAGCGCGCCACCGCAGGCCCTCGGCCCGGCTCCGGACACCGCCGCCCCCGACGAGGGGGTCAACGGCTGAGCGGATGACACCGGTGTCTCATCCCAGGGTTCGAGGCGGTTCCGTGTCTTCACCCGTGTTCTCGATAGGTTCCTCGCCGGCATGCCGGCACGGCCGGCATCAACACCCGTCATGGTGACCGGGATGGAAGGGTCCACCCCTACGGCATCCGATAAATGCATCGTTTATGAATTATTTATTGCCTGCCGGAATGAACATCGAGGAGCGGAAGCCAGGGAGCGGCCGCACCGGGACTCACGCCTCACCGCTTCGAAGAATGGCGCGAAAGGCAACCCCAGCGACTACATGAGCCGATCGGCAGTCTCGCCGAGACTGTCGACCCGCTCGACATTCTCGGGCAGGAAGACCGCCTCCCAGCCCGGTCCGCCCACCAGGACTCTGGCGTTCGCGTCCAGGCAGGTGCGTACGGCGGAGGTCAGGGCCGTGGTCTCCTGCTGTGACCACAGCAGCACGGCGGCGGGCCGGTCGAGCCGGGCCAAGGTGTCGGCCAGGGCCGCGGCGGGCACATCGGCGCCGAGCATGTATGCGCCGACGCCGCGGTCGGCCAGGGTCGCGCGTAGCACCTCCAAAGGAAGCGAATGCGTCTCACCGCCGGTACAGGCCAGCACCGCCGGTATGTCGCGGCTCGGCTCCTGCGGCGGATTCGTGCGATGCAGCACCGAGACGATGCACCAGGACAGCAGGTGCTCGACATCGATACAGCCCTCCCCACCGAGCTGACGCTCGACGATCTCGGCGAAAGCGGGCCGGCACAGCAGTTCCCAGGTGTCCACCACGCCGAACGCGCGCACATGCGCCTCGAGCCGATCCGACACTGCCCTTGCATCCAGCGCGAAGGCCGCGGCCAGTAGCGACGCGTGTTCGCCGAGCATGGGCGCGGGCCCGCGCACGGCGGCCGCCGCCCCCGCCGCGCCGGCGCCCGCGCGGATCAGGGCGAGCATACGTTCGAGCACGGCGATATCGGCCTCGGTGTACAGGCGGTGTTTGCCGGGCCGATGCTGCCGCGGGCCGATATCGTAGCGGCGGTTCCAGCTGCGCAGCGTCGCGGTGGGGATACCGAGACGTTCGGCGACCGCGCGCACCGTATACCCGGCCACCTCGGGCACAGGAGTGGGACCGGAAGGCATCGCCCCATTCTGCCCACCGTTCTCGGCGGGGTGCGTCCTATCCGGGCGAGGGTGCTTCATCACGGGTTCGCGTGGCCGAGACGGGGTAAGCCGACCTCATCCGATCCCGGCACACGCCATCCGATCCCGGCACACGCCGCTCGGCATTGTCGCCCATTCCTCTCGAAAAGAATCGTTGCATCGTTTATGCATCATTTCATGTTAGTGTGGTGCGGGTAACCGACCCCGAGGAGCCGACGTGACCAGCCGACGCACAGCACGTACGCTCACTCGCCTGTTCGCGGTAACGGCGGCGCTGGCCGCCTCGACCCTGACCGTGAGTGGGGCAGGTCCGGCGGCCGCGGAAGCCGGTCCGGCGCCGGTACCCCGGCTCGACCTGAACCGGTACCTGGGCACCTGGCGGCAACTCGCCGCCGTGCCGCAGTACTTCAATCTGCCCTGCGCACGCGACACCCAGGCGAACTATTCACTCGACCCCCAGGGAAACATCGCGGTGCGCAATTCCTGCATCACCTGGGCGAACACGGTCAATGAGATCACCGGCACCGCGGTGGTCAACGACCGCGAGACCGGGGCGCAACTGCACGTGAGCTTTCCCGGCGTACCGACCCAGGACAGCTTGAACGGACCCACCAACTACATCGTCACCGCCCTCGGCCCGGACTACTCGTGGGCGGTCGTCACCGACCCGAGCCGACTGTCGGGCTTCGTCCTCGCTCGCGGGCCCGCGTTGGACGCGGCCGCCTGGCAGCAGGTGCGTACGGCCATCACGGCGGCGGGACAGAACCCATGCTTCTACCTGATCTCGCCGACGACGGGCGGAGAGTCGAGCATCGTTCCCTTGTGCGTACGGTGATGGGCGTGTTCGACGGCCGTGCGGGCCGCACCGCCCACCGGGATCGGTTACGGTGACCGTCACGATCGAATCGTTCACCCGCGACCTGCGAGTGCGCGATAATCCGGTTCCGACCGCCGCGCTCGCGGAATCGGATGCCGAACCGCGGGCCGTCGGCGGCGGGTTCGTACCGCGGCGCGGTGACATGGCCACAGAGATGGGCCGGGTAGGGACCCCGGTGCACGCCCGGAGCACGCACATCGCCGCGGATGGCACCCGAATCCGAGTCCATCCGGATGGACCGGCCACCGCCGAATCCCTGAGGGACCCGAAAGACGATCAGCGGCCGGACGTCCCACGCCACACCGGCCACCACCGCCGCGTCCTGCGTCGTGGAGCTCACCGACCGTATGGGCGGGCGGCGCGCGCGGCGCGTAGCGCATCGCCCCACCACACCAGTTGGTCCAGCAGGATTTTCGCCGCCGCGTCGGCGCCCGCGTCGGCCACCCATGCGCCATGCTCATCGCGCTGTCCCCACGGATTGTGGAAGCTGACGGTATCGCGCACCGTAACGGCGTGAAGTTCGGCGAAAACCCCGCGCAGATGCTCGACCGCCCGCAACCCGCCCGACAGTCCGCCATAGCTGACAAAACCGACCGGTTTGGCATGCCATTCCTGCCCATGCCTATCGATGAGGTCTTTCAGGGCTCCCGGATAGCTGTGGTTGTACTCCGGTGTGACGATCACAAAGGCATCGGCGGCGGCGAGAGCGGCGCGTGTACTGTCGGCCCCCGGTATCGGCGCCCCGAACGAACGCGGCAGATCCACCTCTCCCACATCGACGACGGTCACCGCGATCTCCGACCGTGTACTCGTCCGGCCCAGAAACCAGTCGGCCACGGTCGGCGCGAATCGCCCTTCTCTACTGCTGCCGATCAGCACTGCTACCCGCAGCGGCAGCGCGGACATATCGGTGGCGGTCGGTGTGGTCGTCATCGATGTCTTCCCTTCGTCCGGCGGCCTCGTCGGCCGCCCGCACACCACCCTGCTTCCTCAACTATTGTTTAGGTCAAGCCCGCTCGGCGGAAACGGTCGACACCGGCAATGACGCCTACGCCCCGGGCGGAAGCAGCACCGCCCGTCCGGTGATCTCGCCCGCACGCAGTGCGCGGTACACCGCCGGCGCCTCGGCGAGGGGAAATGTCGAGGTGGTGGTGCGCAACGCACCGCGACGGGCGGCGTCCACGACGGCGGCCAGATCGGCGCGAGCCGCCCAGAACGGCGCCGCCACCTGCCAGCCGGAAGCCAGCCCTACGTCCTTACCCACTTCGAGACGCCCGCCGGCACCGCCCACCTGCACCAGTCGGCCACCGGGGGCGAGTACCCGGGCCGCGGGCCCGACCGTCGACGGCGCGCCCGCGAAATCGAGGACCAGGTCCGCCCCGCCCGCCGCCGTCACGGTCGGCACGGCACCCGCCACATCGTCGAAGGCGGCAAGGGCACCGAGCCGCACGGCCAGTTCGCGGGCTTCACCACGCTCGTCCACCGCGACGAGGTCGCGCACGCCGAGATCACGCAGAATCTGCACCGCGAGATGCCCCAACCCGCCGATCCCGACGACCAAGGCCACCGCGCGCTCATCGATCAGGTCCATATGCCCGCGCACGGCGTGATAGGCGGTGGCGCCCGCGTCGGCCAGCGGGGCGCAGTCCACCGGGTCGATCCCGCCCGCACGTACCAGGCACCGGGCCGAAGGCACCACCATCGCCTCGGCCAGTCCACCATGATGGCCGAGCCCGTTGCCCAAGGGAACCAAGCGGCCGTCCGGACGCGGCCGGGTCCGCAGGCAGTAGTTCTCCCGCTCGCGCAGGCAGTTGCGACAGGTACCGCAACTCCAGATCCCGTGCACTACGACCGGCTCCCCCAGCCAGCCCGGGTCGGCGTCGGGACCGACCTCGACCACGGTCCCCGCGACCTCGTGCCCGAGGGTGAGCGGCAGCGGGTAGTCGAATACACCCGCGGGGGAATCCATGACGTGCAGATCGGAGCGACACAGTCCGGCCGCGGCGACCCGCAGCAGCACCTGCGCTCCACGTGGACGGGGTACGGGCACCTCCCGAACCTCCGGCTCGGCACCCCACTCGGTGAGTTGCACGGCCATCATGACAGCCTGCGCCATCGCAGCGTCCTTTCGGGAACAGGGCCACAACCCTTAACTGAACCAAGTTCTGTTCGGAAAGCTAGAGACTCGAAGTCTTTTCGTCAAGGACTGCCCCCGGCGATCACCGTTGCCGAGCCCACCCCGCGCCCGCGGAGGCCGCGGTAGCGTCGTTCGTCCGCCCGCACATGTACACCGAATATTCGATGTCGGATAGCGCGGCGAAAATCGGCGCGCTCTTCGAGGAGGACAGGGGCAACCTCCTCGATCGACAGACGTCCGCTCCCGGCCGGCTCGGCACCGTCGGGGGAATCGCGGGCCGCTCGGGGTATCACGGTGATGACTCAACACGCCGTTTCGTCCCGCATTTCGACACCACCGCGACCCTGATCCGGACGCCGACACAACAGTTGCGCCGCCTGCGTGTCATCCACTCGCGCGGGTAGCATTTCGCTCAGCCACTCGTGTAACGAGGCGGCCACGGTTGGCATATCCCCGGCAGCGATATCGTCGCTTTCCGAAAAATGGTCGATCACCGCCCGCGCGGTCGGCCTCTCCCGGTCGCAGTTCGCGCACAGTCCGATATTCCGTGTCCCGTGCACCTGGAAGCCGTCGGCACGGAGAAATGAATGCGGGATCTCCACCGATAGAACAAGCGCATCCCCACACCGATGACACGGAAAATCCTCCACCGGCACGGATACATCCGTCATATCGATCGATGGGCGGTATCGCCCGTCCTCGGCGCGCTCCACGGTTGCCACCTTTCGTCGCCTATCTCGGGTATCGGGTTACCGATTGGACTCGGTCGCCAAACCCGTTGCCCCACAAGCGACTTTTACTATGGACAACCGACAGTTGCGGAATGTCCGGGTGACGAACGGGGTTCGATGCCGGGCGAGCAGACCGTCGACCATGGCCCGCAGACCCGGTTCGTGGATATCGGGTTCGGTGAGCCCCCCAGTGGTCGGCCACAGTGGCAAAATGCGGCAACTCGGCGCGATCGATGGAGCCGAAAATCCGCTCACGGAACGTCGGCCACGCGACGCCGTGACGCAGCGACCCGAACGAGGATCTCCCCGGCGGGGTAATACCAGATCGCCCGATAGGCGTACACGGCTCATCGGTGGATCGGGTTGTCGAAATCCAGGTATTCGAACCGCGCGCGGATAACCGGGAAAACCGTTCCGAGCGTTGTCATTCCAGGTCTTCGATATCACCGACCTGCGGGACGAGCGCGTGGTCCGGGATGAAGCTCACCTGGTAGCGGTCGATCAGCCCGTCCCGGTCGAGGTGCATCGCGCCGAGGAAATGGCCCGTGAGTGTCCCACCGTGTTCGGTGACATCGCCGTAGGCGAACTGCGTGTCACCGTCGGCGGCGACCCGGACCAATCGGTGTTTACGGTCGACCTTCGGCCTGCCGCTCAGATAGGCCAGCATGGCGGCCCGACCGCTGTCCCGGTTCACCCCGGTAGGCAGCGCCATCACGAACTCGACATCGGCGGCCAGCATCTTCGTCGCGTCGTCGAGGCGGCCACTGTCGATCCTCGCGTAGTACTCTTCGATCTCGTAGCCCATGAAATGAACTTAGTTCGATTTAGCCCTTCTTGTCGAGAGTTTTCCGCACTACGCTCAAGTCAACCGAACTGAACTCACCTTTGTGGAGAATCGCCATGACCCCAGCCGGCACTCTCGAAGCCCCCTGGCCGCGCACGGAGCCCGCCGCGTTGAACCCGAACGCCGAGCAAATCGAACTGCGCGACACGCTGCGCGCGTTGTTCGCCCGACACAGCGATATAGAACAGGTGCGCACCACATCGGCCACCGAACTCGGCTATTCCCCGGATCTGTGGCGCATGCTGATCGAAGACATGTCGGTGGCCGCTATCGCCGTGCCGGAGGATCGAGGCGGGCTCGGCTACGGCACCGCGGAACTCGCCACGATTCTGGAGGAGTGCGGCCGGGCGCTGGTCTGCGAACCGGTGCTCACCTCGGCCGTCCTGGGCGCCCAGGCACTGCTGCTCGCCGACGATCCCGAGCCGGTGGCCGAACTGCTGGAGAGCGTGTTGACCGGCGAGTCCCTCGCCACAGTGAGCGCGCTCGACCCGGCTACCGACCGCGTGCGCGCCGAGCGCGAAGGAGGCGAATGGGCTCTCGACGGAACCATCACCCACCTACTCGGGGGCGCGACCGCGGATATCGTCGTGACCACGGCGGACACTCCCGACGGGAGTCGACTGTTCGCCTTCCGGGCAGGTCCGTGGACAGAGCGCAGCCCGCGGACGGTACTCGACCCCACGCGCCGACAGGCGGATACAACGCTGCGGAGATGCCCCGCGCTCGCGCTTACCACACCTGCGGGCATCCCGACCGCGACCGCGCGGCGGCGGGACCTGACAACACTGGCCGTCGCCTGTGAGAACACGGGTGTGGTGGACCGACTGGTGGAGACCACCATCGCCTACACCCGGACCCGGCACCAGTTCGGCCGCCCGATCGGCTCATTCCAGGCGATCAAACACCGACTGGCCGACCTGCTGGTGCTCTCGGAGCGGGCCCGGTCGGCCTCGCGCTACGCGGCGGCGGCGTATGCCGAGGACCCGGATTCCGCTCGGGCCGCGATCGCGGTAGCGGGCGCGGTATGCACCGAGGCCGCCGTGACCGCGGCCGAGGAGGCCGTGCAACTGCACGGCGGAGTCGGCTTCACCTGGGAGCATCCCGCGCATTCCTACTACCGCCGAGCACTGGGCAACGAGGCCGCGCACGGCGATGCCCGCGCACACCGGGCTCGGCTCGCCGCCCTGCTCGGACTGTAACCGTCGGCGAAAAGGATGTCGCTTCGTGTTGACGGCGATGCACCTCACCCAGTAGAACTGAATTGAATCCAGTTCAATTACGAACGAAGAGACCCGAAAGAGGCCAAGATGGTTGACACCGACCACATCGTGCTCGAGAAGGACGGCGAGATCGCCCGCGTGTGGCTCAACCGCCCGCACAAGAAGAATGCGGTGACCGTCGAACTGCTGCACCGCCTGGACGAGATCATCGTCGAGGTCGACAACGACCCCGAACTGAAGGTGCTGGTGCTGCGTGGCCGGGCGAACACTTTCTGCTCCGGCTTCGACCTCGACGAACTGCGCGCGAACTACGTCGGCAGGACCAACGCGATGGACGTCGCGGTGCTCTCGGCGAAGGTCTGCGACCGGCTCTACTCCATGAACACTCCCTCGGTGGCGGTGCTCGAGGGTTACGTCACCGCCGGCGGTTTCGAGCTGATGATCTCCTGCGACTTCGCCGTGGCCGCGGACGACGCCAAGATCGGCGACTTCCATATCCGCCGGGCACTGTTCGGCGGCGCGGGCCCGATCTACCGGCTACCCCGCATGATCGGCATCCGCAAGACCAAGGAGCTGATGCTCACCGGCAAACTGCTCTCGGGCAAGGAGGCCGCGGCCTTCGACCTGATCAACGCCTCCGCCCCGGCCGAGGAACTGGACCAACTGGTGGCCGACTTCATCGCGCCGATCGTCGACAAGAGCCCCTTCATCATGAAGCTCACCAAGATGACCATCGACCGCGGTCTGGACGCCGATATCCAGTCGCTCATGGTCATGGAGCACCTCGCGGTGGGCAACGCGCTGCAGTCGGAGGACGCCCGCGAGGGCGTCAACGCCTTCCTGGAGAAGCGCGAGCCCAAATGGGTCGGCCGCTGAGCCACAAACACGACGACCACCTCGGAGACAGACGACATGCATGAACCGGTATGGGAAGGCAGCGAGTGCACCGTATGCGGCACCGTCGGCTTCCCGGCGAGCACGATGTGCGCCCGCTGCGCCACACCCACCGCCCGACCTCGGCCGCTGAGCCGCGAGGGCGTGGTATGGGCGTATACGGTGCAACGTTTCGCACCCAAATCGCCGCCCTATGTCGTTCCCGCCGAGGGTTTTTCGCCCTACGCCGTGGGTTGGGTGGAACTTCCCGACGGCATCCGGGTGGAGGCCGTACTGGAGGGTCCGGACCTCACCGAACTGGACCGGGCACCGGTGCGCCTCGTCGCGGCCGCGCCGGTGCCCCGGTTCGCCGTGATCACCGAACCCGGCGGTACCGAAACGGAAGGAAGCCCGACTCGATGAATCAGCCCGTCTCCATCATCGGAGTAGGTCTGTCGAAGTTCGGCAGACAGCCCGGCGTCACCGGCCGGCAGATGGCCGTCACCGCGATCGGCGCCGCCCTGGCCGACGCCGGGCTGTCCTGGCCGGATATCGAGGTCGCCTTCGGCGGCAGCGACGGCTCGGGACTGGCCGACACCCTGGTGGCCGACCTCGGTTTCACCGGCATACCGTTCACCAACGTCGAGAACGGGTGCGCTACGGGCGGTTCGGCGCTGTTCTCCGCGGTCAACGCCATTCGCGCGGGCGCCGCCGAGATCGCGCTCGCGGTGGGCTTCGACAAGCATCCGCGTGGCGCCTTCGACCCGGCACCCGCCGAGTGGGGCCTGCCCGAGGGGTACGGCACCGAGGGTCTGATGGTTACCACCCAGTTCTTCGGCGCCAAGATCAACCGGTATATGCGCCGGCACGGTATCCCGACCGCGGCGCTGGCCGCCGTCGCCGAGAAGGCCTACCGCAACGGTGCGCTCAACCCGAACGCCTGGCGTCGCGAACCGCTGACCGCCGCGCAGATCGCCGCCTCGGAAATGGTGAACGACCCGCTCACCAAGTTCATGTTCTGCTCACCCGGTGAGGGCGGCGCGGCGGTGATCGTCGCCTCGCCGTCGGCTGCCAAGCGGGTCGGCGACCGGGCTGTGGGGCTGCGGGCGATCAGCCATCGCACCCGCCGCTTCGGCTCTTTCGAGGTGTTCGGCCCCGCCGTACAGGGCACCGGCGAACCCACCAGCGTGAGCGCCGATGCCGCGGGCGCCGCCTTCGAACTGGCCGGTATCGGTCCGGAGGATGTGCGGGTCGCGCAGCTCCAGGACACCGAGAGCGGCGCGGAGATCATGCATATGGCCGAATGCGGTTTCTGCGAGCACGGCGAGCAGGAGAAGTGGATCGCCTCCGGCGATACCGAGATCACCGGACGGCTGCCGGTCAACACCGATGGCGGCTGTATCGCCAATGGCGAGCCCATCGGCGCCTCAGGGCTGCGCCAGGTGCACGAGATCGTGACCCAGCTGCGCGGCGAGGCGGGCGCACGGCAGGTGCCCGGCGCGCCGAGGGTCGGATTCACCCACGTCTACGGCGCGCCCGGTATCAGCGCGTGCACCGTACTGGCCGTGTGAGAGGAGACAGAAGCCGTGCAGACACAAGCCCTGTCCGACCTCGAGCGGTTCACCGCCCAGGCGCGGGCCTGGTTGGCCGGGATGGCCGCCCCGCGGACCGCCGCGCCGTGGGGTGATGGCTCCGATTCCGTGGCCGTGTTCGAGAACTGGACGGCCGAGGAGGAGCGCGCGCATACCGATGAGACCCGCGCCTACGAACAGGCCAAATTCGATGCCGGCTGGGGTGCGCTCGACTGGCCCGCCGAGTACGGCGGACGCAGCCTGCCCATGTCGTATGTGCTGGCCTTCCGCCGCACCGAGGAGGAGTTCGCGGTTCCGCGCCGCACCGAGATGTTCTCGGTGACCCAGCAGTTGGTGGCGCCCGCCATCGCGCAGTGGGGCACCGAGAAACAGCGCGACCGCTGGGTGCGGGCCATGCTGCGTACGGACCGCATTGCCTGCCAACTGTTTTCCGAAACGGAGGCGGGCTCCGACCTCGCCGCGGTACGGACTCGCGCGGTCCGCGCCGACAACGGGACCTGGGTGCTGAACGGCCACAAGGTGTGGACCTCCGGGGCGCGGGTCGCGGACCTGGGCGTCGCGGTGTGTCGCACCGACCCGGACGTGCCCAAGCACGCGGGGCTCACCGCCTTCCTGGTGCCGATGGACGTCCCGGGTGTCACCGTGCGGCCGATCCGGCAGATGACCGGCGGCAGTTCGTTCAACGAGGTCTACCTCGATGAGGTGCGCCTGGACGACGAGTACCGGCTGGGTCCGGTCGGCAAGGGCTGGCCGGTGGCGCTCACCGTGCTCGCTGCCGAACGTCTGGACGGGGCACATCTGGGCCTGGCCAACGCCGACCGGGCGGTGGAGCTCGCCCACAACCTGGGCCGTGAGCTCACCGAACTGGAGCGCGACCGCGTGGCCGATCTGGTGACCCGCGGCTATGTGCAGCGGGTAGCCGCCATGCGGGTGGCCGCAGCGGTGGTGGCGGGCAACGACCCCGGGCCCGAGGCGTCGATCGGGAAGTTGCTGGCCACCGACACCATGGCCCGCACCTCGGAGGTGGTGCGGCTGCTGCTCGGCCGCGAGGTGGGCGCCGATTCCGGCCGTTGGGGCCGGTTCGCCTGGACCGAGCACCTGCTCGGCGCGCCCGGCTACCGGATCGCGGGTGGCACCGACGAGATCCAGCGCAACATCATCGCCGAGCGTGTACTCGGCCTGCCCAAGGAGCCCCGCGCATGACGGCCACCGTACAATCGCGGGTCGCCGAACGGTTCCGAACCGAATTCGGCGAGACACTCACGGATTTCGAACGGCTGCCCGGCGGCCACTCGGGCCTCACCTACCGGGTCGCCACCGATCGCGCGGCATACGTGGTGAAGGCGGTGCCCGAGGGCCGCAAACCGATCGGCCGACACGATATGTTGCGGCAGGCCGGGATTATGCGCGCCCTGGCGGACACCCCCGTTCCGGTCCCCCGGATCGTCACCGAGGACAGCGCCGAGCCCGCCTGGTTCGCCATGGAACTCGTAGTGGGCGAGTCGCTGGAACCGGTCCTGGACGATCCGGCCGTGGCCCCCGAACTGGCGGCCACTCGGACGCGTCGGGCCGCCGATGTGCTCCCCCTGCTGCACGCCGTGGACCCGGCGGGTCTGCCGGGCGACGAGCGGCCACTCACTCCGACCGATGAACTCGCCCGCTGGGCGCGCACACTCGACGCCGTTCCGCCCGAACTGGCGACGGGCGGGCGGCACCTGCTCGACCTGCTGAGCCGCGATATCCCGGACCCGGCACCGCCCACCCTGGTCCACGGTGACTACCGGCTCGGCAACATCATCTGCGCGGGCAGCGAACCGGTCGCGCTGATCGACTGGGAGATCTGGAGTATCGGCGACCCGCGGGTGGAGCTCGGCTGGTTCCTGGTCTTCACCGACGGCTCGTGCTTTCCCGGAGTGGGTCGGGAGGTTCCCGGCCTACCCGGCGCCGCCGAACTGGTGGAACGCTACCGTGCCGTGCGTCCGCTCCCCGGGGATCTCACCTGGTTCGATGCGCTCGGCCGCCTCAAGATGGCCGCGATCATGGGCCACAACCTGCGGCGGCACCACGAGGGCAGGCACCACGACCCCGACCAGGAGAAGCTGCCCGCCACCATCGAACGCCTCATCGAGACCGGCACCGCGCTGCTCGCGGGTTGACCGTCATCCTTCAGGAGCCGCACCGTGGATTTTTCGTATTCCGCACGCACCGACGAGTTGCTCGACGAGCTCGAGTACTTCATGGACAAGCACGTCTATCCGGCCGAGAAGGTCTACGCCGAGCAGATCGCCGCCGCGAGCAACCCGCACGAGCAGCCGCCCGTCATGCGGGAGCTGCAGGCCGAAGCCCGGGCGCAGGGTCTGTGGAACCTGTTCATGACGCACGACGATTGCGGCGTGGGACTGACCAACCTCGAGTACGCGCCGCTGGCCGAGGTGATGGGCCGCTCGCTCATCGGCAACGAGGTGTTCAACTGCTCGGCGCCCGATACCGGCAATATGGAGATCCTGGCGCTGTATGGCACCGAGGTGCAGCGCGAGCAGTGGTTGAAACCATTGCTGGACTGCGGTATTCGGTCCGCGTTCGCGATGACCGAACCGGCGGTCGCCAGTTCGGACGCCACCAATATCGGGTCCACCATCCGCCGCGACGGTGACCACTACGTCCTCAACGGTCGCAAGTGGTACATCTCCGGCATCCTCGATCCGGACTGCAGGCTGCTGATCTTCATGGGCAAATCCGATCCGGACGCGCCGACCTACCGGCAGCAGAGCATGATTCTGGTGCCGGCCGACACACCCGGGATCGAAGTGCTGCGCGACCTGCCGATGTTCGGCTACCACGACCGTCTCGGGCACGGCGAGGTGCAGTTCACCGATGTGCGGGTGCCCGTGGAGAACATGCTCGGCAATGAGGGCGACGGTTTCGCGATCGCCCAGGGCAGGCTGGGACCGGGCCGCATGCACTATGCGATGCGGGCCATCGGGATGGCCGAACGCGCGCTGGAACTCATGTGCCGGCGCTCGCTGGTGCGGGTCGCGTTCGGGCAGCCGCTGGCCGAACGCGGTGTGGTGCGCGAGTGGATCGCGCGCAGCCGGATGGAGATCGACCAGATCCGACTACTGGTGCTGCAGGCCTCCTGGCTCATGGACACCAAGGGCAATGCCGCGGCCCGGTCGGAGGTGGCGGCCATCAAGGTGGCCGCGATGGAAGTTGCGCACAAGGTGGTCGACCGTGCGGTACAGACCTTCGGCGCGGCCGGGGTGAGCGATGACACCGTGCTCGCCCGAATGCACGCCGTCACCCGGGCCCTGCAAATCGCCGACGGCCCCAATGAAGTCCATCTGCGCACCATGGCGCGTCTCGAGGTGAAGAGGTACCGATGATGAGCACTGATCTGAACGGCAGGGTCGCCCTTGTCACCGGCGCCCGCCGGGGGCTGGGGCTGGCCATCGCGCGCGGGTTGAAAGCGGCCGGCGCGACGGTGATCGTTTCCAGCCGCAAGCTCGAGGCCTGCGAGCGGGCCGTCGCCACCCTGGCGGACATCCCCACCGGCGCGGCCTATCCGCTGGCACTGCACGTCGGACACTGGGACACCATCGAACCCGCCGTCGACGGCATCATCGCGGAGTTCGGCAGCCTCGACATCGTGGTCAACAACGCCGGAATCGCACCCCTGGCACAAAACCTCGTCTCGGTCACCGAGGCGCTGTGGGACAAGACCCTGGAGGTCAACCTCAAGGGACCGTTTCGCCTGATGGCGGTGGCGGGGGCACGGATGGCCGAAGCAGGCGGCGGCGCGATCGTGAACATCTCCAGTATTGGAGCGCAGCGGCCGAGTCCGCCGGAGGCGATGTACGCCGCCGCCAAAAATGGTCTCAACGCGCTGACCATGGCATTCGCTCAGGAGTACGCACCGACGGTGCGGGTGAACTGTGTTATGCCCGGCGGTTTCGCCACGGATATGGCCGAGCACTGGGACGACGAGTTCGTGGGCAAGATCGTGGACCGTCTGCCCGCCGGCAGGCTGGGCAGGCCGGAGGAGATCGCGGGGATCGTCGTTCACCTGGCAAGCGATGCCGCCGGTTACACCACCGGCGCGATCATTCCGGTCGACGGCGGCCGGACAGCGGTGTACTGAGGAGGCATCCCATGAGCGAAACATACACCCCGGAAAGGCTTTTCAGGCTCGACGGACGAGTCGCCGTGGTAACCGGGGCCTCCTCCGGGCTCGGCCTCGGCTTCGCCCGCACTCTCGCGGGCGCCGGTGCCACCGTGTACGCCGCGGCCCGCCGGTTCGATCGGCTGACCGCGCCGGCTGCCGAACAGCCGCGGATCGTGCCGGTGCGCTGCGACATCACCGACGACACCGACCGGCGCGCCCTGGTGGACCGGTGCTACCAACAGTCCGGGCGCCTCGACGTACTGGTCAACAATGCCGGACGCCCCGGCCCGCCACATGCCGAGGAGGAGACTGCCGAGGGGTTCGCCGCCGTCCTCGAGGTGAACCTGGTGGCCGGGTTCCATCTCGCCACCTACGCGGCGACCCGACTGCCCGAAGGCGAGCGCGCCTCCTTCATCAATATCTCGTCGGTGGTCGGGCTGGTCTCCACCGCCCCCATCGGCGGTGCGAGCTACGCGGCGTCCAAGGCGGGCACCGTGGGCCTCACCCGGGAGCTGGCCGGCCAGTGGGGGCGACGCGGCATCCGGGTGAACGCCGTGGTACCGGGCTGGTTCGACACCGAGATGACCGACGGTCTGTTCGCCGACGACAAGTCGGCGGGATGGGTGCGGCGCAACACCATGCTCGGCCGCGGCGGTCTGGCCGGCGAGGTCGATGGCGCGGTGCTCTTCCTCGCCTCCGATGCCTCCTCCTATATCACCGGGCAGACGCTGGTCGTCGACGGCGGTTGGACGGCACGCTGATGGCGGACGCGGGCAGGCGATGGTTATTTCCGCCCGAACCTCCCGGATATCGAGCAGGATGAGCGGTACGAGGAACCAACGATGAGACTACTGGCCAAGGACATGGTCGAGCGGGCCCGGCGTGATCCGGTCCGGCTCGCGGTACGCGACGAGCTCGGCGAGCACACCCTGGGCAAGGTCGTGGCGGCCGCCGACGACCTTGCCGCACTGCTGGCGAAGATCGATGAGAGGGCGCCCACGGTGCTCGTGCAGGCGGACAACACCTGGCGCACTCTGGCCGCGGCTCTCGCCGTGGGGTTGCGGGGCGGCGTGATCGCCGTGTTCAGCCCGCATGCCACCGCGGGCGAGTTCCGGTTGGCGGTCGAGGACATCGATCCGGATGTGGTGGTCGGCGATACCGAATCGCTGCGCCATTGGGGTATCGGTGATACCGAGTTCCCGGTGCGGCGCGTGACCTTCGATTCGCTGGTGCTGCGGGCCAAGCCCAGGGGTTTCGGCGATATCACCCGCTGGCGCGGCGGTACCGCGATCGCCATGACCTCCGGTTCCACCGGCCGGCCCAAATGCGTGGTGCAGTCCGAGGAGGCGATCCGTTACGCCTGCGACCGTACCATCGAGGCGGTCGGACTGCGTCCGGGCGAGGCGGTCGGCGCGTTCGTGCCGTTGTCGAGTGTGGCCGCGTTCTGCTTCGGTATGTACCTGCCCGCCCATCTGGGCGGACATATGGTCTCGATCGGCCGTTGGTCGCCGGCGGAGGCGCTGACCGCCATGGCCGACCATCGTGTCGCCTGGACCATGCTGGTGCCGACCATGGCGCTGCAACTGTCGGTGGTGGAGGGTTCGGCGGGCCGGTTGTCGTCGCTGCGGGCCATGACGGTCGGCGGCGGACCGATGAACGAGCGGGCCCTGGCAGAGGCCGAGTCCGTGCTCGGCACCACGTTCCTGCGGGTGTTCGGCATGTCCGAATGCCTCGGTCACACCACCCCCGGTTCGGACGACCCGCCCTCGGTCAGGCTCGGCCGGGACGGCCGGCCGTTCCCGGGAACGGTGGTCCGCGCCGTCGACGCGAACGGAAAACCGTTGCCGCCCGGCGGAATCGGCGACGCACAGGTGAAGGGTCCGTCGTTGTTCGTCGGGTACGCTCGCGGAGGAGTGGCGGTGCCACCGGAACTGACACCGGACGGTTTCCTGTCGACCGGCGATCTGGTCGAGGTGGCGGCGGACGGCTCGATCCAGGTGATGGGACGCCAGAAGCAGATCATCATCCGGGGTGGGCGCAATATCGACATCAACGAGATGGAGGCGGCCATCGCCGCCCTTCCCGGAGTTGTGCAGGTATGCGTCGTGCCGGTGCCCGACGATCTTCTGGGCGAGCGGGCGGCCGCGCTGGTGGTGACCGGCGGCGCACCGCTGGCGCTGGAGGATGTGACCGTACAACTCGCGGCGGCGGACTTTCCCAAGTCCAAATGGCCGGAGTACGTGTTCACCGTGCCCGACCTGCCGCAGAACCGGGTGGGCAAGCTGTCGCGCCCGGACGCGGTACAACTGGCAACACACTTGACCTCGCTTGACCCGAGTTCATCTCGGGTACGGTAGAGGTCCTACACCGACCACAAACCATATGCGCCTGAAGGGCAATCGCTGATGACCGTCGATACCGGAACCCGCCGCGAAAGCCCGCGATCCAAGCGGAGCAATATCCTCGCGGTCGCGATCGAACAGTTCGGGCGCGTCGGGTACGAACATACGAAATGGGCTTCGATCGCCGACGAGGTCGGCATCGGGCAGACCGCACTGTATCACTACTTCGAGTCCAAGGCGCACTGCCTGCTGACCATCATGCGCCTCGAACTGGCCGACTCGGTCGAACGCTTCGATAACGCGACCGAGTGCGTCGAGGATCCGATCGAGGCGTTGTGCGCCGCGGTCACCGGCGCCCTCATCGCCACCCCGAGCGACGCGTTGCAGCGGCGAATCCTGCAGAACCACATGGATTTGCTGTCCGGCCCGCGTCAATCGGAGAAAGAGGAGGCCGAGCGGCTGCGCTCCCGGGAGCTGGTGCAGCAGATCGAGGCCCGCTGGACGGACCTGTTCGCCCGCGGCATGGCGGCCGGCGCCTTCGCCGACGGCGATCCGCGGACGATCGGACGCCTGGTTCTGGGCATGATCATCAGCGTCTGGCGTTGGTATCGACCCGACGGGCCGCTCACGCTCGAGCAGATCACCGAGTCCGTCCGCGAGGCCGCAGTCCGCATCGCCCGAAAGTAGGGCCCGGAGTCCCCGCACTGCGGGGATTCCGCACGCCCCGCGAAACAGAACAGAATTCAGTTAGGAGAGCCGTGTACAACCTGATCGTGCTGGCCGCCCGCCCGAGCAACTGGACCCGTGAACAGTTCATCGACTGGTGGCGCGGCGAACACGCCGAAGTGACCTATCCGCTGCCGGGCCTGCTGCGCTGGCAGCACACCGAGATCCTGGAGAGCGGCGACGAGCGCTCCGCGGGCTGGGACGGGCTCTCGGTCCTGAGTTTCGCGTCCAAGGAGGCGCTCGACGCCGCACTGGCAAGCCCCGAATGGAAGGCGGCCGTCGCACATGTGGGCGCTATGCGCGGGCGGCGGATGATCTGGTTCGGAGACGAACGGACCATGGTTCCGCTCACCGGCACGGCGCCATGAGCGGCCACTGGAGTGACCCCGGCTGCCACCCCGTCATCGACGGGGTGCACCGGATTCCGCTGACCCTGCCCCAGGACGGCCTGCGAGCGGTGAACATCTACGCCCTGGAGACCGAGGCGGGCCTCGCGCTGATCGACGGTGGATGGAATCGAGGGAACACCTACCGGGAACTGGCCGCCGGGTTGGCCCGAATCGGGCGCCGCCCGGACGAAATCCATGATGTCTTCGTCACGCATATCCACCGCGACCATTACACCTTCGCGGTGGAACTGCGCAGACGACACGGCTGCCGGGTGCATCTGGGAGCCGACGAGGCCCCCGGCCTCATCGGCGTCCGGGAGCTCGGGAGCAATATGCCGGAGAGCTCACTGCGCGAACTGCGCCGGGCGGGCGCCGCCGAACTGGCCGCCGCGGCGTACGCCCAGGCGGCGGACGAACCCTTCGACGTCGCCGACTGGGAGCCGCCGGACACCTGGTTACGTCCGGGACCGCTCCCGCTGCCCGAACACGACCTGCACGCCATGGCCACACCGGGCCACACCAAGGGCCACCTGGTTTTTCACGATCGCCGCAATGGCCTGCTGTACACCGGCGACCATCTCCTGCCCACCATCACCCCCTCGATCGGTTTCGAGATCGGTGAATGGGATCTGCCGCTGGGCCGCTTCCTGGAATCACTGCGGCTGCTGCGCGACTGCGAGCGCGCCATGCTTCCCGCGCACGGGCCGACCGGTGGCAGTGCGGCCGAGCGCGCGCGGGAACTTCTGGCCCACCACGAACGCCGCTTCGCCGAGATCGAGGGCGTACTGGTCGATCTCGGTGCGGCCACCGGCCTGGCCGTGGCCGGTGCGCTGACCTGGACCCGGCGGCACCGCCGTTTCGCCGAGCTGGACATCTTCAACCGGATGATCGCGACCTGCGAGACGATGGCCCACCTGGACGTGCTGGTGTCCCGCGGCCGGGCCGGCCGCGAGCACCGCGACGGTGTGGATGTCTTCACCGCACATCAGGCGCATGTCCACCCACCGTCCACGTACAACTCCGTGCCGGTCACATAGGTGGCGTCGTCCCCGGCGAGGAAGGCCACCGCGGCGGCCACCTCCTCGGCGCGACCCAGCCGACCCATCGGGGTTCCCGCCACCATGGCGGTATGCCGCTCGCCGCCCTCGTACCGCTCCAGCAACTGCTCGGTGCCGATGAATGCGGGATGGACGGAGTTCACCCGCACTCCCCGCAGCGCCCAGTGCAGCGCGGCGTTCTTCGTCATCGTCCGCACCGCCCCCTTGGCCGCGGCGTAGGCCAGGCTGTCGCCGAGCCCGCCGACCGTGCCCAGGATCGAGCACAGGTTCACGATCGACCCGCCGCCGCTATGTTCGATCAGGGCGCCGGCATGTTTCATGCCCAGCCAGGTACCGGTCTGGCTCACCGCGACCACCCGGTTGTATCGGTCCAGCTTCTCGTCGACCACGCCCGCCAGGCTGCCGATGGCGCCATTGTTGATCAGCACGTCGAGGCCGCCGAAGCGCCCGGCGATGGTGGCGGTGGCTGTCCGCCAGGCGTCCTCGTCGGTGATGTCCAACCCCAGCGCCAGGTGCCGATCCGGTTCGCCCAGTCCGGCCACCAGATCGGCGCAGTCCGCCGCGGCCGCGGGCCGGTCGGTGGCGATCACCACCGCGCCTTCGGCGGCGAGGCGGCGCACGATCTCCACCCCGATTCCGCCACCGGCGCCCGTTACCAGCACGGTCTTGTCCCGGAGTCGATCCGCTCCCGGCGCCATCGTGTCCGCCTTTCTTCTCGGGAAATCAGAGGGTGTTCGGCGCATTACGTCCGCCGCCATCACGGTGGGCGAGCGGGCGCCACGCGGCTCTGGCCACGCAGTTCACCAAACTGAACTGATGTCAGTTTGACAGTAAGAGGCTTCCGTCGCGGTGTCAATCACCGCCCGCCCCGCCTCCTACCCCGCAATGCGGGCCCGACACGGCCAGGACGACGCCTGCCGACACCGCTGCACCGCGGGCGACGCGGCGATGGTGATCGATCTCGGGCCCGCGGCGTGCGCCAGAGTTCGGCGAGCACGACCCGGGTTCGACCGGCGTACCGGAAGGCGGTGTTCGAAGACCCAGGGCAGACCACAGCCGCCCGGTGTCCCACTCACCGATAAGACCGTCGGTAACCCGCCGCGCAGGCTCACGCGCGGGTTGGACCCTCAGGCGCCGAGTCGGAACCGAGCCGATTCGCTCCCAGCAGGTCGAGGGCGAACTCCCCGTATTGCGTGGCGATTCCCTCGGGAGAGTCGGCTCCTCCCTCGCGGAACCACTGGGATATACCGGTGCACATGGTGACGATCGCCCGCCCGGCGGCCCGGGGATGCGCGGTGGTGATCCGACCGTCGGCGCGGGCCGCGGCGATCTCCTCGTCCAGCATTCGCTGGATCTCACTGCGCGACCGTGCGATCCGCGCACGCTCGACAGGTACCAGGCTGCGCATTTCACTGGCGCCGATGAAACCGAGTTCCCGCCGATGGGTGTGGAACAGCGCCAGCGCCTCCACGATCAGCCGGACCCGGTCGAGGCCGTCATGCCCCTCGGCGCGGGCGGCGCGCACCCGCCAGTGCAGATCGTCCATGGTGAGATCCAGAATTCGCACCAGGACTCCCTGCTTGTCACGGTAGTGGTGGTAGAGGCCCGGCACACTGGTGCCGGCCCGGCGGGCCAATGCCCGCACGGTGGTGCCGTGATACCCGATCTCCACGAACGAGGCGATGGCCGCCGTCAGCGCCGGATCGGCCTCGAGAGGCCCGAATTCCCGCCAGGACCCGCGTGCGGTGTCCACGACCTCCGTGCGTACCGGCACGGAGGCGGCGGAGGCGGTACCGAGCAACCGGTGTGCGGGCACTCCGAGGGCGGCGGCCAGCCCGGTCAGCCGAGAGACGGACAGGCCGGTCCGCCCGTTCTCGATGGCGCTGAGTGTTGCCGGGCTCACTCCGATGCGGCGGGCAACCTCGCGCAGTGAGAGTCCGGCCGCGCTGCGCGCTGCCCTGATCGCCTCATGGGGTGATAGCGGCGCGGCCATGGGTTCCTCCGACATGGTGTTCAGGCTATCCGAACACTCCTACAAGCATCCGCTCTGACGACAGGACAGTACAAGAGACTATCTTTGACAACGTGCCGGCACGATGCGAAGGTTCCTCCGGAGCGATCGCTCGGTTGGCACAGCGTCGTTCCGAATGCCGAGGAGGACTGCGATGCCGATCGATCTGACTTATTCCGCCGATGTGCAGGACCTGGTGGAACGCACCCGCGAGTTCGTGCGTACCACGGTGCTGCCGGTCGAAGACGAGCACCACGGTGACATCACCGCCGCCGGCGGGGACCGGATACGCGTCACCTTGCAGGAACAGGCCCGTGCGGCGGGAGTGTTCGCACCGCATGCCCCGATCGAGTACGGCGGACAGGGTTTGTCGATGTCGGATCGCGCGCCGGTCTTCGAGGAGGCCGGCTACTCGCTGTTCGGCCCGACGGCGCTCAATATCGCCGCACCCGACGAGGGCAATGTGCATATGCTCGCCCATATCGCCGACCCAGAGCAGAAGTCGCGGTATCTGGAGCCGCTCGCCCGTGGCGAGGTGCGTTCGGCCTTCGCGATGACCGAACCCGCCCCCGGCGCCGGCTCCGACCCGTCCGCGTTGGCCACCCGCGCGGCGAAGGTGGACGGCGGCTGGCGCATCAACGGTCACAAGCATTTCATCACCGGCGCGGATGGCGCCGGGTTCTTCATCGTCATGGCCCGCACCTCCGGCGAGCCGGGGCAGCGCGGTGGGGCCACCATGTTCCTCACCCCCGCCGACACCCCCGGCCTGCGCGTCGGCCGGCATATCGGCACGCTCGACCGTGCCATGATCGGCGGTCACTGCGAGGTCTTCTTCGAGGATATGTTCGTCCCCGATGAAGCGGTGCTCGGCGCCGTCGACCGCGGCTTCGAATACGCGCAGGTCCGCCTGGGCCCCGCTCGAATGACCCATGTGATGCGTTGGCTCGGAGCCTCCCGACGCGCGCACGATATCGCGGTCGCCCGCGTCGCCGAACGCGAAGGTTTCGGCGCGCGGATCGGTGACCTCGGCCTGGCACAGAAAATGGTGGCGGACAACGAGATCGATATCGCTGCCACCCGCGCACTGCTCGTGCGCGCCTGTTGGGAACTCGACAACGGCGAACACGCGGGCAACGCGACATCGATCGCGAAGACCTTCGCCGCCGAGGCCATCTTCCGCATCGTCGACCGCGGTATCCAACTGTGCGGCGGTCTCGGCGTCTCCGATGACCTGCCCTTGGCCCGCCTCTCCCGGGAAGTCCGACCTTTCCGGATCTACGACGGCCCCTCCGAAGTACACCGCTGGGCCATCGCCAAACGCGCGGTGGGCGCCGCGCGCCACGCCGCCCGTTGACAAGAGCCGCTCTCCTTTTCGACGGTACGGTCTCCGACCGAAGAACACCGACCTTCGGGCCGTGGTGGTCGGGCCGGTCGACGAACATCGGCATCCACCCGAGTCGGGTGATCACGGCCTCCCGGTTGTCAGCGCGGCGACGGGCCGATCGTTCGAGGGGATACGAGTGCGTATGTCCGGTCGACGATCAGGGTCGGCACAGCGGTGACACCCGGTCGGTGGACACGCTCCGGAACCGAACGCGCCTGTTGCGTATATGAATCCGGCTGCGGCAAGAAGTTACCGGGTCCGACCGTTTCACCGTGCTCCCGGATCCGCCGACCACGCGGGACCGACGCGCCCATCGAAGCGATGATGTCTACACCTTTGCTCGGCTCCACCGGGGAGCCTCGGACCGTATCGGGGGGTGTAAGGGTCCGGACCATCCGCGCCGGGTTCCCCACCGCGACGACGTTCGGCGCCAGATCGCCGGTGACCACCGAACCGGCGCCGACCACGGTGTTCTCACCGATTGTCACACCGGGCAGAACGATCGCACCGCTTCCCGGCCAGACATTGTCGGCAATGGTGATCGGTGCGGCGGATTCCCATTTCGCTCGGCGTTGTGCGGGATCGAGCGGATGAGTCGGCGTAAGCAACTGGACATTGGTGCCGATCTGTACGTCGTTCCCGATCGTGATCGGCGCGACATCCAAGGCCACCGGGCCGAAGTTGACGAACGTACGAGCCCCGATACCAATATGGCGACCGTAACCGACTCGCAAAGGCGGCCGGATCTCCGTGGCGTCGCCGATCGCACCGAGCAGCTCGGCCGGCAGGGTCCGCCGCCGAGCGGCATCGCGCATCGGCGTGGCATCGAACGCTTCCATCAGGTCCATGGCGCGCAAGTTCTGCTCGATCAGCTCGGGGTCGTCGGCGAGGTAGAGGTCTCCGGCAAGCATGCGCTCGCGCATGGACCGGGTATCCGAAGACTGCCTGGACATCTGCCCGAGCCCGGTCGGACCGGCCCGCGACGATCCGGGAGGAATCATTGGTCGTTCCGACCGGCACCCCCGGTGCGGCAATGGTTCGAGCAACGGCATACGCTGCCGCTCCGGATACCACGGTCGGGGCGCCCGGTCATACGAGATCTCGGTAGAACTCGCCGATGTTGGGCGGATTCGAGCCGCGCCCGCCCGGCCGGAAACCACTTCTGACCAGTGTTTTCGGACTTTCGATCGATACTACGGCGGCCCCGCACCGTCACTTTCGCCCCACCGCCTCTGGTCCTGCAGACAGACATCAGTGAACCGGGGTCGGCCGGCGGCTTTCGTCTCCATGGATTTCGAGGATGCAGTCCTCGACCGGTCGCAGCCGCACCCCGCTGTCCCCGACGACGAGCACATCGCCTTCCCGGCGGCCCCCGATCTCGTCGAGCAGCCCGCCCCACAGTGCGATGCCGTCCTCGTAGCACGTACAGACCAACAGCACTTCACCGGGCTCCGACCGGGGAAGTTCGGGAAAGGACATGACTCTCCTTCGAAAGGTCGCTGCGGTCACGCCGTCACAATCGGTACCGGTCATGATGATGCCTCCCGCAGGACATCTGGTCGGACCGGCGCCGTTCGGATGGGACAGCCCTCATGGTGGCAGATCGGCGACATCGAACAGTGACCGGGCCCAAAGCCGGGCGGTACGCCGCTGCGGTCCTATCGGTGTGCCGATTCGTCCGATGGCGTGGGCTCAGGTGCTCGGAGCTGTCTCGCTGAGGTTTCCCGGCCGATACGTTCTACGCCACTACCCATCCGCCACGAAGGATGTCCCGGCAGTGCGCAAGACGATCGCCAGCGCCTTCGATAAGGAGCTGCCGCCGGAGCTGCATTCCGGCATAGCCCACGCGGTGTGGATGCAGACGTGTGCCATGAGCGACCGCGGCCGGCGCTTCGACTTCTGGACCGAGCCCGACGGCGGCAAGGCGCTCGACAAGGAGTTGGACGCCGATGGGGATCGGCTGGGTGAGAACGCGCGCTGGAGTAGCGGCAGGTGATATGCCGCCCCGCGCAGTAACAGCGGTGTCGTAAAACGATGCGTTCTTGGACACCTACGCAGGCGATCACCACTGGCCAGAGGCGTTTCCAGCCTTTCGTATGTCCATAAAATCTCTTTTGCGGACACAATTGAACGAGCCTTGACGGGGAGGTCTGCGCGCACTGGAGAGAGGCGCGGGCCGTCAGCGGCAGCAGTTGGGATCGAGGACGAGACACAGTGCAGCCAGGGCGTCGCGGTGGGCGTGGTGGATGACGTTCATGCCGTGGCGTTCGGAGGCGATCAGGCCGGCTTTGCGCAACTGGGTGAGGTGGTGGCTGACCGTGGATTCGGACACCCCGACCGCGGCGGCGAGGTCGCCACCGTTTCGCCCGGTGTCCGGACCGGCCAGCAGCAGTGACATCAGTTTCACCCGGACCGGGTCGGCGAGAGCCTTCAGTCGCAGTGCGACGTGCAGGGCCGCCTCGTCGTCGACCGGACCGGCCGCCACCGGCGGACAGCAGACGGGAGCGGTTGTGTCGATGACGGGCAGTGCTTTGGGCATGAAACCGATCCTACCGATGATGTTGACTTATGTCGAAAAGGTGGCAGACTGACCACTGTCAATGATTCGATATATGTCACATAGGTGGTGGTCATGGTGTCCCGCGTTCAGCTCGCGCTCAATGTGGACGATCTGGAGTCCGCGGTCGAGTTCTACTCGACGCTGTTCGATACCGAACCGGCGAAACGCAAGCCCGGATATGCGAACTTCGCGATCGTGGAGCCGCCGTTGAAGCTGGTGCTCATCGAGAATCCTGGTCACGGCGGCAGTGTGAACCACCTCGGTGTCGAGGTGGAGTCCTCGGAGAAGGTGCACGCCGAGATCGCGCGTCTGTCGGAGGCCGGCCTGTTCACCGAGGAGCAGATCGCGACGACGTGTTGTTTCGCCACCCAGGACAAGGTGTGGGTGACCGGCCCGAATCAGGAGCGGTGGGAGGTTTACACGGTGCTGGTCGATACCGAGCACTTCGGCGCCGCCCCAGAACTGGCCGAGATGGGCGACAAGGAGGCGGTACAGGCGTGCTGCGGCACCGACGGCCGCGGTGAGACCGCATCCGAGGCCGAGACGGGGTCGGGGGTGGCGTGCTGCGCGCCGGCCGCCGCCGGATAAGAGCTCGGGGTCCGTGATCGATGTGGAGACCGCGCCCGCGGCTGTGGGTGGGCTGCCGCGGGCGGGGCGCGGCCGGGCGTTGGCGGTGCTGCGCCTGACCCACATCTCGAGTTGGGGGGTTCTGCATTACGTGTTTCCGGTGTTGTCGATCACGGCAAGACCGGTTGGTCGGCACCGGTGATCACCGGTGCGTTCGCTGGTTTCGTCGGACGACCGCTGATCGCTCGAGCGGGCGTTACCGGCAGCAAGAAGGACTCACCGATCAGCTCCCATCAGGCGCCTTCGCCACCCATCGATGATGGCCCACCCCAGCGAGGATGGGCCATCATCGTCGATTCAGCGGAGGAAGTTCTCGATCAGCGGAATGGTCTCGGCCGGGCAGTCCTCATGCACTGTGTGACCGCACCCTGGCAGTACCGTGGCGGTCGCGTTCGGGATCCACGCGCCACCCCACGAATGGCCCACCAACGAGATCATCAGCAGAGACCTGCCCGCCACCACCTGATAAGGCGATGACACTGCTGGAGGCCGCCGGATACCTCACCATCACCAAGGGCTACACCGGCCGCAAACCGAAACCTGGCTCGCCCTCACTCACAAGGGTCGCACCGCCTACCACTCTCACCTCGATGCGCTCACCATGCTCACTCGCAAGGCCGGCGAGGCCACGCCGCAGTCCTGACCACAATTCCGACAGTCGGAATCAGCGGCGCCCTTCCGCCGAGCAGACCGCCGAGCTCACTCCGCAGGCCGAAGAAATACGCAGCCGGCGCCGGTGCGGTCCGCCCGAAGCCGGCAAGCGGCCGGTGGGGGTGACGTCACGGCGCGTATCCGCTGCGCCGGCAGTCCACCTCGGACGCTGCTCGGATTTCTCCGGACCTTCGGTGGGGGCTCCTTCGACCAGGCGCAACGGGCATATCCGTGGCCTTTCGGCGAGTACTACCAGGAGCCCCTGACGGGTAGGCATGTGCCGAGTTCCTTGTTCGGCTGCGCCACGGTCACCTGATCGCCGAGGATTTCTGTGCGGTTCGGT